>CAZHNN010000067.1:0-1521 GCA_964533965.1 uncultured Clostridia bacterium | reverse complement strand
GGCACAGCGGAAACATGTGATATCGGGCGAGCGGTGAAATTCAACTGTTACTGTCTCAATATTGTATCATGCGTCTGCAAATGTGTAAATATTGGTAAATAGCCTGCATGATAAACGCGCCTAGCCAAACGGCAGGGCGCGTTCTTATACCTTGTACGAGAATAGACGCTATAGGTGAAAAGGAATTGAAATAGGGTATCCTATTAGGACGGCTTGCCAGTATCATTCAATTTGTCAGGTCTTCAATCGCGGGCATTCGCTATGATCTACGTCTAGATAAAATGGCACAAGCCGCTGTCCCGACTACAACCGCAATCGCAACACCTGCTAAAACATTCGTCATTTCAACAGACTTCTTTTTCCGCCATGCTTCGAAATACCCCGAAAAATTTGGTAGATCCTGCTCGACCTCCAAAGCCTTCTTCTTCATCTGGTGAACCCACATAAAATTGATGCCAATCGAGCCACCCAGCATAAGGATTCCCCATAATACTATCGCAACATCCCCCAACAACTTCCACATTGGATATAATAAAAAGAATAATAAGACTAGCCAACCAACTGAAATGGCCGCGAGTTGTCCTCTTTTCGGTATCTCCTTTGCTCGTGCATCGTATAGCTGCTCAAGTTCATCTTGTACCTCGGCTGCAGCACATGAGGTACACAACCTGCCTTTTGAATGCTTGGCACAGTAGAAACGTCCGCATGGAGCTTTATATCCCATACATTGTCCAACAATAGGTTCTGAACACCCTGATTCTGAGCATGAGAAATTCCCGTTCATATTAACGCCTCCACACGGTATTTTAACATTATATACCATAAATTGATATTCAATGCAAACACTGGATTAACAAAAACACAGTAAATATATTAATACTTCCACTTCATCAGCGCCCGCCGTTTCTCATCAATCGCAATCCCGATATAAATCAGCGTGATGCTTTCCTTGCTGTGGTTGAAAAGATCCATCAGCATTGCGATATCACGTGTTCGCATGTAGTAATGGTACCCGAACGTTTTCCGCAGCGAGTGGCACGCAAAAGGAAAGCCCAGGTCGCCGATCTCCTTGATGGCCTGCACATAGTTATATGCCGTCTTCCGGCTGATGTGCGTCACGCGCCCCTTGGGGTCGCGCTGGCGGCTCTGGAAGATGTACTCATCGTCCGCCATGCCCTTGAGGCGCTGGCGAACGATCTTTTGCAGTTCCTGCGGGATGGGCAGCTCGATCCGCTTCTTGGTTTTCTTCTCGCGGATGATGAACACCTCGCGCCCGCGGATGTCGCCTACCCGCATCACGATCATGTCGCTGATCCGACGCGCAAGGTAGATGCCGATCTCAAATAGCAGGTATTGCTTGCGCCCGATGTCCGTGTCCAGCGCCGCCAGTTTCGCTTCGATCTCCTTGATTTTCTCCCGGTCTCGAATGGGTTCCACGCTGATCATCCTGCGCGCCTCCTGCCTTTCGGCTTACCCGTTTTGCCTATACTGTGTAAGAACCGTGTATCCGCTTTTCCCTTT
>CAZHNN010000066.1:0-1530 GCA_964533965.1 uncultured Clostridia bacterium | reverse complement strand
GCAGGCCGCCGATGGGGCAGCCGCCGCAGCAATGCCGACCGCCTATGGGGCCGAGGCCCGGCGGGCCGGGACAGGGTCCAGGGCCGCAGCAGTATGGTGGCGGGCCGCCGATGGGGCAGCCTCCTCAGGGCCGACCGCCTATGGGTCCGAGGCCCGGCGGTCCGGGACAGGGTCCGGGACCGCAGCAGTATGGTGGCAGGCCGCCGATGGGACAGTCGCCGCAGGGCCGCCCGCCCATGGGACCGAGGCCCGGTGGTCCGGGGCCGCAAGCCGGCGGCAGACCGGCCGGCGGGCCGCCAGGCCGTCCTTCTGCGCCGCGCCCGGGCCAGGGGCCGCAAGCCGGCGGCAGACCGGCCGGCGGGCCGCCAGGCCGTCCTTCTTCGTCGCGCCCGGGCCAGGGGCCGCAGCGCCGCGATCAGGGCAGACCGTTCGGGGACAGGGGCGACAACAACCGCCGCGGTCCGGCCGGGCGTCACGCCGCCGGCGGACAGCGCCCGCAGACGCCGAAACCGGAACCGGTGAGGCCGAAGAGCATCAAGATCGGCCCGTCCCTGACCGTCAAGGACCTGGCCGCGAAGATGAGCCGGGAAGTAAGCGAGATTATTAAGAAGCTCATGACGCTCGGCATCATGGCGACGATAAACCAGGAGATCGATTACGACACTGCCGCCATCGTCGGCAGCGAGTTCGGCGTGACGGTGGAGGAGTTGCCGCCAGAGGCCGACCCGACCGAGATCGCCGCCATCGAGGACGATGCGGCCAGCCTGGTGACGCGGCCGCCGGTGGTTACGATCATGGGCCACGTCGACCATGGCAAGACGTCGCTGCTCGACTCGATCCGCCAGACCAACGTGACCGCCCAGGAAGCGGGCGGCATCACGCAGCATATCGGCGCCTACCAGGTCAACCATCAGGGCAAACGGATCGTCTTCCTCGACACGCCTGGCCACGAGGCCTTTACGGCCATGCGGGCCCGCGGCGCCAACGTCACCGATATCGCTATCCTGGTGGTGGCCGCGGACGACGGAGTAATGCCGCAGACGATCGAGGCGATCAACCACGCCAAGGCGGCCAACGTGCCGATCATCGTGGCCATCAACAAGATGGACCGTCCCGGCGCCAACCCCGACCGGGTCAAACAGCAATTGTCCGACCACGGCCTGCTGCCCGAGGACTGGGGCGGCGACACGATCATGGTGCCGGTGTCGGCGTATACGAAACAGGGCATCCCCGACCTGCTGGAGATGATCCTGCTGGTGGCCGAAGTGGGCGATCTGAAGGCCAACCCCAACCGTGCGGCCCTCGGCACGATCATCGAGGCCCAGCTGGACAAGGGCCGTGGCCCAGTGGCCACCGTCCTCATCCAGAAGGGCACGCTGCATGTCGGCGATTCGATCATCGCCGGCGTCGCCTTCGGCAAGGTGCGGGCGATGGTCAACGACCGCGGCGACAAGGTGAAGAAGGCCCTGCCGTCCACGCCGGTGGAGGTGCTCGGCCTGTCCGACGTTCCCCAGGCCGGCGACGTGCTGT
>CAZHNN010000065.1:0-1579 GCA_964533965.1 uncultured Clostridia bacterium | reverse complement strand
CGCGACCTTTTCTATCGCCTTCAGGATGACATCCCGCTGGCGGGTGGTGCGCTCAAAGTCGTCGGAACCCTTGCGGTACCGGGCGTAGGCCTGGGCCTGGCGGCCGTTGAGCAGCTGCTCACCCGTCTTGGTCAGGAGGTTGTCGTCCGTCTCAATGCCCTTGTCCGGGTACGCCTTCTTCAGGACGACGTTGTCCTCCATGATGACTTTGTTGATGTTGTTCATCTGGGTCTCATCCTCGATGGTCAGGGTGAGCCCGCCGATCTGGTCGATCAGGTCGGCCAGCAGCGAAAAGTTGACCGCGGCGTAGTAGTCGATCTTGACGCCGAAGTTCTTCTTCAAGGTTTTGAGCAGCAGATCCGGCCCGCCGAAGTAGTAGGAGGAGTTCAGCCGGTTGTTCTTCTCGCCCGGGATCTCCACGTACAGGTCGCGCATGAAGCTGGTCAGCTTCAGGCACTGGTGGCTGGCGTCGATGGTGAGCAGGAGCATCGTGTCGCTGCGGCCGGTCTTCTGGCCGGGGCGGGCGTCGATGCCGATCAGCAGGATGTGGGTCATCTTGTTGACCTGATCCAGCGCGTTGGTGTCGTCCACGTTCAGTTCGCCCATCAGGTCGGTCAGGAACTGTTCCTGATCGGTGGGGTCGGTGACGACGGCGTCATCGTCGCTGGAATCCTGATCGTCCGGGGCGAGGGTGTCGTCCGGGGCGGAGGTAGCGTCGCCGCCGAAGGTGTCATCCAGCAGTTGTTGCTCCCCCGACGTCAGGCCGCTCTCGTCGGCGGGCGCGGGCGTCGCCGCGGCGGCAGCCCCCGCCGCGTTGGTCAGGCAAAGTGCCAGGATCATGATTAGCGCCAGCGCGAACGCGCCGCGCGCCCCGCGGGTTATCATCGGTACCACTCCCATGCCGTT
This sequence comes from uncultured Clostridia bacterium, assembly GCA_964533965.1. GTDB lineage: Bacteria > Bacillota > Clostridia > Christensenellales > QAND01 > RGIG3178. Next base: position 673 of record CAZHNN010000065.1, on the reverse strand, counting down.
TGGTTCAAACGCATTTGATCGAAATATCGCTGCGACCGGGACCGCGCCCGGCCATCCACAGATCGACGGGCCTTCGCCGGACTTTGTTCCCAATTTTACCCGCATTTGCCGGCTTTTTCATCGCAAAACCCGGTTAAAATTGCGGCGGTGCCGGACAATGCGGTTGGGCTTGGTCCGCCGGCCGGCCGCGCCTATCGGAGGCACTCGGCCGCGAGGGTGCGCAGGCCGTCCGTGATGTCGGGGTAGACGCCCTCGCTGACCTGCGTCAAGTATAGAAGGAACAGGTTCCGCCGGGCGCTGACCGCCATGTAGACGCCCGTCCAGCCGTCCCAGCCGAATTCCCCCTGGGTGGCCGGCGAGGCGGTGGCGCCAGGATCGACGCACACCCGCATCAGCCGCCCGTAGCCGTACCCTTTCGAGGTGGCGAAGGCGAGCGTGCTCCGCTGGGCGTCCGTCAACTGGTCCGCCTCAAAGGCGCGCACGGTCTCCTCCCGGAGGACTCGCACGCCGTCCAGCTGCCCGTACCCGGCCAGCATCCGCCCGAACCGGGAATAGTCGTTGAAGCTGGAGATCAGCCCACCGCCGCCGGATTCGAACGCCGGAGGCGTCAGACACATCGTCAGCCCGATGTGGCGGTCCGGGTCGATCTCAAGCCGCCCGCCCGCGGTCCGGT
>CAZHNN010000064.1:0-1610 GCA_964533965.1 uncultured Clostridia bacterium | reverse complement strand
CAATCTATAAGCGGCGATAGCAATTCCGAGTTTGGATTGCTGCCAAAAGAACCATTACTGGTTGGGGCGGAACGAGATACATCCAAGTACGCCCCGACCACCCGGTTCTTCTTTGTCCCCGATCCATTTCAAAGCGTCCGGCGCTTACGCTCCGGGCGTTTTGCTTGCCGTTTCCCTTCATCCGGTTATAGCGCTCAGCCGAAGGTACGGCATAACCTTTCCGCCGCATAGAAAATCCAATTGTAGCCCAAGGTATCAAATGTTTTGCCGACGGCATATTGTATGGTGGAAGCACACCTCCTGACAGAAACTGCTTTCCATAGCTTAAAGCCCCGGCAGCAATGCTGGGGCTTTAAGTCGTCAAAATTCGTTTTTTGAATATCGTTGTTTCGCAGGCAAATGTAGCAAGTTCGCCGCACTCAGGGATAAATTTCTATTCTGGTTCCGATCGGGCACATGCGATACAGAATGTCCATCACTTTGTTGTCCACCGCAATGCAACCTGCCGTCCAATCGCTTTGCGACCCCGAGCCGTGTATCATGATCTCACCGCCCAAAGCCGTGTTCCACGGTGGACACAGGCGGTTGACGATAGCCCTTTGAATGCTCGTATAGGTGAGTTGGTCGATACTCCCTGCGGCAAGTCCCCGCTTTGCGTCCTCGATATTCGGGTAGGACACGCCAAGGGAAAGATAATATCTGCTGTTCGGGTTCTTGGTGCAGACATAATACGACCCTTCCGGCGTTTTGCCGTCGCCCTCGCACTCTTTATATCCAACGGGCTGCCAACCAAGGCCGATATGGTACCTGTCATATACCCTGTCTGCATCGCAGAGCAAAAGCGTGCGCTCGCTCTTATATACGACGATGCGCGGATTGACAAGCGCGTCGGGAAGCTGTGGAAAGATCTCCGTTTCCGACACGAGCTCGCGAGCGATATACCCCGTAACGTTCTGCAATTTCACCTTGCACCAGTTCCCCTCGTCATGAAGCCAAAGGACTGTATCGCTGCATTTGAGCGTCCGGATGATGGCGGAAGAAGCGTTCGGCGCACTTCGCAGCCGTGCGCCGTCCTTGACAATATACAGCATACCCGGCGCAGGCGTAGCCAGCACCGGGTACGGAGTTTTAATAACCATTTCGCTTTGTTCGGGCTTTGCCTTTATACAACCGGCAAGCGTAATCGCGCAAAGCAAAAACAGCATTGCGGTATAGCATATGGGTTTCGTGAGTTTACGCACGGGTCTACCCATTCCCGTTATTTGCCCTTTCGGATTTTTACACTAGGAGCGTCTTGCCGGTCATTTCCTTCGGCTGTGCAATTTCCATGATCTGCAAAAGGGTCGGGGCGATGTCGCACAGGGATCCACCGGGGCGCAGCGTCTTGTTCTTGATCATGTCACTGATGAATACGATCGGCACCGGGTTGGTCGTGTGCGCGGTCATCGGGTTGCCTTCGTCGTCCATCATGCACTCTGCGTTGCCGTGGTCAGCCGTCAGCAGGCAGGTGCCGCCAACGGAGAGGATTGCATCCATAACGATGCCAACGCACTCATCCACAGCTTGGATAGCCTTGATAGCCGCATCCAGGATGCCGGTGTGGCCTACCA
>CAZHNN010000063.1:0-1877 GCA_964533965.1 uncultured Clostridia bacterium | reverse complement strand
GCGGCAAGCTGCCGCTCATCACGAGCTGCAGCCCCGGCTGGGTGAAGTTCTGTGAGCATTTCTACCCCGAGTTCATCGACAACCTCTCCACCTGCAAGTCTCCGCAGCAGATGATGGGTTCCGTGCTGAAGAGTTACTACGCCGAGGTCAACGGCATCGATCCGGAAAAGATCGTCGTCGTGTCCGTGATGCCCTGCACGGCCAAGAAGTTCGAAGTCGGCCGCACGGAGCTTTCCGCCAACGGCTACGCGGATGTGGACATCTCCATCACCACGCGCGAGCTGGCCCGCATGATCAAGCAGCAGAACATCGACTTCATCCGCTTGCCGGACGAGAAGTTCGATGAGGTGCTCGGCGATTCCACCGGCGCCGCCGTTATCTTCGGCGCGACCGGCGGTGTGATGGAGGCGGCTCTGCGCACCGTGTATGAGGTGCTCACGGGCAAGACGCTCGAGAAGGTCGAATTCAACCAAGTGCGCGGCGTTGCGGACGTGAAGGAAGCCACCATCAAGATCGGCGACCTGGATGTGCGCGTAGCCGTGGCGCACGGCACGGGCAATGCCCGCAAGCTGCTGGATTCCATCAAGAGCGGCGAGAAGCAGTATGATTTCATCGAGATCATGGCCTGCCCCGGCGGCTGCGCCACGGGCGGCGGCCAGCCGTTGGTCTCCGACGAGGTGAAGTACTACACCGACGTACGCGTGGAGCGCGCCAAGGCCATCTATGAAGAGGACGCCTCGCTGCCGCTGCGCAAGTCGCACGAGAACCCCTCCATCCAGAAGATCTACAAGGAATACTTGGGCGAGCCCGGCGGCCACAAGGCCCACGAGCTGCTGCACACGCACTACAAGAAGCGCGCGAAGTATCTGGGATAACCTCTATAAACTCAGCCCCGCGGCGAAAAACAGCCGCGGGGCTTTTCTTTTGCACAAAATTGCAGTATACTATACGATATGAGAGAGCATGAAGGGGCTTTTCATGCTCATACGGGTTGTTTCATTGGGCAATGATGTTACTTCTGCCGGTGCGGATCCCTTGTCCCCGGGCGGCGTGTGCTGGCCCTGCGGCGTGCGGATCGCATAGACCGGCAACTACTTGTTGCCTGCCGCCATTGAGCCGGTGTGCCGTACCGGCAAATGGCTGTTTTGTTGCGTTGCGCCGGTTTGCTTTTCCCTCTCCGCAGCCGTTTGGTTCCTGTGGGCGCAAGGCTAATTGACTTCCCATCTCATTGCTCATTCGTTTGAGCCCATCGAAAAGTCCTGCCAAATTTCATTCGGGGTGGATCAGAGTCATTCCAGCCCGCTTCAATGGTCATACTGATCATTGTTGTTTCATTGCGACAATTAACACTGGAGGTATCCTATAGATGTCAAGAAGAAAGCCTGCGAGGCTTAAAGTCATTCCGATCGGCGGAGTGGAGGAAATCGGCAAGAACATGACCGTACTGGAGTACGGCAACGACATTATCGTCATCGACGCGGGGCTCTCGTTCCCAACGGAGGAGATGCCCGGAATCGACCTGGTGATACCGGACACCAGCTATCTGGAGAAGAACCGGCAGAAAGTGCGCGCCATCGTGCTGACGCACGGGCATGAGGACCACATCGGCGCGCTGCCCTATGTGCTGCGCAACCTGAACGTGCCCGTATACGGCACGAAGCTGACCATCATGTTGGCGCAGTACAAACTGGCGGAGAACGGCATCACCGATGCATCCATGCGGGAGGTCGCTCCGCGAGAGAAGGTCAACCTCGGTTGCTTCAACGTGGAATTTATCAAGACCAGCCACAGCATCATGGATTCCGTGGCGCTGGCGATCTCCACGCCCGTGGGTAAGGTAATCATGACGGGCGACTTCAAGGTGGACTTCACGCCGA
>CAZHNN010000062.1:0-1939 GCA_964533965.1 uncultured Clostridia bacterium | reverse complement strand
TGGGAGAGGGGGCTTTATGGTACGGGGCTGCGCCCCGCGCCCCACTTAGTCCACCTCGCCGCAGCGGTGGCACTCTCCCTTTGCAAGGTGGGAGAAAGGCGGAAGACGTAGCTTTGCTGGAAAGGACAGTCTTCTTATTTGCCCCTCCCCCAATCCGGGGGAGGAGTATGTTCGCATGCGTCTGGGTCGCACACCGTCTACAGCGCGTTAGTCAACAACAGCCGCCTCGCCGCTTCATCAGAATGGGCTGGAGCGAAGCCCTAAGAACAGCCCAAGAGGTAGGGGGCTGGGGCTGTCGACAGAAAGAGCCAACCCACATCGGATTGGCTCTCTCTTTATACATCCTGTCTAGCGTGCGCTATTTCACCTTGCCCAGCGCCATCAATATCCCATGCAGTATGGCTTGCGGGCGGGGCGGGCAGCCGGGGATGTAGACGTCCACGGGCAGCACGCTTCCCACGCCGCCGCGCGTGGCATAGGAGCCGCGGAAGATGCCGCCGCTGCAGGCGCACGCCCCAACCGCCACGACGAGCTTGGGGTCGGGCGTGGCGTTGTAGGTCTTGAGCAGCGCCAGTTCCATGTTGCGCGTGACCGCGCCGGTCACCAGCAGCATGTCCGCGTGGCGCGGGGAAGCCACAAAGTGGATGCCCAGCCGCTCGATGTCGTTCATCGGGTTATTCAGCGCGTTCACCTCGTAGTCGCAGCCGTTGCAGCTTCCGGCGTCCACCTCGCGGATCTGCAGGCTCCTGCCGTAAACCCGGCGGATTTTCTCCTTCAGCTTTTCTGCGGTTACTTCATAAGGTTCGTCCGTCAGCGTGCCCTCGTCCGGCACGATGGCGCAGGCCCGCATCGCTTGGCGGCTGCGCTGCGCCAGCTCGAAGCGGTCCGTCATGCGGATGGCGCCCGCCGGGCACACGTCTTCGCAGTGCGCGCAGATGATGCACTCGTCCAGATTGATGCCGACGCCCGACGCCTCATCCAACACCATGGCGCGGGAGGGGCAGTGCGCGGCGCATGTGCCGCAGCGCGTGCATTTGCCCGCGTCGATTTGGGGGCAGGCGGCGAAACGGCTGCTTTCCATCGGTTTGTTGGGGTAGGCGAGGGTGAGCCGGGGGTATTTCACAAGCTTTTTCAGCGTCTTGAACATGGTGCTTTCCTCACAAATCGTTGCCCGCGTAGGACAGGTTGAAACTCTTGTTGATCAGCGGGAAGTCCGGCACGATGTTGCCGCGCACCGCGTGGCAGACCGCCGGCCAGTTGCAGAAGCTCGGCGTGCGTATCTTGTACCGGAACACCGTGTTGTCCTCCCCGGCCATGAGCCAGTGTATGTTTTCGCCGCGCGGCGCTTCCGTCATGCCGAACGCGGCGCGGTACGGCTCCAAGTCCGGCAGCGCTTCCCATGTGGGGCCGTCCGGCATGGTTTCCAGCGCTTGGATCATCAGATGGATGGATTCGAAGCATTCTTCCAGCTTGGTGTTCATGCGGCAGTTCACGTCGCCGTTGTTGTGCTCCGGCACGGCGAACCGCAGCCCGGCATACGCGGCGTAGGGGAAGTCGCGGCGCACGTCGCCCCGCTGGCCGCTGGCCCGTCCGCCCGGGCCCACGGCGTTGAGATCGCGCGCGACGTCTGCGGGCAGCACGCCGGTGTTTTCCACGCGGTCGATAAACAGGCTGTTGCCGTGAATGATGTCCGAGGTATCCGCCAGCTCCGCCTCGATCTTCATGAGCTGCGCGATGACGCTGGCTTCCTTGCCGAGGGTGAAGTCCCGGCGCACGCCGCCGGGGGTGTTCACGCTGCGCAGGAAGCGCATGCCGCACAGCTCGTCTGCGATGAGGTAGCACCAGCCGCGCATCATCTTGAACTGAAACGAAGCGAAGCCATATGCCGTATCCAGACAGATGCCCCCGAGGTCGCCCAAGTGGCTCGTGAGCCGCTCCA
>CAZHNN010000061.1:0-2088 GCA_964533965.1 uncultured Clostridia bacterium | reverse complement strand
TCAGCTCGTGCCGTGAGGTGTTGGGTTAAGTCCCGCAACGAGCGCAACCCTCGTCGCTAGTTGAATTCTCTAGCGAGACTGCCGGTAGAAAACCGGAGGAAGGTGGGGATGACGTCAAGTCAGCATGGCTCTTACGTCCTGGGCTACACACACGCTACAATGGCCGGTACAATGGGCTGCCAAGGGGCGACCCGGAGCTAATCCCAAAAAGCCGGTCTCAGTTCGGATTGCAGGCTGCAACCCGCCTGCATGAAGTCGGAGTTGCTAGTAACCGCAAGTCAGCACATTGCGGTGAATATGTTCCCGGGCCTTGTACACACCGCCCGTCACGTCATGAAAGCCGACAACACCTGAAGCCGGTGAGCTAACCGTAAGGAGGCAGCCGTCGAGGGTGGGGTTGGTGATTGGGACGAAGTCGTAACAAGGTAGCCGTAGCGGAAGCTGCGGCTGGATCACCTCCTTTCTAGGGAGTACCAATCAGGGCTTTAAGCTTTGATTCACTCCTAGGTCAATCATAGGACACAAACAATGAGGCGTAAGTCTCCTTGGTTCTATGCCTAGCCGAGCTCACTCACTGCCACTCTTTACTTGGTTTAAGGTACTGTAGGGTCGGATTTATTCGACCAGACATTTGCACGTTAACCGGTAAAGGCAATTTCCCGCCACGGGCGTTTAGCTCAGCTGGTTAGAGCACACCCCTGATAAGGGTGAGGCCTCTGGTTCGAATCCAGAAACGCCCACCAAGAGTCTCGGGGATGTAGCTCAGTTGGGAGAGCGCCTCCCTTGCACGGAGGAAGTCAGGAGTTCGAGTCTCCTCATCTCCACCAAGGATAAGCGGAGAGCAGCTAAGCTCAAAGCTCCATGCTGATGAGCAGCTAAGCTCAAAGCTTTAAGCCCGTCAGGGGTAAGTAAGGAACTAAGCGTCTCCTTGACACATGGGCTGTTAGGTTTGTATACTCCTAGGACCGCTTACGACAAGAGTAAGTGTTAAGGGGAGCAAGAAACCAAAGCATGACTGAAAGAGACCTTTTGGGCAAGTAAATAGAAGTCCGGTACAAGAGAAGCGAGAGTAACGGCTTGATCTTGTATCAAGCCTTCTTTATGCCCAAGAGACTCTGGTCAAGCAGCAAGGCACTTTAAACAAGAGAAGAAGTTTACTGTCTGGGACTTAGGAGTAATCAGGTGACTGATTCTGCTAGATCCCAGCCACTAAGCTGGGAAGCACATTAAGAACTGAATAGGATGGATACTTCGGTTTCTGCCGAGGAAATAAAGAGGTATGGGTTAAGCTACTAAGGGCGTGAGGTGGATGCCTTGGCGTCAAGGGCCGATGAAGGGCGTGGCGTAGCTGCGATAAGCCTCGGTTAGCTGTTAGCAAGCTCAGCCGGGGATTCCCGAATGGGGCAACCCGTAGAGAGTTATGTCTCTACACCACCGTTTGAACACATAGAACGGTAGGAGGCAAGTGGGGGAACTGAAACATCTAAGTACCCCGAAGAAAAGAGAGTATTCCCCTAGTAGTGGCGAACGAACGGGGAGAAGCCCAAACCACCCAAGTGTTAAAGCTTACCGGCGTTGCTTGAGAGTGGGGTTGTAAGGCAAAAGGTTTACGGGCGGTAACTCGTAACGGAAGTAAGAAATCCTGATCCTAGTTGAATCTTCTGGAAAGGAGAGCCATAGCGGGTGATAGCCCCGTAGGCGAAAGGGTCTGGACTTCCGCTTTTGTTCTTGAGTACCACGGGACACGCGAAATCCTGTGGGAAGCTGGGGAGACCACTCCCCAAGGCTAAATACCCTTGACGACCGATAGTGAACAAGTACCGTGAGGGAAAGGTGAAAAGCACCCCGGTGAGGGGAATGAAATAGAACCTGAAACCACACGCTTACAAACTGTCAGAGTCTCAGTAATGGGATGATGGCGTGCTTTTTGTAGAACGAACCGGCGAGTTAATCTGTGTAGCGAGGTTAAGGGAGTGACACCCGGAGCCGCAGCGAAAGCGAGTCTGAATAGGGCGATATAGTTGCACGGATTAGACCCGAAACCAGGTGATCTATCCATGGCCAGAATGAAGCGAAAGTAATGTTTCG
>CAZHNN010000060.1:376-2090 GCA_964533965.1 uncultured Clostridia bacterium | reverse complement strand
CACACGTTGCGGTTACGCCATTGAGTACGATTGCCTGGACTCATTGCAGCTAAACCATGCGCTACAGGTAAAGAAGCATCCGGAGCTGTTTACAGCTGGTCAGATAAACGGCACCACCGGCTACGAAGAAGCGGCTGCGCAGGGGTTGATGGCAGGGATCAACGCTGTCCGCTACATTCGGGGCCAAGAGCCGGTGGTGATCGAGCGGTCGCAGGGGTACATCGGTGTGCTGATCGACGATCTTGTCACCAAGGGCACCGGTGAGCCCTACCGGGTGCTCACTTCCAGAGCCGAATACCGGCTTCTTTTGCGGGAAGATACTGCTGATCGGCGGCTAACTGCTCTCGGACACAATCTAGGATTGATTAGTGAAGAGCAATACGAGTTGTTCATGCAGAAAAACGAGGCAATACAAGCCGAGAAAAAGCGCTTGGCGACAATCACTGCGCAACCTGGAGCAGTCACAACAAGCGTGCTGCAGGAAATGGGCTCCACGCCGCTAGCTTCGGGCACAACTCTGGCGGAGCTGCTGCGGCGCCCTGAAGTGAGTTATGCGGGCTTGGCGCCATTGGACCCGGAGAGACCGTTGCTGCCGCCCGAAGTGATCGAGGCGGTGGCCAACGATCTGCGCTATGCCGGTTATGAGGAGCGTGAGCAGCGCCATGTAGCGGCTCAAAGGCGCATGGAGGAGCGGCGCATCCCCGACAATGTGGCATACACCGATATCGGCGGCCTATCCCGGGAAGCACGCGAGAAGTTGGAGCGAGTGCGTCCGACATCTGTGGGGCAGGCTGGGCGCATCCCGGGCGTGTCGCCAGCAGATATTTCCTTATTGCTTGTCTATCTGGAAGGGTTACGGCGGCATAGATGAAACCGTATGCGTGCCGCAATATGCCTCGATCCATTGGAGGGGTCTTTGGTGTTTGACACTGTTTTCACTGAGACTTGCGCGGCATGCGCTCATGAAATAGGCATCGAACTTAAGGATGATCAACTGAAAAAGTGCCTAGCATTTGCCAAACTGGTGGTAGAGTGGAATGAACGCATGAACCTCACCTCGTTAGTCGGGCCAGAAGAGATGGCGATCAAGCACTTTGTGGACTCTTTCTCTTGTTTACGGTCCGGCGTCTGGCCAACAGGCGGAAGAGCTGTGGATGTCGGCACTGGCGCTGGTTTTCCCGGCGTGCCGCTAGCGATTTTACGGCCTGATATGGAGTGGCTATTGACCGATTCTCTGAAAAAGCGCATCGAGTTCTTGAAAGTGGCTGTTGAGGAGCTAGGGCTGGATAGGGTGCAATGCGTACATTCCAGGGCCGAAGAGCTTGGCCAACAGAAGAGCATTAGAGAGACATGCGATGTCGCTGTGGCCAGAGCAGTGGCGCGCATGCCAGTTTTGCTTGAGTATTGTGTGCCTTTGGTGCGCAAAGGTGGCGGGTTTCTGGCTATGAAAGGGCCAGAGGGAGAAGAGGAGGCAAATGCGGCGCTAAAGGCGGCGAAGACCCTTGGCTGCGGCGAGCCGCAGATCGAGCGCTTTCAACTTCCCAGAGAAGCTGGAGCGAGAACATTAGTTTGGTATGAGAAGAAGCGCAATACCATGCCAGCCTTTCCCCGGAGGCCCGGCGTGCCTATGAAAACGCCGTTATAACGATAGCAGGCTAAGGCATGGCTTCGGAAGGAAAGCCCATTGACCAAGACGAAGTCAAGAAGGTCGGTG
>CAZHNN010000060.1:0-366 GCA_964533965.1 uncultured Clostridia bacterium | reverse complement strand
GGTGGGCTTCTTTTTTGTGCCCCCAAATCGCAGTAAAAAGACCTGGAGGCTGGCGCCAATATGGGAAGAACCGTAGCCGTAGTTAACCAAAAAGGCGGAGTCGGCAAAAGCACCACTGCCGTGAACTTGGGCGCCTATATGGCCGTAGCCGGCCGTAAAGTGCTTATTGTCGATCTTGATCCGCAAGGAAACGCTACCAGCGGCGCGGGCATTGAGAAGCAGTCGATCAATGGCTGCATGTACGATGTGCTCATTGAGGCCGCCGCGTTGCAGGATGTGATCAAACCCACGGCTATCGGCGGTTTGTATGTGGCGCCGGCCACGATAGCTCTAGCCGGGGCAGAAGTCGAGTTGGTGAGCGCCATA
>CAZHNN010000059.1:0-2093 GCA_964533965.1 uncultured Clostridia bacterium | reverse complement strand
ACCCTGGCCGAGAATCCGCCCACCTACTGGAAGTCCCTGTTCGACAAGCGGGCGGCCTCCAAGACCACGGCCCTGCGGGGCGTGTTCCGCTTCTACGAGCTGATGGCCCCCATCCTGGCCGAGGAGGACATCGTCTACCTGGGCGAGGCGGACACGCCGGTCATCCGGGCCAGCCGGGCCCTGACCGACCTGCTGGGCATCCCCATGCACTTCAAGAACGACGGCCAGAACCCCTCGGGCTCCTTCAAGGACCGGGGCATGGCCTGCGCCTTCAGCTACCTCAAGGCCCTGGTGCGCGAGAACGCCTGGGACAGCGTGCTCACGGTGTGCGCCTCCACGGGCGACACCTCGGCCTCGGCGGCCCTGTACGCGGCCTACGTGGGGCACCCCATCACCTCGGTGGTGCTCCTGCCCCAGGGCAAGGTGACCCCGCAGCAGCTGGCCCAGCCCCTGGGCAGCGGGGCCGTGGTCCTGGAGATCCCGGGCGTGTTCGACGACTGCATGAAGGTGGTGGAGCACCTGGCGGACAACTACCGGGTGGCCCTGCTCAACTCCAAGAACGCCTGGCGCATCCTGGGCCAGGAGTCCTACGCCTTCGAGGTGGCCCAGCACTTCGACTGGGACACCTACCGCCTGTGCGTGTTCGTGCCCATCGGCAACGCCGGCAACGTCACGGCGGTGCAGTCGGCCCACGCCGACCCGGTCTACCGCTACTACGCCGTGGGCGACCCGGCCGAGCGCCATTACGAGCCGGTGAAGGTCACGGCCAGCGTGGCCCAGGCGGCCATGATCGGCAACCCGGTGTCGTTCCCGCGCGTGGCCCACTATGCCGAGCAGTACGAGAAGATCGGCGGCCCGGGCAGCTTCCAGGTCCTCCAGGTGGAGGAGCAGGCCATCATCGAGGGCATGCTCCTGGCCAACCGCCACGGCCACATCAGCTGCACCCAGGGCGGCGAGTGCCTGGCCGGGCTGATCCGGGCCAGGGAGCTGGGCCTGATCGAACCCTCCGAGACCGCGGTGCTGGACGCCACGGCCCACAGCATGAAGTTCCCGCCGGAGTTCGGGGTCACGCCCAAGAAGGAATTGCGGAACCTGCCCGAGCTGGTCATCTCGCCCCAGGAGAAGGAACAACTGAGCGAAGCCGAGTTCACGGTCCAGGCGGCCCGGAACGTGGTCAAGCGCCTGAAGCTGGAAAGCCGGTAGGCCGACCGGCCGCCCGTGTCTTCCTGGCCCCTCGCCGCGTTGCGGCGAGGGGCCTTTTTTGTCTGAGGATATTGTCGAGACAAAATGCCGGTACGCGCCAGGTGCCCTTTGACAATGATATGTCACGGTTGATAGAATTTGCGTGTCGCCCTCTCCCGACGGGCGGCGGCGTCGTTCGAATCACGGCTGGAGCAGGATTTCCTCACGTTCTGCAACTGAGGGGGATATGAAAAAGATCACCTTGAAGGTCAACGGACTGGCGAAACAGGTGGTGGCCGACCAGAACCTGGTGCTCATCGACCTGCTGCGCGACGGCATGAGCCTCACCGGAACCAAGCAGTCGTGCGACCGCAAGGGGCAGTGCGGCGCCTGCACGGTCATCGTGGACGGCAAGGCCGTTCGCTCCTGCCTGGTCAAGGTGGCCGATCTGGACGGCGCGGACGTGGTGACCGTGGAAGGCCTGGGCACTCCGGACAACCCGCACCTCATCCAGGAGGCCTTCGTCCTGGCCGGGGCCATCCAGTGCGGCTTCTGCACGCCCGGCATGATCATGGCCGCCAAGGCCCTGCTGGACAAGAACAACAACCCCGGCACCGAGGACATCAAGCAGGCCCTGCGGCGCAACCTGTGTCGCTGCACGGGCTATGCGGCCATCATCGCCGCCGTGAAGCTGGCCGGCCGCTTCCTGCGGGGCGAGACCACCCCGGACGCCATGCGCCCCAAGCCCACCGATGCGCCCATGGGCGTGTCCCACCCCAGGCCCACGGCCATGGTCAAGGCCTGCGGCCAGGCGGACTTCTCGGCGGACATCCGGTTTTTCGGTGCCCTGGAGCTGGCTGCGGTGCGCAGCCCCCATCCCCACGCCCGGATCAAGGGCATCGACTGCTCCA
>CAZHNN010000058.1:0-2215 GCA_964533965.1 uncultured Clostridia bacterium | reverse complement strand
GGAAGTAACCAACGCCGTATGCAAACTGCCTGTGCTGCGGCCTTTAATATCGCTGGACAAGGTGGAGATTATACAGAAGGCGCGCGACATCGGCACATATGATGTTTCCATCCTGCCGTATGAGGACTGCTGCACCGTGTTCGTGCCGCGCCACCCCGTTACCCGGCCCGCCCTGCGCAGTGTCGAGGCTGAAGAAGCCAAGCTGGATGTGGAGGCGCTGTGCGCGTATGCGCTGGAGCACACCGAATCCAAGCGGATGACGGTGACAGGCAGGGAGTAGCCATAAGGAAAACAGCGCATATCCCTCTCCCCAGCCCCTCCCCCAGAGGGAGGGGTAAGTTAGCCAAACGCACATACATCCGCTCAACGGCATGAGCCGCCGTGCTCCATGCTTTTTGCTCTCGCGTATGCGATGCCGATACTCTACAAAATTATGAGATGGCTCATTCGCTGACTGGGGGCATTTCCCTCGTTGTTTTGCTTTACTGGGGTACGGGGCGAAGCCCCGCCGTATAGTCCCCCTTCCCGTGGGAAGGGGTAGGGGGATGGGGTTTCGTATTAGATTTTTTACTAACTCTTGTTTGAGCATCTAAAGAGGTATGAACCATGAACCTGCGCCAATGGCTGCAACACTTCAAAGACAACCCGGCCACCGCCCGCAACATCACCTACTGGCACATCATGGACAAGCGGGAGGCCGTCTTCGAGCCTTTCCCGGATTGGCTGGATGAACGCATCGCCGGGGCACTGAAGCGCAGGCAGATCTGGCAGCTCTACAGCCACCAGAGGCAGGCGGTGGACCTGACGCGCGAGGGGAAAAACGTCACCGTGGTGACGCCAACGGCTTCCGGCAAGACGCTCTGCTACAACCTGCCCGTGCTCAACGCCATCGTCAACGACCCGACGGCGCGCGCGCTGTATCTGTTCCCGACGAAGGCGCTGGCGGCCGATCAGGTCAGCGAGCTGTATGAGCTCATAGAGGAAGCCGGGCTGGATGTGAAGACTTACACCTACGACGGCGACACACCGCCCGCGGCGCGCAAGGCCGTGCGGCAGGCCGGCCACATCGTGGTGACCAACCCGGACATGCTGCACTCCGGCATCATGCCGCACCACACGAAGTGGGTCAAGCTCTTCGAGAATCTCAAATACATCGTCATCGACGAGGTGCACAGCTACCGCGGCGTGTTCGGCAGCCATCTGGCCAACGTCGTGCGCAGGCTCATGCGCCTGTGCGAATTTTACGGCTCGCACCCGCAGTTCATCTGCTGCTCGGCTACCATCGCCAACCCGAAGGAGCTGGCGGAGCAGATCACCGGCGTGCAGATGGAGCTGGTGGACCGCAACGGCGCGCCGCAGGGCGAGAAACACTTCATTTTCTATAACCCGCCCGTCATTAACGAGCAGCTCGGCATCCGCGCCAGCGCGTTGCTGGAGTCGCGCAAGATCGCGGCGGACCTGCTGGTCAACGGCATCTCCACGATCGTGTTCTGCCGGGCGCGCGTGGCGATGGAGGTCATGGTCAGCTATCTGAAGTCCGCCGTGCGCGATACGTTGGGCGACAGCAATCTGGTGCGCGGCTACCGCGGCGGCTACCTGCCCACGGAGCGCCGGGCCATTGAGAAGAGCCTGCGCGAAGGCGCGGTGCGCGGCGTGGTCAGTACCAACGCGCTGGAGCTGGGCATCGACATCGGCAGCCTGGACGCGTGCGTGCTGTCCGGCTACCCCGGCACCATCGCCAGCACATGGCAGCAGAGCGGGCGCGCCGGCCGCAGGCAGGGCGTGGCGGCGACGGTGTTCGTGGCCAACTCCAGCCCCATCAACCAGTTCATGATGAAGCACCCGGAGTACTTCCTGAGCCAGCCCGCGGAGAATGGCCTCGTCAACCCGGACAACCTGTATATCCTGCTCAGCCACATGAAGTGCGCGGCGTTCGAGCTGCCTTTCAAGGACGGCGACACTTACGGCGGCAACAGTGTGGAGCAAATATTGAAGTTTCTGGAGGAAGCCGGCGTGCTGCGGCACGTCTCCGGCGTGTGGTACTGGTCGGCGGAGGAGTTCCCGGCGTCGGAGATCAGCCTGCGCAGCGCCTCCAACGAGAACTTCATCATCGTGGACACGACGACAGGCACCCACCGCGTCATCGGCGAGATGGACCGCTTCGCCGCGCCCATGCTGCTGCACGACGAGGCCATCTACATGCACGAGGGCCAGC
>CAZHNN010000057.1:1860-2376 GCA_964533965.1 uncultured Clostridia bacterium | reverse complement strand
GTTCAACTCCACGGTCAACGTGATGCTGCAGACGGTGATGCAGATTACCGTGCCGGCGGAATACCGCGGCAAGGTGTTCGGCATATTCACCACGGTGCTGGAGGGCCTCATGCCCGTGGCGATGGCGGTCAGCGGCGTGGTGGCGCAGTTTGCCGGCGTGCGCCCGACGATACTGATTGCCTTCATTCTGATGGGCGTGTTTACACTGCCTTCCATCGTGAGCCGCTCGTTCAAGGCCTTCATCAACACCAAGCCGGCGCAAGCGCCCGCCGAGGCCCAGGCCGTGCAGGCAGCACTGCCGGAGGAGGCGTAATTCCCTGTTCCTTCTGGCAAGAGGGAACGTTCTAGCGCGGGACTTCGCGCTGTAGCCCCTACCGAAATGGGTCGAGGGTGAAGCCCTGGAAGAGCATCCCCTTCCCTGCGGGAGGGGGGGTGGGGGGATGGGGCGATACACTGATCACCCAGAGGCTGGGTGTTTTTTGTTTTGCCGGGTTATTGTATATACCGGCGCGAAAA
>CAZHNN010000057.1:0-1850 GCA_964533965.1 uncultured Clostridia bacterium | reverse complement strand
AACCGAACTGCGCAGATTTTGCCTGTTTTGCATACTGGATATTGTATATGAAATGATGTATGATAAATACAGGATCCATATTGCCGCTCCGACTGCGGGCAGGCAGGGCGGAGGGCTTGCGTCAGGCCATTTGGCCGGGCGCTTTTTTTCGGCCTGAACTTTTGTCGCGGAGGGTATTATGGGTGTGAAGGAAACCGGCAACCGGTCTCTGCTTCGGCGCGTTCGCGCCAATAAGAACGCGTTTCATATGCTCTGTTTTGAGCCGATGTTTGGCATCGTGTTCAACCTGTTTAACCCGTTCTTCTACAAATACATGGAAGATCTGGGGTGCACCCCCGTACAGATCGGCCTGATCACAACGGTAGGTTTGGTGTTCCAATTCTGCTTCTCCGTGCTCGCCGCGCCCATTACGGACCGGATGGGCAGGCGCAAGGCATCCGTAGTGTTCGACATCATCAGTTGGTCCGGTGCGACGCTTATCTGGGCGGTGGCGCAGAACTTCTATTTCTTCCTGATCGCCGCCGTCGTGCAGGCCGTCAACCGCATCGTGTACGTCTCCTGGACTTGCCTGCTCGTGGAGGATACGGAGAAGGACCTGCTGGTGACGGTGTTTTCGTGGATCACGGTGGCTAACCTGATAGCTGGCCTCATCGTGCCGTTCGCGTCCCTGTTTGTGGAAAAATACGACCTGGTCACAATCATGCGCTGGCTCATCGGCATCGCATTTGTCGTGATGACCGCGATGTTCATCCTGCGCAACCTCGCGGTCAAGGAAACGTCCGTCGGCCTCGCGCGCATTGAGGCATCCAAAAACGAATCCATCGGGATGCAGCTCAAGAACCTGAGCAAGACGGTTGTGGAGATCTGGAAGACGCCGCAGACGCGCTTTATGTTCATTTTGACGGCCGTCTACAACATCGCCATCACCATGCGTGGTTCCTTCTTCTCGCTGTACATTACCAACGCATTGGGCCTGCCCGATTCATACATTGGTTACTTTGCCTTCGGCACATCCGCCATCATGCTGCTGATCTACTTCTTTGTGCAACCGCGCCTTGTCGCGCTGCAGCCCAAGATGCCGCTCAATGTGAGCCTGTTGCTCTGCGCGGCGGGCTTCGCGCTGTTGGGCCTGAATTTTCCCTCGGCTCCCGTGATGATGGCGGTATTGGTCGCCAGCATGGTGCTCACATCCGTGGGTACAGCCGTGGCGCAGCCCTTTATCGACGGCCTGAGCCACGCCAGCATGGACAACGACAAGCGCGCCAACATGACCGGGGTGCTTTTCTCGCTCACGCTGCTGACCAGCGCGCCGTTCGGCTACATCGGCGGCGAGCTCTTCCACTTCAGTCCCCAGCTTCTGTTTGTCGCCGCGTCGGGCATATACTTCGTCTGCTTCCTGCTGATGGTGCTGCTGTTTGAAAAAAGCCGTAGAACAAAATTGTCATAACAGTAGACGCCGGCATTGACAAACCGAGGCTCGGCTGGTATACTTTCTTTTGCTCGGTCGGCTGCCCGCTGTTGACAAACGGAATGGCTTATGGTAATATAAAAATCCGTCAGCGGCGAGTGCGAGTATCGGCTGGCTGCAAGGTTTGCGCCTGTAGCTCAGTTGGATAGAGCAACGGCCTTCTAAGCCGTGGGTCGGGGGTTCAAATCCCTTCAGGCGCGCCAATCGTGGTGGGTATAGCTCAGTAGGTTAGAGCGCCAGGTTGTGGCCCTGGAGGCCGTGGGTTCGAGTCCCACTACTCACCCCATTTCTTTGGGGTGTAGCCAAGTGGTAAGGCACGGGACTTTGACTCCCGCATTCGTAGGTTCGACCCCTGCCACCCCAGCCAACCAACTCGACCCAT
>CAZHNN010000056.1:0-2505 GCA_964533965.1 uncultured Clostridia bacterium | reverse complement strand
TGGGTGCGTAATATCACCTGCGTGCAGGAGAATATCCTTCATCGTTGTGCGGAGCTTATCGATATACGTCGCGTTTTTCTCATAACGATTCAGGGCCTTGCGCAGCTTAACCGACGAGATCAGATACATGGCCTTTGTGATCTGCCGGGTTTGCTGGATACCCTTGATGCGCCGTTTGATATCGCTGATGTTCTGCATGGGCTACGCCTGCTTCTCCGCAGCCTGTTCAGCCACGAACGTCTTTTTATATTCGTCCACTGCCTTTTTGATCGTCTCGATCATCGAATCGTCCAGCGTATTTTCGCTGGCGATGCGGCGGAAGACGTCGGAATAAACCGTCTGCATGTGCTCCATAAAGCCCGCCTTGAACGCACCGATGCTCTTCACCGGAATGTCCATGAGCATGCGGTTCGACGCGACATAGAGCAGCACTACCTGCTGTTCCATCGGCATGGGGGAGTACTGCGGCTGCTTGAGCACCTCCGTGAGGCGCTCACCCTGCGCCAGCTGGTTCTGCGTGGCCTTGTCCAGTTCAGAGCTGAACTGTGCGAATACAGCCATCTCGCGGTACTGCGCCAAGTCCAGACGCAACTGACCGGAGACCTTCTTCATCGCCTTGGTCTGCGCTGCGCTGCCCACGCGGGATACGGAGAAGCCGACGTTTACTGCCGGGCGTACGCCGGAATAAAACAGCTCGCTTTCCAAAAATATCTGGCCGTCCGTGATGGAGATGACGTTCGTCGCGATGTAGGAAGAAATGTCGCCCGCCATCGTTTCCACGATGGGCAGCGCCGTCATGGAACCGCCACCCTTCTCGGGGGACAGCTTTGCGGCGCGCTCCAGCAGGCGGGAGTGCAGATAGAATACGTCGCCGGGGTATGCTTCACGACCGGAGGGGCGCTTCAGCAGCAACGACATCGTGCGGTATGCGACGGCATGTTTGGAAAGATCGTCGTATACGATGAGCACATCCCTGCCATGGTACATGAACTCCTCGCCCATCGCGCAGCCGGCATAGGGAGTGATGTACTGCAGCGGCGCGGAATCGCTGGCCATCGCGGCCACGATGATGGTGTATTCCATCGCGCCGTGGTCTTCCAGCGATTTGACGATGCGCGCCACGGTGGAAGCCTTCTGGCCGATGGCCACATAAATGCAAATACAGTTTTGACCCTTCTGGTTGAGGATCGTATCGATGGCGATGGCAGTTTTACCCGTCTGCCTGTCGCCGATGATCAGCTCGCGCTGGCCGCGGCCGATCGGTATCATCGTATCGATGGCCATCAGGCCCGTCTGCAGCGGCTGATGCACGCTTTCACGGCTCATAATGCCGGGCGCCTCAAACTCGATCGGGCGCATGACCGCCGTGTTGATGCGGCCTTTGTCATCGATCGGCTGGCCAAGAGCGTTCACCACACGGCCGAGAAGCGCATCGCCGACGGGAACCTCCACCACTTTGTTTGAGCCCTGCACGCGGCTGCCCTCGCGTACTCTGTCGGTGTTATTGAGCAGCACCGCGCCGACAAAATCCTCCTCCATGTTGAAGGCAATGCCGAACGCGTCGTTCTCAAACTCGAGCAGCTCGCCGTATTTGCAGTCCAGCAGACCGCTGATGCGGACAATGCCGTCGCCCGAGTCGATAACCGTACCAACGCGCTTGAGCTCCGGATGGCTCTCGAAGTTGTCTACGCTTTTCTTCAACTCCTCGATGGAGTCGCTGTAGTTTTCCATACTATCGCTCCTTGAGGCGGTTCTCACGCCTCGCTCAACATATGACTTGTCAATTCCTTGAGCCGTGCCCGCGCGCTGTAGTCAAAGCGAAGGAACCCGATCTGCACGACGAACCCCGCGATAATGCTCGGATCCACCTCCTGGCGAAGGTGAATCTGCGTTCCCATGCGCTCGGTAAACTTTTCGGCGATCTGCGCGACCGTCTGCTCATCCATAGCGAATGCTGTGCTCAGCTTGCCATCCATGAGCTAGCCCACCCTTTCCCGGGAAATGAAACGCTCGACTATACGTTTATGGTCTTCCGCGGTTACTTCGCGTTCGAGGATGCGGCTTGCCATATCGGCGGCAAGGTCCACCAGCTCCTCACGAAGTTGCTGGCGAGCCAAACGCGTCTCATCGGCGATTTCCTTGCGGGCGCGCACCATGTACTCATTGGCCTGCTTTTCCGCGTCAGCCAATATCTGCTCGGCGCGGCGGTTGGCCTGCGCACGCGCGTCCCGCAGAATGCCGTCGCTCTCGGCGTGCACCTGTTCCAGCAGCGCGTCGCGCTCGCGCAGCTCCACGTCTTCCACTCGCGTGGAAAAGCGTGCCTCGCGCTCGCTCAGGAACTTCCTGACCGGCTTATACAGGATCCAGCGCAAGAATATAAACAGGATTATAAAGTTGGCTGTATATAGTCCTATCAGCCGGAAATCCAAACCTTCCATTACGGATACTTCCTCTCAGGCTTTATAAAGCCGCGTTTCCGGATTCAGCCGGAAATCTTGCCGATCA
>CAZHNN010000055.1:0-2635 GCA_964533965.1 uncultured Clostridia bacterium | reverse complement strand
TTATTCCTCCCTGACTGGCGACGAATATTATCAGGCTGAGCACGGCGAAGACGGCGCCGGCCAGCCAGAATACGGTTACGACTTTCGTTTCCGGCCAGCCGCCGAGTTCGAAGTGGTGATGGATGGGGCTCATGCGGAAGACGCGCTTGCCGGTGGTTTTGAAAGAGATGACCTGGATGATGACGGAGAGGGCTTCGATGACGAAGACGCCGCCGACGACGACGAGCAGCAGCTCGGTCTTGGTGAGGACGGCGACGGTGGCCAACGCTCCGCCGAGGGCCAGCGAGCCGGTGTCGCCCATGAAGACTTTGGCCGGGTGGGCGTTGTAGCGGAGGAAGCCGAGGGTGGCGCCGGCGAGGGCGAGACAAAAGACGGCCAGCGGCTGTTTGCCGAAGGCGAGGGCGATGACGGCGTAGGCGGCGGCGGCGATGGTGGTGGTGCCGGCGGCGAGGCCGTCGAGGCCGTCGGTGAGGTTGACGGCGTTGGTGGTGCCGATGAGGACGAGGAAGATAAGGATGTAGTAAAGCGGACCGAAGTCGACGTTGGCGCCGAGGAAGGGTATCCACAGGTCGGTGCCGCGGCCGAAGTATGTTGTGGCAATATATGCGAGGGCGACGGCCATGATGATCTGGCCGAGAATTTTCTCGCGGGCTTTGAGGCCGAGGTTGCGTTTGAGGACGACTTTGATGTAGTCGTCGAGGAAGCCGATGAGACCGTGTCCGAGGGTGACGAAGAGGGCCAGCCACACTTCGGCGCTTTTGCCGGCGAAGATTATGGCCGGGACGGCGAGGGCGACGAGGATGAGGACACCGCCCATGGTGGGGGTGCCGGCTTTGGCCAGGTGGCGCTGGGGGCCTTCCTCGCGGATGCTCTGGCCGAATTTGAGGCGGCGCAGGGCGGGGATGAGGATGGGGCCGAGGGCGAGGGCGATGAGGAAAGCCGTGACCGCCGGGTAGAGCAAGTTTTGCATCGAAATGAAACCTCCAGTAACCTATGAAACGTACTTCGTTAATTCGAATTGTGCGATGCTGTCTAGTAAGCTCCAGATGCAAGGCGCACCGGAGGATGACACCGGAAGCGTACACGAACGTACGCTGAGGATGGCAGCCGAGGAGCAACGAAGCAGATGGACTTAATAGACAGCATCCCCTGTTATTTAAACACGGTTAGCATTTTTTCCATCTTCATGCCGCGCGAGCCCTTAACCAGTACAGTATCCCCCGACCGGAGGAGTTTGCGCAGGGCTTCGGCGGCTTCGTCGTGGCCGGCGCAGGCGACGGCGACCTTGACGCCGCCTTCGAGGGCGGCGGCGGCGATGTTGCGGGCCTGTTCGCCGACGGTGACGACGACCTGGACGCCGCTGTCGGCGAGCTGTTCGCCGACCCGGCTGTGGGCGGCGGCGGCAAGTTCGCCGAGTTCGAGCATGTCGCCGAGGACGGCGACTTTGCGGCCTCTGGCAACCATACCGAGGGTGTCGATGGCGGCCTGCATGGAAAGGGGGCTGGCGTTGTAGGCGTCGTTGATGACGGTGTAGGGGCCGAGGTTCTCGATGGCGAGGCGCATGGCGCTGGCCTGGAAGGTGGCGAGGCCGGCGTTGATTTCGTCGGGGCTGAGGCCGAGTTCGAGGCCGACGGTGATGGCGGCGAGGGCGTTGTAGATGTTGTGTTTGCCTACGGCCGGCAGCATGACGGGGAAGGTGCCGCCTGGACGGACGCAGTCGAAGGTGGTGTCGCGTTCGCCGGCGACGATGTTTTCGGCCCGTACGCCGGCGTCGGGTTCGAGGCCGTAGAGTACGACGCGGGCTGAGGTTTTGGCCTGCATGGCCTTGACGAGGGGGATGTCGGCGTTGAGGATTACGAGGCCGTCGGCAGCGATGGCTTCGACGAGTTCGCTTTTGGCGGCGGCGATGTTTTCGACGCTGCCGAGCACTTCGACGTGGGTTTCGCCGACGTTGGTTATGACAGCGACGGTTGGTGCGGCGACGGCGGCCAGGCGGCTGATTTCGCCGCGGGCCCGCATGCCCATTTCGACGACGGCGGCCTGGTGGTCGGCGGCGAGGCCGAGGATGGTCTGGGGCAGGCCGATGTCGTTGTTGTAGTTGGCCTGGGTTTTGAGGACGCGCAGGCGGGCGGAAAGCACGGCTGCGGTCATGTCTTTGGTGGTGGTCTTGCCGTTGGAGCCCGTTATTGCCACGAGCGGGAGGGTGAAGCGGCGGCGGTGGTAGCGGGCGAGGTCCTGGAGGGCGGCAAGGGTGTCTGGCACGAGGATGGCGGCGGTTTTATCGGGTACGTACGCTTCCCGGCTGGAGACGACGACGCCGGCGGCGCCGTTCTCGACAGCCCTGAGGATGAAGTCGTGGCCGTCGAAGTTTTCGCCTTTAAGGGCGACGAAGAGGTTGCCGCGCTTAATTGTGCGGGTGTCGGTGGACACGCCGCTGAAGGCCGAGCGGTGGGCCGCCCCGGTCAGGGAGCCGCCGGTGGCTTCGAGGACTTGGCTGACGGTGAATTCGGCCATCAGTTCATCTCCTTGATGATCTCGCGGGCCACGGCCCGGTCGTCGAAATCGATGGTTTTGTCTTTGAGGACCTGGTAGGTTTCGTGGCCTTTGCCGGCGATGATGACGACGTCGTCCGGCC
>CAZHNN010000054.1:0-3195 GCA_964533965.1 uncultured Clostridia bacterium | reverse complement strand
CACGTGGTTGAGGATGCGCTTAACATAGTGGTGGAATTTCCGGATGGCAGGGTGTTTAAAGCCGTTGACTGGTCCAGCAGGCCGGAATATGACCTGGCGGTTATAAACCTCGAAGGTTCTGGGTTGCCGGTAGTTGCTTTAGATGAACGGGGCGTTCCCCAGCATGGGGATAACATCAGGGTAGTTGGCAACCCGCTTTCACTCAACAATATTGTAGTTGAAGGTACGGTTGGAGAATACCTTAATGTAGGGAGCAACAAAGAGCAGGTATTTACTATAGATGCTCCAATTTATCCTGGAAACAGCGGTAGCCCGGTCTACAACCGGGACGGCCGGGTAGTCGGGGTAGTTTTTGCAACTATACATCATACCGAAAAGGGTATAGAAAAGGATCTCGGTCTGGCTATTCCCATTATTGAGGTTTTAAGTCTAACCAGTTAGTTACCAGGTGAAACCTCTACCTTTTACCTCTACCGTTTCGGTGACATAGATAAAAGCTTTTTTATCAATGGAATGTACAATTTCATTGAGTCTGGGAATTTCATAATGACTGACGACGCAACTAATGACATGCTTTGGTTGGCCTGAATAAGCCCCCTGTCCCTCCAGGTAGGTTACCCCCCGGTGCATATCATGCATGATGCGGTCAGCAATTTCAGAGCTCCTATCTGAGATGATCATAACTGACTTGTTGTGGTTAAAACCTTCTATAACCGTATCGATCACTTTCCCACCAATCCACATGCTGATGGCGGTATACATGGCAATCTTCAGATCGAAGAAATACAGTGAGGGAAGTAATACTGCGATATTACAATAGAAGGAAGTAGCACCAACAGAAATGTTCTTCTTTTTTTTGGCGATCATGGAGATGATATCGGTTCCTCCAGTAGAGGCTCCGTATTTTAATACTATGCCGCTGCCCAAGCCTGTGCTAATGCCGGAGAAAAGGGAAGCCAGAAAAAGGTCCAACTCGTATACGGGTATGTATGGCCTGGATAGTGGCAGGACAAGAATGAGCACGATTGTTCCTGCGGCGCTGTATATGATAAATTGGTGGTCCAGTTCCTTTAGGCCCCAAAGAAAGATAGGTAGATTAATGAGGAATATACCAAGGTAAACAGGAAAGCCTGTTAGGTAATTAATCATCAAGGAGAGGCCGGAAACTCCCCCCGACAGCAACCCGTAAGGGATAATGAAAGCGTTAATTGAAATGGCAATTAAAGCCGCACCGGTAGCTATACCTGCCAGTCTGACCAGGACCTTTTTCCCGGCCCTGCGAAGTCTGGCCAATTTTACCTTTGTTTTTCTTTTCATGGCTGAAATTATAGCACCATTCACTAGATCAATCAATTAATTGTATAAGAAACGAAATTCTATAAAGTTAAAAATCAGTTTAACAAAGTATCACTTCCTTAGACATGGTTAAAATAATTACAGTTTAAAAAAAGGAGGTGCAAAGATGACGGGCGGTATTACGTGTAGAATTGAAGAGTGTCATTATAACAATACGGGTAAGTGTCTTGCCGAAAATATTGAGGTCAGATCAAGTGTTATGGATAAAAAGTGCAATATGTCTGAGAATACCTGTTGCGAAACTTTTGAGCCCAAAATGTATTAACCCTATAAATTAACCACAACTGCAGGGTTCTTCTTTGAAACCCTGCAGTTCCCCAGCCTGGGTATTGGGGACAGGTAGAAATATGAGAGCCAAACACTGGTTAAGTTAAGAGCTGTTCAAAATAAAAAAGGCAAGGACTCCAAAGTAGGAGGCCTTGCTTGTTTGTTTTTATGGTGGGCCATGCAGGACTCGAACCTGCAACCTGACGATTAAGAGTCGCCTGCTCTACCATTGAGCCAATGGCCCGTAAAAGTTGGCTGGGGCGGCTGGATTCGAACCAACGAAATGCCGGAGTCAGAGTCCGGTGCCTTACCGCTTGGCGACGCCCCAATATGATTAAATGGTCGGGATGGAGGGATTTGAACCCCCGGCCTCTTGCTCCCAAGGCAAGCGCGCTAGCCAAACTGCGCTACATCCCGAAAACTGATACAAAAATTATTATACTCAAAAATAGTATATGAGTCAAGACCTATAAAAAAAATGTCCAGCTTGCGCTGGACGGGGAGAGATAGAACTCACCAAAGCGGAGTGATGATAGTATTCTCAAGCTTATTTGAAAATATACAAAAAAACGTCAAAGAATAATCCAGTCATCCTGAGCTTGATTAATTAGGACGTAATAAAATATTACCGGCAGCTTTAACAACGTGATTAAACAGCTATCTTATGTATATTGATAACTGGGAGTTGTTTTAATATGGGTATTATGCGAATCATATTGTGTTAATTTATACCGCGTTTGGCGATGTAGGCCACCAGGTCGACTACCCGGCACGAGTAACCCCACTCGTTATCATACCAGGCAATCACCTTGGCCAGTTTGCCGTCCATGACCATAGTGGATAGACCGTCGACTATGGAGGAATAAGGATTGCCGTTGTAGTCCTTAGACACCAGAGGAAGTTCGTTGTAGGACAGGATACCGTTTAGTTCTCCTTCTGCCGCTGCCTTCAGGGCGCTGTTTATGGCTTCCGCTGAAGACTCCCGCTCCAATTCTACTACCAGGTCTACCACCGAGACGTTTGGGGTGGGTACTCGCATTGATAGGCCGTTCAGCCTGCCCTTGAGTTCCGGTATTACCAGGGACACCGCTTTCGCAGCGCCGGTGGTGGTTGGGATTATCGACATGGCTGCAGCTCTTGCCCTGCGCAGGTCTTTATGAGGCAGGTCGAGGATTTGCTGGTCGTTAGTATAAGAGTGAATGGTTGTCATCAGTCCTCGTATGATACCAAACTCCCGGTGCAATATCTTGGCGACAGGCGCCAGACCATTGGTGGTGCAGGAGGCGTTGGAGATAACCTGGTGCTTGGACGGGTCATACATATTCTCGTTGACGCCCATTACGATGGTGATGTCCTCATTTTTTGCCGGGGCGCTAATAACCACCTTCTTTGCTTTACCGTTTAGGTGCTTGGAAGCAGTTTCCCGGTTGGTGAAACGGCCGCTTGATTCGACAACAATATCCACGCCATAGTCCCCCCAGGGGATTGTACCCGGATCCGGGAGTGCAAAAACCTTGATCTCCTTGCCGTTGACTCTGAATTCCCGTTCCTCATTGGCATAAATTTTCGCGT
>CAZHNN010000053.1:818-3461 GCA_964533965.1 uncultured Clostridia bacterium | reverse complement strand
CTGGACCAGACGATCAGGGGAATGGACACGGCCAGGCCGAGGAAGAGCAGCAGCAGGCTGCCATGGGCGGCCCCGGCCACGCCGATGACGTTATCCAGGCTCATAACAAAGTCCGCCACGATAATGGTGCGCACCGCGCCCCACAGGCTGTCTGCCGCCGTAATGTCCCCCTCCCCGTCATCTTCCGGTAGCAGGAGCTTGATGCCGATCCAGAGCAGCAGGCAGCCCCCGGCCATTTTCAGCCAGGGCAGATGCATCACCAGGGCAGCAAAGGTGGTGAGCAGCACCCGCAGCACCACGGCGCCGGTCACCCCGTAAGCCATGCCCCGCTTGCGCTGGGCCAGGGAAAGATTACGGCAGGCCAGGGCAATGACCACCGCATTGTCCCCGGACAAAACCAGGTCCACCGCCACAATCTGGGCCAGGGCCCACCAGAAGGCCAGGGAGTCGGGTGCGAGATAAGGATTCATGGGCGGCCATTGTAGACAAAAAAGGGGCGGACCGTGACCGGTCCGCCCCTTTTGCTTGGACCCAAGCCTTTAGAGCAGGGCCTTGAGCAGCTTACCCATTTCGGAAGGATTACGGGTGACCTTGAAGCCGCACTCTTCCATGACCGCCAGCTTGGCTTCCGCCGTGTCGGCGCCACCGGAAATGAGGGCCCCGGCGTGGCCCATGCGCTTCCCGGGAGGGGCGGTGACCCCGGCGATAAAGCCGACGATGGGCTTCTTCATGTTCGCCTTGCACCAGCGGGCGGCTTCCGCCTCATCCGGACCGCCGATTTCCCCGATCATGATCACCGCATCCGTGTCCGGATCGTCGTTGAAGGCCTGCATGATGTCGATGTGCTTCAGGCCGTTGATGGGGTCGCCGCCAATACCCACGGCGGAAGACTGGCCCAGGCCCAGTTCGGTGAGCTGGGCCACCGCTTCATAGGTCAGGGTGCCGGAGCGGGAAACCACGCCGATGCGGCCCTTGCGGTGGATGTGGCCGGGCATGATGCCAATCTTGATTTCTTCCGGCGTAATCAGCCCCGGGCAGTTGGGCCCCAGGAGCAGGGTTTTCTTGCCGCCGGACGCTTCCTTGGCCTTCATTTTGTTGCGCACTTCCAGCATATCCCGCACGGGAATGCCTTCCGTAATGCAGATGGCCAGATCCAGGTCCGCTTCCACCGCTTCCCAGATGGCGGCAGCAGCGCCGGCGGGGGGCACGTAAATGACGGAAACCGTCGCTCCCGTGGCCTGGGCCGCATCCTTCACCGTGGCGTAGATGGGAATATCGAATACCTTTTCCCCCGCTTTTTTGGGATTCACCCCGGCCACAAAGCAGTTTTTGCCGTTGGCGTATTCCTGGCACTTTTCCGTATGGAACTGGCCGGTCTTGCCGGTGATGCCCTGGGTGATGACCTTGGTGTCCTTGTTGATCAGAATGGACATGCAGTGACTCCTCGTTTCCGGTTATTTGACCGCGTCGACAATTTTCTGGGCCGCATCGGCCATGGTGTCGGCGGAGATGATGGGCAGACCGGATTCCTTCAGGATCTGCTTGCCCAGGTCTTCGTTGGTCCCCTTCATCCGCACCACCAGGGGCACGGACAGGTGGACCTCTTTGGCCGCCGCCACCACGCCGGTAGCGATGGTGTCGCAGCGCATGATGCCACCGAAGATATTGACCAGAATGCCCTTCACCTTGGGGTTTTTGAGCATGATCTTAAAGGCTTCGGTGACTTTCTCCGTGGTGGCGCCGCCGCCCACGTCCAGGAAGTTGGCCGGCTCGGCGCCGAACAGCTTGATGGTGTCCATGGTGGCCATGGCCAGCCCGGCCCCGTTCACCAGGCAGCCGATGTTGCCGTCCAGGGAGATGTAGGCCAGATCGAACTTGGAAGCCTCGATTTCGTCCGGGTTTTCCTCGTCCAGATCCCGATAGGCCACAATTTCCGGATGGCGGAATAGAGCATTGGCGTCAAAGTTGAACTTGGCGTCCAGGGCCTTGATATTGCCGTCCCCTTCCAGAATCAGGGGATTGATTTCCGCCAAGGAAGCGTCCGTTTCCATGTAGCAGGTGTAGAGATTCTTGAACAGGGTCACCGCCTTGGCCACGGAGGCTTCGGGCACACCGATGCCCCGGGCGAGCCGGGCCGCCTGTTCATCCGTCAGCCCCACCAGGGGATCCACGAATTCCTTGAGAATTTTTTCCGGCGTCTTGTGGGCCACTTCCTCAATTTCCATGCCCCCTTCGGAAGAGGCCATGACCGCCACCTTCTGGCTAGCCCGGTCGGTGAGCACCGCCAGGTAGTATTCCTTCTTGATGTCGGCCCCTTCTTCGATGAGCAGGCGGCGCACCTTCTGGCCGTCCGGACCGGTCTGGTGGGTAACCAGCTGCATCCCCAGAATCTGGCTGGCGTATTGGCGCACCTCCTCCAGGGACTTGGCCACCTTCACCCCGCCCCCCTTACCCCGGCCACCGGCGTGAATTTGCGCCTTCACCACCCAAACCTTGCCGCCCAACTCTTCAGCCACCTGGACCGCTTCGTCGACGGAAAAGGCGGGTTTGCCCCGCGGCGTCACCACGCCGAACTTTCTCAGGATTTCTTTACCCTGATATTCATGAATTTTCATGCGCTTTCCTTGCTTGGTTGAAGTTGCG
>CAZHNN010000053.1:0-744 GCA_964533965.1 uncultured Clostridia bacterium | reverse complement strand
ATGGCCAATTCGGTCAAATGGGAACAGCCCGCCACACCGCCCAGACGCTGGCGCAGGGCGCGGCGGAAATCCTGGAACAGATTGAGGCCCACCAGATGGCGGTACTCGGGCACAATGGCCCGGCAATGTTCCCCGTAGGGCGCAGCTTCGGTCACCCCCTGGGCATCCAGAATCTGGAAATTCCGATCCACCGTGACCCGCAGGCCCATATGGTGAATCGCCTCCCCGGCCTGACGCAGCCCGGTGGAGAGGGGGTAATCATGGTCCTTGGTATCCGTCATCCAGGCTTCCAAATCCCACAAACCGTCTTCCCGCTTGTATCCATGCAACTGGATACTGCGGCAGTGGCGGCGTTGGCGAGGAGCGGCGGGCGGCGGTAAGGGCATGGGTTAAGGCCGTATAAAGTCAGGAAAAATGCTGAGGCAAAGGATGAAAAGCCAGTTTATCCGAATGTTCTAACCTGGGGCACAGTTCTTTGAATTCTGAGTTTTGAATTCATAATTATTTATACAAATTCCCCGACAGGCAAGATGGAAGGGTGAATTTTCTTTATTCGCCCCAGGGAATCGGCTAGGAACTATAGGGGAGCAACCTTAAAGGAAGCTGACAAGCCCCTCCCCAGCGAGAATGGCTGTGGCTGTGGCTGTGGCTGTGGCTGTGGCTGTGGCTGTGGCTGTGGCTGTGGCTTGGGCTTGGGCTTGGGCTTGGGCTTGGGCTTGGGCTTGGGCTTGGGCTTGGGCTTGG
>CAZHNN010000052.1:0-3565 GCA_964533965.1 uncultured Clostridia bacterium | reverse complement strand
GCACATCTCTGAGCTCCACAGCGGGTTTGAGGAAGTCCACCACAGGGCACGCCTCTGCATTCTCCGTTTCCGGTTCCGCGTCCAGCACTTCCATCACGCGGTCGCCACCCGCCAGCGCCTGCTGCAGGCGGCCAAACCATGCGCCGAGGTTGCCGAACATCATGATAAGCCCGTTGGTGAGCTGCGCGACGGCGATAAGCCGCGGGAACGTGGTGGCGCCGCTGACAACGAGGAAGGAGCCCAGCAGCAGGATGCCGGAAAACTGCGCGAAACCCGCGAAGGAGTTGATGACGTCCTGCGCCGTGTTCCAGCGGATGCGCACGATGGAGTCGCGGTAAACGTTTCTCGCCGCGTCGCGCACGCGCCCGGAAGCCCAAGGGCCGATGTTGAAGATGCGAATGATGGAGGAAGCAGCCACCACGTCGCTGGTGCGCTCGCTGATGACGCCCATCCCCTTCTGGATACGCTCGGAGATGCGCTTCAGCGGCCGAGCAAACTGCGCGGCGATGTACATCGTGGCCACGCCGATCACGCCGGCCATCAATGCCAGCTGCCAGTCCACCACGGTCATCACCACGGCAGAACCGATGCCGGCCAGCAGGGCGCGCAGCGGCTGCATCAGGAAGTCGCCCATCGCGTGCTCGGCGGCCTGCGCGTCGCTGGTAAGGCGGCTGAGCACATCGCCGCTGTGCCTGCCCTCATACCACGAGGCGGGCAGCTTGATGACGTGCTCGGTGACGGCCTGCCGCATGCGCGCGGCGGATTTCACCCAAGCGCGGTTGAAAAGCCACGGCCCCAGCAGGAACACGAAGAACAGCGCTGCGGCGCTGTAGCCGAGGTCTGTGAGCATGGGGTCGAGCGAAGCCGTCTCCCCCTGCACGATGATGACCATCAAATTGGAGAGCGCCAGCGCCAGCACGATGTTGGCCGCCAGCGTATCCGCTGCGTTCAGGAACATGCCGATGAAGAAGGTGGGCCTGCTGCCGCGGATGAAGCGCAGCAGTTTGCGCAGGGAGCGAAAAGAGGTGCGCACGGAGCGGTTCATTCCGTCATGCCCCCTTTCCCGTCGGTCTGCTGGCTGTACAGGGCGTAATACAGGCCCTGCTTCTGCATAAGTTCGTTGTGCGTGCCCTGCTCGGCGACCCTGCCCTCGGAGAGCACGACGATCCTGTCCGCCCAGCGGGCCATGGAAAGTCGGTGCGTCACGATGAGCGCCGCACGGCCGTGCGCCAGAGCGCTGAGTTCGCGCTGGATGTCCGCTTCCGTGGCGGCGTCCAGCGCGCTGGTGGGCTCATCCAGCAGCAACAACTCGGCGTCGCGCATGGCTGCGCGGGCGATGGCCACGCGCTGGCGCTGCCCGCCGGAAAGCTGGGCGCCGCGTTCGCCCGCGGCGGTGTCGATGCCGTCGGGCAATGCGTCCACATATTCGTCCAGCCGGGCGAATTTCAGCGCGGAGAGTACTTCCTCCCGGCTCGTTTCCTTGCTAAGCGCGCCGCAGGTAATGTTTTCCGCCAGAGAGCCGGGGAACAGGTAGGTGTCCTGATCCACCATGGCCATGTGCGCGCGCATCTGTTTCAGATTCCACTGGCGAACCGGTGTGCCGCCGAAGCGTATCTCTCCGCTGTCCGGCTCAAAGAGGCCCGCGGTCAGGCGCAGTATCGTGCTCTTGCCCGTGCCGCTGGCGCCGACCACGGCCACGGTCTCCCGCATGCCCACTTCCAGATCGAGGCCGCACAGCACTTCCTGGCGCATGGCCTCGATGCCCTCGCCGCGCTCATAGGAGAAGCGTACGTTGCGGAACGTGACCAACGGACCGTCTTGCTTGATGGCAAACTCGCCGCCGTCCGTGCGTTCCTCCGGCGCGTTCCAGATATCCAGCAGGCGCTGCGAGGCGCCCGCGCTGCGCCGCAGCACGCCGATGCGCCAGCTCAGCGCGCCAATGGGGTTGACTACGCCGTTAAAAATATAGATATAGGCCAGCAATTGGCCGCCGGTCATCCAGTGGTTGATGACGAACGCCGCGCCCAGCAGCGCGATGACCACCACGCTTAAGAACAGACTGGTCGCGCTGATGGCGTTGATCTTGAGCTGCGCAGTGGCGGAATTCAGGCCAAGCTTCTTCCACTCATCCAGTGCCCGGGAGTAGCGTCCGCCCACCCAGCCGCGCATCTCGAAGGCCTTGACCTCCGTCTGACCGGAAACGGCGTCCTGCGCCAGCGCGTTGGCGTGGCCCAGCGACTCGTTCTGCATATGCGAGAGCGTCTGCAGAGGCCTGCTGGCGCGCGTCGTCGCCAGTATCGTAATGGGTGCCAGTATGAGCGTGGCGATGGTCATGTATGGGTTCAGGTAAAGCATGAATGCCAGCGACGCGGCAAACCGCAGCGAGTCGCCCAGCAACCAGCGGAAATCGTCCTCCATAAAGCTGCCGATGACGCCCATGTCGTTGCCCACGACGGAGAGGATGTCGCCGATGCGGCGCTTGCCCAGCCAGGCGAAGGAAACGGAAGCCAGCTTTGTCGCGGTTTTCTCCCGCGCGCGGCGCAGGCTGATGCCCGCGTACTTACCGGAGGTATAGCGCCCGAGGCCCGTGAAAATGAGGATGAGCACGAACACCATGGCCAGCCTCATGGCGCTGTGCCCGAAGCCGGATAGGTTGTCGCTCAGGGTATTGTCCATCATCAGGGAAAAGAAGCGGGCCACCGCGACCTCCATGCAGGCCTGCGCGGCGGTGAAAAAGATGGAAAGCGTCAACAGCGTGAAATGGCCGCTTTCTTTCAACAACCGGAATATGGGCGGCAGCACTTTGCTGTTGTTTGGCATAGGTTCTCCTTGCAAAGCCTTTTGTACTGGATACATCAAGGATTGTCTGGACAACATTATATAGCATTATCGATAACGTTTCCACAGTTATGTTTCAACAGCCAGGTAGGGCATAAGTGGCAGGAATTATCACACAGGAAAAGATTCCGCTCAAAATTCGCACCTGCACGGCACATAAAAAGTGGAGAAAGGCCGGGTTTCTCCCCGGCCTCTGCCTGTATTCAACGACCTGAGCGCAGGGCGCTACACGGCGACGCCTTCCATCTGCGCGCGCACATACTGGGCGTAGAGGCTCTCGCGCGCCATCAGTTCCTCGTGTGTACCGCGCTCTGCGATGGTGCCGCGTTCCATCACGAGGATGCGGTCGGCGTTGCGCACGGTGGAAAGCCTGTGCGCCACCACCACGACGGTACGCCCCTGCATCAGCGCTTCCAGCGCCGCCTGTACCTGCGTCTCGGCTTCGGAATCCAGCGAGGCGGTGGCTTCGTCCAGCAGCAGGATGGGCGCGTCCTTGAGAACGGCCCGCGCGATGGCGATGCGCTGGCGCTGCCCGCCGGAAAGCTGCGCGCCGCGCTCGCCCACCTCGGTGTCGTAGCCCTGCGGCAGAGACAGGATGAAGTCGTGTGCCAGAGCGGTGCGCGCCGCCTGTTGGATTTCCTCCTCAGTGGCTCCCGGCCTGCCCGCGGCGATGTTATCGCGGATGGTACCGGCAAAAAGGTAGCACGTCTGCGGCACGTATGCCACA
>CAZHNN010000051.1:3049-3826 GCA_964533965.1 uncultured Clostridia bacterium | reverse complement strand
TTTCCCTCTGGGATGTCCACCAATGTTTGTCTACCAGTTCGTTAATAGGTTATGGATTTTTCGATGCTATAGTGCGGCCCATTTTTTGTGGCGTTACTAGAAAGGAGGGCTGTTTCATAAGCAGCATCCCTGCAATTCTCCCATCGTTGGTTAACCATTTCGTTCAACGTTGTTCAACCGTATTAGCACCTCAAGGAGAAATCTCATGCTATCCAGGCGTAGCTTCTTGAAACTAGCAGCCGTCATGACAGCGGCTACCACCGTCAACTGGGGAGCCATTAATGTAATGGCGGCGGACCCAGTCGAACTAGGTAAGAAACTCAAAGGTAGGGTAACCCCCAAAGAGCGAACAGCCGCGGCTGAGCGTGCTCTACAAAATGGACTTCAGCCCGGCGTGGCGGCAAACCCCGCGGCAATGCCCGATCCCAATGCCGTTCCGCACTACTTCGGACCTTATGCCAACTATGCCAATAGTCCATTGCCAAAAGGTATCATCGGCGCCATTGCGGTTGATCAGGGAGGAAGTGGCTATACCGCGCCCACAGTCAATATCTCTGACGCTTACGGCACCGGTTCGGGCGCTGTAGCCACGGCAACGGTGGTGGGCGGTGTCATTACTGCCATTACCGTTGATAACCCAGGCGCCAACTACAGCGCTCCCGTCGTTACCATCGACGACGCTACTGGCGTAGACGCCGCGGTTACGGTTTCATTGGCCGGACCATATACGGGCGGCATGCGGAAGTTTATTGACGCTATGCCGGGTCTGGGCTATGA
>CAZHNN010000051.1:2217-3037 GCA_964533965.1 uncultured Clostridia bacterium | reverse complement strand
TGCTGACTACTACGAGATCGAGCTTGGGGAGTATACCGAGCAGCTGCATACCGACCTGCCGCTCAAGACCAGGCTGCGTGGCTACAGGCAGACAAATACCACGGATCCGAACGTCAGCAAGTTCCACTACCTCGGCCCATTGATCCTTGTCGACAGAGACCGGCCGGTACGAGTCAAATTCACTAACAAACTGCCCATTGGAGACGCCGGCAACCTGTTCCTGCCAGTCGATAAGACTGTGATGGGCGCCGGCATGGGTCCTCTGGACATGATAGGCATGCCAGGCATGAAAGAGGACTACAAGCAGAATCGCTTCTCACCATGGATCAGCGACGGCACACCCCACCAGTGGACCACACCCGCCACCGAGACCACACAGTACCCCAAGGGTGTCAGCGTAGTGGATGTACCGGATATGAATCCCGCCGGACCAGGCGAAATGACCTTCTACTATACCAACCAGCAAAGCGCCCGGCTCATGTTCTATCATGATCATTCCTACGGCATCACCCGCCTAAACGTTTATGCCGGTGAAGCAGCGCCCTACGTTATCACTGATGATGTCGAAAAGGACCTAATCAACGGGACAAACGTTTCCGGCGTTAACCCGGGTCTAGTGAAGCTTCTCCCGGACATCGGTATTCCGTTAGTCATCCAGGACAAGACCTTCGTCGACGCTGAGAAGATAGGTGCACAAGACCCGACGTGGCGTTGGGGAGGCACCGGCACCGGCGCCGGCTGGATGCCTCAGACAGGCGATCTCTGGCTGCCCTCAGTCTATATGCCGGCCCAAAACCCTTGGGACTTGAGCGGAGCAAAC
>CAZHNN010000051.1:1387-2207 GCA_964533965.1 uncultured Clostridia bacterium | reverse complement strand
GCCGCTGGCAGTATGGTCCATGGTTCTGGCCGCCGACGGGCGATATCATGCACGGACCAGTCGCCAATGAGTACTACGACCCAATAAATGCTCCATGGGAGCCGCCGATGCGACCCGATATGCCAACCCCTTCAATGGGCATGGAAGCATTTATGGACACGCCCTTGGTCAATGGCACAGCCTATCCATACATGGACGTTCAGCCAAGGACCTACCGGTTCCGCGTACTGAATGCGGCTAACGACCGCTTCTTCAACCTGCATATGTACGTGGCCGATCCCGCCGTTACAACAGCGGACGGTAGAACGAATACCGAAGTAAAAATGGTCCCAGCGGTCAAGACAGCCGGCTTCCCAGCCAAGTGGTCCACTGACGGGCGTGAGGGCGGAGTACCCGATCCGGCCACCAGAGGCCCATCTTGGATCCAGATCGGCACCGAGGGCGGCTTCCTGCCGGCTCCGGTCATCATAGCTCCACAGCCGATCAACTGGAATATGAATGCCACGGCGTTCAACGTCGGAAATGTCACCGATCATTCGCTGCTTCTGGGCTGCGCCGAGCGAGCGGACGTGTTGGTGGACTTCTCCGCCTTCCCGAATCAGACAGTTATTCTCTACAACGATGCACCGGCAGCCTTTCCGGCACTTGATCCGCGCTACGATTACTACACCGGCAACCCGTCCCTGATGGACACCGGTGGCGCTCCATCAACCCAAGCAGGATATGGCCCGAATACCCGCACAATCATGCAATTCCGGGTTGGCCCTAGTGTCGGAGCAGCCGCGTATGATGTGAATGCTTTGAAAACTGCCTTCGCCAA
>CAZHNN010000051.1:719-1377 GCA_964533965.1 uncultured Clostridia bacterium | reverse complement strand
GATCCCATCATCATCCCGCAGGCGGCCTACAACTCTGCATATAATGCCAGTTTCCCGGCGACTGCGGCCGCCCAATACGTCCAGATCCATGAAACGTCGAAAGCCTTCACTCCAATCGGAGCGGCTGCTCCGGTGACCATCAACTTCGAGTCCAAGGCACTGCACGACGAGATGGGCGGAGCGTATGATACGCAATACGGCCGCATGAGCGGCATGTTGGGCCTTGAGCTGCCACAAACGACTGGCCGGATACAGAACTTCCTGCTCTACCCATTCCCGAGCCCACCTGTGGACGTCACGAACGACGCGTACATGACCCAAATCGGGCAAGCGGGCGATGGGACCCAGATCTGGAAGATCACACACAACGGCGTTGATACTCATCCCATTCACTGGCACTTGGTCAATGTGCAGTTGATCAACCGGGTGGCTTGGGACGGTGCACTCATGGCGCCGGATCCGAACGAGATCGGCTGGAAGGAGACAATCCGGGTCAACCCGCTCGAGGATACTATAATCGCCTTCAGGCCGGTGTCCCCGACGATCCCGTTCCAGATTCCAAATAGCGTGCGGTTG
Source organism: uncultured Clostridia bacterium (assembly GCA_964533965.1). Taxonomy (GTDB): domain Bacteria; phylum Bacillota; class Clostridia; order Christensenellales; family QAND01; genus RGIG3178. The sequence goes on along the minus strand of CAZHNN010000051.1, from coordinate 801 downwards.
ATCGATCCGACAATGCCGGAAGGCGCACCGTTGATGCCACCACCACTGGGCGGATTCACCGACCCGGCAGCAAATCCGATCA
>CAZHNN010000051.1:0-709 GCA_964533965.1 uncultured Clostridia bacterium | reverse complement strand
TCCGATCACCGTTACTAACCATAAGGTCAACTACGGTTGGGAGTACGTCTGGCACTGCCACATCTTGAGCCATGAAGAGATGGACATGATGCACCCGCTGCTGTTTGCAGTGGCTCCGGTTGCTCCGACGAATCTTGTATCCACCAAGACGGGCACGGGTGCCTCTACGAAAGTAGTCCTCACGTGGACGGATAACTCGCACAATGAGACCGGCTTCACCATTCAGAGGGCGACCGATGCCAACTTCACCGTTGGGCTGACTCCGTTCCAAGTTGGCGAGAACGTCACCACGTATACCGATAATATCGGCAATACAACCCAGACGTTCTACTACCGAGTAAGGGCCAAGAACGTGGTCGGAGATACAGCAACCTACGGAGCTGCCTCCACCGGCTTCCCGACCAAGACCATGACCTCGGGATGGTCGAATGTCGTGACGTCTGCTAAGACGGCTACTCCGCCTAACGCTCCCACCAACCTCACGGCGGTTTTCAGAGACGGGCCTTCGGTTAGGTTGCGGTGGACGGACAACGCTACCAATGAGACCGGATTCATCGTCGAGCGTGCCGTCAATGGCGGCGCCTTCGTCCAGTTGCGGACAGCGGCAGCGCTGGCTGGCACGGGAACGATGGCCATCACCGATACTGGGGTACAGGCCGGCAATATCTACGCTTACCAAGTCAAGGCCATAAACGGAGGCGCTTCGTCG
>CAZHNN010000050.1:1159-4101 GCA_964533965.1 uncultured Clostridia bacterium | reverse complement strand
TTGCTTTGACCCCGGACACGACCATTGAGGAAGCTGCAGTGTATTTAAGAGAGCACAAACTTGGAAGCGTTCCTGTGTTAGACGGGGACCAACTGGTGGGTATTATTTCCATTACCAATATCTTTGACGCCATGGTCAAGTGCCGGGAATACGACCTGACAGGAACCATCATTATTCTTGAGACCATGGACCGACCTAACCTGCTGGCAGATGTTCACCAAATGCTGGATAAACTTGGGGTACAGGTAAAAGAAACCATATATCATGTCAAAGAGAATAAACAAGCTAAAATTAAGCTGCGGTTGGCCACGGCTGTTGGCAGGCAATTGGTTGATGGTTTGGAAGGTATGGGTTTGACTGTAACCTCTGATTAAGAAATTATTGCAGCCCTCCTGCGATCAATTTTTAGCTAAACTGCCATGCATTGTGGCCTGGTCAGTTTATTAACTGTCTCAAGTACCTTAAATAAGTCAAAGGGCTTGGTGAAAAGCGTTCGATAGCTGTTGTCAGGCGGGAAGTGGCTGGAATTAGGAAAAGATCCGGAAATAATCACCACGGGGATTTCCTTATACTTTTGATTTTTTTGCATGGTCTCTACTACAGTGCGTCCGTTTACCCGGGGCATGCAGAGATCTACAAACACTATGTCAGGGAGGGGCCCATTTTCAAGCTGCTGCAGGCCGCACAAGCCGTCCTGACAGGTTATAACCTCATGGCCCTCTTCACTCATGGCAATCTTGAGCACAAAAGCGATATTAGGTTCGTCCTCCATTATCAAAACACGAGCCATTTTTGGATGTGCCTCCTTAAGAAAAAAATCACCTTTCTATAAAAAATAGCAATATTCGGTATTGACTTTAGATATCAATTCCGCTCGCAAATAATGACTTTGTGGGCTTGGATATTCGTTATGAAACAAGTATACTACTTCGGGTAAATGAAACATGTCAGTATCTGTCATCTATGGAAATTTCTTTTGGCGGTTTTAACTCTGGGAATCAGGATATTTTACCTTTTTAGCGCGGTTTTTTAACAGTTTTTTGTCGTATTATGGCCATTGTGACATAAGGAAAAAGATGGTACATGTCGAATGTTGATACTCCCTAATAATTTATAAATAGGGCTTGAAGGAAAGATCATTTTGTGCTATCTTATAGGTAAGCACCATCCTTACAGTGACTCAGGTTAAACGGTATTGCATGAGCGTCGGAAGTATTCGAGTGTTTGTTGCAAGCAGTAGACCAGTCTTTAGGGTAGTGTTTTTTAGTATCAAGTAATGTTTTCTGGGATTCCAAAGAAAGGTTGTATTTTAGTAATCAGCTCCAAGGAGGATTTAAATCGTAACCCATCACAGTCGTTCCAACGGTAAGTCGAATCAGTATTTTAGACTGGGAAGCGGGAACAGTAAGCTGTAAGGATGGATGTTTTATTTCGGGGGAGAAGGCTCGAGCCTTCTCCCTTAACATTTGCCGGGATAAACATGAGCACACCAGTAAAGGTTAATAAACGAATTGTAACTATTGGCGTATTGTTTACTGCTTTTCCCGCCCTGAACTTGCGATTTAAGTCAGGTCTTCCTGTGCCCTGGCGAAGGAGTTCGCACCGGGATTCTACCTATCATTTTGGAGTGGCATGATTGGCTATTTGTTTTTGGAATGGACATGTTTAACATAGTAACGGCATAATTATGCCCTATAGCCTTGCGACCAGCGACAGAGTTGGGGGGGGGAATTTGCTGCGATTTAACTATATCTGGCTGTTTCTGATTTTACTGGCTGGGGTATTCAGCCTCTTGTACCTCTGGTTTTCCCTCTTCCCGGGGCGCATAAATCCGGAGGTCTTACAATATTTCAGTCTGGATCAGGTAGACCGCGGCCGTCAGTACAGCAGGCTGCCAAACCTGTTGGCTGCCGGCAGCTTTCTGGTACAGGCGGGCTTTTTAATCTGGCTAATCTTTTGCGGCCGGGCCGTCTCGCTCTCCAAGTGGGCTCAACAGGCTGCCGGCGGAAGCTACTGGCTTAGTATTCTTCTGTTCTTTGTGGTGCTATGGCTGCTTTTGCGGCTGCTGGACCTGCCATTTACTATTTCCAGCAGTTATTTTTGGCAGCAGCACTGGGGCTTCTCCACCCAAAGCCTTGGCTCATGGTGGGTTGATTATTTGAAGGAATCGGCTCTTAACCTGTTTTTTTCCTCGGTGGGAGTGGTTTTGCTGTTTTGGGCGCTGGGAAGATGGCCGGTTGCCTGGTGGGTCGCTGGGGCGGCATTTGTTTCAGTGTGGTTGCTCATTCAATCCTTGATCTGGCCAGTGGTGGTGTCGCCGCTCTTTAACCGCTTTGTTCCGGCAGGTGATCCGGAGTTGGTTACTATGGTCCAGGAACTTTCACAAAAAGCCCGGTTGCCGGTGGACCAGGTGCTGATTATGGATGCCAGCCGTCGCACCACCCGTGCCAACGCATATTTTGCCGGTGTAGGTCAGACCAGGCGCATCGTACTTTACGACACCCTGCTGGCCGATTATCCGCCGGATGAGGTTAAGGCGGTGGTTGCTCATGAGATGGCACATTGGCGGTTAGGACATATTACGCGGGGTTTAACTCTGGGCATTCTTGGCAATATCCTGTTCTGGATCGCCCTCTTTGTGACACTGAGAGCGACCTTGCAGTCTCCCTTGCGTTACCCGCCGCATACCTTTGCGGTAATCTTGCTGTTCTTTTTACTGGTTGGTTTTATCGGCAATCCCCTGCAGAATTATTTTTCGCGGGCAATGGAAAAAGAGGCCGACCGCGCAGCGGTGGAGTTGACCGGTGACCCGGCAGGGGCTGTCCGTCTGCAGGTTGACCTGGCTGCCAGGAACCTTTCGAATGTGGCTCCGGCGCCATTTGTGGAGTGGTTCAGCTACAGCCACCCACCAGCTGTAAAACGCATTCGTGTTATTCTTGACC
>CAZHNN010000050.1:0-1149 GCA_964533965.1 uncultured Clostridia bacterium | reverse complement strand
AGATGCATTAATTGGAGTGTCGTTTTGGATTAGCTAAAGTAAAATGGTTATTAGTCCGGATATAGGTGCAAATTTATTATCACGCGGCGCTTTAGTGTAGAATTTGTTGGCGCGGGTGTTGCATTTATACTTATTGATTCGTTTGATTCATTCGTAACCCCAAAGAATTACAGTATTTCTCACATCCCATGTTCCACGTCCTACGCCCAAAACACTTGCATTTAAGCTCATTTACATGTATAATAATCTACGCCGCAGTTTTGCTTGCGGCTAAAATGAATATAGTGGGTACAAGTGCGGTTTTCCCGGCTTGACCCGGTATAAGTGTAGTGCACGGAGAGATGGCCGAGTGGATGAAGGCGCACGCCTGGAGAGCGTGTGGACGGGTAACTGTCTCGTGAGTTCGAATCTCACTCTCTCCGCCATAAATATTTTTAATACAGCTGTTGTTTTTACATGCGGCAGGCCTGTCCTAAACTTTTACAGAGTTGGCCGTGCTAGACGGGGAGGTAGCGGTGCCCTGTACCCGCAATCCGCTGCAGCGGGGTTGAACTCCCGCCCCAGGGTTTAGCTTGTGGGGTCTGGCGGCCGTAAGGAGCGTTGAAGATTGGGTCTCGTGCGACGGGGCTTCTTGAACCGTGTCAGGTCCTGACGGAAGCAGCACTAAGGGAAATACCCCGGGTGCCGCGAGAGTGCCTGGTCTGAGCTACCTGCGGGTGTACCGCCCGGAAGCTAATATTCGAAGGCAGGTGCACGGCCTTCATTTTTTAACCGCCTCCAATTTGGCAGGCGGTTTTTTGATACCCTACTTTTCTTTCTATTCTTCTTCATGGTGTTTTTTACGGCTCACGTAAACGACTCCATGTCCGTAATTAAACATAATTATTACATAACAGGGAAAAGTGGTTTGAACGACGAAGTATATAGGTAGAATAAATGACAATGGGGGCAAATGTCTCGCCATCTGCTTACTCAAAAAAAGCCTGGCTTGCTGGTTTGAGTTTTAAATGCTTTAGCGAACCCTTGTGCGTTTCTTAGCGCGGAGCATAGACTATTTTCATAATAGTTTGCGCCCGCATTTACTATAAGGTCGCTCTCAGGTTAGATGGCTGGAAAGGAATTTGATTATGACATACCGGGCGTTGTATC
>CAZHNN010000049.1:0-4498 GCA_964533965.1 uncultured Clostridia bacterium | reverse complement strand
CACCGGAGAGATCGCCGGCGCCCAGCCACTGAACGTATAGGTATACTGCGTGGTGAACGGCTTCACAGGCGTTGCGCTGTTATAGGTCGGCGTAGTGCCGAACGATACGTTCAGATCCTGCTCAAGCTGCGTGTTGTCGTAGTTGTTCCACGTTACCGTATAGTTTCTCAGCATCGGGGTGAACTGCGCTGTGTAGGTCACATTGCCCGTCACCGTTGATACGGTCGGATTCCATCCGCTGAACGTATAGGTATACTGCGCGGTAGACGGCTTCACAGGCGTTGCGCTGTTATAGGTCGGCGTAGTACCGTACGGGACGCTCAAATCCTGCTCAAGCTGCGTGTTGTCGTAGTTGTTCCACGTTACCGTATAGTTTCTCAGCATCGGGGTGAACTGCGCTGTGTAGGTCACATTGCCCGTCACCGTTGATACGGTCGGATTCCATCCGCTGAACGTATAGGTATACTGCGCGGTAGACGGCTTCACAGGCGTTGCGCTGTTATAGGTCGGCGTAGTACCGTACGGGACGCTCAAATCCTGCTCGAGCTGCGTGCCGTCCCAGTTGTTCCACGTTACCGTATAGGTAGCAGCCTGGTTCCATTTCGGGTTCAGCTCGATCGTATAATTGTTCTGTAAATACCCTGCCGGATCAATGTAATCCGGATTATCATCGATATGTTCTGCTCCGTTTTTGATAACGTAATATTCAAATGAATACCCCGTGTCCGCAATAAACGTCACTTTCACATCGCCGGCATGGGAATTATACGAAAAACTTACAGAATCGCCTCTATCTATATTTCTTGTGGTTCCGTTATACTCAACCTTAATGTACCCGTGGTCACCGCCCGGGCCGTTCATATTCTTAACACTAAAGTAGACCTGAGTGCTATTGACGACCATATTCGGGGATGCGCCCTTCAGGCTCTGTGTTTGTGACGAAGTCACCGAAGGCGTCGGACTCACCACAGGCGTAGCGCTCTCCGATGGAGTTGAGCTCACCGACGGCGTAGGGCTCACCGCAGGCGTCGCACTTCCAACCGGCGTCGGCGTTGCGGTTTCCGGTAGGCTGAGGCTGGAACTTCCCTGCGTGGAAAGCGCCTTTACATTGTTAATCGCCTCTGCCATGACACTGGAAGGTAAGAACGCAAACAGCAGGCACAAGGCAAGTGCCAGGCTCAACAGTTTGTATGATTTAAACTTCCTATTCATTTTCATTCGTCTTCCTCCTTAAAGCGTAAACCAACCACTTTTAAAAACAAATAATTACAGAATTTGTAAATGTAAATAAAGTATATGTCCCACAAGTTACATGAGAGTTACATTTGCCAGAAAATCATAAAAAGAATAAATAATTTGTATTTTTCTTTTCACCGTGCAAAAATCAACTGTGTTCAATGTAGGTGACCTATGAATTTTTGACGGTTTTTGGAATCAATACGTAAAAAAGAAGAAAATAATGATGAACACATATGCCATTTGTTTTACTATGTAACTATTTTTATCGGCATATTCCGCGCCTTCACTCTTACCAAAGGCAAATGCGCAACGATTTTTGCATACGCCGGCTATCGAATCAATCCGGATTGCTTGAGGATCTCCACCATATGCCCGATATTGCCCTCTCCCGCAAAACGTGAAAAATCAAAAAAGTTCTGGTTCAACTCCAGCCAGAAGAGCTTATGCTTCTCCTCTTTGAGCTTTATTTCCCCCGTCAACGTCCCCTCGTACACTTCCATGCTCATTTGCTGATGATGCCAGACATAGTCCATAAACCTACAAAGAACGATTTGTGAGCGCGCAATGCCGGTCTCCTCAAACAATTCCCGGTACGCTGCATCCAGCCCCTGCTCCCCCTGTTCGATTTTCCCGCCGACGAAATTGTAAAGCCCCTTATAGGGATCGCCGGAACGCAGGCAGAACAACAGCCTATCCCTGTTCGGATGGATGACAATGATGCAATTGAAGCGCTGCAAGGTATCCCCGCCTTTATCGATTGTTTCATTCATTATAGGAAGAACACCTGCGGATTGTAAACAATCAGTTCCGAACCATGCATTCGTTACCGGTAATCCCCATTCGTAGATAGCATATTTTACCCTTCCCCAAACCGTTTTTTCGAATCCGGCATTTCCAAAGACGACCGCATGTGCTATAGTGTGAATGGTCAAAGACCATGATAACATATTAATACTATTGGTCTATATAACTGTATATTTAGCCACAATTGAATGGGTTAAATAAATTATATTCAATGCATTAAAGGAGTGAATGATTTGGAATTCCCGAAAATCCGTCACATGGGCGTTATCGTTGAGCCCCACGTCGCAGAAGTGCACTCTGAGCCGATCGAACAAATGGGCGAAGAGGACGTACTCATTCAAATGGAAGCCTGCAACATCTGCACAACCGACTACCAGCATTGGGACGGCCTGCGCAACCACCAGGGCTTCCCGATGGCGGGCGGCCATGAGTGGTGCGGCATCGTCGTCGCCAAGGGAGACAAGGTAAAGGGATTTGAGGTCGGCGATCGCGTCGCGATGGCTGCCAAGGGCTGTGGCAAATGTGCTACCTGTCGCAGCGGACGTACATCCTGCTGTATTGCACGCGAAGGCCGTGTGATAACAAACGGCTATCTCGGAGCCCGTGGCTTCTCCAACTACAAGGTTTCTCATCAAACCGAAGTCATGAAGATGTCCAAGGATATCACCGCAGGGGAAGCGGGATTCCTCGAACCGGTCTCCACCGCCGTTTCCGGCGCAAAGAAGCTGCGCATTAAACCGGCCGAGACCGTCGTCGTCATCGGCGCAGGCACGATGGGCCTTGTCAACGCGCAGGTTGCCAAAGCGTTTGGCGCCCGCGTCATCATCACCGAGCTCACCCCCAAGAAATTGGAGCGGGCGCGCGAGATGGGCATCGCCGAAGTCATCGACGCGAAGAACTGCGATCCCGTTGAAAAGGTCAAAGAACTGACCGATGGCAAAGGCGCAGATGCAGTGATCGCCGCCGTTGGACATTCCGTTGCCTACAAGCAGGGTTGGGAAATGCTCAAGCGCATGGAAGGCCGCTTCCTGCTCTTCGCAGCCGGCTATCCGAAGCCCGAAATGCAGATCGACCCCAACGATATCCACTATCGCCGCATGGAGATCATCGGCACCATGAACTCCGACGTCGCGGACTTCGTGGACGCCGCGTTCCTGATCTCCAACAAGCTAGTCGACTGCTCCTATTCCCTCGAGGGCAAAATCTTCCCGCTTCGTGATATCCAGGAAGCCTACAAGCTCGCAGCTACGCCGGATACCTACCGCGTGACCGTCGATCTGCAGGGAATCTAATCCAAACAGTCAAAAGAGGCAACCGTACGGTTGCCTCTTTTTTGTTCTTTCAAAACCTTGTCCGCCTGTCAGATATCGATCTGCTTTTTGACCAGGCGGGATTCGATCAAAGCCTGCACCAGCGAATAGGCGATTGCCACGAGCGGCACGCCAATGAGCATCCCAATCATACCGAAGAACCCGCCGCCCACAAGAACACCGAAGAGCACCCATAGTACGGGAAGGCCCATGCGGTCCCCCATCATCTTTGGCTCGATGATGTTGCCTTCGATCTGTTGCAGCACGATGGACAGGATGAGATACCATACCAATTGTGCCGGGCTTGCGATGATCAAAAGGAGTGAACATAGCACGGTCGCAATGATGGGCCCGAAGATCGGGATCAGGTTGAATACACCGGATATCACACTGATGAGCACCGCGTAGGGGAAGTTGAACGGAGCGAGTGCAACATAGGTGACGACACCGACCAAGATCGAACAGACGATCCGCACATACAGGAATATGCTGAAGATCTGGCTGCTCCTCTGCACGATGGCGGAAACCGTGTCCGCCGTTTCCAGCTTGGAGAACGCATAGAGCGCTTTTTTGAACTGTCGACAGAGATATTCCCTTCCAAAGAGGATATAGATGGAAATCACTATGCCCAGCCCGAAATTCAGCGTGCCGGTGATGAAGGACATCATCATCGAATAGGCACTTGCAGCGATGTTTCCAATCGACGAGAGCAGCGTGGCTACGACGGATTGCCACGAGGTGAAGATGTTCGTGATATCGGTTTGCGGAATGTTGAACCTGCTCAGCACGTCTTCTATCCATCGTGAGACGGTATCCGCGGTAGGTTGGATCTTGGTGACGAGCATGCCGAGCGAACGGACGATTTCCGGCAGGATGGCATAGACCAAAAGACAAGTCAAGCCTAACGTCAATGCATAGACAAATATCACCGCAATGCTTCTGCGTATGCCCATCTTCCATTTCTTCATCCACCGGATTCTCGAGAGCCTCCATTCCACCTTACAGACAGGTCTGTACAGCAGATAGGCGATGAATGCACCGATGACAAACGGGCTTAATACGTCAAGTATCTTGGAGATGACGCCGCCCAATGCTGGCAGGTTGTTGACGATCGCTGCGAAGAGTATCAAAAGAAAGCCTATAAA
>CAZHNN010000048.1:0-5518 GCA_964533965.1 uncultured Clostridia bacterium | reverse complement strand
GTTATCAATAAACGCTGTTTTAACTCTAGACTCAGATCCATTTGGCACACTTCTTTTCCTGTGTATGGCGATAATTTCATTCCAATTATTCCTATGCATGAGAATGGGTATGAATTCAATATATTGTTCATAAGCGAACGGCACTATTCATAGTGGCATACATATTGCTTCTTATATTGCCAGATTGAAATATGGATTGGAGGAACGAATATGTCGCGAACGCTTGATGCAGTCGATGGTGAAAAGCGAACATTACCTGGCATCATCATTCTGACGCATGGAAACCTGGGCGAGGAATTGATCAACTCGGCCACTATGATCTTTGGCGTGTTAAATAATGTAAAAGCATTGTCTCTGAAAATCGGCGATGATCCCGATATTTATAAGAAAAGGCTTGACGAGTTACTGGATACCATGCCGGAAGACAGCCTGATTATGGTTGACCTGTTTGGCGGCACACCATCCAATTCGCTGATGCTGCTGGCAAAGAAACGAAAAGTTTTTGCGGTTTCCGGTGTGAGCATGCCCATGCTGATCGAAGCAGCAAATATGCGCCTTGCCTATTCGGGGCAACAGCTATTGGATTGCATTGTTGAGGCGGGTCACAACGGCATTATCAATATAACCGAGCTTATTAACCATCAATGCGTATAGTCCACCCCAGATGCGTAAGCCAACCAATATAAAAAACTGGAATTTAATAAGGCAGGTGAAATGCCTGTCTTGCTCTGCAGGGGGTATAGAATCATGGATCTTGGCCTAAAAGGAAAGTACGCAATCGTCACCGGAGGGGCAAAAGGCATCGGTGCGGGAATCAGCGAGGTTCTGGCAGAAGAAGGTGCCAACATTGTCATTGACTACAGATCGGATCCGGAATATTGCACAAAGTTTGCCGTGGATTTGGCCGAACGTTACGGCGTGAAAATCATTGCCGTTCAGGCGGACGTGAGCATTCACGAAGAGGTCGATAAACTGTACGCTACAGCCTTTTCGGCATTCCCTCAGATTGACATCCTTGTCAACAATGCCGGCGGCGGAGGCGTATCCAAGCCATTCGGTGAGCTGGAGATTGCGGATTTCCGCAAGGTGCAGGACAACAATCTGAACAGCGCCTTTATGATGAGCCGCATTTTTGTCCGCCATTGTCTTGAGAGGAAGAGCACTGGTCATATCGTCAACGTGCTCTCAAAATCCGCTGTCACAACCAATAGCTACAACAACACCTCGTATATCTCCGCCAAAGGCGGCATGCTGTCCATGACCAGAGGCTTGGCGCATGAAGTAGCGAGATATGGCATCTATGTCAATGGCATTTTGCCGGGCTATGTTGAAAACAGTAAGGGCTCTCACCAGGTAGGGCACGAGCGTGGGGATAGGGTTGTTCAGTATATACCAACAGGACGTTTTGGAACACCTCGTGAGATGGGAAACGTGGTTGCGTTCTTGTGTTCTGAAAAATCGTCTCAAATGATCGGAGCTATCGTGGACTGTTCCGGCGGAACAATGCTCTAGACGACAGCGTTTGCAGCCTCTACAGGTTCCATGTGAAAATGCGGTATCCTATACAGTGTTTATCCGCTCCGGTATCTTCCTCCGCTTTAAAATCATACGATAATAAAAAAACGGAGAAAGGGAAGGGTGAACATGGAGGTTTTAAACGACTATCTGGTTGCTATCGTGATGGCGATCTGTTTTTCCATAGGCTACATCATCAAGAACAGCCTCGATTTTATTCCCAATAAGTACATACCGCTTATCATGGGGATCACCGGGATACTGCTGAACACCTGGCTGAACGCCTGGTCCTTTACACCGCAGGTATTGTTGGGTGGCCTCGCGAGCGGCTTGGCTTCCACCGGGGCCTTTGAGATGGTGCGGCATTTGAGAGGAAACGAGGGCAGCACGACCACTAAAAAGTGATCCGCGGACCCGATTGATCATAATCGAGGCAGGCCTGCATCGATCGACTCGAGCAAAAAAAAGGACGGATTGAAATTCTCTCTCCGATGCTCTATACTATACATGGTTTTGTGTTAGGGCGAGGTGCAAGTCCTCACCGGCGGTAATGAGCGAAAGCTACAAGTCCGAGAGCCTTTTGGCTGATTCAGGTGCGATTCCTGAACCGACGGTATAGTCCGGATGAAGAAACACGATTATTCATGCGGCTTTTTCCTGCATCAATAACCGGGCGCCCTTACAATGTAAGGGCGCTTTTTTGTCCTAACAGACCTTATTCACATAAGGAGGTTATGGAAAGTGAACGCAAGCCAGTCCACAAAGAAAATTGCCGTCATGGGATTGTTGGCGGCGCTGTCGATCATCCTCGTCTACTTCATCCATTTCCCGCTGATTCCCGCGGCGTCGTTCTTGGAGTATGATCCGGCGGATATACCGATTTTGATCGGTACGTTCCTCTTCGGTCCCTGGAACGGATTGGTGTTGACGCTCGTGGTAAGCGTGATCCAGGGCGTCACCGTGAGCGCACAGAGCGGATTCATCGGCATCATGATGCATTTCTTTGCAACGGGCGCTTATGTGCTAATTGCAGGCAGCATCTTTAAACGGAAGAAGGATTACAAGACGGCTGTCATCTCTGTCATTGCCGGAACCTTGGTGATGACAGTTACGATGATGATCTGGAACATCATCTTCACGCCGATCTTTTTGGGTATCCCACGAAGTGCTGTGATGCCCATGATCCTGCCGATCATCGCGCCGTTCAACCTGCTTAAGGCGGGCATCAACGGAGCCGTGACATTGGCGCTGTATAAGTCGGTTGGGAAGTTGGTCTTTCCTGAAACGAGAGCGTTGAAGTCCGGCGCATGATGTATAGGGGTTCGCAGCCGAAACCCGGTGAACCGAAAATACAAGAAGAGCATCGTAAGCGGTGCTCTTTCTTTTTTCGGTGTCTTTATTTGTGACGATAACATTGCCCTTTGGATATATCTAGTCCCGATGCCTTTTGGTGGCATGTGCGTTAAAAAAACGATGCCAGGGTTATAAGTGTACAAAAAAGCACCGACAGTCGCACGCAGTGCAGGCGGTGCTTAATAACAAACGGTAGGTTTGTCAGCGATCGGAAAATCCCAGCACGTCATCCATGTTGTATAAGCCGGGTTTGCGATCTGCCATATAGTGAATCGCACGCAACGTACCGGTCGCAAACACCTCTCTGGATGTTACGGTATGGGTGATCTCGATGGTCTCATCCTGCCCGGCGAAATAGACTGAATGCTCCCCGGCATAGGTGCCGCCGCGGAAGCTCATCATGCCGACCTCGTTGGGTTCGCGCCTGTGCAATGCGCTTTGGCGTTCGTATACGGGCACAAGTGAGCCGTCCCTCACCTCATTGAGTGCATGGAACAGCATTTCTGCCGTTCCGCTCGGTGCGTCTACCTTCCTGTTATGGTGCTTTTCGATGATCTCGATGTCATAGCCCTCGCCAAGAACCCGTGAGCACATCTTGATAAGGGATTTCAACAGCGCCACGCCCAGCGAATTGTTGTAGGAGAAAAAGATCGGAATGCTCTTGGATGCTTCCGTGATGGCAGCTTTCTGCTCCGGCGTGTGCGCGGTCGAACAGATGAGTACAGGCTTGCTGCTTTTTAGACAATAGCCGAGAACGTTTGGCAGATTATCAGCCCGTGTGAAATCCACCACGACATCCGGAGATTCCTTCATATTCATCAAAGACGTGTAAACGGGATAGGAAAACGCGCCCGCGGTTTGGATGTCAATGCCCGAAACGACGCGAAGTTCCTCGTCCTTTTCGATGCAGCGGGCGATCATCTGGCCCATTTGTCCCATAGCGCCGACAATACAGACATCTATCATTAAAAAGACCTTCTTTCGTACATTAAATCGATACCATTCTACCGTATTCTATGGATTTTCGCAAACCAAGGATACAGGAACATATGTTCTAATGCAGATGCCTGATTTGGGCCGATATGCCTAAAAACACGACTTGGAAGAAGATGGGTTTATATGATACAGTAGACGCAGATCACACGCATGGAGGATGCGATGCGCGAACGTTCCTGTTGTTTTTCCGGGCACAGGCCGGATAAGCTGACATTTGGTTTCGATGAAAGCCATCCCGAATGCGTCGCCGTAAAGCAAGGCTTGTATGAGTGCATGGGGGAATTGATCGAGCAGGGCTACACTGCTTTTTATGATGGCATGGCGCAGGGATGCGATATCTTTTTCGCCGAAGCTGTATTGATGCATAAAAGGGAGCATCCGGATATCCGACTGGTTTCCGTGGTGCCTTATGCCGGGCAGGAAAAACGATGGAGCACAGAGTATCAGCAGCGGTATCGCGATATACTGGAAAAAGCCGATGAGGTTATCGTAGTAAACTCCCATTATCATCGCGGATGCATGATGCAGCGAAACAGGCATATGGTGGACAAATCTTCTTTGCTGGTAACGGTTTACGCAGGTGAGAGCGGCGGAACAAAAAGCACGCTGCAATATGCTGTCGCCAAAGGACTTACGATTCTTTGGCTCAACCCACAGACGATGTTGTGGACACGCATGCATACCAAGGAGGAATCATGAGAAGAGCGGATAGGGAAGTTAAAGAACTGCAGAGCATGGAAGCGATCTTAAAGGAGTGCGACGTTGCTGTTATTGCGCTCACAGACGATCAGAATTGGCCATACTGTGTGCCGGTAAATTTCGGTTACACACTAATTGGAGACACGCTTACTCTCTATTTCCACGGTGCCAAACAAGGGAAAAAGGCAGAGCTGTTGAAGAAGAGCCCGCCGGTTTCCGTTTGCATCTACCGCAACCTTGGCCTAAAGAGAGGGGAGAAGGCGTGCGAGTTTGGCGTGGCCTATGAGAGTGTGATGGCATTCGGACACGCGTGCGTGCTGGAATCGGAGCAAGAACGCCTGGAAGGGCTGGATGCAATCATGGAGAAGGCGGGCGGCGCAGGCTTGCCGTACGATCAAGCTGTGCTATCTCACACGGCGGTTTTTGCAGTCCGTGTAGAGAGGTTCACGGCGAAGAGAAGGTCATAATCTATATCTCTCTTCCGCCCGATGAGCAAGGGGTTATGCCCCTTATGACCCTATGGATCTTTTGTGGGAACAAAGTGAGGTAAAACAATGAGCACAGTCGTAGGGACAAGCTTGAAGGATAAAATACCGTTTCAAAGCCTGCGGTCGACAATAGAAAAGGCAAAATCACGCGAATTGCTTTACCATTATACGAATTTGGAGGCGTTGGTCTCGATGCTGAGCACTAAGACCCTCAAATTGAACAGGATCGACAAGACGAACGATCTGGGCGAAAAGACACTGATATGGGACAATGAAGTTATAAAAAGGGTTTTTGTAAGCTGCTTTACGAACAAAAGAACAGAACAGATACCGCTTTGGTACATGTATACAAAGGATGGATTCGGTATCAGGTTAAGGGTAAGGAAAGGAACCGACAGCTATTTTCATGACGATATAGTGGATACGGAACGCTTGATCAAGGCCGTAAAGGACGATGGCAGTACGGA
>CAZHNN010000047.1:0-5560 GCA_964533965.1 uncultured Clostridia bacterium | reverse complement strand
GCGCCCGTAGCTCAGGGGATAGAGCAGCGGTTTCCTAAACCGCGAGTCGGACGTTCGATTCGTCTCGGGCGCACCAGGCTTTTTAAGCGTGGTGAACCGGATGCCGAACGATGATTACTATATGGAACTGGCCCTGGCGGAAGCCCGCAAGGCTTACGCCGCCGGCGAAGTGCCCATCGGGGCGGTTCTCGTTATGGACGGCGAGATCATCGCCGCCGCCCACAACATGCGCGAAACGTGGCATGACGCCACCGCTCACGCCGAAATCATCGTTATCCGCGAAGCCTGCCGCAAACTCGGGCGGTGGCGGTTGACCGGCGCTACGCTTTATGTCACAATAGAACCGTGTCCCATGTGCGCCGGCGCGCTCGTCATGAGCCGAATCGACCGCCTGGTGTACGGCAGCCCCGACTACAAGGCGGGCGCGGTGGAGTCCATCTTCAACGTCGCCCAGAACGACGCCCTCAACCACAAGGCGGAAGTACTCGCCGGCGTGAAGGGCGACGAATGCAGCGAACTGATGAAACGGTTTTTCCGCGAGAGACGCGGCAAAGAGTAAGACAAAAGGCGGCCCTTATATGCCGCCGCAGCATACGGAGAGGTGTCCGAGTGGTCGATGGTGCTTGACTCGAAATCAAGTGTGCTGTAAAAGGCACCGTGGGTTCGAATCCCACCCTCTCCGCCATATTGCCAGCCAGGTAAAATTCATATATAATTAGAAAGTCATTTACGTCAACACGGAGAGATGTCCGAGTGGATGAAGGAGCACGACTGGAAATCGTGTGTACTGTGAAAGGTACCGAGGGTTCGAATCCCTCTCTCTCCGCCACACCTTCTTAAGGTCGGCCCACGGTAGCCGTTGGGTCTTGCGCAATAGGAACTCATGAACCCCGCCAGGTCCGGAAGGAAGCAACGGTAAGTGACAATTCTTATGTGCCGCGAGGGAGCCTGACGGCTGCCTTGGGCCGATGTTATCAGAAAACGGCAGCCTCCCGGGGCTGCTTTTCTTGTATTTGGCCGTCGGCTCCGAAAGGGAATGCCGGGACGCGTGTGGAATCTATTCACCTGTTATGGAGGTGTCGGTTCATGGCTTATGTCGCACTCTACCGCCAGTGGCGGCCGCAGGACTTCAACAACCTGATCGGCCAGGAACATATCAACACGACCCTTAAAAATGCCATCGCCGCCAACAAGGTAGCCCATGCCTACCTGTTCGCCGGCCCTCGCGGCACCGGCAAAACCAGCACCGCCAAAATCCTTGCCAAAGCCCTCAACTGCGTCCACGGGCCCACCCCGGCGCCCTGCAACAAGTGCCCTAACTGCGAGCGCATCACCGCCGGCACCTCGATGGACGTCTTCGAGATCGACGCCGCCTCCAACCGCGGCATCGACGAAATCCGCGACCTCCGCGAAGCCGTCAAGTTCGCGCCCGTCGAAGGGCGCTACAAAGTATACATAATAGACGAAGTACACATGTTAACGGCGGAAGCCTTCAACGCCCTCCTCAAAACCCTCGAGGAGCCGCCCGCCCACGTCGTATTCGTGCTGGCCACCACCGAGTCGCACAAGATACCGGCCACCATCCATTCCCGCTGCCAGCGGTACGACTTCCGCCGCATTCCGGTCGCGGATATCGAAAAACGCCTCGCCGTCGTCGCCGCCGACAGCAGCCTCGACATCACCGCCGAAGCACTGCGCCTCATCGCCCTGCACGCCGACGGCGGCCTGCGCGACGCCCTCAGCATCCTCGACCAGTGCACCGCCCTCGGCGACGGTCCGATCGACGCCGACGCCGTCCGCGGCCTCCTCGGCCTCGTCGGCCACGAATGGGTCTGGCGACTGACTGAAGCCATGGCGGCGCGGGATGCGTCAGCCGTGCTGCTTACCCTCGAAGAACTCATCGCCCTCGGCAAAGACGTCCGCCAGCTGCTCCTCGAGCTCGCCCAGCACGGGCGCAGCCTCATGATATACAAGGCCGCCCCCGAAGTTGCCGGCCTTGACACACACGGCGACGACCGGGCCGTCCTCGCCGACCAGAGCGCCCGCTTCAGCCACGACGAACTCGTGCGGATGATACAGCTGCTCCAGAACGCGGCCAACGAAGCCAAATGGGCCGTTGAACCGCGCATCACCGCCGAAATAGCTCTGCTCGCCGTCTGCCGTCGCGGCGGCGAAGGCGACCTGGATGCCCTCGCCGAGCGGGTCGCCGCCCTCGAAGCCGCCCTCGCCGGCGGCGGTCCCGCCCGGCCCGCCCGCCCGGCCTCAGCGCCTTCCCCGCAGCCGCGTCCCGTCCCGGCAGCGCAGGCCGCCCCGATAGCTTCGGCACCGGCGGCCCCCGAAACCAAGCCGGCATCGCCCCAATCCAAACCGGCCGCCCCTGTCCTGCCGGCTGGCGCCAGTCCCAAGGAAGTCTGGGAAGCCGTCCTGAAAGAACTCGTCGCCGGCGGCAAACGCTCCGTCCACGCCTGCGTCTCTCAGGGCGAAATAGTATCCCTCACCGACAGCCAGGCGACCGTGCAATTCACATCCTCGTTCGCCAAAGAGCGCAGCGACAAGGAAGACTACCGCCAGATCGTCGAAAAGAGCCTTGCCCAGATCACCGGCCACCCGGTGAAACTGAGCTGTGTGACCGCCACCGCCCCGCCGCCGGCCGCGGCCCCGCCGCCCGCGCCCGCGGGCGCCGCTCCCGCAGCCCCGGGCGAAGGGCACCCGGCCTTGAGCCAGGCCCTGGCGATCTTCGGCGGCAAAATAATCAAAGAGGAAAAGAACGAGGAGGTCTGATCGATGTTCGGCAATATGGGCAACATGGCCAATATGATGAAAAAAGTACAGAAACTGCAGGCCGACATGGCCAAACTGCAGGAGGAGCTTAAAACCCGGACCCTCGAGTCCACCGCCGGCGGCGGCGCGATAAAAATCGTCGTCAACGGCGAAAAACAGATACTATCCATCAAAATCGACCCGGCCGCCGCCGACCCGCAGGACATCGAAATGCTCGAGGACATGATCATGGCCGCCGTCAACGAAGCGCTTAAAAAAGTTGACGACATGATGGCCCAGGAGATGGGCAAGCTGACCGGCGGCATGAAAATACCGGGGATGTTTTAAATGGCGCACATCGCCCCACTCGCCAGGCTGGTCGAACAATTCCGCAGGCTTCCCGGCATCGGTCCCAAATCGGCGACCCGGCTGGCCTACCACGTGCTGGCCATGGACCGGGAACAGAGCCGCGACCTCGCCGAGGCCATCATCGAAGCCAAAGAGAAAATCGGCTACTGTTCGGTCTGCTTCAACCTGACCGACTGCGACCCTTGCCAGATCTGCGGGAGCGACACGCGCGACACCGGCCTCATCTGCGTCGTCGAAGAACCCCAGGACGTGGCCGCCATGGAAAGAACGCGGGAATACCGCGGCCGCTACCACGTACTCCACGGCTCGCTGTCGCCCCTCGACGGCGTCGGCCCCGACGAACTGCGCCTCAAGGAACTGCTCGTCCGCATAAAAGACGGCGAAACCCAGGAAGTTATAATGGCCACCAATCCCGACGTGGAGGGCGAGGCCACCGCCATGTACATCGCCCGGCTCCTCAAACCCCTCGGCGTAAAAGTTACCCGCATCGGCCACGGCCTGCCGGTGGGCGGCGACCTCGAATACGCCGACGAAGTCACGCTGTCCAAGGCGCTTGAAAACCGCCGCGAAATGTAGCCTGATAAAAATCCGGGACAAATAGTAGGAATAATTCTCCCTCTTTCTGGTAATAATATTACCGGGAGGGGAAGAGAATGAAAAGCTCCTGGACGAAACGGCTGTTAGCCAACCTGGTCGACAACGACCCATGCCCCGCCGCCTCCATGCCCGCCCTCACCGACGTTGTCGAGCAGGCCAGGCGCGAATGGCTGGCCGCCCAGAACTACTACAACTCCGTATCCGACACCGACCTTGTCGACCACGCCGTCTACCTCATGCAGGCGGCGGAAAAGAAATACGTATACCTGCTGAAAAAAGCCCGCAGCGAGGGCGTCACCAACACCAAATACTGCTGACCGGGACGAGGCTGTTTGCAAAGCTCAAACAGCCTCGTTTTTTTGGCATACTTAGGACGTGCCGTAGATATATTGTAAGGAAGATAACCCGGCGCATGACAGGACGGGAAATCTCGTTTACAATAGGAATAGGCATCTGCCGAAAGGAGAATGAGTATGCCGAGCATACCCGGACTCGTCTGGGACTGGAACGTCATCATCGCCTTCGTCTTCGGTATCTTTCTGCTCTACCTCATTGGGCGTCTTTTTCTCATGCCCATCAAGCTCATCCTCAAGCTAGTCTACAACGCCATCATCGGCGGCATCATGCTGTGGATCGTCAACTTCATCGGCGGGCACTTCGGCTTCGTCATCGCCATCAACCCCATTACCGCCCTCATCGCCGGCTTTCTTGGCATACCCGGAGTCGTCCTCCTCATCCTCTTCAAATTATTTATCGCCTGATTGGTTTTTTCCCCATCCGTATGATAGACTATAGAAAATGACCGCACAAGGCACTTGATACCCGGCCCGAGCTCGGGTGTGAAGTGCCCTTTTGCTAAGACAAGGGGTGACTACATGGAACCGATCATCGAAGCATACGTCGGCGAATACGCCAGCGGCAAAAGCGAGAACGCCGTCAACCGGGCCATCGACCTGTGCCGTCGCGGCCTGCCGGTCACGCTCGTCGACCTCGACACAGTCGAACCCGTATACACCATCCGCCCGATCAAAAAAGAGCTCGAAGCCATGGGAGTGAGCGTCGTCGCCTGGGAAACGCGGGACACCGTCGGCCTAGGCGAAGCCGGCAGCGTCATCAAAGGCTCCATGCGCTGGGTGCTTCGGCGTCCGGGCAACATCATCATGGATGTCGGCTACGGCGTGCACGGTGCGCGGATCTTCAACCTCATCGAAGGCGCCTTCGAAAACCCCTACCTCAAAATAATCGCCGTCATCAACATGTCGCGGCCCTTCACCTCCACCGTCGAAAACATCCTCGAATACGTCGCCACCCTCGGACGGGTCGACGCCCTCCTCAACAACACCCACATGGCCGAAGAGACCACCGTCGAAATCGTCCAGAAAGGCGCCATAGGCGTCTCCGAAGCGGCCAAAACCCTCGGGCTGTCTGTTGTCGCCACCTCCGCCGTCCAGGAGATCGCCGACAAGATCGGCCCCGTCGACGCCGTCGGCAATCCGGTCTGGCCCCTGGAGCGCATCATGCCGCGGACCTTCTGGTAAAGACAAGCCTGCCTGTAAAAAGGCAGGCTTTTTTTATCTAAGCAAGAGCATAATTTAGTATATACAAGCATATAATCAAAGCTGTAAACACTATGCAAAAATTTGGCCGCGCCCATCCGATAATCGTCGTTTACGGCAGTTGAGTAATAGCTACCAATATGATATATTAATAAAGCGCCTCTCCGAACGGAGAAACAGCGCAAAAAACCAACAAATACCATTGACACGGCCCATCGGGGCGTGTTAATATAACAAAGTCGCCGCAAGCGGAGCTGGTGTAAAAGGCCAGATGAGGC
>CAZHNN010000046.1:0-6078 GCA_964533965.1 uncultured Clostridia bacterium | reverse complement strand
CTGCTTTTAAGAGAAAATACGATAAGTCTAGAAGTTCTAGCATCGGGACTCTACGCCGTGGTGGGCAGGGTATAGGACACGACACCAACCAACGTGGAGCGGTCCATACGCTATGCCATTGAGTTTGTCTTTATGTATGGATGTCTGGATGCATTGCACGATTTGTTTGGTTTTACCATCAACAGCAATAAAGGAAAGCCCAGCAACAGGGAATTCATCGCAATGATGGCCGATCACCTAAGAATGTCACGCGCGGCTTCCTGAATTGTTTTCTTAATTTTCTATTTGATCCTCTTGAAGCAAAGCTTACAGCATGCCCTTGTGGTTTTGACGCATATCCTCTCATAGGAGCTCATAGGAGCGTGAGGGTTGTGCGAAATCGCCTTTTTCTTCCGATATTACGAGGTGCTCAGATGCATCCGCTTTATTATGCTTTTTGGTTTTTTCTTTTTATCATGGGAATTTCATGTGGTTTTCACACCATAAGCCTTCTGGGGAAAACCGACCTCAATCCGATCACAGCCTCCCTGAATACCTGGATCGGGAGATATGTGTACCATGAACGGAATTCACTTGAATTGTTGCTCTCTTCGCTCCTTTCAAACGGGAGCTGGATGTTGCTGTTGATATTTGCCGGCATTTTTCGGTTCGGCAGCTTATTCCTCTTCGCGGTACCGGCGCTCAAGGGCTTTGGTGTTGGATCCTTCGCCGGAATGATGTCTGTATGCCATGGTACGGGTGGGCTGCTGTTTGCAGTGCTGATCCTATTTCTGCAAAACGCGCTGTTGCTCCCTTGCTTCATCCATACGGGAGCGTTTGCACTTACACAGATACAAACAAACCATCGGCTGAAATTCAATCGTCACTATCTTTTTCCAACATTTATCTTTTTTGGCGCTGCAGTTATAATGGATTGTAGTATCGTTCCTTGGGTTGTGGGTCTTCTCGGATCCACGTACGTATGAATGGAAAGAAGGACATGCAATATGGCGAAGAAATTCGTATTGATCGTAATGGACAGCGTTGGCATCGGCGCTTTGCCGGATGCGGCACTCTATGGGGATGAAGGATCGGATACGCTAGGACATATATTCCGTAGCATTCCTCAACTGGAACTGTCGAATTTGAACTCTCTGGGACTTTCCAGCATCGACGGCATTTCCTGGAGCAGGTACAAAGCAGAGCCCGTGGGATGTTACGGGCGGTCGCTTGAGAAGTTCCCCGGAAAGGATACGACGGGAGGACATTGGGAGATGTCCGGGCTCATTATGGACAAGCCGTTTCCCACGTTTCCGAACGGATTTCCAAAAGAACTCATCGACGCGTTTGAGAAGGCGATTGGGCGCGGGACGCTTGGCAATGTCGCCGCGTCCGGTACCGAGATCATCAAGGTGCTGGGAGCGGAGCACGTCAAAACGGGAAAGCCGATCGTCTATACGTCGGCGGACAGCGTCTTTCAGATCGCAGCGCACGAGCAGGTGATTCCGCTTGCCGAATTGTATGCCATGTGCAAAATGGCGCGTGAAATGCTCACAGGCGATTGGCATGTCGACCGAGTCATAGCACGCCCGTTTCTTGGCTCAGAAGGCAACTACACAAGAACGGGAAACCGCAGGGATTTCTCGGTAGAGCCACCGGACGACACGGTGTTGGATATTTTGAAAGCAAACGGATTTGACGTTTGCGCCATCGGTAAGATCGAGGACATCTTCGCGCACCGCGGCATCACCTATTCGGATCACCAACCCGACAACAAGACATGCATACTGGCGATACTTCGCTGCATGCAAAACAAACCGAATGGCCTCGTCTTTGCAAATCTCGTGGACTTCGATCAGCTGTATGGCCACCGGAACAACCCGCAGGGATATGCGGATTCACTCAAGGCGTTTGACGAAGCTTTGCCCGCGATCATAGACCTTTTATCGGACGACGATATTCTGTTAATCACAGCCGATCACGGATGTGATCCCACCACCGCTTCCACGGACCATTCCCGGGAGTATATACCGATCCTCTGCTACGGGAAAAAGCTGAAACAGGGCGTCAACCTTGGCACCAGGGAAAGTTTTGCGGACATAGGCGCCACAATCGCCGAATTCTTTGGCCTTCCTGTGCTACGAAACGGGAAATCGTTTTTGACCCAAATCATATAGAGGAGGCATTCGCATGCTGCAACGGATCGAACGGGCTGCCGATTATCTGGAACAAAAAGTACAAATCCGCCCGAAGGTGATGTTGGTACTCGGCTCTGGGCTCGGGGGATACGCCGATGGGATTGACAATGCACAGCGTATCGCCTATGCCGATATACCGGGGTTTCCTACTTCTACCGTGGCGGGTCACAAAGGGCAGCTGGTGTTTGGAAACCTGTTTGGCAATGCCATTGCCGTCATGCAGGGAAGGCTGCATTATTACGAGGGATACGCGCAGGAAGTGCTTACCATCCCGATCCGGACACTCAAGCTCTTGGGCGCCGAAGTGCTTGTGCTGACCAACGCGGCCGGAGGTATCAACGCTGCGTTTTTGCCGGGAGATTTGATGCTCATCGATGACCATATCAATTATTCTGGCATGTCACCGCTTCGGGGAGAAAACCTCGACCTGTTCGGACCAAGGTTCCCCGATATGTCACAAGCGTATGACAAAGGCTTAAAGGAGTTGATGCTCCGGGCAGCTGAACAAGCCAACGTTGAATTAAAACGCGGCGTCTATATGATGTTTTCCGGCCCCCAGTTTGAAACGCCTGCGGAAATCCGCTTTGCAAGGACGATCGGTGCGGATGCAGCCGGAATGTCGACGGTACCGGAAGTGATCGTAGGAAGGCATGCAGGAATGCGTGTGTGCGCGGTTAGCTGCATTACCAACATGGCCGCCGGCATGCTGGATCAGCCGTTGAGCCATCAGGAAGTAATGGAGACGGGAGAAAAGGTCAAGCATATATTCGCACGGTTAATCGATGAATTTTTACAGTTGCTGTCCGCTGAAAAAGCATAAAACGCAATCCCATTGCATACCCCTCCAACAGGAACTCCTTAGCTGTTGGGGGGATTTTTATGTTCAAGCGAACGATGATATTGTTGATTGCAGCATCCATGTTGCTGCTCACGGGATTTGCGCGCGTGGAGGATCCGCCATTTACACTGCAATCCCAATCGGCGATCCTGCTCGATGCGGGAACCGGCAAGGTATTGGCCGAGAAGAATGCGGATGCCCCTTTGTCAGCAGCGGGAGCCATCAAGGTGATGTCCATGCTGTTGGTGTTCGAGGCGCTTGAAAAGGGGCACATCAATTTGACGGACAACGTATTCGTCTCACAAAATGCAGCCTCCAAAGGCGGCACGCAGGCATTTCTGGAAGCCGGGGATGAATACAAGGCTGAGGAACTCGTACGCGCTATGTGCATGGCAAGCGCCAACGACGCTGTCGTGACGCTTGCGGAGAAGCTCTATGGGTCTGAAGAGCTGTTCGTTGCAAAGATGAATGAGCGCGCCGCACAGCTTGGATGCAAGAACACTTCTTTTGACAATGCAACAGGCCTTGACAGCAAGACGATGACCACGGCGCGCGACCTTTCGCTCATCGCCGCAGCATTGTCCAACAAATCGCTGGTTTTCTCCTATACATCCGTATACATGTATACGCTGACGCACCGTTCCGGTCGCAAGACGGAGCTCGTCAACCCCAACAGGCTGGTTCGGTTTTACGCCAACTGCGACGGGTTCTCCACCGGATCATCTGGCAGCTCTTTGTACGCCGGGGTGTTCAGCGCCAAACGCGGGGATATGCGGCTGATAGCCGTAACGTTGGGCGCTCCCAATGCTGACGCCAGGTTTGAAGACGCTAAGACGCTAATGAACTACGGGTTCGCTAACTTCATCTCTCGTACCATTGTCCGAAAGGGAGAAATCCTCAAGAAGGACGTGGAGGTCAGTGGCGGCAGACCCGCCCGCATTGACATCGTCTGTCCACAGGATGTAAAGATACTGTTACGGCGCGGGGAAGAAAAGCAGATCAGAAAGGAGCTCGTGTTGCAGGAGGCTATTTCCGCCCCACTTGCCTCGCAGCAGCAGGTCGGCGTTCTGAAGGTCTTTTCCGGTGACCTGTTGATACTCGAAGTACCCGCTGTGGCAGGCGTGGAGAGCAAGGCGTTGACCATCAAAGAGCTCATCATGCTGATATTGCGGTGCTGGATCAATGGTTAGCACATTCATGGACACCGATCCTTAAGACATAACAAACGCATGCCGGTGAGAAGACAGTAGCTTAAGATTTTTGCAGTATACGCGTCAAAGGCTTGTGCCTTTGACGCGTTTTAAGATCACAGGAGATAGTCTTTGCCTAGATGTGGCCTTAGGCAGGAGCTTATACTTGCCCTGAAAGTCGGCATCCCCGAGGATCGAATTCCACCTTACTGAACGCTGCTGCGAATCGGGACGTATGGATGGAGAATCTGCCGCTTGTCAAAATCTAAAAAGGGGAAATCATTGCAGGATTTGCCACGGTCGCCTATAATTATGACATGGCATCCAATTCCAATCGCCTCCGATTCTTGCCGTAGTCTTGGTCAAAAGGGAAACCAGGTATTGCTGTAAGAAAGCTGCATGGGCGATGTGACGAATTGAGAAGAAACGCTTCCTATTGGAAATAGGGCAAAGGAGTGTAACGCTTGTTATTCAATCTTGGCAACCTCTCGTCATACTTGGTGGCGATGCTGTATGCTCTCCCTGGCATTGTGATCGGTCTCTCTTTTCACGAATTCGCGCATGCATGGATGGCGGACCGGTTGGGAGACCCGACGCCTCGCAATCAGGGACGTGTGACCATTTCTCCTTTTGCCCATATCGATCCCTGGGGCTTTTTGATGCTCATATTGTTCCGGTTCGGTTACGGTAGACCCGTGATGTACAATCCGGCATATTTAAAGAAGAGAAAGCGCGACGAGATTTTGATTGCTTTGGCAGGCATCGGCATGAATCTGATCATCGCGTTCGTTTCGGTGTTCCTGTATTTACTGTTGTATCGTTTTGATGTGACCAATATGGTTATCCTGAACATCATTGACACAACAGCGATCATCAACATCAACCTGATCGTTTTTAACATACTGCCAATACCGCCACTGGATGGGTATAAAGTCGTTCGCAGCTTGTTCTTGCACAAAAACATCAACTTTTTCTGGAAGTTGGACCAGTACGGCTTTATGATCCTGTTGATACTGTTGGCAACGGGCATATTAACACCTGTCCTCAGTTTCCTTACCCATGCCATCATCTCCCTCTTTGTAAGCATTTTAGGGTTTATAGTTCCATGAGCGTAGCGGTCAAGCTCAATGCTTTCGAAGGGCCGTTGGACTTGCTTTTGCACCTGATCGCACGGGCAAAGGTGTCAATTGAGGATATCTTCGTTTCCGAAATCACAGAACAGTTCATCGAATACGTGCAGCAGATGCAACAGATGGACATGGAGATGGCCAGCGAGTTCATCACGATGGCCGCGACGCTTTTGCGCATCAAGTCGCGTTCGTTGCTGCCCAATTCGAAGGCGGAAGAAGAGGAGATAGATGAGGAGGAGAACCTCAAACAGCAGCTTAGGGAGTTTGCGCGCATACGCGCTGTCATAGGGTTGCTCTCCGGCATGGAATCGGAAGCGAAAAGGCATTTCTATAAACTGCAGGAAGAGTTTGCTTACCAGCGCGATCCCATCGATATGACCGGAATCGGCCTGCAGACGCTGTTTATGGCGATGCAGGAGCTGCTTGACAGATGCAAAGACGAAAAGCATGAGGAGCGCGTCAATGTCGTAAGAAGGGAGACAATCTCCATCCATGCGAGGATTGAATTGATCCAAGGCAAGCTAAAGCAATTCGGACGGGTGAAATTTTCCGATCTGTTCCAATTGGACTGCACCAAGGAGGAGGTCATAGCAACGTTTCTGGCGCTGCTGGAAGTGATCTCCGGAGGTCTGGCGGTCGTGGTGCAGGAAGTACAGTTTGCGGAAATTGAGATTTCGGCTTTGGACGGTGTAGAAAATGCAAGCAATCAATAATCAGGACAAGCTGTTTGGAGCCGTTGAGGC
>CAZHNN010000045.1:0-6945 GCA_964533965.1 uncultured Clostridia bacterium | reverse complement strand
ACCCTCGACCTCCAGCGTGACAGGCTGGCATTCTAACCAACTGAACTACCGGGCCAGATATTGGTGGGAACAATTGGGCTCGAACCAATGACCCCTTGCTTGTAAGGCAAGTGCTCTCCCAGCTGAGCTATGCTCCCTCTCAAACGAATGTGATTATAACGTACCGGCATGCTGTTGTCAACAACGAAGCTCAGCTTTTTTGACGATTCCGAAGCTCCGAAAGCACACTTTGCAGCGGTACACCGCGGTCTTCGAGCATTACAAGAAGGTGATAAAATAAATCTGCCGTTTCGTAAATTATCTCACCCGGTACATTGTTCTTGGATGCGATGATGGTCTCGGCGCACTCTTCGCCAACCTTTTTCAGGATTTTATCGATACCCTTGTCAAACAGGTAGTTGGTGTAGCTTCCCTGCTTGGGATTGCTCTTCCTTTCCTTGATGACAGATACAAGATCGAAGAGGATCTGAGCATCCTGTTCGCCCTGCCACCCGTTTTCCACGACAGGGGTGAAGAAACAGGAGTATTGCCCGGTGTGGCATGCACCGCCGCCATTTTGCTCCACCTTGGCCAACAGACAATCACCGTCGCAATCCAGATACAGCGAGACGAGTTTCTGCGTCTGCCCGCTTGTCTCTCCCTTTTTCCAGATCGCTTGCCTGCTGCGGCTATAATACACCATATAGCCGCTCTCAAGCGTCATCTGCAGCGTCTGTTCGTTCATATAGGCCTGCATTAACACAACGTTCGTCTGCACGTCCTGCGTGATCACAGGAACCAATCCCTGTTCATTCCAGCATATGCTCAATTGTTCCATGTCAACCCTCTGTCCTTTGATAGGCCAAAGCCTGTTGCAAATCCACATTTCCTTCGTACAGGGCCTTGCCGATGATGATTCCGTACATATTGGCATCCGCCGCAGCACGTATATGGTCGATACATCCAACACCGCCGGATACGACGACGCGCAGTCCCGTTGTCTCAGCCAAGTGTTTGCTTGCCTCGATGTCCGGTCCGGTCAGCATGCCGTCCCGCTCGATCTGCGTGTGGATGACGGTGGTAACGCCTTTTTGTTTCATCTTTTGTCCCAATGCAATGGGCGTTAATTTGCTCTGGCGCTCCCAGCCGCGCACCGATACAGTTCCGCCCTTCGCGTCTATCCCAACCGCCACAGCGTCTGAAAAACGTTCCACGGCCCAATCCACAAGTGCAGGGTTCTCCACCGCAGCAGTGCCGATTATAACGCGCATGACACCGCAATCCATGCGTCGCAGGATATCTTCCTGTGTGCGTATGCCGCCGCCGGTCTGTACCCGGACGCCCAGCTTCACGATCCCTTCAATGGCCTTGAGGTTTTCCCCCGTTCCTGACCTTGCGCCGTCCAGATCCACCACATGAAGGTGCGTTGCACCTTGCTGCAAAAATCGCCTCGCCATCTCCACGGGATCGTCGCCATACACCGTTTCCTTATCGTATTCACCGCGAAGAAGCCGTACACACTTTCCGCCCCGTATGTCGATTGCCGGAAATACCAACATATCAGAGCACGCCTTTCGTGCTGGGGATGCCTTCAAACCGCCCATCCATCATCGTAGCTGCGTCCAGTGCGCGCGCAAACGCTTTGAACAGCGCCTCGATCATGTGATGGTCGTTTTTGCCGTAAAGCGCCTTCATGTGCAGCGTCAATCCGCCCTCCATCGCCAGGCCACGGAAGAATTCTTCAGTCAACTGCGTAGCGAACGCGCCGCAATTAGAGCTGGAGAAATTGGCATCGAACACCAAGAACGGCCTGCTGCTCACATCCAAAGACACCATCGCCAGCGCTTCGTCCATCGGCACGAAGAACGTGCCGTATCGCTTGATACCAGCCTTATTGCCAAGTGCTTGTTCGATGGCCGAACCGATGCATAGGCCGGTATCCTCCACCGTGTGGTGCCCATCCACCTCCAAGTCGCCCTTACAGCAAACGGTCAGATCAAACAGCCCGTGCTTGGCAAGCAACGTAAGCATGTGGTCGAAAAAGCCGATGCCTGTGTTTACGTCTGCCTTGCCACTGCCGTCCAGACAGATGGAAACCTCCACCTTGGTCTCCAGCGTTTCCCTGATGCAACTTCCCTGCCTCATTCGTCCCGCTCCTTTTCCAATCGAATTGCCGCGGATTTCCCGTGCGCCGGCAACCCTTCCGCTTCAGACAAAACTTGTATTGCTTCATTGAGCTCGCAAAGCGCCTGTTTATCAAATGACAGAACGCTCATCCGCTTGATGAAATCGTATACGCCCAACGGTGATGCGAACCTAGCCGTCCCATTTGTAGGCAACACATGGTTGCTGCCCGCCACATAATCTCCCAGCGCTTCCGGCGTATACTCACCCAGAAAAACGCCGCCCGCGTTTTGGATTTTTGGCAGTATCGCGTCGCCTTCCTTTGTCATGCATTCCAGATGCTCAGGCGCTATTTCATTGACGAGGTCGATGCACTCAAAAAGCGACTCCAACACCGCAATGGCGCCGTAGTTCTCAAGCGACGCTTCAATGATTTCCCTACGCTTGGCGGATCCGCTTTGCCGTTTTATTTCTGCTTCCACCCTTTTGGCGAGATCACCGGACGTCGTCACGCAGATCGCGGCGGCACTCACATCGTGCTCCGCCTGTGCCAGCATATCGGCAGCGATGTAAACGGGGTTCGCCTGCTCGTCCGCCAAAATCACCACTTCGCTGGGGCCTGCGATGGAGTCGATGCCCACAATGCCAAACACAAGCTGCTTTGCCGTTGCAACATAGGCGTTGCCGGGGCCTGTGATCTTATCCACCTTTGGCACCGTTTCGGTTCCGTAGGCGAAAGCTGCTATGGCCTGCGCGCCGCCCATGCGGTAAACATCCGTCACACCAGCCTCTTTTGCTGCCACCAGTATCAATGGTGAGAGTACGCCATTGTGTGCGGGCGTTGCGAGCAATATTTCCTTCACCCCCGCCACCTTAGCCGGTATAGCGTTCATCAGAACGCTGGACGGATAGCATGCGGTTCCGCCGGGTGCATATATACCCACGCGATTGAGTGGCCGAATTACCTGTGTCAGTTGCCTTCCCGGTTCTCCTGTCGAATAGCCCGCTTCCAGTTGCTTTTCATGATACACCCGCAAGCGTGTGCACGCAAGGTGTATCGCATCTATCTGCTTTTTGTCGCAAAGAGAATAGGCTTGATCCATTTCGCTCGCCGTAACTTTTATCGGCGTCTTTGTATAATCGGTCTTCTCAAAGCGCTGTGCATACTCACAAAGCGCCTGGTCCCCTCTCATTTTTACCTCAGAGAGGATGGCGCACAGCATCAGTTACTTCCTGCCTGTCTTCCTCTGTACGCCTTTTTAGCTTTTGCAGCAACTCTTGCGCACCCGTTTTCCCATAGAGGATCATTTTGCGCCCTCCAATGCCAAACCAAGCCGTTCCATCAGGCTGCGAATGCTTGCCGCCTTGGTCTTTAGGCTGACGCGATTGACGCATAGCCTAGCGCTTATCCTGCAAATATCCTCGAGTACCACAAGGCCGTTCTCCACGAGCGTCCGCCCGCTTTCCACGATATCCAGAATAATGTCGGAAAGCCCCGTGATGGGTCCCAACTCCACCGAGCCCGACAGAGGTATAATCTCCACCGATTCGCCGCGCTCGCGGTAATATTTACGCGCGAATTGAACGTATTTGGTGGCAACCTTTATGCCGCTGCGGTGCGGTCTGGTGCCAGGTTTTCCGGCAAGGCTCAATTTGCATGCGCCAAAGCCGAGGTCCATCATCTCATACAGGTCACAATCGCTCTCCAGCAGCGTATCTTTACCACAAACGCCAACATCTGCCACACCATGCTCTACATACACCGGCACATCGGCCGGCTTGACCAGCAGTATGCGCATCTCGTCGTTCTCTATGACCAACTTGCGGCTTTCCTCGGAAAGCTCGCTCATATCAAAGCTGGCGCGACCCAGAAGCTGTATTGTCTGTTGTGCTAATCTGCCCTTTGCCATCGCTACCGTCAACTTGTTCCCGTTCATTTTCTCTCCCCTGGCTTCATCATTGCCTCATCGCCCATCCAAAAGGAGTTTATCGCTGCATATTCGCTCTTCTTTTCAAGCAATTCCCGTTCGGACGAACACTGAACCGTCATAACAACCTCACCCTGTTTCCGCCTATCTGCCGCCATGCACAGCGCCTTTCCCATAGTATCGAGCGTTGCGCCTATCAAAAGCGATACGGGTGGCTTTTGTTTCCATGCCTTTTCGTTATCCAGCGCCGTGAGCACATGGCCGACACTCACGGCAAACCCCGTAGCAGGCATCGATCTTCCAAACTGCGCAAGAACATTGTCATACCGGCCTCCGGAGAGCAATGGTGATCCAACGCCATCTACCATCGCACGAAATACCGTACCGGTATAGTAATCCATATTCGTCAAATGCCCAAGATCGATGGTGATGCGATTTTTTAACCCGCATTCCGACAGCATATTGCAGATTTGCTTCAGCTCATTTAGCGTATCTGCGCATCCTCCTGCCGTCAGCATTTTCTGCGCCTGTTCAAGCACTTCCATGCCGCCGAAGAGATCAATGAGTAGCAAAAACTGCTTCTGCAGCGGTTCGCTTATGGACAGGCTCTCCATCAGATCTTTGGCTTCCATTGTATTTTTTTGGTTGAGCAGGTTGCGCAATAAGTCAGCCTGTTTGCCTGTCATACCGGCCTCTTTCCAAAGTGCTTGAAATACGCCCACATGTCCGATATCCAAAATATACGAGCGAAGCCCCATATGCTCTAATACCTGGTTTGCCGTCATGATGATCTCCGCGTCTGCGTACGCGTCGGCAATTCCCATCAGTTCCGCACCGGCTTGAGAAAACTCACGGCGGGTCCTGCCGGTATTGTGCTCCAAGCCAAACGCATTTCCGATATAGAACACGCGTACGGGAATTGGAAAACTGTCGCGCAAAGCTGATACCAATCTTGCGCATGGCAGCGTAAATTCGGGGCGCATGGTCAGCATGCGGCCATCAGCGTCGAAGAAGTGCACCATGTTCTCCATTCTGAGATCGCCCAGTTCGCTGTCAAACACCGATGCGTATTCAAAGGTCGGCGTTTCGATTTCCTGATACTCGCAGCACAGAAACATCTCCCGGGCGCTCTGTTCCACACACCGTTTCGCATAGGCTTCCTCCGCTACTATATCCCGCACGCCTTCCGGCAATTGCACCTTGGACTTTGGCATATTCCCCTCCGCTTTTATATGCTAACGCTTTATCTTGCTAATTTGTGATATTCTATTCGATTTTTACTTTTTTGTCAACTATATCATAAACAAAAGTCATTCCTGCGAATTAAAGATGCGCAGGCAGCTTCAATCTTGGCAAAGAAGAAAAGTATAGTTTTATAGGACCGACGAGCCCCGATGAGTTTTGTTGTGCGCTAAAAAGATTATCCCGTAAACGAGAGGCATGGTACCCATTGGCTGACAAGCCAAAAGTTTGTCAGCGAATAAAGATACCGCAGGCAAATAAATCTGCCTGCGGCACCTTTTAGGTTATGCCACTCGCATGTTTATGGTTTGGTTATTTGCCCGACAATGAGCTTTCCATCTGCTCGATAACACGCTTGGTGATACCGCCGCCGATACGACCGGCTTCACGGGAAGTGATGTCCCCATTATATCCCTGTTTCAGGTTAACACCAACGGAGCTAGCAACTTCCTGCTTCAGGCTGTTGATGATCTGCCTGTTTTGTCCGCTTGTGCTCGTCCCGCTCGAGTTAGAGTTCGTCGAGCCGCTGAAGAAATTCTTCTGCATGATTACTCTCCTTTCCAAGAATTATTTATTTATGTTACTGATTGGTCGTTGTTCCACCGTTCTTCTGGTAGTACTGGTCAAACATCCGTTTCACCATGAAACCACCGACTGTTCCGTTTTCACGAGCGGTATTGTCGCCATTGTATCCCTGCTTGAGGTTGGTGCCGACTTCACTCGCCACTTCATACTTCATCTGATCCAATGCTTGCCTTGCATTCTTGTACACCGGGCTTTTTGCCATTGAATTCACCTCCTTTGTTTGTTGTGGCACGTATAATTTGCCCCGGACAGATTCGATTAATCATGTAACTTCTGGTAGTCTCGACATCTTTTGCATTAAAATTGACAAAATTTTCAGTGATATTTAAGGATAATTCTATTGCTATTGTTTCCTATTTTGACAAAACAATCGCATTGGAATATTTTCTATTTCATTGTAATATTGGGGTTTTAACCCAATAATTAAAAAAAGCGATTTTCATCGCTTTTTATTCATCAAAGAAACAATTTAAATACTTGTCGAAATATAATCCTATGGAATATTTTCTATACTCGTATTTATTTATGGTGATCTGCCCTCACTCAATTTAGAATGTAAGGGCAGCGTATCGGATCAATACGCCTTAGTAATCATCTATTCCCATCTAAACAAAAGAGGATATTCTAATTCAACACAATGTCCTCCAGGACATCCTCATACCGCTGCGCCGCACGTTGTACCATCTGCGGCACTTGCATCGGTATCTGTTCGTAGAGCCAATCATACGCTTGCACGACTTGTTCAAGAAGCCTTGCGTCACGAAGCATACCGCTGATACGCACGTCGGCACGCCCGTGCTGCTGTTCTCCAAAGAATTCGCCCGGCCCTCTCTGCTCCAAATCCTTTTGCGCGATGATAAATCCATCTTGCGTGGAACAAAGCGCCTGCAGCCGGATGTTTTGCGCGTCTTCCGTACATAAAAAGCAATAGCTTTGCTCTTTTCCCCGTCCTACCCGCCCTCGAAGCTGATGCAGCTGGGCCAGACCGAACCGCTCGGCGTTTTCTACGATCATGATCGTGGCGTTGGGCACATCCACGCCGACTTCCACGACCGTCGTACTGATCAGCACCCCAATTTCCCCGTCT
>CAZHNN010000044.1:0-8909 GCA_964533965.1 uncultured Clostridia bacterium | reverse complement strand
CTTCGACATCACCGTATCGCGTTCCGCAGGTTTCATCCGTCCGTGCATCAGACCGGCCTTGAGACGTTCATCCGATCTTAGCCGATCGTAGAGTTCTTCCGCCGAATGCAGCACGCCTATTTCCTGTGGCTCTATCTGCGGGCAAACGATGTAGCCCTGCCGTCCCTGTTCAATGCTTTTCGCCAGAAACTCAAACATATCGTCCTGCTTGTTGGGAAGAACGATGTGTGTTTTGACCGGCTTCCGGTTCGGAGGCATCTGATCGATAACGCTAATGTCCAAATCGCCGTAGACGATCATCGCAAGCGTCCTTGGAATCGGGGTGGCGCTCAAAAACAGCGCATGGCAATCGGCTTTTCCCAAAAGCTGCGCACGTTGTTTAACGCCGAACCGGTGCTGCTCATCTACCACGATCACGCCGGGGTTATGGAATTCAACGCCCTGCGAGAGCAGCGCATGTGTGCCAAATACAACCTGAATGCTGTTGTCGGCGATTCCAGAAAGCACTTCTGCCCGTTCAGCCGCTTTCATGCCGGATCGAAGACAGGCTGTTTTCAACCCAATGGATTCAAACAGCTTTTGTCCCGCTCTGAAGTGCTGCTGCGCCAATAGTTCCGTAGGCGCCATCATAGCACCCTGCATGCCACAAACAACTGCCGTAAACAAGGCGTAGAAGGCTACGACCGTTTTGCCGCATCCGACGTCCCCTTGCAACAGTCGGCTCATCGGTTCATCCTTTTGCATGTCTTCCGCTATCTGTGCTATAGCGCGCTGCTGGGCCTCGGTAAGCGGAAAACCGAGAAGCTTCAAGAACGTATCCCGTTGATCGGCCGAGATATTCATTGGCTGCGCCTTGGTCCGAAGCATCCTCTTGTTCTTCAAATACAGCCTGAGCTGCAGTAATTCCGTAAATGCCAGCGAATTGATGGCTTTTTTACAAACCGTATCATTGACCGGGAAATGTGCGAACTCATACGCATCCCTGAGGCTTAAAACATCGTAACGTTCCCGCACTGTCCTTGGCAATACATCTTCGATGGTGTCGCCGAATTGCACAAGACATTGCCGCATGCATTTGCGTATTGCGGATTGAGATAATCCGGCGGTTGTGCGATAGACGGGCAGCATACGGAGCCCGGCACTCGTTTCCTCTGCTTCAATCATGGGGTTTACAAGTCGGATTTCCCCTCCGCTGTAAACTGGCATGCCGTAGACATAATACCGTTTGCCCGAGAGCAGCGAATTCTTGTAATATGGTTGGTTGTAGAAAACGAGCACGATGGTACCGGAAGCGTCGCCTGCGCGCGCGCGCACGATGTTAAACCCGCGCCTGATATAGTTGAGCCTGGCATCCTCCGTCAACGTCAATAAGCCAAACCAAGGCTGCCCCGTGCGCATTTCATTCACGCAGGAACATCTTGTCAGATCATGATACTCCCGCGGCAGGTGGGACAGCAGGTCCTCTGCCGTAAAAATACCCAGCTTATTCAACTGCGCAGTTCGGGCTGCACCAATACCCTTGATGGTCTGAACGGGCGCTTTTTGCATTTTTTCACTTCCGTACAAGAAAAAAGCGCCTTTCGGCGCTTTTTATGTCATTCGATGCCGAAGATATAATAGTACAGAGGCTGCCCGCCATTGTATACCTGTACTTCGCAATCCTCGAATTCTGATTCAATGCTTTGGGCAAGCGCGGATGCTTCCTCTTCGGTTATCTCATCGCCGTAATAGACGCTGATGGTCTCATGGCCCGGTTTGACGGCTTGCTTTAGCAACTCGAGCGAAACTTCCTGTTTGCTCTGGCCGGTTACCGTCAGATCCCCGTCAAAGATGCCAAGGATATCTCCCTGCTTGATCTCTTTTCCGTTTAGCGTGGTATCGCGCACAGCAAACGTCACAAGTGCACTGTGAACGGTGTTAAGAGCATCCTGCATCGCCTCTATGTTCTCTTTGGCGCTCACATCCGGATTGAACGCAATGGCTGCCGAAATCCCCTGCGGCACGGAGAGGCTAGGGATGACTTCGACTCGCTTCTCCTCATGCAGTTGGGCTGCCTGTTGCGCTGCCAGAATGATGTTCTTGTTGTTGGGTAGTATGATCACACATTCCGCATTGACCGATTCCACTGCCGCAGAGAGATCCTCGATGGAAGGGTTCATGCTCTGTCCGCCTTCCACGACGACATCAGTGCCCAGTTCCCGGAAGATTTCTGCCAACCCGTCTCCTGCGGCTACCGCTATGATTCCGATTTTCTTGGGCGGGGTCTTCTTCAAAGCGGGAGTCAGCTCCGTCTCCATATCAAGGACGGAACGGTGTTGTTCGGTCATGTTATCAATCTTGATGTTGGAGAGCATGCCAAAACGAAGTCCGTATTGAAGCGCTTTGCCCGGAGTGTTGGAGTGGACGTGCACTTTGAACAGTGCACCTTCACCGACGACGAGTACACAGTCGCCGATTTTTTCCAGCATGCCGCGCAGCCGGTCGGCATCGCTCTCACCGAGGTTGCCGTCTTTGCTTTTAATGAAGAATTCCGTGCAGTACTGGAATTCCAGATCGCTTGTCTCCTCTTCCATCGGCTTTACATATCCGCCGAGGTTGGTGATCTCCTCTTCGGGCACTTCTTCGCCATCGAGGCTCATCTTGAACCCACGGAAAATGATTAAAAGGCCCGTTCCTCCTGCGTCCACCACGCCCGCTTCCTTTAAAACAGGAAGCATATCGGGCGTTTTCTGAAGCGTCGTCTCACCCTCGGCCAGCATGGCTTCAAGCACTTGCAGCGTATCGCCGCCGCTTTCTGCAGCACGCTTGCCCGCTTCGGCCATCATGCGCGCAACGGTCAGTATGGTGCCTTCCTTGGGACGCATAACGGCTTTGTACGCCGCTTCAACGCCCATCTGTACAGCCTGTGCCAAAGCGGGGCCATCCATGATGTTTTGATTGACCAACCCCTTGGCAAATCCTCTAAATATCTGAGAGAGGATAACGCCGCTGTTACCGCGGGCACCCTTCAAGGAGCCCAGCGCCACGGCATCCGCAACATGTTGAACTGTATCCGTTTTGGCATCCCGCACCTCTTTGGCCGCCATTTGCATCGTCAAAGACATGTTGATGCCCGTATCTCCGTCAGGTACTGGGAAGACATTGAGAGCGTCGATCGCCTTTCGGTTCTTCTCCAAAAAGGCGCTGGCCACAAAGACCATCTCGCGCAGCTCAGCTCCTGTGACAACCACTCTAGACACTTTTACCCTCCAACTATCCGTTTATACGCGAATGGAACGCACGCAGACATCCACGTTCTGAACCTGCATACCCGTCATCGTTTCCACATTGTATTTCACGGAATCTATCACATTTTCCGCCACGACCAATATGGACACACCGTACTTCACGATGATATTGACCTCAATGCGTAGAACGCCTTCGCTCACCTGATGTACGCGTACGCCCCTGTCCACGGAATCCTTACGCAGCAGATCAGACCAGCTGCTCTCCGCGGATGCGAGGCCTAGGATGCCCATGCAGTCAGTGGCTGCCAGACCGGCAATTTTCGCCAAAACACTGTCACTTATCTCAATTAATCCAATTTGGTTCTTTACCGCAATACTCATCCGGCCACCCTCCAATCTATTGTTGCCGAAACACATCCGTGCACACATTGTACAGCAAGGCATTGAAAATGGCAATCTTCTTTCAAAAAGCCTATGTGTAAAGCACCGCGTACATTCCCGTTTCGCGTTTGCGGTGCTATGAATGCGTTTTTCTGAATTCTAACCAAATATTCCATTTATACACAAACCAAACGATCCCGCCGGCTGATTCAGGCTGTCTTTATGTTATTTTGCTAACAAGTTTTTCTTGCAATCCTCGTTTTTGAATGGTATTATATTTCCGTTTGCAGGAGAGGGAGGTGTCATGTCATGTCCAAAGTATGTGCGATCTGCAAAAAAGGCTCGCATGCAGGCAACAGTGTCAGCCATTCCAATCGAAAGACCCGCCGTGTTTGGGTTCCCAACCTCCAGCGCGCCCGTGTGCTGATCGATGGAACGCCGTGCACCATTCGCGTCTGCACGCGCTGCTTGCGTTCCGGCAAGGTTCAGCGGCTCGTGTAAAAGATTAAAAGCGCATAGAATGCGCTTTTTTTATTTTCTGCCTTGTCGGTTTTTTTCTTGATGAGGCTCTTTTTATTTCATTGGTCCCGACTGTCCTATATGTTCCCTTATGCATTGGCTTCAGCACTTGCGGAACAGACACATCAGCCCGATGCCGCCCAAGATGCCCAACGCTACCAGCCAAACGACGGTGGGTATCAGGAACAACGCCAAGATAACGATTAGCCCTAATACGCCCAGCACGCCTAAATCCAAAAAGTTTCTACACCTGTGGCGACGCATCACGCCTCTACCCCCTCACAGCACATAGTATGCGTATCGGGTATGGACGGTGTCGGCCTGTAACGTCATAAAAAAACCGCGTTTCCGCGGTTTTTTTCGTCATTTTGCAGAATCCTTTTCCTTCTTTGCCAACACCTGCTGCGGACACCTCGTTCCATCTTCATAATATTTGCAGGGCGGGCAATGCAGACATGCGTATACGCTTTGCGACTCTCCCTGTTCCGATTTGAAAACCAGGTCCTCATCCGCGAGCAGTCCGCGCCCAATGGCGACAAGATCGGAAATGTTCGATTCCAGAATCGCCTCTGCCGTATCGGGGTCGCACACTTCTCCTACGCTGATCAAAGGGATGTGCGTATAGTCTCGCACCAGCTTTGCCCCGTACACGCGCTTGCTGAACGGAAAATC
The DNA here is from genome assembly GCA_964533965.1 of uncultured Clostridia bacterium. GTDB lineage: Bacteria > Bacillota > Clostridia > Christensenellales > QAND01 > RGIG3178. The sequence continues at coordinate 4,110 of CAZHNN010000044.1, read as the reverse complement.
CTGCGGCTTTACAAACGACGCATCGATGGACCGGTAGCCGGAGGAAATATGGCACACATCCAGGCCAGCCTGCTCCAGAAGCTGTATGATCTGCCCGCTCGACTGCGTATCAGGCTCATTGAAGCCCATCCGGATGCCGATGACAAAATCCTCTCCGCATTGTTTGCGGATCCCTCGGATGATATCGCAGACGATGCGCGCGCGGTTTTCCAAACTGCCGCCATAGGCATCCGTACGCTTATTCACGTCTGCGCAAAGAAACTGTGAGAGCAGATAGCCGTGCGCCCCATGCAACTCGACTCCGTCATAACCGGCCTGATACGCGCGCTTGGCAGCATCCAGAAAATCCCTGATACACGCTTGGACCTCTTCTTCCGTCATGGCCCGCGCGTTGGTTATCCCGTCCTTTCCCTGCACTTCCAAGTCTGAAGCGGAAATCCGTTCGTCGGAAATCGATTTTACACCCGCGTGATGAAGCTGCACCAGCACGGGGCAGTCATACACATGCACAGCGTCCGTGATGCTCTGGTGTCCTTCCACCTGCGCATCTTCCCAAAGTCCCAATTGTCCGGAATGAAGCCTCCCTTCCCTGTTTACGCAGGTAGCCTCGACAATGATCATCCCCACGCCGCCCCGTGCGCGTTTCGCATAGTGAAGGGCGTTCTCCTCCGAAGGCTTGCCGTTGGGGCTGCCAAGGCCAAAAATCACCATCGGTGGCATCACGATGCGGTTCTTCAACGTAATATGCCGAATCTGAAACGGTGTAAATACCTTTTTCATAGTTTCTCCTCCTCCAGCTTTCTGTTGCGGAATACGCCCGAGTTTAGCCCGTTCGCCTTGAGTATCTGCCGTGCCTGCAGGATCCCCGCCCCGAGATCGCGCACAACATGCGAGTCCGATCCGGTCATGATATGCTTTCCGCCCGCCTGTTTATACAATTCAAGAATTTCCTGCCCCGGCATGAACTCATTTGCGCCGGCTCTGAGCGAAGAAGTGTTGATTTCCAGCACAAGCCCGTTGTCGACAGCCGTTTTCAGAATCCGAAAGATCCGATCCGGATCAAAGACCACTCGTTTGAGATAGCGCTTGGGCAGATCGAAGTGGGATACCGCGTCAAACCCACCGAAAGCAGCCATTTTCTCCATCTCTTCCCAGTAGTATCCATAGGCTTCTTCCACCGTCCATCCCGAAGAAGCATAGGTATTTGGGTAGTGGTTTTTGGTCCAGTGCATCGATCCGAGGATATAATCGAACGGATACTTCTTCTTCATTTCAAGAAACAAGTCATGGTAAAGATGCGGTTCTGCAAATTCAAGCCCGCTTAAAACCGCAAGCTTGCCCTCGTATTGCTCCCGCACACGGAAGTATTCCTCAAAATAGGCATCAAAATCATAAATACCGCGTCCCGAATCCAGTGGGTTCATATCGATATGGTCGGTAAAACAGATATGCGTCAGCCCCAGAGCGATTGCACGCTCACAATAGGCAGCCATCTTCTCGCATCCGTCATAGGAATTTTGAGTGTGCACATGAAGGTCGCAGAACATCGTTTTCCTCCTGCAATTTTGGGGATATTATACCATAGATTCCCTTTTGTTTGCTTTGTATTTCCATCCTCTGCTATACTGTTTGGGAGGGTTCCATGAACAATGCTCTAAAGCTCTTGACTCAATGGCTTAACGGCTCTGCTCCAAATATCCTCAAAGCCATCATCATCGTAGTGGTGGGAATGATCGCCGCCCGATACATAGGAAGAATGGTCTGCAAAGGCCTTTCACGATCACGTCTGGACCCGACGGTGCACCGTTTCCTCTGCCATATCGTGAAGATTGCGACGCAAATCGTCGTGCTCATCACCGCCGCGGGAATGATCGGCATACCGATCACCACCTTTGTAACGGTTCTTGGCGGCGCAGCGGTCGCAGTCAGTCTTGCGTTACAGAACAGCCTCTCCAATGTGGCAAGCGGCCTGTTGCTGTTGTTCAACCGGCCATTCCGCGTCGGCGACTACATTGAAGTGGACGACAACGGCGGGACGGTGGATGCGATCTCTCTGATGTCCACATCGCTGTTAACGCCGGACAACAAACGCGTGATTGTGCCCAATTCAACCTTGACAAATAAAACGCTGATCAACTATTCTACAGAAGCGTTCCGAAGGGTGGATTTCACATTCGCCGTGTCCTTTGACAGCGACATCGCGCTTGCCAAGCGGGTCTTGTCAGACATTGCAGATCAGCATCCCCTATGCCTAAAGGAGCCAAAGTTACGCATCGCAGTGCGTTCCCTCAACGATACGGGCGTTAATCTCATCGCGCAGCTTTGGTGTGAGCGGGGGGAATATTGGAATCTGCTCTTTGACTTCAACGAAAAAGTCCGGCAGGCTTTTGCCGAAAACGGCATCCTCCTGCCCTATCCTCAGGTGTACATACACACCCAATAAATAAGGATGTTGCATTGACACCACATTGTTGCCATATCATTCGAGTATAATGATGTAGAATTCCTTGCGCTTATGCGCGGAAAGGACGAACGGTGCTTAAAAAAGTCTTGGCAGTTTGCCTATGTGTGTTGTTGGGGTTATCGGTATTTTCAGGGTGCAACAAGGATCCGATCGTCGCCAAAGTTGGCAACGCCGCTATCTATAATTCCCGTTTCAAACAGATCTTTGACAGCTATTCTTCATCGTTTGGCATCACCGACCCGAAAGCAACCGACCAAGCGACTATCACAGCTGTGGCTCAATTGCGAGATCTGATATTGGATACGCTGGTCAGCGAAGAAATTCAACTTCAAAAGGCAAAATCCCTGGGTTTGGACAATCTCACCGACGCCATGAAAGCGGAAGTGGATTCCCAGGTTCAGGAATTGATGAGTCAGCTGCACAGTTATTATGAAACAGAAGCAAAAAGCGAAGATGCAACGCTGACCGGAGATGCGCTGGAAAAGAAAATACAGTCTTTGATCGACGAATACCTTAAGTCAATGGGTTATACCAGGGATCAGGTAAAGCAGGAGTATACCGAGACATACATCAAGAACAGACTGTACGAGCAGGTTACCGCAAATGTCGCCGTCTCAGAGGACGAACTCTCCAAGACCTATCAGGACCGCGTTGCGGAAGTCAAGGAGATCTATGCGCAGGATCCCAGTGCGTTTGAAACGGATTATTCCGAAGGTGTAACGCTCTATTACGTCCCGGAAAACATCCGTCTTGTCAAGCATATCCTGATCATGTTTCCGGATGACGTCATCAGCCAAATATCCTCTCTTCGTGAAAGCGGCTATGACAATGAGGCGGACAGCATCCGCAACAACGAACTGAAGACAATTAAAGCCAAGGCGCAGGAAGCGCTGGGAAAGCTATCTGCAGACGGATCTAATTTTGATGAAATCATGAAACAATACTCCGGCGACACCGCCTCGTTTGATCTTGCGAACGGATATGCCGTATCCAAGACCGGCAGCGGTTTTACCAAGGAGTTCGTCAACGGTAGCTTTGCCATTAAGAAGCCAATGAGCCTGTCCGGGTTGGTTGCAAGCGATTACGGCTATCACATCATCCTATACATCAAAACGCTTCCGGTTGGAGATGCGGCGTATGAGACGGTAAAAGCCGACATTCAAACGGAACTGCTGTCGGTAGCAAAACAGGATGCATTCAATGCGCTTCTGGAGCAATGGAAAAACGAAATCAAAGTGACCCTGTACGAAAAGAACACGTCATATTACCAAGCGGCGCCCGCAACAACGCCCACCGGAACAGCAGCTGCCACACCCGCGGCATCGCCGCAAACCACGCCATAACACAGTCCTAACGGTAAACTGCATAAAAAAAGCCGCCCATGCACCAGTCTACGGTTCATACGAGGCGGCTTTTCTAGTTTTACATCAATCAACAAGCACCTGGTGTGCATCTTTCAGCTTGTCGATGATCTGGATATGCTGCGGGCAAATCGATTCGCACGCACCGCATTCGACGCAATTCGGAGCTCCCTCATTGTTCTTGACCATGCGCTGGTATCCGTTTTTGTGCCTATTCCAATCCCCGACCATCGAAGCGCTGTTCCAACGCGCAAACACGCCCGGGATGTTGACGCCCTGCGGACA
>CAZHNN010000043.1:0-9717 GCA_964533965.1 uncultured Clostridia bacterium | reverse complement strand
CCAATTGAAGCTGGTCGGCATAGACTGCACCGTGGCGACATACAGCTTTTCGAATTTCCAGTCCAAACTCACAGCCGGCTCGTTTGACCTCGCGTTTGCGGCATTTTCTATCCCCGCCGACGGAGACCTGCGCTTTATGCTGCAATCCAGCGGCAGCAAGAACTTCGGCGGCTACCAGGACAGCCAGCTCGACACGCTGCTGACGAGCTACATCGCTGCGCTTACGGAAAACGATCAAAAGAACACCAGCGCCGCAGTACAGAAGTACATCGCCGAGAAGCTGCCTGTCATCAGCCTGTATTTCCGCACGAATTCACTTGTTTCTTCCGCAGCTGTATTGGGCATCACCGGCGCGCGCGACATGAACGTATACAGGTCTGTAGAGCAGTGGTATATGTACAAAGAGGGCGACGAGGAAAAGATGATCAAGACAACGTCCGCTCCATGATGATCCGATAGCTGTTTAAGCAAACAAAGAGGGTGAAAGACTGTCAATCCCAGCAAATAGGGCTTGACTTTTGACGAATGATGCCCCTATAATACATAGGCATGCGAGAGTGCTGGAATTGGCAGACAGGCACGTTTGAGGGGCGTGTGTCTATGGCGTACGGGTTCAAGTCCCGTCTCTCGCACCATAAAAGGCCCGATACATAGGGCCTTTTCATTTTTTATGTTGCACTTTATGTTGTGTTTATGCTTTGCTTATCAAAAAATGCGTGTTAATATTTTCATTAGCAATCCTTCGAGATTTATCATTGTATTCTTATATATCTGCTTCATAATAGCATTCATTTATGTGGTATTTCGATCTGGTCTCCGCAGGTGCGGAGGTGATCCCCATGGACGAACAACACTATCCCGAACAACATTAGAATACCATATAGGAAGGAATAGGAGTTGCTTATGAAGGATTGTCTACATTTTCAGGTCCCGCCTCGCAAGAGAATCCGTGTGATCATTGATACCGACTGCAAAAACGAAGCGGACGATCAATTCGCACTGGCTCATCATCTTATGACCCCCAAGTTCGACGTTAAAGGGATTATTGCCGCACACTTTGAGACCAAACGCAAGGAATTTGGCGAGGGCAAGACCATGCTGGCCAGTTATGACGAAATCCAGCTTGTCTTGCGGCTGATGGGGCTTTCTGGCCAATACCCCGTATGCAAAGGTGCTCCACTGCCTATGATGGACGAGCAAACACCGGTGGACTCCGAAGGGGCTCGGTACATTATAGAGGAAGCGATGAAGGAGGACGAGAGACCGCTATTTGTTGTCTTCCAGGGTACGCTTACAGATCTGGCATCAGCGTTATTGTTGGAACCTTGTATTGCCTCGAGATTGACGGCCATCTGGATCGGTGGCGGAAGCTGGCCTGACGGCGGTGTTGAGTTTAACCTGAAGCAGGATGTGCATGCGGCCAACGTCGTATTCGGCTCGCAGGTCCCACTATGGCAGGTTCCCAAGGATGCATATAAGCAAGTAAACGGTGCGTGTTGCACCCTGTGGTGAGCTTGGGGCATATCTGTTCCGGCAAATGATAGAGCTGAACGACCGCAAAGGAGACGGCCTGCACTGGCCGCATGGTGAAAGTTGGTGCATCGGCGACCAGCCGACGGTATCTTTGCTTTTGGAAGATAGAGAGTGCGTGAACTATACACTGAAGATTGCACCGCGTGTGACGTCGGATTATCGCTATATCCCGCAATCCAGCAACCGATTGATCCGTGTGTATCACACCATTGATGTTCGCATGACAATGGAGGACTTTTATGCCAAGCTGCAACTGTTCTTTCCGCCCCAGCCCTTTATGTGGAGATGATGAGGGCAATTAGGGATAGGCCATAAAGCCATTCCCCGCAGGCGCGGTGGTGATCCTTGTGAGATCAAATGGAAGAAAGAGTTGCCTGGATAATGAATAGGATGTATAATCATACAATCAAAGGGGTGTGTACATGTTAAAGGAAATTAAGTTTGACCATTATTTTATCTATGATGAACTGACGCGCATTCTTAAGGATTGTGAGAAGCGGTATCCGAATTTGATGCGGCTGTCCTCTATCTGCACCACGCCGAAGGGACGCGAAGTCTGGGCGGTGGAGATCACAAACCTACAAACCGGCGATTTTTTGAGCAAACCCGCTTATTATATCGACGGAAACCACCACGCGGGTGAAGTGACCGGATCCATGGCTGCAATGCATACGCTTTTATATCTGCTCTCAGGCTACGGCATGGATGAAAAGGTTACAAAACTTTTGGATCAAAACACGGTATATGTTCTGCCGCGCATCTCGCCGGATGGAGCGGAGGCCTATTTGACCACACCTGAAAAGCTTCGTTCGGTCGACCGTCCTTACCCGTTTGAAAAGCGGGCGCCGGGACTGCATCCCAAGGATCTGGACGGCGACGGTATCATCCGTATGATGCGCGTTCCCTCTCCCTACGGCGTCTGGAAGGTATCGGAAAAGGATGAGCGGGTGATGGTCAAGCGTTCGCCAAGCGATATTGGCGGTACGTATTACAACGTTTATCCCGAAGGGGATATTGAGGATTACAACGGGCTTACCATTACAATGGCACCCAATAAATGGGGCCTCGATTTCAATCGGAATTATCCTCTCGGCTGGTTCCCGGAGGTACGCCAGCCGGGTGCAGGCAATTACCCGCTGAGCAACCCCGAAAACAAGGCGGTTGTGGAGTTCGTTCTTTCCCACCCCAACATCGGCAGCGCCGTAACACACCATACCACAGGCGGCATCATTATCTACCCGCCGGGAACAAAGCCGGAAAAAGACGCCGCCAAGCGCGACATGAAGATGTTCCGGGAGGTTGGTAAGATGGGCACGGAGGAAATGGGCTACGACTGCCTGAACATCTTTGACAATTTCCTGCCGGATCAGGTGAACTACTCCTCGGGAGCGTATGACGACTGGCTTTACCAGACACAGGGCATCCCGGCGTATACGGTGGAATTGTGGGATCTAATGATCAGGGCCGGCGTGAAGGATGTGTGGCCACGCACCGAAAAGACAGCCAAGACCGATGCTCAGAAGGAAGAGGATTTCCTTCTGGCCCTGCAATGGCTGGACAAAAATGTCGGAAAGGATGCAGTGAAACCCTGGACGCCGTTTGTGCATCCGCAGCTGGGGCAGGTCGACATCGGCGGATACGATTTCAAATTTACCGTGCAGAATTGCCCGCCGGCGTATTTGCAGCAGGAGGTGGAAAAGACCACCCGCTTCTGCTTAAGGCATGCTTTTGTACTTCCGCGCGTGATCATCGATTCACTCAAATCTGAAAAGATAGGTGAAGGGGTATACAGAGTGGAAGCCGTTCTTGTTAACCACGGCTATTTGCCGACATTTATTACCCAGGAAGCGCTGAACATGAAGGTGGATCGGCAGATTGAAGTGGATTTGAGCTGTTCCGGAGAAATCATAACCGGCAAATCAAAAGAGAAAATCGGACATCTCGAAGGGTTTGCAGGCATCGATACCTCATACAGTTATGATGTCATCAATACAACGATTAGCCTGCCGTTGCAAAAGAAAATGGAATGGGTCGTAAAGGCATCCGCAGGCTCAAAAGTGACGCTTTGCGTGCATTCGGCTAAAATCGGTAAAATAGAAAAGAACATTGAGCTCTGATGAACTCTGCAAATACCCCTATAACACGGATGTTGTAGGGGTATTTGCCTATTGATCTCTATTTCAGACATCAATCGGAATACTCCGGTGGCGTAGCCTAGGCCTTAAAGAGAGTATAGATTTGAATTAAGCCAAATAGATATATGCTGAAAAGACCGAATCCTCCACAAATACCGGTAAACAACCGTCGCATATTGGTCGACGCTCTTAAGCCGATTTGTTGAATAAGCCAATCGCATCCCATGATTGCAAGCAAGCCAACTGATAGAAACGGGTTATTGCGCAAACCAAACAGAAATGCGATTATCGCCAGAACCTGCCCAATAAAAACTCCCGTGCATCTTGCACAAACAGGAAAGGTATATGATTTGATCGTAAAACTACGTTCCGGCAGTTGATGACAGCCACTTCTGTCACCAACTTCCTGTAAAATCTTTAAAATTGATTTCCGCAATTTTGACATACGTGTATTGTTCTGGTTGTAGTAGTGGATGTATGTTTTCCTTTTCCCATCCCGCACAAGCCGCAAAGAATACCGGGTAAAGAAAAAAAGAGCCAACCTATACAAGCCTTGATGCACCCGAATCCCTTGGTCCTGCTTGTTGTGGTTGTCTGTGAAAACGACTGTACCGTATAATTTTCGCTTCCGCACTTTGGACATCTCATGTACCGCATCCCCCTGTTTGACGTAATTATACTGTGCCGAAATAAAATTCGCAATATCGATACCCGCGCAGATAAAAGCTTTTCATTTCGGTATGATCTTCCAATCCAAAAGCTCCGTGGAATTGTCCGGGAGTATCGATTTGGTGATACAATTACAATAGCAAATCAATTTACATGGTATACTTCTGCTATGGCGAAGCGCGATCCTGGAACTACGCCGGATAATCAGGATGAGTTGAATATGCCAGGATGTGAACCAAAGAGGGGGAAGAATATGCACAAATACTTTACCGAAGGAGTATGCTCGAGCGAAATCGATTTTGAAATCGAAAACGGATGCTTGAAAAACGTTAAATTCATCGATGGGTGCCCCGGCAACCTCGAAGCGATCAGCATGTTGGTGGAAGGGATGCCTATAGCGGAAGTTTCAAAAAAGTTGCGCGGCATCGTCTGCCAGAATGGAACGTCCTGCGTAGATCAATTGGTCAAGGCGCTTGAGGCAATAGGCGGATAATCAAAAAGAGTAGAAGAATTCATACAGGGTGATATAATAGCATAAAGGGCTAGCCCTACCATTTTTACAGGAGTAATGATTATGCTGCAAAACCTTGTGATCGACTGCATCCATGCGCGCAGGAGCACGCGCTCCTTTATTCCGGACAACCAGATAGACGACGAACAGCTTCAAACGCTGCTGGACGCGGCCATTTGGGCGCCGTCCGGCGGCAACAGCCAGACGTGGCTGTTCACTGCGATCCAGAACAAAGCGGTTCTGGAAAAGATCAACGACCTGGTCCGCGAAGGTTTCCAGCATTGGATCCCCGACGACGATTATCCCGGCAAGCTCAACGCCAAAGCCACTTCGGAGCGGGAAGGGTATTGCTTCTACTACCACGCACCAACGCTGATCATAGCGACGAATCGCCCTAACTACGAGAACGCGATGGCGGACTGCTCGCTTGCACTGGAAAACGTATTCCTGACGGCGCAGTCACTTGGCTTGGGAAGCTGCTACATCAATCAATTGCATTGGCTTCGCAATGACGAAAAACTGCGGGAGTACCTGTTTGAGCTTGGCATTCCCCGAGAGCATACCATCTGCAATACCGCTGCTATCGGATACATCAACAGACCGTCCAACCCGCCTGCGCGCAAAGAGGGAACCACTCGGATCATCAGATAACAGATACAAAAAAGCCCGCAGCAGCGGGCTTTTTTAGGTATTCATAACTTATTAAAAGTGTAGTTGCGCCCGGGCCATGTTGGCTGACTTTAAATTTTCTCCTAAAATGAAGCAGATCAGATAGCAACCCGATCTTATCTAAAGTGTCTCAGATAGTCTCTTTATTACAATGTTGGTATCATTATGAAAGTCCTTTATTTTTGTTCTAAGGAGGTTTTTTTTCAAGAAAGGTATAGCTAAACCTGAAAAGGACTCTCTATTGACAAACCTGACCTGATTATCATTTATCGGGATGATCTCAAAAGTATGTATGCCAGTAAACATAACCGGCGCAATCGTATATCCGCTCCATTCGAGCTTCTCCATTTCGTGACAGACCAACAAAGGACCAATAAAAACCGCAGGTTTTCTGCCGGGGACATTCGCTGTAATTTTCAAATTTGCTCCTTTAACGCATTTGCCTGAAATCAAAAGCGGGATATTCCAAGACTCATATCGATCAAAGTCTGTAATGATGCTCCATACTTTCGCGGCGCTTGCATTAATTAAAGCTTCGGTGAAAATATTTTCTTTAAAAAACCGATTCTTTTTCATTGCGACCCCCGAATTAATGGAATTTATTTGAAACTGATTATACTATATGATTTTATCAATTCCATTGCAATAGACGAGAATCCCTATGTGAACCCATTCGCGGACTTTTGGCATTATAAGATAGAAACAAGCATTGAGAAAACAAAAAAGCATGGGGCAAAGTCCCATGCCCTTATCGGGCGGCGCATAGAATCCGCTCCGCTACCTGCTTGATATGAATAAAGCCAGTACTGCGGGATTGTATCATTCTTCGTCGTCCATTGGTAACGGTTTTTCCTTGAAGTAGGAGCAGCAGTAATCCGTCAACTCCGTGACGTAAACGGCGAATCGAACGCCCGCCGGTACCTCGAACGACTGCCCTTCGAAATAGGTATCCCATTCCTCATAGCCGGGAATCAGAACCTGCATGCTGCCACAGAGAATCTCCATCACTTCCTTGTCGACAGTGTCAAATTCGTATTTGCCGGGTAAAATGATGCCCAGCGTCTTTTTTGATCCATCCTCCATGTAGATGGTCCGGCTGGTGACCATCCCGTCAAAGAAGATATTGGCTTTTTTGATTACCGTCACAGTATCAAACTTGTCCATGTTTGACCCTCCATATCCGATATTTTAAAATCATAATACATTGCCGCTATGGGCTTTTTTCCTTATCCTAGCGCATGTCCATGTATATTTCAATACGCCCGATGAGAAATACAAACCCTTTGAATCGTTGGTAACAATAGCTTGTGCTGTGGTACAATTCCATCAACGATACCATACGGAGGGGCTATACGTGAACGACGAATTGTCGGCGATGGACAATCAAGCCTTATGGGCACTGTTCCCGATCAAACTTTGCGAACATGATGCGAATTGGAAACGGGCGTACGCTGAAGAGGAAGCGCTTCTTATGAAAACCGTGGGCAGAGAGATCAAGCGAATCAGCCATATAGGCAGTACTTGTGTCCCCGGTCTCATTGCCAAGCCCACCGTCGACATCCTCCTGGAGGTAAAGACAACCTGTGATCTCGATTGTTTGACGTGGTCAATGGAGCAATTGGGCTACCGCCTGAGCCCACAGCCCGACAATCCGCCACCTCACCGGATGTACCTTAAGGGGTATACGCCAAAAGGATTCGTCGGGCAGTGCTTTCACGTGCACGTGCGGTATTTGGGTGACTGGCCGGAACTGTACTTCCGGGACTATCTGAAGGAGCATCCGGACGCTGCCAAGGCGTACGGTGAGCTGAAAGTATCGCTTTTGTTGCGGTATGAGCACGATAGGGATGCATATACGCTGGCAAAGTCGGGTTTCATAGCGGAAACGACCCGAAAAGCGATGGAGCAATACGCCGGGCGCTATGCACCGGCGGATAAGGAGAAATATCTTTGAAAGAGACTGCGGGCAGATATAGGAGATGGGGGAGCGTTCTGCTCTGCCTGTTGCTCCTGTTGTCAGGCTGCTATCAAAGGGGCAACCCCGGCGCTACCGCAACGCCCCATATAATTGCTCCCACCATAGAACAAACGCCGGCTCCGACGCCACTGCCGCTTTCGGGGCTGGTTATCGGCATTGACCCGGGGCATCAGGCAAAGCCGGATTATTCGAAGGAGCCGGTCGCTCCGGGGTCCAAGGCGACCAAAGCGAAGGTCTCTTCGGGTACCCGGGGTCTTGTTTCCAGGGTCTATGAATACGAGATCACGCTGTCCGTCGGATTGAAGCTAAAAGCGATTCTCGAAGGGCTGGGGGCAACGGTGGTGATGACGAGGGAAGCCAACAACGTAAATATCTCCAACATCGAGCGGGCTGAGGTGTTCAACAAGGCAAAAACCGATTATGCAATCCGTCTGCACTGCAACGGCAACAAGAATACGCAGACAAACGGCGCGTTTGTGCTGATCCCGGCGTCTAATCCCTATCTTGCGGATTGCAACAGAGCCGCGCAGCTGCTGCTGCAGGCATACTGCAACGAAACGGGTGAAAAGAACCTTGGCATCACGCCGCGAAGCGACCAATCGGGGTTCAACTTCTGCAGCCGCATGATCATCAACATCGAGATGGGCTATCTCTCCAACGCACAGGAGGAACAAAACCTCATCAGCGACAAATACCAGCAGAAGATGGCAGAGGGCATTGCGGAAGGCATCCTGTTGTATTTTGGGAAATGACAATCTGCAGCAAGCCACCCAATGAAGGGACGCTTATCCCTTGATCGTGCTCAGTGGGCACGGTATAGATTTCACTTTGTTGACCTTCATTCACATGCTATAATAGGTCTATTGAACACAGGAGGAAAGATATGGATATTTGGCATGACCGCACAAAAGCCTATGCGCTTTTGTGTGAATATACGAAAACGGACGGATTGATCCGGCACGCTTTGAGTGTAGAAGCCGCGATGCGTGCGATGGCGAGGCATTTTGGTGAGGACGAAGAAGCCTACGGCATCGTGGGCCTGTTGCACGACATTGATTACGAGAGATTCCCGCAGGAGCATTGTGACCATTCTCCCGCGATATTGGCCGAAAACGGCTACGACGAAAGCTTCATCCATGCAGTTATGAGCCACGGATTTGGCCTGCGCACCGACGCGGTGCCCGAAACGAACCTTGAAAAATCGGTGTTCGCTGTGGATGAACTCACGGGGCTTATCACTGCTTGCGTATACGTGCGGCCGAGCAAATCCATTTTGGATCTGGAGGTTTCTTCCGTGAAGAAGAAATGGAAGGACAAGGCGTTTGCTGCGGGCTGCAATCGGGATGTCATCCAACAGGGCGCGGATATGCTTAAAATGGAATGGTCTCAGCTGTGTGCGCTTACGATCGAAGGTATGCGTGAGGCCGCAAAGGAACTCGACCTTGTGGGGAATATAGGCCTGTCCGAATAGGACGATACTCGGCTGCTCTGAAAGGGGGAGTATGGTGGCAAGTCAAAATGATGGCGGCATCCAATGGCAGAGATATGCAATTGTGGGTGCCCTGTTGGCATTGGTCACCTTCGCCTTGGCATCCGTAGGCTTCGATCTGGACATGGGGGTCGGTATGTCACTTAGCCTGATGGACATCACACTGCACTCCTGTGCCCGCTTTTTCAGGTTCCCTTGGCAGGTCGTTTGTTTTGCTGTCCCAATCGCCATATCCCAGCTCCTATGGGGGTATGTGCTTACAAAGCCCTGCATCATCATCGTTCGTCTCGTCTGCGTCTTGATGGTTTCAAAGATCTACCATGGATTGCCGGAAATCGAAAGGGACAGATCCATCCTGCCGTTTTTGGTGCACGGATTCTGGCTCCTTTTGGGCGTTGGGCTCTACGATGCGCTTGTATTCGGGCTGGTCCAGTTCCTATCGGGCTTGCTTGTTGCAGTCGTCGAATGGGTGGTGGCGGGAGGCATCTCCGTGCTGCTCGCTCAGCTTTTAAGCCGTACGGTATTTAACCGTTCTGTGTGATTATTGCCCGATGCCTTTGACGGCATATGTGTTAAAAGCAAGCCTGAATATAAAACACTCAATGGCGTAAGACTCTTCCGAATAGCAGCATCATAACGGGGAGGCACAAAGATGAAATTGACCTGCCTGGGCCGATACGGCCCCTATCCCGCGCCGCAAGGACGGACGACATCCTATCTGTTGCAGACCGAA
>CAZHNN010000042.1:0-9992 GCA_964533965.1 uncultured Clostridia bacterium | reverse complement strand
AAGAAAAAGCTTTTCTTCTTCGGTCGTCAGAAAGCCCTGAACCTCAGATTGCTTTTTGGGATGTGGTGAGTTGCTGTACGTATATACCACGGAAGGTACGTTATTCTGCTCTGCTTTCTCTACGCAGGCTTTTAAAAGCGCTGCATGCCCTCTGTGAACGCCATCAAACATTCCAAGAGCAACACAGGCATGCAGGCCATCTAAATAAGATTCATCCCGAAAACAATGCAAATCATTCACTCCCGTGGAAAACCTTGACCGGCTTGATCGTATCCAGGGAACGCTTGCCAATGCCGATAAGCTGTTCATCCTGCCACAGTGCACAGAGCTGATCTTCAAGCATCGTATCAATTGCCTGGATACCTGTTAATATCTGCCCCTGCTCGATCTTTCGGATATCGGCTTTGCTAAGCGAAATCCTTGTAAGATGAGGTACCGCCACGCCCAAAGGCAACAGAAGCGAATCGACGGAATCATTCTCAACGGCCAGACTTATCTGTTCGAAGGTTATTGCCCGATCCAACTCAAATGGTCCGCTTTTGGTCCTAAGCAAGAAACTACAGTGTGCAAAAGCACCGGATTGCCTTCCCAAATCGTGGCACAGGGTCCGAATGTATGTGCCCTTTGAACAGCGGATCCGGATCAGAAAAGCATTCTGTGCCACTTCACGCAACAATTGCTTTTCATGGATGAAGACCCTGCGCGGCGGAATCTCCGTCGCCTTTCCCTTCCTGGCAAGGTCTACCATCTTCTGCCCGCCGATTTTGATTGCGGAATATTGCGGCGGTGTCTGCCAAAGCTCAGAGGGGACGGATGCAAGCAATGCTTCCATCTGCTGCCACGAGACAATGTGGTCGCTTTTATTGGTCAGCTGCCCTTGCGCGTCCTGCGTATCGGTTTCTATGCCAAAGTGAATTTCTGCAATATACTCCTTGTCACCTTCCACGGCATATTCCGCAAGCCGGGTTGCTGAACCTAAAAAAACGGGCAAAACGCCCGCTGCTGCCGGATCCAGCGTGCCGCTGTGGCCGGCCTTTTTGCATGGAATCAGTCTTTTGACAGCTTGTACAGCCTGTTGTGAAGACATGTCGCTGGGTTTGAGCAGGTTCAGTATCCCGTTTTTCAGCATTGTAGCCCTTCGAGCACTTTAGCAAGCGTCTGTTTGGCTTCAGCCAGGGAGGAATCAATCGAATATCCTGCCGCAAGCATATGTCCACCGCCCATGAAAACGCTTGCAATTTTGCCGACATCTACATGTTCCTTGGAACGAAGACTAACCTTTATCACTCCGTCACCCGTTTCGCGAAGCAATGCCGCGACCTCCACCGTCTCGACATTTTTAGCGTAGTCGACGATGCCCTCCGTTTCGGATGGGTCGGCATGTGACGCCTCAAAGTCCTGCTGCGTTAAGGACATCAGTGCGGCTCTTCCATTACAATAAAACTCTAGCGATGCAATCGCTTTTCCCAATAGATTCACCCAGCCACTTGTCGACGTCTGGAAGATTTCCCTGGCGATGAGGTTGGGATTGGCGCCATATCCTACAAGCTCGGATGCGATGCGCAGGCAATTATCGTTGGTGTTTGCATGCGTAAAATGTCCTGTGTCCGCGGAAATCGCGATGAACAGGTTGTGCGCGATCGTTTGCGTAATTGTAACGCCAAGCTCCTTTAACAATTGATAGACCAATATGCCGGTAGCGGAAATATCGGAGGACATTAGGTTGAATTGGCCATAACCGCTGTTTGACATGTGATGATCAATGTTAATGATCGATGTGACGGTGGAAATCTGCTCGTCCGAAAATCCGGTGCGCGCCAAATCGGCGCAATCCACACAGATGAGGTGCGTAAATGGCCGCAATTCGTTGAGTCTGACAAGATACTCCGATCCTGCCAGAAGGCGGTACTTATGCGGAACAGGATCGACACATGCAGTCTGGACCTGCTTTTGCAGCTGGTCCAGGCCGAGCTTCAACGCAAACAAGGATCCCAACGAATCGCCGTCGGGATTCTCATGGCAAACGATCGCAAAATCGTCATTGTCCTTGATAAACTGCGCAATGGCAGATATCTCATTTGGATTCATCTTCTTGGATCACCCGCGCAATCTTCTGCGCTATATCGACAGCATATTCAATGCTGTCATCTGAGACAAATACAAGATTGGGTACTCTTCGCAATTCGCTCCGACCGGAAAGCTCGTGCCGGATGAAGCCGCTGGCGCGTTCAAGCGCCTGCATGCTGTCCGCCCTTTGCTTGTCCGATCCCATTACGCTCACATATACCTTAGCATAAGCAAGATCGCGCGTTACTTCCACGCGCACGACACTTGCCAAAGACGCAAGACCGGGATCCTTCATGCTGTGCGCAATGATGTCCTCGATTTCACGTCGAAACTCCTCGTTGATGCGCTGTGAGCGTATATTGGCCATTCGTTATTGCTCCACTTCTTGTTGTGTAAAGGCCTCAATTATATCACCCTGTCTGAGATCGTTGTAATTCTGCAAGGTCAAGCCGCATTCGAAGCCTTTGAGAACTTCGCGCGCATCATCCTTAAACCGTTTGAGCGACGAAAGCTTTCCTTCATGCACAACGACATTATCACGCAACAGACGCACGTCTGCATTGCGCTGCAATTTTCCGTCCAATACCATGCAGCCTGCGATGGTGCCGATGGCGGAAACTTTAAACGTCTCGCGAACCTCTGCACGACCGACAATGACCTCTTCAAATACCGGTTCCAGCATGCCCTTCATCGCCTTCTCGATGTCCTCTATGGCGTTGTAAATGATGCGGTAGAGGCGAATGTCTACGCCTTCTTTTTCAGCGGCGGCACGAGCCGGCCCGTCCGGACGAACGTTGAATCCGATGATGATGGCGTTAGAAGCGCTTGCCAGCATGACATCTGTCACGGCAATGGCGCCTGCTCCGCCATGGATGCAGCGGACGCGAACATGATCATTGGACAGCTTTTCAAGTGATGAGCGAACGGCTTCCACAGAGCCCTGAACATCCGCTTTGACGATGACGTTGAGATCCTTGATCTGCCCTTCCTTGATCTGCTCATACAGGTCTTCCAGCGTGACGCGGCTGGTCATCTTCATCTGCTCGCTCTTGATGCGGTTCTTGCGCTCTTCGATAACCTGCCTAGTAAGTCCCGTGTCTTCCACAGCATAGAGGATATCGCCCGCCGAAGGCACGAAATCAAATCCCAAGACCTCTACAGGCATGCTGGGTCCCGCTTCTTCGACCCTTCGGCCGGTATCATCCAGCATCGCGCGGATACGGCCGCTGGAAGTACCTGCAACCACCGTCTGTCCGACACGCAGCGTGCCGTTTTGTACCAGCACAGTTGCCACCGGGCCACGGCCCTTGTCGAGCTTGGCTTCCACGATGGTGCCCTTGGCAAGACGGTTCGGGTTTGCTCTGAGATCCTGTACATCGGAAACAAGCAGGATCATTTCCAAAAGCTCGTTGATACCTTCTCCAGTCTTCGCAGATACCTTCATGACGACGGTATCACCGCCCCATTCTTCCCAAACAAGGCCGTATTCCGTCATTTCCTGCATGACCCTTTCAGGGTTAGCATCCGGCAAATCGATCTTGTTGATGGCTACGATAATCGGAACACCCGCTGCTTTCGCATGGTTTATGGCTTCCACGGTCTGCGGCATGATGCCGTCATCCGCGGCCACAACCAGAACCACAGCGTCTGTGACCTGTGCACCGCGTGCGCGCATGGCGGTAAAAGCCTCGTGTCCAGGCGTATCCAGGAACGTGATGCTTTTCTCGGTATCAAGGAATACGCGATAGGCACCGATGTGCTGCGTGATGCCGCCCGCTTCACCTTCGGTAACATGGGTAGAACGGATTTTATCCAGCAGCGATGTTTTGCCGTGGTCTACGTGTCCCATGATCGTGATGACGGGAGGACGCTTGATGAGGTTCTCTTCCTGATCGTTCGCGTCTTCGGCGGCAAGCGTTTGCTCGGCGGTCTGCTCCAGCTTCTGTTCCAGCTCGATGCCATAGTCGCTGGCCACCAGCGCCGCCGTCTCGAATTCTATCTCATGGTTGATGGTAACGATAATGCCAAGCATCATCAGCTTTTTGATGATATCTCCGGCCGGTTTACCGATACGGTCAGCCAGAGTTTTTACCGTAACATTTTCTCCGGTTATGATGGCTTTTTCAATATGAATGGGCTCCGGTCTTTGCATAATCACCGGTTTTCTCTTCTTGCGGCGGCCCAAGGTCTGCTCGTCGTCGTCCTGGCCGCCCAGCTGCGCGCTGCGCTCCCGTTCGATCGCCTTGCGGCTCTTCGTCTTCTTTTCAGTATCGAACACACGAACATAGTTTGCCTTATTTGGGTCGTAATTGCTGGCTTTAGCCTTTTTCTGTACCTCCGTGATCGGCGGGGCAGCTGCCGACGCACCGGGACGCGGTTTGCGCGGACCGGCGGCCCACGATCCTGCAGGCCGTCCGGCTGCGCCGTCTCTTGGCGCGCCAAATCCGCCCGTCGCAGGTCTTGGCGGTCTATCGCCCGGACGCGCTTGTCCGTCACGCGGCGTAAAAGGCCGTTGACCATATTCTCCTGTGGGACGCGGCGCTCCGTCGGGACGCGGCGGTCTGTTGTCGTTTGGTCTCCTCTGCTGCGGCGGTCTTTGCGGCGGCGGAGCAGTCTCCTGTCGCTGCGCATTTCGAAGCGCAGCGTCGTCGCGCAATACCCTGCCCTGCATGCGTGCGAGGCGCTCGGCGGGGCGTTCGAACTTCGGCGGCGCTTGCGAGGCGGACGAAGTAGACGACTGTGCCGTGGTCGGCTGGTTTGTCAGGCGCGTTTGCACATTTGGCTGTACGTGCGCTTGCGCTTCGGGTGCTTTTACCGCCTCCGATGCCTTTGCCTGGGGCTGTATGCCCGTTTGCGCAGGCCTGGGCGCTTCCGTCTGCCTTTCCGCTGCGGGTTCCTTTGCTTCGGGTTTCTGTATTTCTTGACGGGGTTTTTGTTCTGCTTCCGCGGTCGGGGGGTTGGCAACGACTTCCGCTTTCAGCTCTGCCTGCCTCATGTCGGCGGCTTCCGGCTTAACCTCTTCCGCTTTTACAGGCTTTGGCTTTTCCGCATCGCGGGCACGCCGAACCAGTTCGCTCTCCATCTTGCGAACGGTCTCCATCTGTGCCGCCATTTCGCGCTGCATGTTACGAATAGCATCAAGGTTCTCCTTGCTGCTATTCAACAATGTCTTCGCGACGTCGTTGGTCTTCATGTTCGAGATGTTTTGCGTCATCCTTTACCCCCTGAAATTTGTTCCCGCAGTATTTCCTTTTCAATCTGTTCCGCCAGACCGGTATCACATATGGCAACGCACATGCGGCCGGGCTTTCCGGCCATTAGGCATGGGTTTTCCATCAGGTACCATGGAACCTGATATGTTTCACACATGTCCGCATATTTCTTTTGGGTGTTCTGCGAGCAGTTGCTGTCGACGATCAGCAGTTTGGCTTTTCTTGCGTGTACCGCCGATTCGACCGCCTGTGCGCCCACAACGGCGCGCCTTGCCTTTGCAGCCAACCCTATGTATTGCTTAGCTTTCTCCATTCGATCTCTTTGCAATTTCCTCTTTAATGGTCTCTATAGTCTGGGCGCTCAAGCGCACGGCCTTCGAGCGCTGCGCCGCCAATAGACAGGCTTCGTTGGGGCACACATACGCCCCGCGCCCGTTCTTTTTACCGGTTACATCCATCGCCATATTCCCTTCCTTGGGAATAACGACGCGCAGCAGCTCGCGCTTCGGCTTCATTTGCTTGCAACCGATGCACATGCGCATCGGTACTTTATGACTTTTTATATTATTCATTTTCGTCCATATCGTCGATCAACAGATCGGAATCTCCGTAGTCTCCGAGATCTTCATCCTCGAGCGACTGATTGAGCAGTTGATCATATATCTCCTGCGCCTGCGACTGGCTCTTGATATCCGTCTTCCAGCCGGTCAGCCTTGCGGCGAGCTTTGCGTTGATGCCTCGCATGCCGATCGCCAGGCTCAACTGGTGGTCGGGTACGACTACCTTTGCGGCACGTTCTTCCTCGTTGATCTGTACCATGATCACCTTGGCGGCGCTCAGGCTGTTCGCAATGAATTCGATGGGATCTGCGCTCCATGGAATGATGTCGATTTTCTCGCCCTGAAGCTCATCCACAATGCGCTCCACGCGGCTTCCCTTCGGGCCTACGCAGGCGCCTACTGCATCAACCTGCGGATCGTTCGAATAGACTGCCACCTTGGAACGGATACCCGGCTCACGGGAAATCGCCTTGATCTGTACGGTGCCGTCCATCACTTCAGGCACTTCCAGCTCAAACAGGCGCTTGATGATGTCCTTGTTCTTGCGCGATACGATGATGGGCGTTTCCTTCCCGCGGGCTTCCTTATCCACCTTAAGAACATACACCTTAAGCCTGTCGCCCTGACGGTACCGCTCGCTCTCGATCTGTTCACTCACAGGCAGCAAGCCTTCGTTCCTGCCCAGCTCGATATAGACGTTGCCGTTTTCGATGCGCTGCACAACGCCGGTCATGATCTCATACAGCTTTCCGCTGAAATCGCTGACCATCCGTTCACGCTCGGCTTCCTTCAGGCGCTGCAGCAATACCTGTTTTGCAGTCTGCGCGGCGATGCGGCCAAAGGTCTTGGGCGTGGAGTTCAGCTCCACCACATCGCCGAGTTCATACTTGCCATATTTGTTTGCTTCGGAAACCGGTATATAGGACATGGTATCGGTGATAGGGGCATCGTCCGATACGACAATTTTCTGCGAAAAGACCTTGAATTCACCCGTAATGCGATCCACCACAGCACGCACCTGACCCTCGGTGCCATAGTGGTTGCGATACGCCTTTTGAAGCGCTTCCTCTATCGCCGTATACAGGATATTCTGATCAATGCCACGTTCTTTTTCAAGGGCGCTGATCGCTTCCATCAGTTCGCTCTGCAATGCATTTCCTCCTCACATCAAAGGTGAACTACCGGCTTTACCAACGCAGCATCCCTGCGGGTAAAATGAACTTCGCCGTGTTCCTTTGTTTGAATCGTGACGGTATCGGCACTCTCATCAAATGCCGAAATCGTCCCGATATAGCTTTTTTTGCCGTCGACCGGCTGGTAGAAGCGTACTTCCACCTCTTTGCCGATCGAAAATTTGAAATCATCCGGCCGTTTCAACGGCCTATCGATGCCGGGCGAAGACACGCTTAGATAATAAGCATCCTCAATGGGATCCAATTCATCCAAAATGGGATCGATAGCGCGGGAAACACGCTCACAATCATCCAGACCAATTCTGCGTTCAGAATTGGTCGGACTGATTCCGTTTGGATGCGCGATGGTTACCGTGAGGACCTTGTTGCCATTTTCCTTGCCTATCTCCACATCTACGATCCGGTAGCCCATGGATGTTATCGCAGGCTCCAAAGCCTTCTCGATCAATTCGGTCGTTTTGGACAATGTGTTTCCGCCCTTCACATGTAGAAAGAGTGGGGCATCCCACTCTCTCATCTACACACACCTTCTCGCTCCATAATGTTAGCACAACGCGCTTTACTTTTCAATAGATGTTTGCGTCTTTGGCTAAAAGATTGCGGTATTATGGGCAAAACCGCGTCGATGTAAGCACTTTTTGAATCGATATGGAACGTCTCTGATTTTTTACAGTGTTAGTACCGGCAAATCCGCATTCTCATCCGGGTGCTACGATTGTGCCATCAGTTGAAAGAACGATACCTGCGCCGTATCCGGCATGTCCGAGAGTGTCCCTATCCCCCGCAGCTTTTCGATAATCGAGGCATTGAGTTTTGTGCGCATGCGAAGATCCTCTACGGATATGAAATCCTTTTGCTTTCGCGCTTGCACAACACTGATGGCTGCGCTTTCCCCGAGCCCCGCAACGCTCATCAACGGCATACGTAGTTTGCCGTCTTCGATCAAATAGAACCGGACATGGGATGCGGACAGGTCGGGCGGCAAAAACTCAAAGCCGCGCATCAGCATTTCCCTTGCCACATCCAAATGGCTGCGCTCCTTGTCGTCTCGCGTAGAGGCATCCGCCTTCTTGTCCAGCTGCTCGATATGCTTATCAAGAGCGCTCAGCCCTTCAAGCACTTTGCCGGCATCCATCTCCTCCGCTCGTACGGAGAAATACGCGCCATAATACGCCAGCGGATGATGCACTTTAAAATACCCGATCCGAAGCGCAGATAATACGTACGCCGCCGCATGCGCTCTTGGGAACATGTATTTGATTTTCTTGCAGCTGTCGATAAACCAGGCGGGGACATTGTTCATCTGCATCGCCTGCTCCATTTCAGATGTCAGGCCCTTGCCCTTTCGCACACTCTCCATCGTATTGAACGAAATGCGCGGTTCGACTCCCATGCTCAGCAAATAGTTCATGATGTTGTCGCGCGTGCAGATGCATTCGTCCAGCGTCGCAACGCCGTTTTTGATCAAATCCTGCGCGTTGCCGATCCATACGTCGGTTCCGTGGGATAATCCGCTTATTTGCAGGAGTTCCGAAACCGTTGTCGGTTTTGTCTCTTCGAGCATTTCAATGACGAATCCCGTGCCGAATTCAGGTATTCCAAGCGTCCCCGTCGGATAGCCGAATGCCTTCTCATCAAGGCTCAGCGCAGACGTGCCGGTGAAAAGTGACAGCGTTTGGGGATCATCCAGTGGTACAGTCATCGGGTCAATGCCGGTAAACTCATAGAGTCTGCGCAGCATCGTCGGATTATCGTGCCCCAGAATATCTAGTTTGACCAATCTGTCATGCAGCGAGTTGAAATCGAAATGCGTTGTGATTGTCTGGCTTTCTTCTTTATCGGCAGGGCGCTGCAGCGGCGTGAAATCGTGGATGTCCATGCCTATTGGTAAAACGACAAGCCCGCCCGGATGCTGCCCGGTGGTCCGCTTGACGCCGGCAATCCCTTGTGCGAAGTAATCGGCCTGTGCCCTTGAAACATTTTGCTGTTTTTCTTCCATATATTTGAGCACATATCCATAAGCAGACTTCTCTTTGATGCCTACGACTGTGCCTGCCCGGAACACATTTTCGGGTCCGAACATCTCTTCAACGTAGGCAAACGCGCGCTCTTGGTATTCACCGGAAAAGTTCAGGTCTATATCCGGTACCTTGTCTCCGTCAAACCCCAGGAACACTTCAAACGGGATGTCATATCCGTCTTTTATATACGTTGTGCCGCACTTAGGGCAAACCTTATCGGGTAAATCCGGCCCACATTTGGCCCCGGTGCTTGCGACATCAAAATCGAGATGAAAACAATTCGGGCAACGGTAGTGCGGCGTAAGCGGATTGATTTCGGATATTTCCATAGCAAGCGCAGCAAAGGAACTGCCTACGCTACCGCGTGAACCCACTGTATATCCGTCACCCATGCTCTTTTTCACAAGACGATGGGCAGACAGATAAAGCACTTCAAAGCCGTGCTTGATGATGCTGTGCAGCTCCTTCTCGAGCCTCTGTGCAATCATTGGGGGCAATGGATCGCCATAGATCGCTTTGGCCCCGCTTTCCGCGATCTCACGGACATGCTTTTCGCCGTCCTCTTCATGCGGCACAAATGTTTCATCCGGGAACGGAGCAATGCCCTTTTCAATCTGTAACGCAATCACCCCGGGCGCATGGATAACTACTTCTTGCGCATCGGCATCGCCAAGATCCGAAAAAGCGTTTAGCATTTCACCGGTCGTATGCAGATAGAGCGGTGGTTGATTCTCCAGGCCGTCAAACCCCTGCCCGGAAAGCAAGATCCGGCGGAAGCATTCATCCTCCGGCTCCAGAAAATGCACGTCGCCTGTTGCCACAACTGGCTTGTCCAAAGACTTCCCTAAACCGATGATGCGTTTGTTGAACTCGGTCAGATCCGAATCGCTCTGAACACGGAACCCGTCGCGCTGGTCCGAGAGCAGGAAGCGATTGTTG
>CAZHNN010000041.1:0-10953 GCA_964533965.1 uncultured Clostridia bacterium | reverse complement strand
GGTATCACGCAGCAATGTTACGCGTGCGCGCATAATAAATGCGACCGGCCCCAACGCTTGTGCAAACTGAAGGCCGTGGTAACTCGGGTCTGGCTGAGTATAGTTGGGGAATTTGCCGCTCGCCCAGTCGAACTTGCCGCCGTCAATGATCAACCCGCCGATGGAGGTCCCGTGGCCGCCGAGGAATTTCGTTGCGGAATGTACTACGATATCCGCGCCGTATTCGATGGGTTTTAAAAGATACGGCGTTGCAAACGTGTTGTCAATGATAAGCGGAATGCCGTTCTGATGAGCTACTTTTGCCAAAGCCTCGATGTCGACGATGTTAATGCCGGGATTGCCGATGCTCTCAATGTACAGCGCCTTGGTATTCTCATTGATGGCCTTTGCAAAATTCTGCGGATCATCCGGGTCCACAAAAATGGTCTTGATGCCGTAGTGCGGAAGCGTGTGGGCGAACAGGTTGTAGGTGCCACCGTAGAGCGTAGAGGCGGCTACAATATTGTCGCCGGCATTTGCGATGTTCAAGATGGCATAGGTGACCGCGGCAGAGCCCGAGCTTACCGCAAGCGCCGCAGCGCCGCCTTCCAGCGCCGCAATGCGCTTTTCCAGCACGTCGTTGGTGGGATTCATGATACGGGTATAGATGTTGCCGGATTCCTTTAAAGCAAACAGGTTGGCGGCATGCTCCGCGCTGTTAAAGACATAGGACGAAGTTTGATATATCGGTACGGCGCGGGAACCTGTTGCTGGATCGGGGGTTTGCCCGGCGTGCAGTTGAAGTGTGTCAAAACCAAGAGTTCTTTCACTCATTATAATAATCCTCCTGTAAAACGATTAGATGTTTCGGTAAGAAAAATAATCGAACACTCGCGGCGTACAGTCGCACATTCGGACAGAGCTGGGATCAAGCGTACGTTTTGCATATGCGCATTGATTGATCATAAACATCCCGTTGATCTCCTTTCTTTCCGATTGAAATAAATCCTATCGAAATAGTAATTTTATGTCATTATATCATAGGCGTATCGGTTGTCAACAAAGAGTTTTACCAACCGCATCCATTGTAATCGGCGATATTTCATAATTGACCGAATTGGTCAATTATGATACAATGATATTGACCAATACGGTCAATGGAGGGACGATGAACGTTAAATTTTATGAACTGCCCGAAATCAAGCGTACAACCATCATCAACGGGGCTTTGAAACAATTTGCCAGAGTTGGATATAAAAAGGCTTCCATGCATGATATCGCAGTGGAATGCGGAGTATCCAAGAGTCTGCTTTTCCATTATTTTGGGTCAAAGAGAGATTTCTTCGCGTTTGTCTATCGCTATTCGTTCGATTTGATTTCGGAAAAACTGCGTTCGTTCGAATACAGGCAGGGTGATGATATCTTCGAGATGATGCGTAGGGCAAACGGCATTAAGTTGGAAGTGTTCAAATCCCATCCTTATCTATATCAATTTGCATACCAATCCTATTTTGAGCAGGATCCCGACGTGCAGGATATCGTGAGAGAGAAAAACACGGCTTATTTATTTGAATCCACTCCGAAAGTGATCGAAAACATGGATAAGTCGAAGTTGCGGGTAGGCATTGCACCGGAAAAGGCGATTCAGATCATACTATGGGTTTCTGAGGGGTTTTTGCAGAACAAACTGATAAAAAATGACAGCAATCCGGATAAGCTGTTTTCCGAATTTAACGATTGGATGGATCTTTTAAAGCTCTGTCTATATGAATGTCGGTAAAAGATTGCGACATTCTGGGAGGTATTGCGATGGCGATCGATGTATTTGAAAAGCAGACCATTCTGACGCTAAAAGGCGGCCCGGTATGCGTATACGAGACCGGGCAGGCGAATCTGCCGCCGGTACTGCTGCTTCATGGCGCAATGTATGACGAATCCCGCTTTATTTGGCATCACTTGGCACCGGCGCTTTCCATGTCCCGTCACGTCTATGCGATTGATTTCCCGCGCCATGGAAAGAGCAGGCCTTGGGCCGGCACCATAGATCAACAGGAATTACAACAGGTTGTGGGTGCGGTGATCGATCATTTCGGACTTCCACCGCTTCCGCTGATCGGCTTGTCGATGGGCGGAGGCGTTGCAATCGGTTTTGCGCTCGAATACCCGGAAAAGGTGACGGGAGGAATTTTCATGGGGCCTGGGGGATTGGGCGATAGGGTTTCAAACCAATTCCTATCGTGGCTGTTTGTAAAAACTCCGGGAGCATTGCGGTCGTTTGCCTGGTATTACGCAAAGCTGTCTCCACAGAAGATGAGGAATAGCGTTATATCGATGCTGCAGACACGGGAAAACTCACAGGATCTGGATGACCTGACTTCCATTTTGTGTGAAGAAGCACGGCTGAAGTGGAAAAACAGGGAACTATCGATGGATGATTGGCAAAAAACGAATCTTGCTCCGTTTCGTCTAAAGATGAACTTCCTACCGCAAGTGCACCGGTTGTCCTGCCCCACGCTTTGGCTAAGGGGGGAAAGCGACCCGCTGGTGGGGCAAGCCGTTATGGAGGAAGCTGCCAATACAGCACCGAACGGGAGCCTGTGCGTGGTTACAAATGCCGGGCATCTGCTGCCGCTCGAACAACCCGAACAAGTACACGGGATTATACGGGAATTTTTGGCATCGCATGACCTGTAAGAAAATACAAAATTGAGAGGTATATTCTGCATAATAAACGATCCCGGCTTGGAAAGCTGTATTGATAATACTCTATATATAGTTTATACAAGCACAAAATAAACATAAGAATAAGAAGAAATTGCATAATCAGTCGTATAAGATTGTATGAAGAAATATAGCGCGTTCAAACAATGCGAATATTTTGAAATACTTGTCTTATTTCCTCATATCTATCTGTAATTGAGCTTTTAAAAGTGATAGAATACCTGTAACTGTATGTACATGTTGAGAGGGGTTCATCAATGGACTTATTTACTAAATGTGAAAATTTTACCGCATCAAGAGAAGCTAAGGCCAGAGGAGTATATCCGTATTTTCATGCATTGCAATCCCGCCAGGATATCCAGGTCGTGATGGAGGGCAAACGCAGGATCATGTTGGGCTCCAACAACTATCTCGGGCTTACGACCAATCCGGAGGTCATCGAGGCAGGCATCAAGGCGTTTGAAAAATACGGATCCGGCTGCTCCGGTTCGCGCTTTTTGAACGGCACGCTGGAGCTGCATCTCGAACTGGAAAAGGAATTGGCTGACTTTGTCCACAAGGAAGCGACTGTGACATTTTCGACAGGGTTCCAGACGAACCTTGGCATCATCAGCACGCTCGTTGGCAGAAACGACTATGTCATCTGCGACATGGAGAACCATGCCAGTATCTATGACGGATGCAAGCTGAGCTTCGGCAAAATGATCCGCTATAAACACAACGATATGCAGGATCTCGAGACCTCGCTTAAGATGATACCCGATTCGGCCGGTAAGCTTATTGTCACCGACGGCGTGTTCAGTATGGGCGGCGATATCGCGGATCTTCCGGGCATCGTCAAGCTTGCCAAGCAATACGGGGCGCGCATCATGGTCGACGATGCGCATTCATTGGGCGTTCTGGGCAACGGCGGTAGGGGCACCGCAGATTATTTCGGCTTGACCGACGAAGTGGATATCATCATGGGAACCTTCAGCAAATCGCTTGCCAGCCTTGGCGGCTATATGGCGACCAGCGACAGCGTGGCGGAATATGTCAAACACAACTCCCGTCCGTTTATCTTCTCGGCCTCCATCACACCCGCGAGCTGCGCGTGCGCGCTCACAGCGCTTAGGTACCTTGAAAAACATCCTGAGATCGTAAAACGACTCAACGACATCTCGGTATACGCTCGGGAAGGATATAAAAAGCGGGGCATCCGCATCCGCGAATCGGTGACGCCGATCATCCCGCTGTACACGTATGATCTGGAGAGCACGCTGATCAAGAACAAGCGGCTGTACGAAGAAGGCGTGTACGTCAATACGGTCGTTCCGCCTGCGACGCCGCCGTCGGAATGTCTTCTGCGTACCAGCTACATGGCCACGCATACCGAAGAGATACTGGACGAAGCAATGGACATCATTGCAAGGGTGTTCAAGGAGTTGGAATGAGCAAAGCGGTAGTGACGTGTGGGAGCAGCGGCTCAGGCATGTGCTCGTACAAGAGCATAGGCAAAACACATTTCTTGTCTTTGAGCTGAGCTAAGCGGTGTACCATCTAAGAGCGTCGTCCCTATCGATACAGACGTCTCAATTTCGAACAGCATACGATCGGCTTTTGAGCAGATTCAATAGAGAAAGACCTATCGATGTGCTTATCAGCCCGGCATGGAAATTCCCTGTGTGGTGAGGTGCACCGAATTTTTAGACATCAAACAGTGTTCGATGTCAATTTCTTTGGAAAGGAGCAATCCTCATGTCCACCGTGCTAATAACCGGCGCCAGCGGCGGGCTTGGCCGCGCGTTTGCACAAGCGTTTGCCGAAAAAGGGCATGATTTGTTGCTCTGCTCGTCGAACATGGCACGTTGTGAGCAAGTGCGCAAAGAGCTGAGCAGCACTCGCGTACGCATCGCCTGCTTTGAGGCGGATTTGTCCGATGCCGATGCGCGTGACTCACTGTGGCGCGATGTGGATGCACAGGGATTTCATCCCAATTGGATCATCAACGTGGCCGGTACGGATTTTGAAGGAATATTTGCAGAGCGAAGCGCCGGGGAGATACGTAAACTCCTGCGCATCAACAATGAAGCCGCAGTCGACATGACGCTGGCGGCGTTAGCGCGCCGTGACGCCTCTGAACCGTTTCACATCGTGTTCATCTCCAGCCTGGCGGCCTACCAGCCCATGCCGTATAAAGCGCTATATGCCGCCTCCAAGCGCTTTTTGCTCCACTTTGCGCTCTCGCTATCAGAGGAACTGCGTAAAGAGAACGCTACCGTCACGGTGGTCTGCCCAGCCGGCATTCCGACGAGCGAGTATTGGAGGCGCTCCATCGAATCACAAGGCTTCTGGGGTCGCGCGACCGCGCGTTCCCCTCAATTTGTGGCCAAGGGCACGATTCGTGCAGCTATTCGAGGCAGCCGCGTTTATATTCCCGGATGGATCAATTTCTGCATTGCCCGATTAAGCCCCGCTGCACCGCATTCATGGCGCGCCCGTTTCGTGGCGCGTCGCTGGGCACGAGCCCTGGAATTATGTAGCAAAGAAGGTTTGCTGGATCGCGACAAGCAAGCGTGCGAAAATGATGACGATCGGCGTCAAACATAAATTGTTTGCGATCTTGTCAAAGCTCTTGCCGACGGTCTTGGTAAATAAACTCATCGGATCGATCTGCGCAAAATAAACTTAAAAAATGAGAACGGCATCGCTGCCGTTCCTTTTGTTTGTTGGGTTCATTTGCCGTAGCCGTTTACATTTCCCCAGAAACTGATGTCCTTGTAGGAATACAGCTTGCACCTGCCGTATAGCCGGTTGTCGGGCTCCGGTGCGACGCCTTCGATCTTTCCTGAAAATGCCTGCTTGGCGCCTTCGATGAGCGTTGACAGTATAGACGGGGAAACCTCCAAATCGAAATGAGATTGGTATACGACGTCGAAGGCGGATGCCATCGCCTGCAGCTTTTCCATGCTCGCGATGTAGGCGGGGAAATTGCGCGCTGATCCAAACATGTGGATGGGACCTGTCGCAATGCTGTCACCACCGATCAATATGCGGTTGTCGCGGTCCAACAGCGCGATGCTTCCCGGCGTATGGCCGGGGATATGGATGACTTCGAATTTCCTGCCGCCCAAATCCAACACATCGCCTTCCCAAAGCGGAACGACGGGACTATTCACAAAAGCGCCGCCATAGTATTGGGCAAATTCCCCAGGATGCATGTGGGCGGGGCCGAAATCCGCATTTTTTCCGATGTGGTCCCCGTCGGCATGCGTAGTGACCAACGTCAAAGGCTTCTTGGTCAGTCCTTTGACGACTGATGCCAGGTCTCCGGTGCCAAAGCCGGTGTCAACCAGTATGGCCCGTTCCGTCCCTTCAAAGAGCAGGCAGCGCACACGGATGTCCACGATTTCCCAAAACCCGTCTGTAACTTTGTTAACGATATAATTATCCACAACAAACACCTTCCTTTATCGAGATTATTCCATTCGTCTTCCGGCCTGTCAAGATGCGCAAGATGTCGGATCGTGTAAACGGTCAGTATAAAATAATCAAGCGATGAATATAGTAACTGTGTTATAATTTAGTATGTAATCAGAAAACAATGGAGGAAATGCCAATGGAGGATATCGGGGGAATTCTAGTCTATGTGGGCATAGCCGTAGGTGGGCTTTTGTTCCTATACCTGTTTATATTTAAAATTCTGGGGCTGCGCGTTATCGGGTCCTACGAGGTGGCCGTCGTTGAAAAATGGTGGAGTATGAAAGGTTCGCTTAAGGACGCCATCATTGCGTTGAACGGAGAAGCAGGTTATTCACCGGATCTGCTGCGCGGCGGTATCCATTTTAAGTCGGTTCTCAAATACAGGATCCATCGCTATCCGCTCATCACCATCCCGCAAGGGCAGATAGCGTATATCTTTGCTAAGGACGGCGTTCCGCTCGAACCTTCGCAAACCCTTGGAAAGGTCGTTTCGGAGGCGAACAACTTCCAGAATGTACGGGGATTTTTGCAAAACGGGGGACAACGGGGACCGCAGCGCGGCATATTGAGAGAGGGAACATACGCCATCAACCTGGCACAGTTTGTGGTTATCACACCCAATGAGATCAAGGCCATTATAACCGGAGCCAGGCAGGAACGGGTTGAAATTGCCAGCATGCAGCAGACGCTTTTGTCTCGAAACGCCTTCAGTCCGGTCGTCATCATGGGCAACGGCGGCGAAACGAGCGACTTGATGGGCATTGTGACCGTTCATGATGGCCAATCGCTGGAGCAGGGCGAGATCATAGCGCCAAGCGTAGGCGAGGAACACGCCAGTTTCCAGGATCCCGAAAAATTCTTGGCGCTTGGCGGCAAGCGGGGCAAGCAATTCCAGGTGCTCACAGACGGTACCTACTACATCAATCGGCTGTTTGCAACCGTTGAATTCAGACCGAAGACGGTGGTGCCCATCGGCTATGTCGGCGTCGTCATCTCTTTCTTCGGCGTTGAGGGCGTGGATACAACGGGTGAAGAGTACCGGCACGGTGAATTGGTGCAGGTGGGCGCGAAGGGCGTGCAGGAAAAACCGCTGATGGCCGGCAAATACGCGTTCAATACCGATGCCGGAAAGGTCATGCTGGTTCCGACGACTAACATCATTCTCAAATGGAACCGGAACGAGACCGGCGACCACAAATACGATGAGAACCTTTCCGAGGTGGACATCATCACCAAGGATGCGTTTGAACCTTCACTTCCGCTTTCCGTGGTCATGCATATCGACTACAAGATGGCACCATGGGTCATACAGCGCTTCGGCGATATCAACATGCTGGTCAACCAGTCGCTGGACCCGCTGGTCAGCGCCTATTTCAAAGACGTCGCACAGACCAAGACTCTCATTGAGCTGATCCAGGAGCGTAGCGCGATCCGCGAGCGTGCGGTTGTTGAGATGCGCGAAAAATTCCGCTATTACAACCTGCAGCTCGAAGAGGTGCTAATCGGCACGCCGAAGTCGATGGTGGCGGACGCGCAAATAGAAAATATTCTAACGCAGTTGCGTGAGCGGCAGATCGCTGAAGAGAAGAAGGTAACTTACCAGAAGCAGCAGCAGGCCGCCGAAAGCGAGAAATCGCTGCGCGAGGCACAGGCCACGGCCGAGCAGCAAAGCTTTCTAACCAAATCGAAGATCCAGATCGAAGTCGAGCGCAACAACGGCGCGGCGCTTGCCAGCCGTGCGGAGCAGGAAGCCAGCCAAATTATCGCGATCGCAAAAGCCAATTCCGAAAAGGTGCGGTTGGAAGGCGAGGCGGAAGCCTCCAAGGAATCCAACGTCGGTCTGGCTCGGGCGCAGGCCATCGACGCACAGGTCAAGGCCTATGGCGGCGCGGAATACCGTGTCATCCAGGAGATCGCCGACAAGCTTTCCGATGCCATTAAGCAGGCGCAGGTGGACATCGTACCCAGAACCGTTGTGAACATGGGCGGACAGGAAGACGGAGGCAACAACGGCACGGTTTTGGATGCGCTCTTGAAGTTCATCACGCTTGAGAAGCTGGGCGTTTCGCTTTCCGGTAAACAGGAGTCCGAAACAAATGTAGCATCGCTCGCAGCGCAGATACAGGCGGAGAGCGGTAAGTAATGCATAAAGGGTAGGACAAGAGCGGCGCCTTGCGACGCCGCTCTTTTGCATGAAAAAGTGGAGAAATGGTGCAACTTGCATTGATATTGATATATATAAGGATTGCAGGTATTGCGCAATAAATAATATACTTTGATACGATTTATCGTCAAAAAATCGTTGAGGAGGAGACCATGAAAAACATCGCTGCATTCGTTCTTTCAACGTTATTGCTGTTTGGAATTTTTGGATGCATGTCGGAAACTTCGGGCACTCAAACCCCATCGGCAAAACCATCACAAACACAGACTGCCACGCCAAAGGTTGAGCCAACACCCAAGGATTATGAGCAGATCGGTTTTGAACTGATGGAAAGCGAATCGTTGGGACAGTTGAAGCTGAATATTACAGAAAGCCTGCTCAAGAACAAAATTGGTAGCCCGGACAAAAAATCGAAGGCGGAAGTCTGGGGTGCAGACGGGTTGGAGCATTCCACATGGACGTATTCAAAGCTCGGCCTTGTGATAGATATGCAAAAGGAACCCGGTTCTAAAGTGGAATCCCTTGTGTACAGCATCACGGCGACGGCTCCATGCAGCTTTGCCACGCTGCGCGGCATCAAGATTGGAGATAAGAAGGAAACTGTTTTGACGGCCTACAAGAATGAAATCAACGAAGAGATGACCACACAGGAGAGCATTGTCATTGGCTCTGTCTACGGCGGCATCATCATTGGTATACAAAATGGCAGGGTGCAATCCATTTTCATCGGCGCCGGTGCGGAGTAACGCAAAAAGCATAAAGCAAACAGGGCGGGACGAAATGATCCCGTTCTTCTTTTTTAGGTAAAAGATTTTCGCATGGATGCTTGCCCATGGGCTTTGGGGCCAAAAGATGATACACTGATACCATGTCCGCAAAAGAGGGAATGCTGTGATGGAACAAAAGGTCGTGGAGATCAATCTAGAATACGGGAACCCAACGGTGGAAAGCGCGCTGTTGAATATGGTAAATCAATTGACAACGCAGATGCGCCGCGGGTGCAAAGCGGTTATATTGATCCATGGCTACGGCTCGTCCGGCACGGGTGGAAGCATCAAGGCGGCCGTACGCACAAAGCTTACGGACAACAGCCTTAAAGGCATCGTCCGTACTGCGGTCGGCGGAGAGAGCTTTATGAGCAGGCGGAAAGAACTGTACGGCCTGTGCAAATCGCTTCAGAATTACGAGCGAAGGGTTTCCGGCAACGAGGGAATCACCGTAGTTATTCTGCGGTAATCTATCTACGTAATGATCGAATAAAGAAAACAAAGGATGACACAGAGGGAAAATGGTAAAGAGGTCGATCGCAAACGAGAAAGCTTTTGAAATCAGGGACGGAAGCCGGATCTATTTCGGGTTTTGCCAGAGATGGTTTAAATCAGGCTGGCAGCGGATGTCGGGCTGCGGGCCGACGGTTGTATCCAACATCGTCCATTATCTGAACGCGAACCAGGGAAACACCGTATCTCCTATCAATAAGGAAGCGGTAGTTGAGCTTATGGAAGATGTTTGGCAATACGTCAAACCGACCATGAAAGGCATTCCCGAAGCACAGATACTCCATGACGGCATCGTCAGGTATGCACGGGCGAAGGGGTTACGCTTGAGCTCGGCAATTCTGGATATACCGCAAAAACAGCATTTGCGCCCTCCGTTTTTGGATGTGTTGAAATTCATTGAAGCAGCCTTGATGGAGGATACGCCTGTCGCCTTTTTGAACCTGAACCGCGGAGAGGAAACAAAACTCGATTCCTGGCACTGGGTTACCGTGATCGCCATGGAGTATGAAGAAGATGGAAGTGCGGCGTTTTTGGATATCCTGGACGAAGGTGTCCTCAAACGGATAGACTTTGCCAAATGGTATAGGACCACCTCACTCGGTGGAGGGCTGGTCCGTTTTACCTGGAGTTCAAATACCCAAAGGAAGAGTTGAAAATCTTCCTTTTTTCTTTGATGCATTATTAATGTTAACCAATTCCTGCAAATGCTGATAAAAAACAGTGTATTGTCGTTGTATAAATATTCCATATTGAAAAAAGAAATTATATCTTCTATTACGTTTATATCGCAAAAATTAATGTCGTGTAAGAGCATATTCGGTCGTAATTTGTATTATTAATACAGTATATATTGTTGAATGTATGAATATTTGGTACAATTATTACATAACTGAAAAAATTGAAGGAGGGAATTCAATGATATCGTATCAGAAAAGCAACGATGTATTGGGCACAACCAACAGGGGAAACCCGGCGGAATCCGGTCTTTGCACACTGTGCAGAGCAGATTGCAAAGGCAGGTGCGAAACCTGGCTTTCCAGCGTCAAGGGCAGGAAGATGCTGTATCCTCGGGATTTTGGAACGGTCACGGCAGGAAGTTCCAATACCAACCATGTTGGTGTCTGCTATAACAATCTACGTATCCAGGGGTATTGCTATGGCGCAAACGGATTGCCTGAGGGAATGACCAACAGCCAGGATGACTGTATCTTTACCAACGTCAGCCTGGAAACATCCTTCGGGAAGAACCAAAAGACAAAATCGAAGGTCCCCATGATGACCGGAGCTCTGGGGTCCACCTTTATCGCGGCGAAGTATTGGAGTTCCTTTGCCATTGGTGCAGCTTTG
>CAZHNN010000040.1:6640-11067 GCA_964533965.1 uncultured Clostridia bacterium | reverse complement strand
ACGGAGTCCATTTTCAATCTTCGTGCAGAGACGTCAGCTTTATGAAGCATTTCTTGAGTATTTGGCAAACGAAAACGGATGCGAAGAAGAACTGCGCGACATAAAGGATGGTCGCAGCAAGGAAGAATTCACACAATACGCTACGATCTGGAACGATTTTCGGAACAGCGTTTTGCAAGGCGACTTTGATAGAGCCAAGAACCTTTTGGACACCACCCCTTATAAGAACGATATGGGCAAGCTGGAAGCGAAGTCCGTGCTAACGGATCTTTCCGAAAAGACCGGCAATTTCTATTGTTATGAAATGTATTGGCGCCTATGCGACAGTGAGGAAGCAAGCGAGCATGATGAAGCGCTATCGCTGCTGAACCGAAGCCTTTCTCACAGCCCGGAGAGAAAACAGGCAGCCCGTGATCATCTCTGGTGGCTGGTAAACAATTCGGACAAGAAGGAAAAACTCAAATACGCTGAGATGGGCTTGGAATATTTCCTCAAGCCTGATACGTTTGTAACCGCGGATGATGCGGCAGATTTCATTGCGATTGCCCGCAGCGTCAATCCCAAGAGCAAGGGCGCGCTGATGACGGAATACAAACTCTTTGAACGGGATAAAGCCTTGCTTGCCAAAATCCGGCCTCTTTTGCAGGATAAGCAATACGATGTCATCTTTGAAATTGCGGGCGGTATCGACAACCAACAGACAAGACGGGTTCTGATCCGCGGCGCATGCGAAAATAAACCGGACGCAATTGAATTTGTGGAAGCGCTCAAGCAATTGTACAGTCAGACGAACGACCCTATAAACGCATATTCAGCGGCTGTGGCCATTTGGAACAGCGATGTTAGGAAAAATCCGGACGAATTGAACTGGTCCATGAAAACGTCGATTGACGTTTTGGACAAGCTGCCGCGCAAGTCCCGTTCCGCTGCAACGATTCTGGATGCACTGTATTTGATGGATCCCTATCCTCTGCCCGATGAAACCGCCAAAGAGCTGGCGGAATTGGTGCTCACGGAAGATCCCCAAAACGAAATCGCACTCGAATGCCTTGCGATCATGCGAGAACAGGCAGAAAAGCAAAAATAGTCGGTTGCTTTTACAAAACAATCGTGCTATAATGCATCGGATTAAAAACACACCCGCTTAAAGCATCCTTCTGCCAATTTGGTTTAGAGGCTACGCGGGGAGGAAAATTAAGGAGGAAACCCATGTCCATCATTTCCATGAAACAGCTTCTCGAAGCCGGCGTTCATTTTGGTCACCAGACCCGCCGGTGGAACCCCAAGATGAAGCCTTACATCTTCACCGAACGCAACGGGATCTACATCATTGATCTTCAGAAGACGGTGAAAAAAGCCGAAGAGGCTTATCTGTTTGTACGCGACATTTCAACGCAGGGCGGCACGATGTTGTTTGTCGGCACCAAAAAGCAAGCGCGTGAAAGCGTAGAACAAGAAGCAAAACGCTGCAATATGTACTTTGTAAACAACCGCTGGCTGGGTGGCATGCTTACCAACTTCAAAACCATCCGTCAAAGCATTTCCAGGCTCAACCGTATTTATCAGATGGAGAAGAGTGGCGAATTCAACGCACTGCCCAAGAAGGAAGTCATCAAACTGTTGCTCGAACGCGACAAGCTTGAAAAGAACTTGGGCGGCATCAAAGATATGCGCTCGCTCCCGCAGGCGATCTTCATCGTCGATCCGCGCAAAGAGCACATAGCAATCCGCGAAGCACGTGCGCTGGGCATTCCGATCGTAGGCATCTGCGATACCAATTGTGATCCCGACGAACTCGATTATGTCATTCCGGGCAACGACGACGCCATCCGCGCTGTCAAGCTGATCGCCAGCAAGATGGCGGACGCCATCATCGAAGGACGGCAGGGCGAGCAGATGGAAAGCCCGGCGGAAGAGGAAGAAGCCGTGATGACCGAAGAAGAGCAGGAACTTGCTGCGACGCAGGAAATTGACAGCGAATCGCTGTTTGAACAGAAATAATCGGAGGAGAAAATAACATGGCAATCAGTGCAAACGATGTAAAAACGCTTCGCGAGCGTACGGGCGCAGGCATGATGGATTGCAAGAAGGCTTTGACCGATGCCGACGGCGATGCTGAGAAGGCAGTTGAGCTGCTTCGCGAAAGAGGGCTGGCAAGTGCTGCCAAGAAAGCCGGTCGCATTGCGACCGAAGGCATCGTGGAAAGCTATATTCATATGGGCGGGCGTATCGGCGTTCTGGTGGAAGTGAATTGCGAGACGGACTTCGTGGCGAAGACCGAACAATTCAAGGCATTTGTACGCGATGTGGCTCTGCAGATCGCAGCTTCGAACCCGCAGTTTGTTCGCCGCGAGGAAGTGCCTATAGCCGCGATCGAGAAGGAAAAGGAGATTCTGCGCGTACAGGCCCTTAACGAAGGAAAACCCGAAAAGATCGTGGATCGCATGGTCGAAGGCCGCATCGAAAAGTACTACAAAGAGACCTGCTTAATGGAGCAGGAGTTCATTCGCGATACGGATAAGACCATCAACGATTACCAGAATGAGACCATAGCGGCGCTGGGCGAAAAGGTTTCCGTCCGCCGGTTTACACGCTATGAACTCGGTGAAGGCTTGCAAAAGCGCGAAGACGATTTCGTAAACGAAGTGATGAAGCAAGCGGGTATGTAAGCATCTTATGGGAGGGCCGAAAGGCCCTTCTTTTGTAGAAGGAGGCATTTGTCTTGTTGAAATACAACAGGGTCGTGTTGAAGATCAGCGGAGAAGCGTTGGCAGGTCCTGAACATTTTGGCCTTCATCAGTCGACCATCGGTGAAATCAGCAATCAGTTGATACAAATCACAGAGATGGGATGTCAGGTTTGCATCGTCGTTGGTGGCGGGAACTTTTGGCGCGGCCGGCAAGGCACCCAAATGGACAGGGCAACCGCAGATTATATGGGAATGATGGCGACGGGCATCAATGCCTTGGCACTGCAGGATGCCCTTGAGCAAAAAGGAGCCCAAGTTCGTGTTCAGTCCGCCATTGAGATGCGGCAGATCGCCGAACCGTACATTAGAAGGCGCGCAATCAGGCATCTGGAAAAGGGAAGGATCGTCATCTTCGCATGCGGAACCGGCAACCCGTTCTTTTCCACTGATACCGCAGCAGCGCTTCGTGCTGCCGAGATGACTGCGGATGTTATCTTGTTGGCCAAGAACGTGGACGGTGTGTATGACAGCGATCCCAAGAAGAATCCGAACGCGAAGCGCTATGAGGAAATCAGTTTCAGGCAGGTTCTTTCCGACGGCTTACTGGTAATGGATTCTCCGGCAACGGCTCTATGCATGGAAAACAACATTCCGCTGATCGTATTTGCACTAAACGAAGATCATGGAATTGTACGGGCCGTACAGGGAGAGCAGCTGGGCACGTATGTGCACAACTGAACCTCTATTCTCTTGCGCCTCCTACGTTTTTTCTGTAAAATAAAACCAATCACAAGGAGGGATGTATGATGACAACCGACATGCAGACGGACACGCTGGAAGAAATGCGCGAAAAGATGTCTAAAACCGTTGCGGTGCTCAAGAAGGAGTATGCATCGCTGCGGGCCGGACGCGCGAATCCGCAAGTGCTGGACCGCGTAATGGTCGATTATTACAATACCCCGACACCCATATCCCAGATGGCAAATATCTCCTCTCCCGAACCCCGCTTGCTTGTGATCTCACTTTGGGACACCAGCATGATCAAAAACGTGGAGAAGGCGATACAGCAGAGCAATATCGGCATAAACCCCACCAATGACGGCAAAGTGATACGCCTTGTTTTCCCCGAATTGACGGAGGAAAGGCGCAAGGAATTGGTCAAGGTGGCGCACAAGATGGCAGAGGAGAGCAGGGTTGCGATTCGCTCCATCCGCCGCGATGCCATGGAAGATCTGAACAAACAAAAGAAATCGAACCTCTTGACCGAAGATGATCTGAAACAGCAGGAAAAGGACGTTCAAAAGGCGACAGACGATTCCATTAAGGAAGTAGACAAGGTTCTAAGCGACAAGGAAAAGGAGATTCTTGCCATTTGAGCGACCCATGGCTTGGATGCCCTTGGCCTTTGGTGCAAAAAGAACTGGAGGAACACGGGATACCCTATACGCTTCAGAGTACATGCGCGCCCAGAAGAGCGCCGTATGGCGATGACTTGAGAGTCGTACAGGTGCACCCGCAGGGAAGCGGCTTTAGCATCGTTGTCTGTTCCTTTTCAACAAAGACAATCGGATAGATCGAATACCTGAAATTCCCGTTTCCCAAAGAATTCTTTGGGAAACGAATCATTGATAGGAGTGCAATCAATGGTCAAACCGCGCGGATCGGTTCCCCCTGAATTTGCCGATCTGGATTTTGCCAAGGTGCCCGAACACATTGCCATCATCATGGACGGCAACGG
>CAZHNN010000040.1:0-6630 GCA_964533965.1 uncultured Clostridia bacterium | reverse complement strand
CGGACGCTGGGCAAAACAGCAGGGTAAAATGCGCGTTAGCGGACACAGAGCCGGCATGGAGCGGCTTGTTCAAGTTGTGCGTACAAGCTCCGACATCGGGCTTTCCGCTTTGACGCTCTTCGCCTTTTCCACAGAGAATTGGAAGAGGCCGCGTCCGGAGGTGGATGCCCTGTTTGGGCTGTTGGTGGAATACATCCGCAGGGAGATCAACGAGTTGCACCGTAATAAGGTTCAGCTTCGCATGTTAGGCGACTGGGCCTCTATTCCATCCACAGCGGTTGCGGAGGTCATACGGGGATGCGAGATGACCAAGAACAACACCGGTATGGCGCTTTGCATTGCGCTCAACTACGGCGGGCGTGCTGAAATAGTACGCGCGGCGCAGCTCATAGCAAAGGATGTTGAGCTAGGGCTCTGCAGCAGCGCCCAAGTGGATGAGGCGATGTTTGAAAGTAAACTGTATACGCAAGGTCTGCCGGATCCCGACCTTGTAATCCGAACAAGCGGCGAACAGCGGATTTCGAATTTCCTTTTGTATCAGATAGCGTATGCCGAGCTATGTACGACAGAGGCATTTTGGCCGGATTTCACCAACGAGGAATACGCCAATTGCATCCGCAGATATATCAAGCGTGAGCGCCGGTTTGGCGCTATTGGGGGTACACCTGCATGATAGAACGCACGATAAGCGGCATAGTTTTGGGAGCTGTTGTACTCGGGCTGCTGTGGGTCGGCGGCTTTGTACCCATTGTGCTCAATATTGCTATCTATTTGGTCATCGCACTATGCATGTACGAGATATATACCGCTTTGAAGCACCAGGGGATCATTATCTCCCCATATGTTTGTATTTTCTATATCGTTTTGTTGCCGGTTGCAATTCAGGTTGCAGCGCTTAAAGGAATCCTGGCGCTGTTCATGATCACAGGGATGCTCGCGCTGGCTCTTCAGGTATTCCATGCAGACCTTACGATCATAAACACAGCTTTTACGTTCTTTATGTTGTTTTATCCATGTATGATGCTTTCAATGATTCCGCTGATGCTGACATTTCCGGGTGGCGGACGTATGGCCATTTTCTTCACGGTGTTGCTCGCTTGCACTACCGACGCATTTGCGCTGTATGCCGGAATGCTGTTTGGCAAGCATAAGCTAAGCCCGACCATCAGCCCCAAAAAGACGGTGGAAGGCGCGATCGGCGGTATTATTGGCGGCGGGATCGTGGGTTTTGCGATGGGTCTAATTATCCATGTGCGCTACTACTTTCATGTTCCGGTATGGCAGATGGTACTCTTGGGGCTTTTGGGCAGTGTTGCCGGAGAAATCGGCGATCTGGCAGCTTCCATCGTAAAGCGCAGCACGGGCATCAAGGACTTTGGCAAGATCTTTCCGGGGCATGGCGGGATGATGGACCGGATGGACAGCATATTGTTCGTGGCGCCCATCGTTTATTGCTATTTCTCCATCGTAGTATTTGCCACAAGAATGTAGGAGAATGCGATGCGTCATATAGCCGTAATAGGATCGACGGGTTCGGTAGGCTCGCAGGCGCTTGATGTCATAGCACGCCATCCGAATGAGTTTTGCATTACAGCCCTGACGGGGCATTCAAATATCGAGCTTTTAGCGCAGCAAGCGAAGCGGTTCTCTCCCAAGGTGGTTGGAATATCCGACGCTTCCTGGTATTTAGCACTTCGGGAACTGTTGCCGGACACCAAAATCGCAGCGGGAGAGACGGCGCATTCCGACGCGCTTGAGGCGGAGGGTACAGACACATCACTTATTTCGGTAACCGGGTTTGCCGGCCTTAAGCCATTGATCAAGAGCATTGAATCAGGTCTGCACACCTGCGTTGCAAACAAGGAAAGCATCGTATGCGGCGGAGAAACCATCAACGATCTTCTAAAGGCAAAAGGTATGAGGATCTATCCCGTCGATAGTGAACACAGCGCAATCTTCCAATGCATGGACGGTCATATGACGGACAGCATTCGGCGTATTCTTTTAACGTGTTCAGGTGGCGCGTTCCGGGATAAAACAAAACAAGAAATACAAATCTCCAAAGTGGATCAGGCGCTGCGGCATCCGAACTGGAATATGGGAACGAAAATCACCATCGACAGCGCAACGCTTGCGAACAAGGGCCTTGAAGTGCTGGAAGCAAGGTGGCTGTTCAAAGCGCCACTTTCCAAAATCGAGGTCGTCATCCATCCCCAGAGCATCATCCACAGCATGGTCGAATGGGAGGACGGCTCCGTGATGGCGCAGCTTGGTGTGCCCGATATGCGCCTGCCGATCCAGTACGCGTTGGGATACCCAAAACGCCTTCCGATGTGCATTGAACCGCTGGACTTCTATTCGCTGGGGATACTCAGCTTCGCCCGTCCGGATCTTGACCGGTTTCCCTGCCTGGAACTTGCCTATGAGGCAGGGAGGCGGGGCAAGAGCGCACCCATCGCATTCAATGCCGCAAACGAGATTGCCGTGGATGCGTATCAGAAGGGATCAATCGGCTTCTACGATATCCCGCGGCTCATAGAAATCGCCATAAACGCTTTTGATAACGTTCAGCCTTCCTTAAACGAAATTCCGGCTATCGACAAAGCCGTCAGGTCTTTTGTCGTCAGCCGCTTGTAAGAAAGGAATATGCTTTGTATATAGTACTTGCCATCCTCTTGTTGGAAGTTATAATCATCATCCATGAGTTGGGCCATTTTCTTGTCGGACGACTGATGGGCATTACGGTTCTATCTTTTTCTGTCGGTTTCGGCCCGAAGCTTTTCGGCTGGAAGAGGGGAGATACCGAATATGCCCTGCGGTTGATTCCAATCGGCGGATATTGCAAATTTCTCGGAGAAGATGAAGACGAGCACCGAGAAGGAAGCATGTTATCCGTCAAACCCTGGAGACGGTTTCTGACAATAGCGGCCGGACCGTTGGCCAATTTTTTGCTTGCGGCAATTATGATGACGGTATTTATGTCGATCAACGGCAACATGATACCGGTCGTCACCAAGATTGAGAGCTATTCTCTGGCAGATGAAAACGGACTTCAGACGGGCGACATCATCAGAAAAATCAACGGTAAGGATGTAATTTCCTTTTTTGAGGTGAGTGAGAAACTCGCTTCCGCCGGGAGCCCGACTAAATTGACGGTGTCGCGGAACAGCCAATCATTGGAATTGAGCATTCCCCGTGTGGAGTATGAGGGCAGCTCCAGGCTTGGAATTGTGTATACGACGCAGCGCGAACCGGTTTCGTTGCTTCAATCCGCGAATATCGGGATGCGATGGCTTGTCTATATGACCAAGTCCATGTACCAAATGCTGGGTAACCTGATTACAGGCAAGGCTGCAGAGGGAACGCTTGTGGGCCCCGTCGGAACGATTGGATTTATGGCACAACAGGCGCAGGGCGGAATGCTGAATATCATCTTGTTGGTAGCAGTGCTCAGCCTGAACCTTAGCGTGTTCAACCTGATCCCGTTCCCGGCGCTC
Source organism: uncultured Clostridia bacterium (assembly GCA_964533965.1). Taxonomy (GTDB): domain Bacteria; phylum Bacillota; class Clostridia; order Christensenellales; family QAND01; genus RGIG3178. The sequence goes on along the minus strand of CAZHNN010000040.1, from coordinate 3,133 downwards.
GATGGCAGCAGGCTTGTGTTCCTCATCTATGAGATGGTACGAAAAAAGCCGTTTCCGCCCGAAAAAGAGGGCTGGATCCACGCGGTCGGCATGGCATTGCTGCTGGCACTGATGGCCTTTTTGACCTTTAAAGATGTTCGCAACCTGTTCTTATAAGGAGCAATCATGAGACGAAAAAGCAGGCCGATCCATGTTGGCAACGTGACCATCGGCGGGGATGCGCCGGTATCGGTGCAAAGCATGACAAACACGGATACCAGGGATGTCAACGCCACCATAACGCAGATCAATGCGCTTACTTCCGCGGGATGCCAGATCGTGCGCTTAAGCGTGTATGACACGCAATGCGCCGAGGCGTTGTACGAGATCAAAAAAAAGGTATCGGTGCCATTGGTTGCCGACATCCATTTCGACTATAAGCTGGCGTTGATGAGCATTGATGCGGGAATCGATAAACTTCGCATCAATCCCGGCAACATTGGCAGCAAAGAGCGAGCTAAGGAAGTTGCGCATGCTGCAAGGGACAAGGGCATTCCGATACGAATCGGGGTGAACGGTAGTGGTTCGTTGGAGAAGGATCTTTTTAGCACTTTTGGCGGCTCTACACCGGAAGCAATGGTGGAGAGTGCGATGCGTCATGTGGACATCCTGGAATCCTGCGGGTTTTACGATATTGCCATCTCTGTCAAGCACAGCTCCGTCGTCAAGATGGTGCATGCCTATGAGCTTTTGGCGCAGAAGGTGGAATATCCACTGCACCTTGGCGTTACGGAAACAGGAACAGTGCGGCTTGGCGTCGTCAAGAGCGCTGTCGGGATCGGGTCATTGCTTTTACGCGGCATCGGGGATACGATTCGCGTTTCGCTGGCGGGAGATCCCGTTCGCGAGGTGGTTGCGGGGTATGACATCCTGCGTTCCTGCGGGTTGTATGACAGCGGTGTTGAGATCATTGCGTGCCCGACGTGCGGGCGATGCGGTACGGATGTGGAAGGCATTGCGCTGGAACTTGAAAAGCGGGTGCAGCATATCAAAACGCCGTTGAAGGCGGCGGTGATGGGATGTGTTGTCAACGGCCCGGGAGAAGCCAAAGAAGCGGATATAGGCATTGCGGGTACGGGCAGGGATGTCATTCTGTTTAAAAAGGGCGAGATGGTCGAACGCGTTCCGCAGGAAAAGGCGCTTGACCGGCTTGTACTTGAATTGGAAGAAATGGACAGAAGTCTTTCTTAGGGGGCAAGAGGATTCTTGGCTGAAACGAACTCCAATTCCCCTGTTCATATTGACAGGGTTGTTTTTCACGCACCAACGCAAACTCTGCGTGTGTACGCTCATACACAGACTGCACTTACCTATGTAGAATACTGTGATGCCGTGCGAAGCCTGACGGAGCAGGCGTCCGCGCTTGCCGATATTCCCAAGGAAATACTGCTTTCAAATGAAGCAGGCGCCTGCGAACACATCGAGCATTTCTGTGCCGAAGTACTTCGGGAACGCCTTCCTTCTATTTCCAGCCTTTTTTCAATCCAATGTTCCTCATCCAATGAACAGTGGTATCTTGATTTAAATTTTCCAGCCGGGACTACGCCGGAAGATCTTGCCGTTCTCGAGGAAACAGCTGTATTCCTTGGCAGTTGCTTTGATAACATGACGGTCCATACTCGCAAAAGCGATCCCGAGCCTGCGAGAGAAGTAAGAAAGGTGCCGTCGAAAAAACCTCTGAAGAATACAAATGATGAGCATTCCAAGGGTTTTATGCCAGGCGTTACGCGCAAGGTAATACTTGGCGATGCTTTTTCCGCCAAGAAGTTGGACAACATTGCGGATATCACGCTGCAGAGCGGCCGGGTCGCGATTTTTGGCAAAGCGCTCGGCGTGAAATCACAGCCGACAAGGCAGAAGAATGCGTTCATCATGCAGTTGCATGTGACGGATCACAAAGAAACGATCCTCGTCAAATGGATGGCATCGCCCAAAGAGGAGCAGAGGGCGAGTAAGTATCTAGAGCGAGGCGCATATGTTGGCATCCGCGGAGAAGTGCGTTTCGATGCGCGATTCGCCAAAGAAAACATACTCTGGGCAGAGCAGATCACCTGGTTTGACGTCCCGCAACGCATGGATGATGCGCAAAGCAAACGCGTGGAGTTGCATGCTCATACCAAGATGAGCCCGGATGGTTTGGCGGACGCAGGTGAGCTGGTTAAAACCGCTGCGCGATTTGGGCATCCCGCAATTGCGATCACCGACCACGGCGTCGTTCAGGCGTTCCCGGATGCTTATATGGCATCTATTGCTGCAAAGAAAAAGGGGCAGGACATCAAGCTTATCTACGGTGTCGAAGCCTACCTTGCCAACGATTTTTGCTATGAGGGAAGCGATGCGCCAATAGGTGAATTCGTTGTAGTGGATATCGAGACCACGGGGCTGGATCCCAGCAGCGATGCGCTCATTGAGATAGGCGCGGTGTTGGTCGAACAGGGAGAGGTCACCAAGATCTATCAGACCTTTGTTAATCCCAAGCGCCTCATCCCCTCTGAAATTGTAAAACTGACCGGCATTGATGCCACCATGGTTCAAAATGCGCCGACAGCAGAAACTGCATTGCGTGAGTTGAGCATGTTTATAGGCGATCGCCCGATCTGTGCGCACAATGCCCGCTTTGACGTATCGTTTTTGCGCAATATCGGACATGCCTTTGGCCTTCTTTTTTCAAACGGTGTGCTGGACAGCCTGACTTTGGCGCGCATGTTGTTGCCGCAATTACAGAGGCATACGCTTTCTGCGTTGACAAAGCATTTCAATGTTCGACTTGAAAACCATCACCGTGCTTGTGACGACGCAGCGGCAACGGCGGAAATCGTTTTGGCGTTGATCGGTATGACGAGCGTATCAACGATGCATGAATTAAACGGGATAGGCCAGACAAGGGCGCTGCCAAACTATCATACGGTGCTTTTGGTTAAAAACAAAAAGGGCCTAAACGCACTCTACAGCATGATCACCGACTCGCATCTGAAGCATTACTACCGACGTCCGGTGATGCCCAAAAGCCTGATACAAAAAAACCGAGAAAACCTTCTTATCGGTTCCGGCTGTGAGCAAGGAGAGGTATTCCGCGCTGTATTGGGCGGGGAAG
>CAZHNN010000039.1:0-11160 GCA_964533965.1 uncultured Clostridia bacterium | reverse complement strand
TACGCTGGCGGCTGCTACCAAGGTGTTGGCTGACAACGGCATCGACCTGATCGCGCTGTCCATCGCAGATACCACGGATTTTGGCATCATGCGCTGCATCGTGAATAAACCGGAACAAGCGATGAAGCTATTATCCTCTAGCGGCTTTGCCGTCAGCACCACAGAAGTGCTCGCGGTGCAGGTGCCGGATGTTCCGGGTGGGTTGGCACAGGTCCTTGGCTTGCTCAACAGCGAGAACATCAATGTTGAATACCTGTATTCCTTTGTGCGTACACCCAGCGAATTTGCGCTCATCCTCTTCCGTGTGGATGACAATGAGCGCTGCATGAAAGCGCTTAGAGACAACAACATCGTCTTCCTGTCGGGAGAAGAAATCTATATGTTAGGTTAAAAATTAGTGAACGCTGATTTTTTAGCTTGGGCTAAATTTTGCGAAAGCAAATAATAGCCAGAACGAATAGGGAGTGGTATCCTTGCGAAAAACCAGAGCCATCGTCTCTTTGGAGGCTATCCGGTACAACGTCCGCGAGCTCAAAAAGCTCGCGGGTGACGCTGGTTTGATGGCGGTCGTCAAGGCCAACGGCTACGGTCACGGCGCCGTGGAAACGGCAAGGGCAGCTTTGTCGGCAGGCGCCGGTTTTTTGTGTGTCGCGACGATGGAAGAGGGCGTATCATTGCGCGCTGCAGATATCAAAGAGCCCATCCTGGTGATGGGGGCGCTCTCCGAATCGGATTGCGCGCAATGCGTATATTTCGATCTGTCCGCATGCGTCTTTCTGCCGGAGCAGGTTTATGCGATGCAGGAAGCGGCAAAAGAATCCGGCAAACAAGCAAAGGCCCATCTGAAGATTGATTCAGGGTTTCACCGCATCGGCGTGTACGGACAATCCCTGGATGCGATGCTTGCGGCATTTATTGCAAATGATCGCGTTGTGATGCAAGGGATGTTTACGCATTTCGCGACGGCGGATATGCAGGACGATTCGTTCGTCCATGAACAGCTAGCAAGGTTTGAGACAGAGCTTGAAAAAGTGCGGGCACACGGGTTCAAGCCTTTCGTGCACGTGTCCAACAGCGCGGCGACAATGCGGCACGGAAAAATGATTGGCGATATGGTTCGCATGGGCATTGCTATGTACGGCTGTCTGCCTTCGGATGAAATGCCGCTGCCATTTACGCCAAAGCCCGCTTTGAAATGGGTCAGCGAAATCAGCGCGATCAACCATTTGAAGCCGGGAGAAACGGTGGGATACGGCCGTGTTTTCAAAGCGCAGCGCGAGAGTGTAATCGCAATCATCCCGGTCGGATATGCAGACGGATACGCGCGGATATACGGCGGGTGCGCATCTGTGCTCGTCCACGGAAAGCGCTGCCCTGTCATCGGGCGAGTGTGCATGGATCAAACGATGGTAGATGTAACGGAAGTGTCGGATCCGAAGCTGCGCGATGAAGTGGTACTCTTGGGGCAACAGGGTAACGAAACCATCCTTGCAAGTGAACTGGCAAAAATGATAGACAGCATCGACTATGAAGTGCTGGTCAGAATATCACAAAGAGTACCGCGGGAGTACGAAGATGATCGATAAGCAGACATTGAGGAGCAGGATTCTTGCAAGAGTCAAGGGTCTCTCGCCGCAGGAACACGAGATGGTATCCATGTTGGTTACCCAAAACGCGGCGCTGATCAAAGAGGTCGAAGAAGCCAGAACCGTTATGCTGTTCACCCCGATGGGGGATGAGCCGGACATCTGGCCGCTGATTGATCTGCTTTTAGCCCGCAAAAGAACCGTGATTTTGCCAGTAATGCATGAAGGCGCCATTGTGCCGTGCGAATACAGGGCGGATGATATTCTCATAAGTTCCAGTTACGGCGCGCTGGAGCCGGACGTTCGCTACGCTGTGGATCCTTCAATCATGGAAGTCGCGATCATTCCCGGCGTGGCATTTGATGAAAAGGGGCATAGGCTAGGCAGAGGCATGGGTCACTACGACCGCTTTCTGGAGACGTTGAAATGCATCAAGATCGGGCTTTGTTTTGAGGTGCAGGTCGAACCTTCCATCCCGCATGAACCGCACGATGTGATCATGGACGCGGTATGTACCGACAGAAGGTTGATCGTATGTGGCGACAGGGTAACGCCGAAGCACGTGAATAAACCGTGATTCGCATAGCGGGAGGTACGGCGCGGGGGCGGAATCTTGAAGTACCGCCGGGACAAAAGACGAGGCCGACGTCATCCATGGTTCGGGAAGCGGCTTTTGGCATGATACAAAGCCGCGTTGCAACCGCAGCGGTACTGGACTTGTTTTGCGGCAGCGGCGCATATGCCTTTGAGGCATTGAGCCGGGGGGCCAACTCCGCGGTGCTTATTGATGTAGATGGAAAAGCAGTATCCACGGCTAAACGAAATATGGGGATGTTGGGATTTCCCAATGTGGAGATCTATCAAAATGATTTCTTGCGCGCTCTACAAATACTGATGCGAAACGACAAAAAATTTGATATCATCTTTTTGGATCCACCATATGCATCGGGCTTGTATCAAACGGCGATAAACGAAAGCATAAGTGTATTGCTTGATACCGGCTGCATCATCTGTGAACATCCTGCTTCCATGGCCATACAAAGCCCGGATGATCTGGAGGTATACAGGCAAAGACAGTATGGAATCCGGGCTCTCACCATTCTGGTTAGGAGGAACCGTATTGACAGGGATCTATCCGGGCAGCTTTGATCCGGTTACCAATGGGCATCTGGATATCATGCAGAGGGCTGCCAAACTCTCGGACAAGCTGATCATCGCCGTTTTAAAAAACAATGCGAAAAGGCCGTTGTTTACCATTGAAGAGCGGGTTGAAATGTTGCGGTGCTGCATTGACAATCCCAATGTTGAAATTATGGCCTTTGACGGATTGCTGATGGATTTTGCACGGCAGCAGAACGCCAACTTCATCGTGCGCGGTTTGCGTGCCATCTCCGATTTTGAAGCGGAGTTTGCGATGGCAAACATGAACAAACATCTGGCGCCTGAAATCGATACTGTTTTTTTGATGACCAACACGAATTACAGCTATCTGTCCAGCAGCATGATCAAGGAGGTAGCCCAATACGGGGCTGACATAGATTCTTTGGTGCCGGAGTGCGTTGCAACACGAATTGCGGAGAAATTCAAGAAATGAGGAGGTCTCCATGTCGCTGCTTGATTTGATCGAACAGTTGGAAGAAGAAGTGGACCAAAGCCAAAAGGCGCTTTTTTCCTCCATGCACAAAATGGATCCGGACCGGATCCTAGAAATCGTAGAGGATATGCGGGCGGAGCTTCCGCAGGAAATCCAGCAAGCAAGGCAAATGCTGCTGGATAAACAGCGCATTCTGGACGATGCGCAGATGCAGGCGGAGCACATCCTCTCCCATGCCCGGCTTCGCGCTGAACAGCTTTGTGAGCAGGATCAGATCGTTGTGGCCGCGAAAGAGCGTGCAAACGAACTTCTGACCAATGCACAGCAGTCCACAAGGGAGATGCGTGCCAGTGCAAAGGCCTATGTCGAGGATGTCATGCACGATGTCGAAGGGTATCTGAACGAATATCTGCAGGTCGTGCGAAAGAATCTTGCGACGATGACGGAAAAGCGGCCGGTGGACCGCACCTAGGAATCGATTCTTACCGGCCTGTGCCTCGCGTTGATCTTTCCGAATATAAAGGAAACAATGCCCAGTATTAATCCAAGTGCCATCAATACGGCAATGGCATAGAGGAAAAACGCCGTACTGTTGAGAAGCTTTCCGTCAAAGGTCGTCGGAACCTGCGCAAAGGCAGCCTGCGGCACGGGAATGAGTCGAATGGCAATGGTACAGAAGAACAGACCAAGAACACCTTGCGTACCGTTATACAAAGCCAGTCTTGAAATGCGCATTTCACATTTTCTGGCAAAAAGGAAATTTTGCGCTAAAGCGCTGCTTCCGCCAAAGGAAACGATGGCGCAGAGCACCGGCAGCTTTTGTGTTACAGATAAGGACAATGCCGAAACGGAATTACAGCCCTCCGTTATCTCCATAATGCCTTTGATAAAAGGCTCTGCGAGCTGTGGCGACAGGCCAAGGGGATTCAGTAGAAGCGACAGCGGCTTGGCGAGAATCTGATACAGCCCAATGGATTCACACAAGGTGGCAAGCGTTCCAAAGAAAATGATAAAGGAGCCTACTCCCCAAAGCGACGTGGCGCAATCCCGGACACTGTCAACAAAAATCTGCGAAGGGATTTGTCGCGAAGCGCCGGCGGCGTTTTTTTTTGGGATTTCACCGGTGGTTTGCTTTGCGACTAATAAAGAGGAAAGTTGGCATACAACAATAGCGGTAAGGAAATGACAACCCCATAACAACAATCCGTATTGCGGCGCTTTGAGCATCTCACCTGCCACAATGCTTAAAATGAACACGGGTCCGGCTGTTGATGCAAGTGCAATGGTTCTTTCGGCTTCCGCTTTGGTTAAAAGCCCTTGCTCGTATAGTTCTGAGGTCATCCGCGAGCCGTTGGGATTTCCTCCAAAACAGGCGATGACAAAAGCCAAAGCACTCGCACCCGGCAAACGAAAGAGTGGCCGCATGATGGGGGATAGAAATCTTGCCAGCTTGTGTGCAAGGCCGCTTCGAATGAACATGGTAGTTCCCGCAAAAAACGGCAGCAAAGCCGGCAGCACAGTTCCCAAAAAGAGCTGCAGCCCCTGTTTGGCGCCAAGCATCGCTTTTGCCGGATTGAGTATGTTCAGAATCAAAAACAGAACGACCAACAACGGAAAGATTTGGCTTTTCCATTTCATGGAAAGATCCCCCTTTGCTCTACTTGTTCCTATTCAAAGGAGGTTATGGTTATGAGTGAAACCGCCGGAAGGCCGCGCATCGGTCTCGCTTTGGGCAGCGGTTCGGCGCGGGGCTTTGCACACATCGGCGTGATTACGGCTCTGGAGGAGAACAACATCCCCATCGATTGCATTTGCGGATGTTCCGCAGGCGCCATCGTCGGCTCCATCTATTGCGCGGGCGGGGATTTGAAGATGTTCACAAAGCTCTGCTCCCAGATGAACACACGGGACCTGTTGGATTTTACGGTACCGCGAAGGGGCTTTGTCCGCGGCGATAAATTCGAGGCGATGCTGCGGCTTCTGACGAAGAACTATACCTTCGATCAAATGAAAATACCCTTTGCCTGTGTTGCCGTCGACCTGAACAACGGTGAAATCAAGTGCTTTAGCAGCGGCAGGGTGTATCCCGCGGTTCGCGCGAGCATGAGCATTCCGGGTGCATTTGAACCCAAGGAAATCGATGGTGTGCGATATGTGGATGGCGGCGTGTTGAAGCCGATTCCGGTTAGCTGTACGCGTGCATTGGGCGCGGATATAGTCATCGCAGTGGATGTTGGCTTGCACCAGATAAGAGAGGTGGAGGTAGGATCCTCGATCATCGATGTGTTCCTCCGTTCAATGGACCTGATGGGCGCGCTGGTTGCCAAGGACGACGGAGATCCCGGTGATATACTGCTCATTCCGGATGTATCGTCCGTGGCGCCGTACAGCACGATCGATGCGTATAAGAGCATGCAGCTTGGCTACGAAGTGGCCATGGAAAAGATGGACGATATCAAAAAGATGGCCGGCGTAGTGTGACAGGCCATCTTTGTTTTCGTTGATGCGGTTGATTGTGAGGCTTATAGGGTCAGAAGCCGTCTTGTAAAATCCTGACCTGCCGGAAGTCCTGCGAACAGCGCATGGACATCGGTGGCGAATATCTCCTTTTCCAGCATGGTATCGTGCGGATGATGGGCGGGCTGGGTGATGACGGGGATGTTTGCATGCTCTTGTATATGGGAAATGAGACACTTTGATTCTGTCCTCATGCCCAGCAGCCGGAGATAGGAAGGGTTCTGGCGATCGTACAGTTCGACATGGGATTGGTTGATGCCAAGCAGTGCGCACATCAGCGCCCGCTTGATTCTTGAAAGCGGCATGCGCTTATGCGCGACAATCGACAATAGTCCATCGTAGGTCACAGCCGCCTGCGCGGCGTTGTATAGCCTGTTTTCAAATCCTTCGGAGATACCGGGCAGTGCAGCATACTCCTGTATGTTCATCGAACGCAACTTGTACAGCAAAGCGTCCGAGATGGCATTAGGTTTGACGGGTGTAAGAAGGGGAATATATTCAAATACAAATTCCGGAAGCAAACCCGAAATATCATCTGATATATGCCCGTCTTTGGCGGCTATATTTTCGCGCACCAAAGATGCCGAAACGTCCTCCAGCCTCGGAAGAGCAACCGGCTGAATGCTCGAATGAAGCCTTCGCAAGGCTAAAATGTATTCGATGCCCAGCACCGCGTTGCGCATGAAAGCCTCGTCGGGCAAACCGGGTATACAAAGCCTGGCAGCAGCCTCCCTCGCAGCGGCATAGGATAAGCCCCGCTTCATAAAAGATCGAAAATATTCTAAATACTCAGGTGCCTCCTGTGCATACACATCCGCCAACGCAAGCAGTGCGTTCTGGCTGCATTCGCTTCCAAAGTAAAGCGTGTCGATTCCGATTTTCTCGAAAATCCGCATCGCACCCATTGAAAAACCTTCGGCAGAGCGCAGCGAATACAGGCAGGGAAGCTCCAATACCGCATCCGCTCCCGCCTTTAAAGCCCAAGAAGCACGCGTAAATTTATCGTACATCGCGGGTTCTCCGCGCTGGACAAAGGAAGCGGACATCAGACAGATCAAATAATCCGTTTTCTGTTTCACGGATTTGATCTGTTCATAGTGGCCGGTATGAAATGGGTTATACTCGCAAAGAATGCCTGCGATGCGCATGTCGCACCTCCTTTGGAGATTATATCAAATGCAACCCGGACAAAACAAGAACCGCTGGAAAACCTTGCATCTCTTATGGGGATGGTTTAAAATAATTAAATGGCTTGGGGTTATCCACTGAAAGGAGTAGATATAAATGACATTTTCAGAGAAAATTATGGAAAGGGCGAAAGCGGACAAGCGTACCATTGTGTTGCCCGAAGGCGATGATGCCCGTATTGTACAAGCGGCAGGAATGGCGGCTAAAGCCGGTATTGCCAACGTGATCCTGCTTGCCAAAGAAGAAGAGGCAAAAAAACTCGCAGGCGGTGTCGATCTTGCCGGTGTACAGTTTGTCGATCTTGAAACCTCCGATAAAATGGACGAGTTTGCCAATGCCCTATACGAGATTCGCAAGAGCAAGGGCATGAGTGTTGAGCAGGCGAAAGCGACCGTCAAAGACCCGCTTTATTTCGGCGTCATGATGATCAAGCTAGGATTTGCGGACGGCATGGTGGCAGGCGCTGCCCATTCTACAAGCGACACCCTGCGTCCCGCCCTTCAGATCATCAAGGCTAAGCCGGGCATCAGTACGGTATCCACATTCTTTGTTATGACGGTGCCGAATTGCGACATGGGACAAGATGGCACCTTTATCTTTTCAGACTGCGGCATGGTGATCAATCCTACGGCCGAAGAACTGGCAGCCATCGCATTGTCGAGCGCCCAAACCGCACAAACCCTGTGCGGAATGGATCCAATCGTCGCGATGTTGTCGTTTTCCACCAAGGGCAGCGCTTCAAGTCCGGAAGTGGAAAAGGTCGTGGAAGCCACCCGCATCGCAAAACAGGCTGCCCCTGAATTAAAGCTGGACGGCGAATTGCAAGCCGATGCAGCGCTGGTGCCGTCGGTCGGGTCCAGTAAAGCGCCAGGAAGCCCGGTTGCAGGCAAAGCCAACGTATTGATCTTCCCGAATCTTGACGCGGGCAACATCGGCTATAAGCTGGTGCAGCGCCTTGCAAAAGCGGAAGCGTTGGGACCCGTTGTGCAGGGATTGGCCAAGCCGGTCAACGATCTTTCACGCGGTTGTGTGGCGGATGACGTCGTGAAAGTCATCGCCATAACAGTAGTTCAGGCACAGGCCATAAAATAGGAGGATATCGTGAACATACTTGTTATCAACGCCGGTAGTTCAAGCTTGAAATATCAGCTGTTTGACATGGATACCAACACGGTTACAAGCAAAGGAATAGCGGAACGCATTGGTATTGCAGGCAGCCTGCTCAAGCATCAAGGCAAAAAGTCAATTGAGATGCAGCAGGACATGAAGGATCACAACGATGCCATTGCATTGGTATTGAAAGCGCTGACGGATCCGGATCATGGGGTCGTAAAGAATTTGAATGAAATTGCCGCGGTGGGCCACCGCGTGCTGCACGGCGGAGAGAAATTCATCGCTTCCCAATTGATAACCGATGAAGTGATTGCCGCCATCGAAGAGAATATCCCGTTGGGACCGCTGCACAATCCGGCGAACATCATGGGCATCAAGGCCTGTATGAGCGCAATGCCGGGTGTGCCCCAGGTCGCGGTGTTCGACACGGCTTTCGGTAGCCAATCGATGCCGCCCAAGGCATATATGTACGGCCTTCCCTATGAAGCGTATGAAAAATACCATGTGCGCCGATATGGCTTCCATGGAACATCGCATCGCTATGTATCCAAGAAAGCCTGCGAGCTTTTGGGCAAAGTCGAAGGTACAAAGGTCATCACCTGCCATCTTGGCAACGGAAGCAGCATTTCCGCCGTGGTGGATGGCAAGTGCGTTGACACCAGCATGGGCCTGACTCCATTGGAAGGCCTTGTGATGGGTACGCGCAGCGGTGATATGGACCCCGCCATTATCAAGTATATGATGAATCAGACGGGCATGAACATCAATGAGATGGACGATTATCTCAACAAGAAGAGCGGCGTGTTGGGACTTTCGGGCATATCTAGCGATTTTCGCGATTTGTCTAAAGCCGCCGACGAAGGGAATGCCCGCGCTCAGCTTGCCTTGGATGTGTTTGCCTATCGGATTAAAAAATACATTGGCGCTTATGCCGCGGCGATGGGTGGCCTGGACTGCGTCGTGTTCACAGCCGGTATCGGGGAAAACGATATCGCCATGCGCTCTGCCATCATAAAAGACCTGGCATTTCTGGGCATCGATTTTGATGAACAGGCCAACAACGGACGCGGCTTCCGGGAGATCACAAAACAGGGGAGTAAGGTCAAGGTTTTCGTCATCCCGACGGATGAAGAATTGATGATTGCGCAGGATACGCTTAGCCTTTGCTAAGCTTTTCCTTGACAAAGTATCTGTAGGCCAGTATAATCCATTGATGCGAAAGGATGATTCTTTTGATCGTACCTGTTCGCCAGGCAAACGTACAGGAAAAACCGGTTCAGCTCATCGGTGAAGTTACGCTGGATATAACCGAGGAATTTACACTCTTGGAGCCTGCTACTTTTTCCGGCCAATGCCAATGCCTGGGAGATGGCCTATTCCTAGTTTCCGGAACGTTGGCGTTTGTTTGCAGCACGCCGTGTGCGAGGTGTCTGAAACCGACGGTGATCGGTATATCCATTCCGTTTGAAGAACGGTTCGCAAGGGAACTCACTGCCGAAGAGGAAGAAATTTATCCCTACACCGGCAATGAGATCGATCTGGCTCCGGCTTTGAACGAGGCAGCCAATATGGCGCTGCCGTTGCGGGTCCTCTGTATTGAGGATTGCAAGGGACTATGCCCTCAATGCGGGGCGGACAGAAACGAAAGCGAATGCGGGTGCCAGACGGCGTCGGACAGCGCGTTTTCTGTGTTAAAACAGCTTGATTTACCCGAGGAGGTGTGACAATGGCCGTTCCAAAGAGACGCGTATCCAAAGCGCGGCGCGACAAACGCAGGACGCATGACAATGCGTCGGTGGTGACCGTATCCGTGTGCCCGCAGTGCAAGAAGCCGGTGATACCCCATAGAGCATGCAAGAGCTGCGGATATTATGATGGATCCAAAGTGCTGACAACGCGGGAAGAGGAAAAACAAGCGAAAGCGAAATAACTTGAAAGGGCAGCCTTAGGGCGCCCTTTTTTATTTTCATAAACTAAGTTCAATTCCTGCTGTGGTATGATGAGCGCGATGGGATGACATAGCTGCACAGACAAAACAGACAGAGAAGCTGCTGTTTTACTTGTCGCTGCAAGCCAAATTGAGTATAATCGTATCGTGCACCATATGTGGCATATTTTTTATAAACGCAAAGGACTGATGCAATGATAAAGTTAAATATAGACGCCATGGGTGGGGACAATGGCGTACATGTTACAGTGCCCGCATGTGTGGAAGCGATCTCGGAAAACCGACAGTTGAAATTGAACCTTTTCGGCGACGAGCAAGCAATTCTTTCGCAGCTGGACGCGTTGACATATGACAAGTCCCGTATACACATCATACACGCCCCGGAAATCATCGATAACGACGAAGCTCCCGTGCTGGCGATCCGCAGAAAGAATAACGCCAGCGTTGTGAGGGCGATGAATTCTCTTTCGGAAGGCGAAGCAGACGGTTTTGTCGGGGCGGGCAGTACCGGAGCTGTTCTTGCGGGTGCCACGCTTTTGGTCAAAAGGCTCCCGGGCATCATGCGCCCCGCGCTGTCGCCGCTTTTACCGACGCTTCCGGGCGGGCATGTGGCTTTGATCGATTGCGGCGCAAACGTGGACAGCAAACCGGAGTGGCTGGCGCAATTCGCATTGATGGGTTCCGTGTACATGAACAAAGTGCTGCATGTGAAATCACCCCGCGTCGCGATTCTAAACAACGGCACGGAAGCGCACAAAGGCGACACGCTTGTCCGTGAGGCGTATGGACGCATCGAAAAGATGCCTGTTAACTTCGTGGGCAGCGTGGAAGCCAGAGAGATATTGAGCGGAGACATTGATGTTGTGGTAAGCGACGGCTTTGTTGGGAACATCGCGCTTAAGTCCATCGAAGGAACTGCCAAGATGATGGCGACGCTGTTGAAGCAAGCTGTCATGCAGAACCGGCGCAGGAAGATCGGCGGTCTTCTGTTGCGAAGGGCATTAAAGGAATTCCGCACAAAGATGGATTATACTGAGCACGGGGGCGCTCCGTTACTGGGTGTGCAAAAGAGCATCATCAAGGCACACGGTTCCAGCAATACCCGTGCATTCTACCACGCCATCCGCCAATGCTATAACATGGTCGAGGGCGCGGTGCCGATGACGATCGAAAAGGAATTGGCATCTCATTTGGACACAGATTCTCAGGATAAT
>CAZHNN010000038.1:2276-11174 GCA_964533965.1 uncultured Clostridia bacterium | reverse complement strand
CGGTCTGTTGGCTCAGTTGGTAGAGCACATCGTTCACATCGATGGGGTCACTGGTTCGAGTCCAGTACAGACCACCAAAAGAAAAGCCCTTGAAATCATCGTTTCAAGGGCTTTGTCTTTGTCGTATAGTTTTTACCCTTCTGTTATGCGCCGTGCCGAGCTCAGAATGGCTTGCTGCCGGAGAGCCAACCCTGCGTTTGCCAATGGTTGCGGTCGGTTGAATTCCAGGTGTTCTTTTTCATCATGCCGGTCATCATGGTGAAGAAGAATTTTGTAAATAACGGAGAGGACAATTTGTTGCGGCGTTCAACCGCCTTTGCTACGCGTTTGGCCATAACGGCGGTTTCCTTTTTAATAGCGGTTAGCTTTTTATCGGAAACTTCGCTCCATTTGCTGGCGGCAACCGCATATTTGAAGGAAAATAAGCGCTTGACACCCCAGAATTTAAGGCTGTTCCGCATTGTCTTTGTCGTATGGCCTGCACCGACACCGGCGGTTGTGACAAACGTTACGCCAACCTTTTGGAACATGCCGGGATTTGGCCTGTGGCTCATCCACATGAAACAGAGATGATCGAGCAGCGCTTTGAGCTGACCGCTCACATCCATGCCATAGACAGGCGAAGTCATCACGATGACATCCGCTTGCAACAAGGCTTCGACGATAGGGCTCACTTGTACTGCGTGAGGACAGGTTTGCTCGCCGTTGTAGATGCAGGAGAAGCAACCTGTGCAGAAATGAGGCATATCTTTCGGCAGGGAAAATTCCGATACTTCCAAAGAACCGTAGCGCGCCAACTCCTGCATAAACTGATCTTTGCAATGCCAGGTACTACCGTGGTGCATATTTCCGTTGATGACAGTGATTTTCATAATAAATTGCCTCTTTCTATTGCTTATAGTTGATTATTTGGCCTCGTTGAGACTGCCGTACGTTTTGTCGAAATGATCGATGTGTCGCATGAACAGCGTTTTTGCCTCCTGTAAGCTCTTCTCGTCGTTGTCGAATTTATAGAAGATCAAAAAAATTGGGGAGAAGAAGGCCAGCGCCAGCATTTCCGGATCGCATTTTTTGAAGGCGCCCGCTTCCATCAGGGCAGCAAACAGCGAGGATTGAAACTGTATCGCGCTGTCAAAGGAAAGATCGCGAAACAGCTTTCCGATGTGTTCATTGCGATATTGCTCTATGGTGAGCAGCCTGCGAAACTTGACGTTGAGTTCGTCGGTAAAGTAGAAATCGAAGATTTGTCCCGCGATGAATGCGAATTGTTGATTCGTCATTTGCCGATACATATTGACCGTTCTGTCATCGACCATAAACTGCCTATCATCCCCCGTAAGCTTCATCGAATGGAAGAACGATTCCATCCTACCGGAATATTCATTTAGGATCGTGTCGAAGATATCCTGTTTGTTCCTGAAATGGTTGTACAGCGAGCTCTCTTTGATGCCGACCGCCTGCGCAATATCGCGCACGGACACAGAGTCATACCCCCTGTTTGAAAACAGACTCAGAGCTTCCATCAAGATTTTTTCTCTTGTGTTCATCCTGCACCTCACAGCAAAATCGACAGGCGCGAAGCCTCTATCGTCAATACTTGTATGGCGAACAGCATCGATATGGTAAAGAAGGCGAACCTTCTATGCTCTTGCTTCTTTAAAAACAGGCAAAGCATACCGGAAAGGATGATGACACCGCCTGCGATCGAGCAAACAATGGATTGAGCACTGTTCATCGCAAAAAGCGCGGAGGATGTTGCATAGCCATCGCGCATTGCACAGAAGGCGCTGACCGCCATTCCGGTGATGATAAACAGTGCGATCAGGCGACCCCATTTCGTGATGCGATTTCGGCGTTTCCACGACAACGCAATGAACAAGGCCAAAGATACTATCAACAGCAGCGTTAGTACCGAGAAGGGATTGCTCCAAGACAGATGTAGCATACGCAAGCTCCTAACTAATGATCGTTAGCTATATACTAACGAACATTAGTTTGTTCGTCAAGAGGCCTTTAAAAACTTTTTTAAGGCATATAAAATTAATGCTTTACCATATCACAAGGTAAAGCAAATATGGTATACTATATGGAAATTGAATAAAGAGCAGGTAGATGGGATGGAAAAGCGCTTTCATGTGATGTTGGTCGAAGATAATGTCCAGTTGTCGCAATCCATTAAAAGCTTTTTCAATATGAAGAAGGATATTGAAATCAGCTGGATAGCGCAGAATTCCTTGAAAGCAATTGAGATGTTTGAGGACGGCATGCCGGACTTGATCATATTGGATCTTGTGATGCCGCATGCGGATGGGTTTGTCCTGCTTGAACATCTAAAGGAAAATGAATATGAAAACAAGCCGGAAGTCATCGTCTTATCCTCCCTCAACCATGAGGCCATCATCAAGAGAGCCTGCGAATATGGCGCCATTTATTACATGGCAAAGCCTTTCAGCATGGTGGATCTGCATGACAGGATCATGAGCATTCTGACCATACGGGATCCCGTTTCAACTAAACAGCAGGAGCCCGACAAGAAGGAACCAGCGCGTCAGATTGAGCATGTACATCAGATGGAGCCTCAGCAATCCGAAAACCTGGAACTTGAAACAATCTTCATGAACGTCGGCATTTCTCCGCACACGAAGGGCTTCCTGTTTCTTTGCTCGGCTGTAGAATTGGTAAAACAAAATTCTTCGTATATATTCAGCCTGACAAAAGAACTGTATCCGGAGATTGCCAGGCGGTGCAGTACGACCCCGGCAAACGTGGAACATTCGATCCGCCATTCCATTGATGTGGCATGGAAGAGCGGCAAGCTGATGGATTTGAACAGAATTTTTAAAATCAATGCATTTTCTCATCAATACAAGCCATCCAACGGAGAGTTCATCTCTGTGTTGACAAAGCTTTTCCTTGCCAAGTCGAAAATGAATTTCATGGGCTCGTGACCTGCGTAACGGTGAGAGTAAGCAGCAGATCGAGCTGCCAAAAGGCGCTCGGGTGATATTCCGCAAAGACAATCCGATAGACGGATAAAAAAGAGTTTTTATATAGGAAGGCGTGCAGCCTTCCTTTTTTTTGCTCTCGTATAAGTGAAAGATAATTAAGTTAACATGCGATAAAACAAGGGAGATGTGATCCCGCAGGGAATAAGCATGGCCTTCCATGGAATACTTCTATTAGTCTTGGAAGGAAGAGGAAATTACGATACGCATGGAAGACATAAAAGTGCAGGCGGGTACTTCGCTGTACCTTGGGCTGGACATCGGGTCAACGACCATTAAAGCCGCGGTGATTGACGGCGAAGACCGCATTGTCCACCACCGATATGAGAGGCATTATGCAGACATACGGAGCGCGCTGGAGCGGTTCGTCCGCCAGACGCATTCCTTGTTTGGCGAGGCCTGCATGAAGGTTGCTGTTACGGGTTCCGGAGGCCTTTTCCTCTCGGAGCGGCTATGCCTGCCTTTCGTGCAGGAGGTGATAGCGGGCTGCCGCGCCATGGAACAGGCAGGAGATGTCGACGTTCTGATCGAGCTTGGCGGCGAAGACGCCAAAGTGACCTTCTATCAAAACGGTACTGACCAAAGGATGAACGGCATCTGCGCAGGCGGTACCGGCGCGTTCATCGATCAGATGGCGATCCTTTTGAATACGGATGCGGCAGGACTCGATGCGCTTGCGCAGCACGCCAAAACGATTTATCCCATCGCGGCACGGTGCGGTGTGTTTGCCAAAACCGATGTCCAGTCGCTTCTCAACGACGGCGCATCCAGGGAGGACATTGCGGCCTCTGTGTTCCAGGCCATCGTGAACCAAACCATAGGGGGTCTCGCATGCGGACGCAAAATAGAAGGAAGGGTTGGCTTTTTGGGAGGCCCTCTTCATTTTTTACCGCAGCTGCGGCTGCGGTTTCAAAAGACGCTTGGACTGGATGATTCGTTGGTTATTCTGCCGGAGCATGCTCAAATTGCAGTGGCCGTTGGCGCAGCCTTATGTGCGAAGAAACAAAAGGAGGAAATCTCCTGCCAGGATCTTCTCATCAGGATCGAAAAAGGTGAAATGCGCGAGGAGAACGACAAGGGGCGGCTCGCTCCGCTATTTTTGGACGAAGAAGAATATGGGCGGTTCCTGGCGCGCCATGGGAAGCATACAGTCCGTTGGGCAGAGCTTGCGGATCACAGTGGGGAATGTTTTCTTGGGCTGGACGTCGGTTCTACCACCAGCAAGGCTGTGCTGATCGACAAGAATGACAAGCTGCTCTATTCGCACTATACAAACAACGAAGGAAAGCCCCTGGATGTGGTGGCAACTTTGTTGCGTGATCTGTACAAGAACATGCCTTCCGACGCGCGGATCGGGCGATGCGCCGTAACAGGGTATGGCGAACACCTCATCAAAGCAGCCTTTGGGTGTGATACAGGGGAAGTGGAGACAGTGGCACTCTTAAAAGCTGCGGAGCATTTTCTGCCCGGCGTTGAATGTCTGCTGGACATCGGCGGACAGGACATGAAATTCCTCTTGGTACGGGATGGCATCATCGAAAACGTGGTGCTCAACGAAGCATGCTCCTCGGGTTGCGGGTCTTTTGTACAAACGTTTGCCAAATCGCTGAACCTTGGCGTGGATGAATTCGCACGGCTGGCCCTGTTTTCTCAAAGCCCGGTTGACCTTGGGTCACGCTGTACGGTTTTTATGAATTCCAAAGTGAAACATGCGCAAAAGGAAGGCGCTGGTGTTTCGGATATTTCTGCCGGGCTTTGCTATTCTGTCATTCAAAATGCGCTGAACAAGGTCATCCGGATTAGGCCTGCGGCATTGGGGAATAGGATCCTCGTTGCGGGCGGTACGTTTTTAAACGATGCCATCCTCCGATGCTTTGAAAACATCGTGGGCAAAGAGGTGGTCCGGCCGGACATTGCCGGGCTGATGGGCGCGTTCGGAGCCGCGCTGATTGCCAAAAAGACGTGGAAAGAAGGCATTCAGACGACACTGATACAGAAGCAAGCGCTGGAAGCGTTTTCGTATGCCACCTCCAATTCATCCTGCGGCGGATGCCAAAACCAATGCCTTTTGACGGTGAACAAATTTTCCGGCGGCGGCGCTTTTGTTACAGGCAACCGGTGCGAGAGGGGAACGGGCAAAGAGACAGGGGAAGACGCCCTCAATCTGTATGCGTACAAGTACAAGCGCCTGTTTGCATATAAGCCGTTGCCGGAGCACGAAGCGAAGCGCGGTACCATCGGGATCCCGAGAGCTTTGAACATGTACGAGAACTATCCGTTCTGGTTTACTTTTTTGACCGGCCTGAGATTTCGCGTCGAACTCTCGCCCGAATCCACCAGAAAGCTGTACGAGGCGGGGCTGGAATCCATCCCGTCCGAGACGGCATGTTACCCGGCAAAACTGGTGCACGGCCACATCAAAGCCCTTGTGGACATGGGCATCAAGCATATCTTCTACCCCTGTATCCCCAAGGAAATGAACGAAGTGGTGGGTGCGGACAACTGCTACAACTGTCCGATTGTTACTTCCTATGCACAGGTGATCCACGCAAACGCGGATGCGCTGCGGCAAAACGGCGTACGGTTCAGGCATCCCTTCCTGCCATACAACGATCGGAAGCGTCTGGTGCAGCGGTTGTATGAAGAGTTCGGGGATTGCGGTGTTACCAAGCAGGAGATCGAACAAGCGGTGCAGGCGGCTATAGCGGAGGATCTTGCGTACAAACGGGAGATTCAGGAAAAGGGACGGGAAACGGCTGCCTGGCTTAAAAGCAAGGGGAAATTCGGCGTTGTACTCTCGGGGCGGCCTTACCATCTCGACCCCGAAATAAACCACGGCATCCCGAACCTGTTTGCATCGCTGGGATTGGCAGTGCTGACAGAGGATTCGGTGGCCCGTCTTGGCAACGTACAACGGCCTCTTCGGGTCCTAGACCAATGGATGTACCATTCACGCCTGTATGAAGCCGCGGATTTCGTCAAGGGACAGGACAATCTGGAGCTGGTGCAACTCAATTCGTTTAGCTGCGGGCCGGATTCCATTGCCAGCGAACAGGCGCAGGAGATCCTGCAGGAAGCGGGGAAAACGCATACCGTCATCAAGATCGATGAAGTGACCAACCTTGGAGCCGTGAAAATACGCATCCGATCGCTCAAGGCTTCCATGGAATCCCGACGGGGTATACGGAGGGCGTATGCGCCAAAGCGGACTGTAAAAGCGATGTTCACAAAGCCGATGCGCGAATTCCATACCATACTCGCGCCGCAAATGGCGCCGATCCATTTCGAACTGCTGCAGGAGGCGTTGCGCTCCGAAGGGTACAGGCTTGAAGTGCTAAAGGAAGTTACAAAAGAGGACATCGATATGGGGCTGCGATATGTGAACAACGATTCCTGTTACCCATCCGTTATCATCATCGGGCAGCTTATTCGCGCGCTCCAGTCCGGCAAATACGATGTGCGAAAAACTTCCCTCATGCTCAGCCAGACGGGAGGGCCCTGCCGCGCTAGCAACTATATAGGGCTGCTGAAGAAAGCACTTGGGGAAGCGGGGTTTGCCCATGTGCCCCTCATCTCGTTGAACCTTTTGGGACTGCACGAAAACCCCGGATTCAGTTTGACCATTCAGATTGTGCGAAAAGCGATGATGGCGGTGCTGTATGGCGATCTTCTCATGAAGCTCCGGTTGCGTACCAGACCGTACGAGCTCAAAAAGGGCGCTTCCGACGAAGTTTACGACCATTGGATGGACATCTGCAAACGACAGCTTCAAAAAGGCTTCCGTAGGGAATTTACGCAAAATGTCCGGGATATCATAGAGGATTTTGAAAGGATACCGATTCATGATAACAAGAGGACTCGCGTAGGACTTGTGGGCGAGATCATGGTCAAATACCATCCAGCCGCCAACAATAACATGGCGCAATTCATTGAGGCCTCCGGAGGCGAACTCACGGTGCCTGATCTGATGGACTTCTTCCTCTACTGCGCGCTTGACCGCGTGTTCGAACGGCGTACGCTCTCGGGTTCGCTGGCAAAGGAAGCCCTGGCCCGCCTGCTCATCCTCTACGTCGAAGGGTATCGCAACGTAATGCGAAAAGCGATGAGGGGCAGCGACAGGTATCATCCTCCCAATAGGATAAAGGAGTTGTCCAAACGAGCGGAAAACATTCTCTCACTCTGCACCTGCGCCGGAGAAGGCTGGCTTTTAACCGCAGAAATGGCGGAACTGGTCGAGCAGGGCGTACCAAACATCATCTGCATGCAGCCGTTTGCTTGCCTTCCCAACCATGTCTCCGGCAGGGGTATGATCAAGCCTTTAAGAGAGATGTATCCGAATGCCAATATCGTGGCGGTGGACTATGATCCCGGCGCCAGTGAAACGAATCAAATAAACAGGATCAGACTGATGATGCAGCGGTCCGTATCGGATACAGCAAAGCCCATTGGGTGAGAGCTATAAAAATACAAGATATAACATCAATATACACGGAAAATTGGCGTAAATTAGGGAAATATGTAAATAATGTGTAAATTCAGAACTTTGGGTATTTACAAGATTTCCCTACAATGCTAGTATACGGGTACAGTTACATATACATTATAAATGTAATAATAGACGTAATGAATATGTAATACAAGTGAATACTTGGCAAACTTGTCGAAAGGCAAGGACGCAAAGCTAAAGGGTCTAAGGGCGTGGCCTATGACTGCCAGTTGCAACCTAATGCATGTGTGTAACTATGTGTACGCAGATGCAGGTTTTACGCACCCAGCAGTCGACCTTTAGTCGGCTGCTTTTTTGATTACCGGAGGTGCGTAAGATGGCTACAGGTATGGCGATTTTCGTAACTGGGATGTTCACTGGCATTGTAATGCATGCCATCACATCATCGGCTGTACAGCGGCGGGTGGAGACGATGCCCTCCTGCTTCTACATCAACGGCGATAACGCTCAGGCCATTTGGGCTGCTTTGGGCGGCCTCGCGTGGCTGTGGACCTACCTCACATTCGGCTTCTCATTGCAGATGGTTGAAATCCTGTTTGCCCTTTGTGCTTGCCTGATGCTCTCCGCCGTGGATTTTTGCATCAGGTTGATACCAAATCCAATGTTGATTGCTCTGTTTGCCGGAGAGTTCGTTTTCCTGTATATCCGGAACGGATTTGCCGACATCCCTTTGCACCTTCTTGGCAGCGCTTTGGGAGCCGTGATCTTCCTTCTCCCGTGCCTTATCAAACAGCAGGCAGGCATGGGGGATGTAAAACTCTCCGCCACCATCGGTTTTTACCTCGGTGTATACCATACCATTGCAGCTCTTGCCATCATGTCGGTGCTCTGCCTCCTCTATACCGCTTACCTTGTCATCACGCGCAAGGGAACTCTGAAGACCATGGTCTCATTGGGACCGTATCTGTCGGCGGGCTTCATCATTGCCCTGGCGCTGTGGAGATAGATGTTCTGAATTCGATGACAGGGAAAAGGAGGCGCTTTATAAAGGATCTGTGTAAAGTTTGATTTAGATAAGTTGGCTTGGTAGTCAAAAAGGCCTACCCACATACCCAATAAACAAAAATAAGGAGGAACAAAAAATGTATTACGCAATCAACAAAGTCAAAAACCTGCTCTCTGGAATGAAATGCAGAGCAAAGTCCGAAAAAGGTCAGGCCATGGTAGAGTACGGACTGCTCATAGGTCTCATCGCGGTCGCTGTGATCTCCGTCCTCCTCATCTTTGGGCCGCAAATTGCAGCTATGTTCCAAAGATCCAGCGATGCATTGCCGGTTTAATCCATAAGGAGTTATTTACTGCCACATCACCTATTTTAAGGAGGAACAAACATGTTCTACACAATCAAAAACCTATTCACGGGAATGAAGGCCAAAGCGAAGGCTG
>CAZHNN010000038.1:0-2176 GCA_964533965.1 uncultured Clostridia bacterium | reverse complement strand
ATTGCAGCCATGTTCCAAAAAGCCAACGATGCGTTGCCGGTCGGACCGTAATCGCAAAACAGTTATTTACTGCCCACATCACCTATTTTAAGGAGGAACCAAAATGTTCTACACAATCAAAAACCTATTCACGGGAATGAAGGCCAAAGCGAAGGCTGAAAAAGGCCAGGCCATGGTGGAATACGGACTGCTCATAGGCCTTATCGCGGTCGCTGTGATCGCCGTCCTGCTCATCTTTGGGCCGCAGATTGCAGCCATGTTCCAAAAAGCCAACGATGCGTTGCCGGTCGGACCGTAATCGCGTAAACAAAGTTATTTACTACCCACATCACTTATTTTAAGGAGGAACCAAAATGTTCTACACAATCAAAAACCTGATCTTTGGAATGAAGGCCAAAGCGAAGGCTGAAAAAGGCCAGGCCATGGTGGAGTACGGACTGCTCATAGGCCTTATCGCGGTCGCTGTGATCGCCGTCCTGCTCATCTTTGGGCCGCAGATTGCAGCCATGTTCCAAAAAGCCAACGATGCGTTGCCGGTCGGACCGTAATCGCAAAACAGTTATTTACTGCCCACATCACCTATTTTAAGGAGGAACCAAAATGTTCTACACAATCAAAAACCTATTCACGGGAATGAAGGCCAAAGCGAAGGCTGAAAAAGGCCAGGCCATGGTGGAATACGGACTGCTCATAGGCCTTATCGCGGTCGCTGTGATCGCCGTCCTGCTCATCTTTGGGCCGCAGATTGCAGCCATGTTCCAAAAAGCCAACGATTCCTTACCTGTCGGACCGTAATCGCGTAAACAGTTATTTACGGCAACATAACCTCTTATGAGGATAAGCGGAAAGAGGCCAGGCTATGGAGGATTACGTGCTGATCGTCGGATTGATAATAATTGCTATGCTCGGCGCCTTCCTGCTCCGTGCGCCGTAGGCCGAGATCTGCATCAAAGGTCTAATCATGGAATATCAAAAGCCTTAGGTACATGTTATCTTGGGGTGCCTTCCCGGGAAACCGGGACGGCACCCGTGATTTCGGAGGTGGGTCGGTGATGATGCATATATTGCATGCGTATAAAAAGGAAAAGGGACAGGCCATGGTAGAGATGGCCATCGTATTGCCCGTTCTTTTGTTGCTGTTGTGTGCCATCATCGATTTCGGTTGGGTCAACTACTGCAAGCTGAGCCTTTCGTACGCAAGCCGCGAGGGCGCAAGATACGGCGTCGTGCATGCGGATGATCCGTATGCCGTGGATCTTATCACCCAGCGCGTTCTCGATGCGGCGCCAGATTTCATCAAAGACAAAATAACCGTAACGGTAACCTTTTCCAATCCGACCTCCCCTCGGCTGGGCGATCTAACAGTTCGGCTAGACGCATACATTTCCGGAATAACACCATTAGCAGGTACCATCTTTTCTGGGGGATCGGGAACGGCGTTATCCTCTCAAAGCACGATGAAGGTAGAATGATATGAAAAAATTCAAACATTGGGCAACAGAAGAGTGCGGAGCTTCCGTCGTCATCGTAGCGATCACGCTTTCCTTCCTGCTCTTCTTCGCTGCGTTGAGCCTGGATTACGGAATGTCTTATGTCAAAACGGCAGAGGCCCAGAATGCTGCGGACGCCGCGGCATTGGCTGTGGGAAAGCTTTTGCCCATTAAACAAGATGACTACGCCGCCATAGCGGAAGCCAAACAAACGGCGATTTCCTTTGCCGACCGCAACAACGGATTCACCATAACAGAGGAAAATATTGAATTGGGCAATATTGTCAGTGGCCGCTTTACAAGTGCGCATGTTACCGTCCCGAGCCAGTCTGAATTGTTTCTCGGTAAAGTTTTTGGCTTATCGCCAGTTCAATTTAACAGATACGCCACTGTCAATATTGCCCCCAGCACAAGCGCCGATGGCGTCGCACCGCTGGGTATTGACTATATAAAATTGAACGAAGCCATAGCAAGCAACAACACACAGCATATCTATCTGAAATACGGCGGCGGGGACGGCACTCAAGGATCCTACGGCGCCATTGACCTTGATGGCGTCAAGGCCGGAGGCGCCAACGATTTCGTTTCCTGGCTTACCTACGGATACAAAGGTACCATCAAAGTGGGCGACGATCTTCTGCCGGTGGAAAAAGGCAACATGGCGGGCCCTACAGAATCTGCAATTT
>CAZHNN010000037.1:0-11926 GCA_964533965.1 uncultured Clostridia bacterium | reverse complement strand
AGATTGAAAATGGACTCCGTTTGCTGCCGAACATACTCATACACCCCTCAATGAATTTGCTTGGATTCTCCCAGCGAATCCTCTATTGCGTGCTCAAACGGCCGCGTATCCTCCACGATGTGCAACTTCGTGCCCTCTTCACCATGTTCGATGCGCAACAGCAACACATCATCTTCCACCAGTTGTCCCTGTTCGGCCCGCATGACCAAATACTGTTCGTCTTCCACCATGAGCACGGCAGCTGGCGTATAATCCACCTTGGCGCCGTCTGCCATCGTCAACGTCGCTTTCATAGAGCTGATCATTTCAATCATCGTAATCTCCCCTCGCATCCAGATAGTTCTGTAAGATGATTTGGGCAGCCAGTTTATCGATAACCTGTCTTCGTTTCTTTCTCGACACGTTGCCGGAAATAAGCATCCTTTGCGCCTGTGCGGTCGTCAACCGCTCATCGAAAAAGGATATCCCCAAGTCGGTGTTTTTTGAGAGCGATTCCGCAAAAGCCCTCACCTTCTGAGCGGCCGGTCCTTCCGTACCGTTCATGTTCTTGGGCAGTCCCATAACAATATGCCCTGCATTGAGGGCTTTGAGCCTCTCGGCGATGTTTTTAGCATCTCTGTCTACATCGCCAACGCAGGCGTAGCTTTCCACGCTGCTCGCCAAAATGCTGCGTTCATCGCTCAATGCTATTCCTATTCGAACTTCTCCAATATCAAGTCCCGCTATGCGCATTCAATATACCTTTATACAGAATTCTTTGCAGGCTTGTGCGCAATATCCACACAAGGCGCATTTTGTTTCGTCCACTCTCATCCTGCCGTCGGATAACTCCAGCGCTTCGCTTTGACACCGCTTTGCGCACATGCCGCAGCCGGAGCACCAGTTTGCTATGTGTAGTCTGCGAGGCTGAGCCTGCAATTGCCCCATTAAATCCCGACGAACCTGTCCATGCAGCAGGGAGACGTTGTAGTCAATTTCGGCGATGCTCTGCATCCCGATCGCTATTGTATCTACAAACGACCAGCGAAGAACGTCTTGAATGGAACTTTCCGCACAATCCCGCAGATGCCCGCCCGCCAGCGCTTTCATGGCGATGATTCCCTTGCCGTTATCGTGCGCTCTTTGCAGCGCATCGTTCATCTGCTGCTGCGTGCCATCGGCAATTCCCAGGCCCTTTGTGTTGCAGATCGCTTCGATCACATCGATCCCGTCCATCGCAGCCGCAGCCGACGCGCACCGTACAAAATGCGTGGAAATGCCGACTGCTTTGATCGTTCCCCGCTCTTTCTGCTCATAAAAATACGCGAGCGCTTGCGCATGCCCACGTAAAGTCCATTCACTTTCCTGTTCGTGCAGCATCATGATGTCAATGTTATCCCGTCCCGTTCCCTGCATGGCCAGTTGAAGACTCCTCTTGGCGCCTTCCCGGTCAAATGCATGGCATTTGGTCACGATCAGCATATCATTGACAGCCTGTCCCGCGGCACGGATATGCGCATAGTTTTCGTAGAACTCGGCTGTATCCAGAATGTTGATGCCGCATTGGCGGGCATATGACAGCAGCTTGGCTGCCGCACCCGGCGACACGCTTGTTTGGATCGGACTGAAAGTGAGCGTACCAAAGCACATCCGTGACACTCTAAGCCCTGTTTTCCCCAATGAATATAGGTTCATCCAATCTTTTGCATGAGGTAATAACGCAATACCTCTTCAAGCAATTCATCGCGTTCGATGCGACGAATCAATGAACGGGCGTTGTCGTAGCTGGTAATATAGGTGGGATCCCCGGAAATAATGTACCCTACCAATTGATTTACGGGGTCATATCCTTTTGCTTTTAAAGCGGTATATACGCGCATCAAGATCTGTTCCGCCGAATCCTCGCGAACTGGTGTAAACGACATCGTTCGGTCGTTCGTACTCATGGAGACACCTCTCTGGTTCAGTTTCTTAACCCCTTTTAAGATAGTATATCTCAACTCTTATCACATTTCAAATCTTTCCCATCGAATACAAGTTTTTTTCAGCCTTTTTATCTCTAAAAAAGAGCAGATATTTCTGCTCTATCGTTTGATATTGTTTTTGTACTTGTACAAAAAATGGAGCAGATCGCTCTGCTCCCGGGATTGTTATCTGTCCATTCCTATTCGGCTGGCGCTTTTGCCTATTTTTCGCGTAATACGCGCCATGCCCCTTGCGTTCAAGTCACCTGATAATGCCCAAGCCGCCACTGCGCCGAGCATTGTGCCCGCCGCCATCCCAAAGATCAACGTCCCTTTCATGTCAGTACCCCTTTCCTGATGGTTTCACGGGAATAGTGTTACCGCGCGGGGCGCAAACATAAGGGAGAATTTCTGGAAACTATTGCTGTTTTTTCTGCTGATAATCCGCTATGGCTGCCTGGACTGCATCCTGTGCGAGAACGCTGCAATGCAGCTTTTGAGCCGGAAGGCCATCCAGAGCCTCAACCACGGCCTTGTTGGTCAACGTCATCGCCTCATCGACGGTCTTATTCTTGATCATCTCCGTCGCGATGCTGCTCGTTGCAATAGCCGCGCCACATCCGAAGGTCTTGAATTTAACGTCCTCGATGACGTCTTTGTCGTTGATCTTCAGATAGATGCGCATGATATCGCCACACTGGGCGTTGCCCACTTCACCGATGCCGTTGGCATCCGGAATCTCGCCCATGTTGCGTGGATTCATAAAATGGTCCATCACTTTTTCGCTGTACATCCTATTGTCCCTCCTTGGCATTGTACAATGGTGACATGTCGCGAAGGCGTTGAACGATCGGTGGCAATGTCTCCAATACGGTATCGATATCCTCTTGCGTCGTCCGCTCGCCCAGTGTCAGGCGAAGCGATCCGTGTGCAATCTCATGCGGCAGGCCTATCGCCAACAGCACGTGCGACGGTTCGAGCGAACCGGATGTGCATGCGCTGCCGGAACTTGCCTCGATGCCTGCACGGTCCAGCAGCAGCAGGAGCCCCTCTCCTTCGATATACCGGAAACAGAAGTTGACGTTGTTGGGAAGCCGACTCAATCTCGGGCCATTCAGCATAGCATACGGTATCTTTTCAAAGATGCCGTCGATGAGCTTGTCCCGAAGCGCAGTCAATCGTTTTTTGTTTTCCTCAAGGTGAGTGTGCGCGAGTTCTGCCGCTGCACCCAAGCCCACGATGCCTGCAACGTTCTCCGTACTGGCGCGCCTGCCCCGCTCCTGCGCACCTCCATGGATCAGCGGATCGCAACGAACGCCGTTTCGGATGTACAGAGCTCCAGTTCCCTTCGGCCCGTAGAGCTTGTGGGCAGTTAAGGACAGAAGATCGATCTTCATTGCCTGTACATCGATGGGCACGCTACCAAACGCTTGTACGGCATCTGTGTGGAACAACACGCGCCTTTCCCGGCAAATTTCGCCGATTTGTGCGATTGGCTCAATGGTCCCTATCTCATTGTTGGCGAACATGACGGATACCAGCGTCGTATCCGGCCGTATTGCTTGTTTGACCGCATCCACAGATACGAATCCCTCATTGTCCACATCGAGATAGGTCACGTCGAACCCCTGCTTTTGCAGCCATTCACAGGTATGAAGAATTGCATGGTGTTCGATTTTGGTTGTGATGATATGCTTACCCTTGTTCGCATTTGCAAACGCAACACCCTTAAGAGCCCAGTTATCGCTTTCCGTTCCGCTGCCTGTAAAATAGACCTCATTTGTCTTTTGGGCAGTGAGTGCACTCGCCACTTGTTCACGGGCATGATCGATCGCCTTATACGCATCTCGCGAAACGGAATAAATGCCGGACGGATTTCCGAAATTCTCGATGAAATACGGCAGCATTGCTTCCAAAACAGCTGGCTTCAAATACGTTGTTGCGGCATGATCCATGTAGATTATTTTGTCCGGCACTTTTGTTCCTCCTGTTGTATGCCCGCGCATGGGGTAAGTTTATTTTTTTCCATCTTCGCTTGCTCATCGAGCATATCCTGCAGCGTGATGTTGTCTATCACCACGTCGATCCCTTCGCGGATGCGCCGGTAGAGATAGGATTCGACACAGGTTTCGGAGTTTTCACAGACAAAGCCCACTTCTGCACAGATCATCGGAGCCACGCTGC
This sequence comes from uncultured Clostridia bacterium, assembly GCA_964533965.1. Lineage (GTDB taxonomy): Bacteria > Bacillota > Clostridia > Christensenellales > QAND01 > RGIG3178. The sequence goes on along the minus strand of CAZHNN010000037.1, from coordinate 7,799 downwards.
CTTCGAGCGCCCGTATGATGAGGCCTACCGGAACATCTTTTGGCGGTTTGGCCAGAACATATCCGCCTTGCGCTCCTCTTGCAGCACTGACCACATTCGCATCCCGCAGTTTTTTGAACAGTTGCTCCAAATACGTGGCGGGAACATTCGAGCTTTCCGCAAGTTCCCGAACGGACATAGGACCTGTTCCGTATTGCCTGGCCAGTTCCATCATAGCCTTAATGCCGTAACGGCCCTTTGTCGAAATGCGCATTGTTCCTCCCCAATTCCGACTTATATTGTACGGATTAAATGTATCGCTTTTAAGTACACTTGTCAAGCTATTCTTTTCAAAAAAAGCCGATCGAATCCCAGTAGGAATACGAACGGCTTTTTGACGTATTTATGATGTAAGCTTTATTCGTACAGCGGGAATTTATCGCACAGTGCAAGAACGGCTTCCCGTACCCTTGACACAGCTTCCTGTTTGTTCTTGATGATGTCGGCAATCTGGGAAGCAATTTCATCCATTTCCGCCTCTTTCATGCCGCGCGTAGTCATAGCAGGCGTTCCTATGCGTATGCCGCTTGTCACGGTCGGCTTCTGCGGGTCAAAGGGTATCGCGTTTTTGTTGGTCGTGATATGCGCCTCATGCAGAAGATCCTCCAACTTCTTGCCGGTCATATCGTAGTTCCTCAAGTCGAGAAGCATCAAATGATTGTCGGTTCCGTTGGACACGAGCTTGATGTTGCGATCCATCAGCCCATTGGACAGCGCTTGTGCGTTCGCTACGATCTGTTTGGAATAATCGATAAATTCTATCTGAGCGGCAAGCCCGAAGCAGACGGCCTTTGCCGCGATGATATGCATCAACGGCCCTCCCTGAGTACCCGGGAAGATGGCTTTGTCAATGGCCTTGCCGTATTCCGCTTTTGCCATGATCATGCCGCCACGCGGTCCGCGAAGCGTCTTGTGTGTTGTGGTGGTCACAACGTCCGCATAAGGGATCGGGGAGGGATGCACGCCCGAGGAAATAAGTCCCGCGATGTGTGCGATATCCACCATCACATAGGCGCCGATCTCATCGGCAATCTCCCGAAATGCCATGAAGTCCAGAATGCGCGGATAGGCAGAATAGCCGGCTACGATCATACGCGGCTTATGTTCCAGCGCCAATTGACGCACCTTGTCGTAATCGATGATTTCCGTCTCCGGCTCCACACCATAGGAGAAGAACTGGTATGTCCGGCCGGAGAAATTCACCGGGCTGCCGTGGGTCAAATGGCCGCCGTGTGCCAGGCTCATGCCCAACACCCTATCCCCCGGTTGCAGGAGCGCATAGTACACCGCGCTATTGGCCTGCGAACCGCTATGCGGCTGAACGTTTACGTATTCACATCCGAACAGCGCCTTTGCGCGTTCGCGTGCAATGTCCTCCACCACATCAACATACTCACAGCCACCGTAATAGCGATGTCCGGGATAACCTTCCGCGTACTTGTTGGTGAGCACCGATCCCGCAGCTTCCAACACCGCCGGATGCACGAAATTCTCGCTTGCGATCAGCTCCAAATGCGTTCTTTGCCGCAAAAGTTCCTGATCAATTGCGCGAGATACTTCGGGATCGATCTTTTCGATCGTTGGCCATTGAACCATCTGCCATTCCCCCTAAATGTGTAAAATTTACAACGCCTGATTGATCATGCCGGCGTATTCTGTTTTGGCAAAAGCGCCGGTTTTACGGTTTACTACCTGGCCGCCCTTGAATACCATGATGGTCGGAATCGACATGATCCGATATTGCTCTGCCAGCTTTGGCTGTTCGTCCACGTTGATTTTTCCAACGACGATCTTCCCTTCGAAATCCTTTGCGATTTCATCGATGATCGGAGAGACCATCCGGCAAGGGCCGCACCAGGTCGCCCAAAAATCTACCAGAACAACGGCATCGCTCTTAAGTACCGTCTGTTCAAAATTGTCCTCCGTCAAGGTCTTAATTAATTCGTTTTGCATGATGATCCTCCTCTAAGAAATATTCTTTATGGTTGGAGTATCTCCACCATTACCGGCTTGAATCCCTTCCGTTTTGCAAAGTAGGGATCGAGCAACTTCAAGATCAAATATGAAAGCCCCGTAAAACCCAATGCAATGATCGCAACGGCAAGATCCCCGTCAATTGAAATCAGCGGCAGCACCGCTTTGCCAATTCTAGCACCCAAAAGGAGCATGCAGAGCGGGAATATGTATGCCCACATGCCTGCACCGACCACGCTTTTTGCGCTCATCTCCACACACACAAAGTCGCCTACTTGCGCATTGAGCGAGTTGGGCAACGTCACGGACATGGATTTTTCACCAAACCGCGTGCACGCCCCACAGGATTCACAGGCGGATGTGCGCGTGAATTCAACCAGGCAGTTGATGCCTTCTATCCGGACAATATGCCCTGTTTCTCTCATCGCCCATCCCCCTTTCTCGTTGTTTTATCTTTCCAAAACGCACGCGATGTGCAGATCCTTCAGCTGTTTATCCTCCACCACGTCGGGAGCGCCGGTCATCAGGTCAGAGCCGGATTGCACCTTCGGGAACGCGATGACATCGCGGATGGATGTTCCTTTGCACAGTATCATGACAAGCCGGTCAAACCCAAAGGCAAGACCACCGTGCGGTGGTGTGCCGTATTTGAACGCTTCCAACAGATGGCCGAAGCGCTTGTTGGCCTGCTCGTCGCTGTAACCCAATAGAGAAAACATCTTGCTCTGCAGTTCGGGGGTATAGATGCGGCAGCTTCCACCTCCGGCTTCCATGCCATTGATGACGAGGTCATAGGCTTTGGCCCTGACTTTCAGCGGTTCACTGTCCAAGAGCGCAACGTCTTCGTCCATCGGAGCCGTGAACGGATGGTGCATAGCATTGAGACGCTTTGCATCCGAATCGTATTCGAACAGCGGGAATTCTGTGATCCAAAGCACATCCAACTGGTCGTGGTCAATCAACCCCAGTCGTTCACCAAGTTCCAGCCTGAGCCTCCCCAGGGTATCAAAGACGATATGGTCATCCGCATCGGAGACGAACATGATGATATCGCCGACTTCGGCATCCATGCGCTTTAGTATGGACATCGTCTTCTCTTCGGTCATAAACTTCACGATCGGAGACTGCAGCTCATTTTCACGCACCGTGATCCAGGCCATGCCCTTGGCGCCAAACTTCTTGACGAAGTCAACCAGTGCATCGAGCTCACGCCGCGCGATCAGGCTCGCACCACCCTTGACGTTGATGCCGCGCACGCTGCCGCCGTTTTGAATGCTCTGCGTAAAGACCTTGAATTCGGAATCCTTCACGATGTCCGTGATGTCATTTATTTCAAGGCCAAAGCGTGTATCCGGCTTGTCCGAACCGAACCTGTCCATCGCCTCGCGGTACGTCATCCTGCGAAAGCGTTCCGGCAATTCATAGTTCCATGCCTCTTTGAAAATGAGGCGGATGAGTCCCTCATTTATCTGCATCACGTCTTCCGGCTGCACGAAGGACATCTCAAGGTCGATCTGTGTGAATTCGGGCTGACGATCCGCACGCAAATCCTCATCCCTAAAGCAGCGCACGATTTGGAAATACCGGTCGAGACCCGATACCATGAACAGCTGCTTGAACATCTGCGGGGATTGAGGCAGCGCATAGAACGCCCCCGGCTGAACGCGGGAAGGAACCAGGTATTCGCGCGCGCCTTCGGGAGAATCCTTTCCAAGCATCGGTGTTTCGATTTCCAAAAAACCATGTTCTGTCAAGTACTGGCGCGTAAGCATCGCCATTTTAGAACGCAGGATGAGGTTCTGCTGCATCGCAGGACGCCTAAGATCAAGGTAGCGATATTGCAGCCTCAGATCCTCGCGCACATTCAGGTCGTCCTGGATATAGAAGGGTGTCGTCTGCGCCTTGGAGAGTATCTTCAGCGCCTCCGCCTTTATCTCAATCGTTCCTGTCTTGATCTTGGGATTGATCGTCTCTTCGCTGCGAAGCACGACTTTACCGCATACTGCAAGAACGAACTCATTGCGGATGGACTCTACCTTTTCAAAACCATCTTTGAAAACGGCTTCGTCGAACACACACTGCATGATCCCACTGCGGTCGCGAAGGTCGACGAACACGAGTGAGCCGAAATCCCTTCTATTATCCACCCACCCCATCAGTGTCAGCGTTTGTCCGATCTGCGCGTTCGTCACATCTGCGCACATCATGTCGCGTTTCCAATCCATCATCATTTCAGCCATCGTTTACCCGCCTCATCCTTCACGTGTGTATAGTGTTATCAATTGCGCAAGCGCTTCTTGTACATCGTAGCTTTGCTGTTCACCGGTATCCATCATACGGATGGTGGCCTGTCCTTTTTGCCGCTCTTCTTCGCCTTCAAACAGCACCGCTCGAACACCGAGCTTTTCGGCATAGCGCATTTGCGCCTTGGTACTCCGGTTCATCGGGTCGTATTCGGCGCTTACATTACAAGAGCGAAGCTTTGCGCACAACACGAACGCCCTGTTGGAATCGTCAAATGCGTGCACGAACACGTCGCACCGCGAAGGTTCTTTGTTCTCGATCCCCTGGGCCTGCATCACAAGCAACAGCCGCTCCATTCCCATGCCAAACCCAACGCCCGGCGTAGGTTTTCCGCCGCATGTTTCAATCAGACCATCGTAGCGTCCTCCGCCGCACACCGTTCCCTGAGAGCCGATGTGGTTGGAGACGACTTCGAACACCGTCTTCGTGTAATAATCCAAGCCGCGGACGATTGTCGGATCCACCTCATATACGATGCCGAGCGATTGCAGCGCGTTTTGCAGCGTCATAAAGTGAGCCTTGCATTCATCGCACAGATAGTCGAGCATCGAAGGGGCGTCCTTTGCGATAACCTTGCATTTCTCTTCCTTGCAATCCAAGAGCCGAAGCGGATTTCGATCGTAGCGCTCCTTGCAGGTTCCGCACAGCTCATCCAAATGCCCTTTGTAGTATTCCTTAAGCGCCACATGGTATTTCGGGCGGCATTGCGGGCATCCGATGCTGTTGATGCGCGTTGCCAAATCCTTGACGTCAAGCTCGTCCAGCACCCTCAAAGCCAAAGAGATGACCTCGGCGTCCGCAAGCGCGCTTTCTGCTCCGAAGAGCTCAATGCCAAATTGATGGTGTTCCCGTAGCCTTCCCGATTGTGGGCGCTCATAGCGGAAGACAGGACAATTGAGGTAATACATCTTAGTCGGCTGCTGCCCGGATGCCAACCCGCTCTCGATATACGCGCGGACGACGCCCGCTGTTCCCTCAGGCTTTAACGTGACGCTTCTGTCGCCGCGGTCCGTAAACGTGTAGGTTTCCTTTTGAACGATGTCCGTCGTGTCGCCAACACCGCGCAAAAACAGTTCCGTATGCTCGATGACCGGCGTTCTGATCTCGCGCATCCCATACAGCGCACAGATGCGGCGCATCGTGCTCTCAATATGATGCCATTGATGACTTTCCTGTGGCAGTACATCCTTTGTGCCCTTCAAAGCGCTGTATTTCATCGTTTCCTCCCAAGCGTATTTCACACAAAAACAAAAAGAGCGACACGCACAAAGGGACGAGGTTTCCCCCGTGGTGCCACCCTCATTGAACTTATCGTTCCACTCATTCGGCGATAACGCGGCCCGCGTCCTGCTTTGCACAGGAAACTCGGAAGCTGTTCATAAAACCACCGACACATCACTGCGGCTTTCAGTCACGACCGCGGCTCCCTGAGAGGTCAAATAGTTCCCCTGTCTTCGTCATCGTCATTTGGATTATTATAAACTCGGGTATTACCGTTGTCAATGCAAAAGAAACCGCGCTTTTGTTCCAATATGTTTGGAAGCCGATCCAGATACACATACAGGTCACGCGGGTTGGGTTTGCGCACGATCAGGTTGCCCCACAACAGCTTCCCAACAGAGCCTACACCCAGCGCCATCACGCTTAGCATCTCATCCATCATCGCGATATTGTATACGCACGCACAGCCTGGCTTTGCATACCCCACGTTCTCCAGATTCCCTGCCATGTACTTCTGGCGGTACATATAATACGGTTCCATTCCCATGCCGCAGGCCGTATCCCTTGCCATCTCCACCATAACGCCCACGGTCTTTGCGTCGCAAAGGAGATGCTGTTCGGACTGCAGGCGGCTTCCCCGCTTGATCGACAGGGTATGGCAAGTAAAGGAGGATGGAGACAATTCGCGTATCTTTGAGAGCGTGTGGGCAAAGTCCTCCGTTGTCTCGCCGGGCAGGCCTGCGATGATGTCCATATTAATATGAGAAAATCCGATGGACTGTGCGAGAGAAAACGCATCCTCTACAGCTTGGGCTGTGTGGGAACGACCAATGCGGACGAGCGTTTCGTCCGACATTGTTTGTGGGTTAATGCAGAGCCTGTTCACTCCGTGTTGCATTGCACACGCGAGCTTATCCGTATCCAGCGTATCGGGGCGTCCTGCCTCGAGCGTGATCTCTTTTATACCGCCGAACTCTTCAAGTTTCTTTAGAAGTTTCTCCAAAAGCGGAAGAGGAAGGCTCGTAGGCGTGCCGCCGCCGATGTAGACGGCAGCAATCGTTCTTCCTCTGGTGCTCTCCCTTGCGGCATCCATCTCCAGAAGCAATGCATCCGCATATGCTTCCATCTCGCCTTTTTTGGCGATGCGCCCCGGGAACGAACAATAACTGCAGCGGGTCACGCAGAACGGAATGCCGATGTACAGACAAATGGAATCGGGCTCGATTTGCGCCATCGCAGTATCCTGTACATTGATGATCTGCTTTGCAAGATTATATTTGTGCGGATCAACGCCGTAGTAGTCGACAAAAAGGTTTTCTTGACCCTTTTTTTCAAGCTGCCGCAAGAGCGTTGCAGGACGAACCCCTGTCAAACTACCCCAAGGCTGTTTCGATTCGGCAAGATAGCACAGCGCCCGATAGCACGCCAGCTTTGCAGCACGCTTATCCAAGCGTTTCTGCTCCCAATACTCCTCTGTACCGGATGCTCCGCACACGCGTTCACTTGCGTATTTTTCGCCCGTGACCACGCGTACCGTATGCCAAAAGCGACCGTCCAGAACGTCTATCTCATGATATACGGCAATTGGCTCTAAAAGAGAAAACTGACGCACTTCTTCCGCCAGTTCGTTCTGCAATCCCTTCATGGGCGTCTCTATAATCATGTTAAAACCGCCTTCGGCTGTCTAGAAGAATTGTTACCGGTCCGTCGTTGCAAAGACTCACCTGCATGTGCGCCATGAATTGCCCGGTTTGCGTCGGAATGCCCTTATCGCGCAGCATCGAAATTGCTTTTTGATAATATTCGTTTGCCATCTTGGGGATTGCAGCCTCGCTGTAGCTCGGCCTTCTGCCCTTACGCGCGTCGCCAAGGAGTGTGAACTGCGACACAAGCAGTATGGATCCCTGTATGTCCTGTATATTGCGGTTCATTTTCCCTTCTTCATCCTCGAATATTCGAAGATATGCTATTTTATCCGCGATATATAGAACATCTTCCTCTTTGTCCTCACTTTCGACTCCAAGCAGTACCATCAATCCCGGCCCGATAGAGGAGATCTCCTTCCCTTCCACCGTTACGCTTGCGTTTCGAACCCGCTGTACCACTGCACGCAAACCATTTCCTCCTCACATCGTTCCGCGGAACACTTCGATGACCTCGGGTACACGCCTGAACTGCCGTATCACGAATTCAAGCTGTTCTGTATCCTTGACAGCCACGTCAAAGTCCACATGGAACTGACCCTTGACCACGCGTCCCTG
>CAZHNN010000036.1:0-12004 GCA_964533965.1 uncultured Clostridia bacterium | reverse complement strand
TCAGGATAATAAATAAACGGGAGAGAAGAGTATGATTTTAGAACAGGCACAGCAGATGATAGCGACAGAGCTGAAGATGGACCCATCCGATGTCAAGCCGGAAAGCCGCCTTGTGGACGATCTGCACGCGGATTCTTTGAACATCGTCGAATTGGTGATGGAGTTGGAACAGCAATTCAACATCGAAATTCCCGACGACGATCTGCCGCAGCTTGTAACGGTGCAGGATATCGTCAATTACGTCGAAGCCCACAAAGGTTAACGGTCCATGCAGACGGATCCGATTGATGCGCTCTGCGAGAGGCTGGGATATCGTTTTAAGGACAAAAAGCTGCTGATGCTGGCGTTGACGCATTGCAGCTTTTGCGGCACCAAAGGACAGAACAACCAGAGGCTTGAGTTTTTAGGCGATGCGGTTCTGGGATTTGTGGTAAGCGAGCAGCTCTACCATCAAGCAAATGCTGACGAAGGGCATCTCTCCCGTATGCGTGCCAGGATAGTTTGTGAAGCTTCGCTCGCAGAAGCTGCCAAAGGTCTTGATCTTTCCCCATTGATACAGCTTGGCAGGGGAGAGGAAACCACGGGTGGGCGGGACAAGCCTTCCATTTTGGCTGATCTTATGGAAGCGATCTTAGGCGCCGTCTTTCTGGACGGCGGGCTTGAGTGCGCCCGCGAATGCGCACTTGGCGTCATGCGTGAATCGATTGAGCAGGCACTTCAGGATGGTGGTGGACAGGACCATAAGACAGCTCTGCAGCAACTCTGCGCGTCGCTTCAAAAACCTGCGCCGACGTATGAGATGATCAGTATGGAAGGGCCCCCACACGCGCCGAAGTTCACGGTTGGTATTTGCGTAGAGGAGAAGTCGATCGCAAAGGGAACCGGCAAGAGCAAAAAAGAAGCAGAACAACAGGCTGCCAGGCTTGCAATCCGTGTGTTGCAGAACAAAGACAGGATGGAATAGTCAGCCACAATGCCGCACAGTGCGTAATAATTCGCAAAGTGCGGATTCTTACGCACAGTGCGTTATTACGCACAATGCGGAAATTTTGGATTAACGGTAGGGGAGGTGGCTTTGTTTGCGGTTGAAACAAATCGATATCATGGGTTTTAAGTCCTTTGCAGACAAAGTGGTCTTTTCGCTTTCCGATGGGATCACGGCCATCGTAGGGCCAAACGGGAGCGGCAAGAGCAATGTGGCGGATGCCGTTCGCTGGGTGCTAGGCGAACAAAGCGCGCGCGCGTTACGCGGCACCAAGATGGAGGATGTCATCTTCAACGGCTCCACGAGCCGAAAGCCGATCTCTCTTTGTGAAGTGGAGCTGCTGTTTGACAACACCGATGGGAATTTGCCGGTTAACACCAGTGAGATCGCGGTATCAAGGAAGCTATACCGCAACGGGGAAAGCGAGTACCTGATCAACAACCAGATCGTCCGCATGCGTGACATTCAGGCGCTATTCTACGATACGGGCGTGGGAAGAGAAGGATATAGCATCATTGGCCAAGGCCGCATTGAGGAGATCCTTTCCGCCAAAGGAGAGGAGCGCAGGGAAGCGCTCGAAGAAGCGGCGGGTGTGATGAAATACAAGATACGTCGCGAGGAAGCGCGGCATAAGCTCGCATCCGTTGCGAACGATATCACAAGAATAGAAGATATTCTAACGGAACTGGAACAATCCTTGGAGCCACTGCGCGAGCAAAAAGAGAAGGCAACAGTGGCAGTGGCGCTCGAGAACAGGCTGAAAACGCTGGATATCAACCTATTCCTAAGCCAATATGATCGCAACAGGGCACGCGTTCAGACGCTTACTGGCGAATTGCAGACGATGGAGCAGGAAGAAGGCTCTCACAAAAAGAGCATAAGCGCAAGCCAGCAGAGCCTTTCTTCCATCGAAGCCAAATTCACACTAATAGAAGATCTTCTAAACAGAGCGCGCGAAAAGAAATCGGATATCGCTACTCAGCTTCAGCGACTGCAGAGTCAAAAGGAACTGACCGAACAAAAGCTTGTGTTTTTGCAGCAGGAGCAGGTTCGCATCAAAGAACAATGTGCGTCCCTTGAGGAGCAGGAGCAATCGCTTCAGTCGCGCATTGTGCCGGCTGACGATTCATACGGACAGCAGTTGGTGTTGTTGGAGCAATCGGCGGCAGAAATGGCGGCGAGCCTGGAGGCTTCCAATGCTAAAATAAGCGATCTGGAAGAACGGCTGGACGAAAAAAAGCAGAGCCTTTTGCAGCAAGTCGACGGGGATGCACAACGCAAAGCCCGTCTGGCGCGAATGGAAGCGCTCAAGTCGCAAGCAGGCGAACGGGAAGCGGACATCGATGCCCGTCTTAACAGCGCAAAGGCGGAACATAAGCAGATTGAGCTTGAAATAGAGGAGTTGAATGAACAGGTCAACCGCTGCAAAGCGCTTGAGTCTGAAGCCCAGCAACGTTTGACGCAGCACGGGCAAGTCCACGGGAATGCGCTCAAAAAGCTGGAGCAATCACGCCAAGCTCTCCTTCAAGCCCAAGGAGAATACCATCGAGCGGAAAACGCTCTGCGAACGCAGCGGCAGTTGCTGCGTGATTTTGAAGGCTACAACAACAGCGTCCGGAATCTAATGCGGGACATACAGGGCAAATCCTTGGATGCTACCGGCGTCATCGGCACGGTAGCGGGCCTGCTGAGGGTGCCGCAAAACCTGGAGACCGCCATTGAGCAGGTCCTGGGCGCAGGCTTACAAAACCTTGTGGTCGATACGCAACAGACCGCAAAAAGACTGATCGAATACCTGCGGAACCGCCAGTACGGCAGGGTTACCTTTTTGCCGCAGCAGTCGCTTCGGCACAATCCATTTTCGAATTCCGAAAAATCGCAGCTTACAGGCAAAGGCATCATGGGTATCGCGTCGGATCTGATCGATTATGATCCTGCCGCGCAAAAGAGCGTTGAATATCTTCTGGGAAGGACCGTGGTCGCAGAGGATATCGATGCCGGCATCGCGCTTACCTCGCGTTGTCCGTTTTCTTTCCGCTGCGTTACGCTCAAAGGGGACATACTGCAATCGGGAGGACCGATGACGGGTGGAAGCGTTCGGGAATTCAACCTGGTTTCCCGCGAACGGCTAGTCAAGCAAGCGGAAGAGGCTGTCATGGAAGCGGGCAAAGCCCAGAAGCTTGCGGAACAGCGCCTGGAACAGGTTCAACAAGAGGTCGAGGAAGCCAACGCCGCCTTTGCCGCATTGCGTGAATTGCTTTACGAAAAGCAAGCCGACGTTCGTTCGATGCTGGAAAAGCACGACGCGACTCTGTATGCGCTGCAAAAAGCGGCATCACAATACGAGCAATTGGAAACCGAAGCACAGCGCATACGCGCCATGCGAAACGATGTGCAGCGGGAGATGGAGCAGATCCAACAGTCTCAGCCTTCGGACGAAAAGGCGTTGCGCGAATCCATCGACCATGATACGACAGCTCTGTCCGACATTCGTGCCAAGCGCGACATACTATCAAATGAACTTGCGAAGCGTCGCGAGGCACTGGCCATCAGCCGTACGGAGAAGCGCAACCGCGATATGCTCTCGCAGGAAGCGCAAAAGGAGATGCAGAGGGCCAGGCAAAGCCTTGCAAGCGTGCAGTCGCAGATGAGCGCCAACGAAGCGGCACAGGCAGAGGCCAACGGGAACCTTCTTACGATACAGTCGGAGATGGAAAACACGATTTCAGCGCATGAAGAAAATGACCGGGCGCTGTTGGCGGTGCAATCCCAGCATGAGGCATACAGCAGCCAGCGTGCGTCGCTTGCACAGAGCATCGAGAGCCACCGGAACGCGCTGATGGAGCAACAGGAGCGAAGATTTCGTGTTGAAACGCAGTTGCAGCGCCTTGAATCAGATTTTGAACACATGCAGGAACGGATCTGGGAAACCTATGAGCTGACATACGCCCAGGCACACGCGTTCAAAGAGGAGATCAACCTGCAGAATGCTTCAAGGGAAGCGGAGGAGATCCGCTTACAGATCCATGAACTTGGAGAGGTCTATCGCGGCGCCATCGAAGAATACCAGCGCGTGGAATCGCGCTTTGTATACCTGAAAACGCAAAAAGAGGACCTGCAACGGGCGCAAAACGACCTCGAAAAGCTAATCAAGGATCTGACCGAACAGATGCAAAAGCAGTTTCTGGAGCAATTCGAATGCATCAACGGGCATTTCAACCGCATCTACAAGACGCTGTTCGGCGGGGGCAGGGCGGAACTCGTGTTGGGCGATCCAAGACAGGCCATGGAATGTTCCATCGATATCATCGCGCAGCCGCCGGGTAAAAACCTGCAGCTCATCACGCTGCTATCCGGAGGAGAACGCGCATTGACGGCGATCGCACTGCTGTTTGCGCTGCTGGAAGTCCGTGCTACGCCTTTCTGCATCCTCGATGAAATCGAAGCTGCGCTGGACGAAGAGAACCTGAGGCTGTTTGCCGACTTCTTGAAAACGTATTCCCAAAACACGCAGTTCGTCGTTATCACGCATCGAAGGCCGACAATGGAGGCAGCGCACTTTATGTACGGAATCGCCATGGAAGAGGCGGGGGTATCTAAGACAGTAAGCGTGCGCTTCGCATAGAACGGGAGAAAATAATGTTAGGATTGGAAAAGACAAAAAAGGGATTGTTTGCCCGGATGGGTGCGCTGTTTTCGCGCGATCTGGACGATGAATTCTACGAGGCCTTGGAGGAAACGCTCATCCTCGCGGACGTCGGGGTTGCCACGACGACGGAGCTGATAGACAGGCTTAGGGCAGAGGTGAAGGCCAAGAAGATCCGTAAAGCGGAGGACGCGAAGGCGTTGATCGCAGAGATTGCGGCGCAGATGATGCAGAACCCCGGCCCCGAGTACGCCTATCCGCTGCTGTTGCTTGTCGTCGGCGTGAACGGGTCCGGTAAAACAACGACGATCGCTAGGCTTTCGGCGCTGTTTAATAAGCAGAACAAAAAGGTTATTTTGGCTGCGGGCGATACGTTCCGCGCGGCTGCCTCGGACCAATTGGGCATTTGGGCAGAGCGCACAGGGGCTCAGCTCATCCACGGCTCTCAGGGCGGCGATCCCGCCGCGGTGTTGTATGACGCGATCGCAGCATCAAAGGCAAGAGCAAACGATGTTCTGATCTGTGATACGGCAGGCCGGTTGCAAAACCGAAAGAACCTGATGGAAGAGCTCAAGAAGATGCGACGCGTCACAGAGAGGGAATTCCAGGGATGTGTGAAAACCCTGCTCGTGCTGGATGCTACGACGGGACTAAACGGCATGGAGCAGGCACGCGTGTTTGAAGAGGTCTCCAAGGTAGACGGACTGGTGCTAACCAAGCTTGACGGAACGGCAAAGGGCGGCATTGCGCTCGCAATATCCCGCCAATATAAACTGCCTGTATGGTATTGCGGCACGGGCGAAGGCATGAACGACTTTGAGCTGTTCGACGCCAATGATTTTGCCAAATCGCTTTTTCTCTAAAGTGTTTTCGAAAAACCCGCCCCTGCCGACTGCAGGGGCTTTTTTATTACATACTGTATTTTATCTATTGACATCGAATTCTCTTTGTGTTCTAATGCTATGGTGTAAAGGGAAAACACTTTACACCCGAATGGGGTGCCTGTGCATGGAGAAAAAGGTCTTTTTAGGGCTGTTGCTGGATTTCTATGGACAGATGCTGACGGATCATCAGCGAAACTTGATGGAACTGTATTGCCAGGAAGATTACTCGCTTTCGGAGATCGCCCAACTGCAGGACATCAGCCGCCAGGGCGTATATGATACGCTGAGTAGGGCGGAAAAGCAGTTGATGGAGATGGAAGAGCAACTGCATCTGGCATTCCGATATACGAGATTGCAGCAAGGTCTGCGGGAAATGCAGACGGAACTGCAGCAATCGGGTCTGGATGAGTACGCAACGCGGATTGACGCTTTGCTCAAGGAATGGGAGAGTCCATAATGGCTTTTGAATCACTGGGCGAAAAGCTGAAAAGCACGTTTAAAAAGCTGACGGGACGCGGCGTTTTGAGCGAGGGCGACGTGAAGGAAGCAATGCGCGAAGTCCGTATGGCTTTGTTGGAAGCCGACGTAAACTTCAAGGTTGCCAAGGATTTCATCGCACGCGTGAGCGAACGTTGCGTCGGAACAGATGTGTTGAAGAGCCTGACGCCCGGACAGCAGGTCATCAAGATCGTCCACGAGGAATTGACAGCTCTTATGGGCGGGCAGAATGTCAAGCTGCAGGTTGCTAGCAAACCGCCAACGGTCATCCTTCTGTGTGGTTTGCAGGGCGCGGGCAAGACGACGTTTGCCGGAAAGCTCGCATTGCACCTGAAAAAGAGCGGCAAACGGCCGATGCTGGCCGCCTGCGACATACAGCGCCCTGCTGCCGTGGAGCAGCTGAAGGTGCTTGGCAAACAGGTGGATGTTCCGGTATACAGCGGCGGGACGGATCCGGTTGTCATTGCAAAGTCGGCATTGAAAACAGCACAGGATGAGATGTGCGACACACTCATCGTCGATACGGCAGGCCGTCTGCACATCGATGAAGCGCTGATGCAGCAAATTAAGGATATCGCGCGCGCAGTTGCGCCAACGGAAGTCCTGCTCGTGGCGGATGCCATGACCGGACAGGATGCGGTGAACATCGCACAGGCTTTCTCCGATGCGCTGCCGCTTACGGGTATCGTTCTGACCAAGCTCGACGGTGATGCGCGCGGAGGCGCCGCGTTGTCCATGCGTGCCGTGACGGGCAAACCCATTAAGTTTGCCGGTGTGGGCGAGAAGCTGGACCAAATCGAACCGTTCCATCCCGAGCGCATGGCATCGCGCATCCTGGGCATGGGCGACATCCTGTCGCTGATAGAAAAAGCGCAGGAGACCTTCGATGAGGAAAAGGCGGCGAAGATGGAGCAGAAGCTGCGCCACGCCGATTTCACGCTGGAGGATTTTCTAGACCAGCTCCAGCAGATCAAGAAGATGGGCGGAATCGGAGAAGTGAGCTCCATGCTGCCCGGCATGCAGAAGAAGATCGGCGATTCTGAACTGGATGAACAGCGAACCAAAAAAATGGAAGCGATCATCTACAGCATGACACCCGCAGAGCGCAAACGACCAGAGATCATCAACGCATCTCGCAGAAGGCGAATCGCGGCCGGAAGCGGAACACAGGTAAGCGATATAAACCGGTTAATCAACGAATTCATGTCCATGAAGAAGCTCTTAAAACAGATGACCGGGAACAGAATGATGCGAAAACGTGGATTCAGAATGCCGTTTTAAACAAACTGACAAATCAGTTTGTTCCGAGCAAATTGTGAACCAATTTGTTCTGGCCCCGCGTTTTTGGATATAAAGGAGGAAACAAACGTATGGCAGTTAAGATCAGGCTAAAGAGGATGGGCGCCAAGAAAGCACCGTTCTACAGGATCATCGTATCCGATTCCCGTACACCGAGAAACGGCCGTTTCATCGAGGAGATCGGGTATTACAATCCGCTTTCCGAGCCGGCTGAGTTCAAGGTGGACAACGAACGGGCACAGTATTGGCTCACGAACGGCGCACAGCCCTCCGATACGGTTCGCGCTCTGTTGAAAAAGAGTGGAGCGCAATCATAAAGGAGAAGTAGATGGAGCAACTTGTGGAGTTTATCGCCAAGGCATTGGTGGATCATCCCGAGGATGTCCGTGTCAATCGCGTGGAGAAGAATGGAGAAGTCACCATTGAGCTTCGCGTCAACGATTCGGATATGGGCAAGGTGATCGGCAAGCAGGGCAGAATTGCAAAGTCGATCCGCACCGTCGTCAAGGCTGCCGCAGCCAAGGAAAACATGCAGATCCACTACAATGTGGACATCGTCGAATGAAACGGGAGCACCTTCGCATAGGCCTCATCGTGCGATCACACGGCATCAAAGGCGAAGTGAAGATTCAGCCGTTAACTGATGACGCGGATCGATACCAAAACCTTAAAAACGTCTTTATTGAGCAGAACGGAAGCTTTGTGCAAAGCAAAATCACCGTCAACCGCATCGACGAGAGCGGGGTTTATGCGTATCTGGAGGGCTGCTACACCCGCGACGCGGCAGATCAGCTGAAGGATTGCTACCTCTGTGTCGAGCGAAAGGACGCCGTCGAACTGCCCGAGAACGTTTGGTTCATTGCTGACCTGGAAGGGCTCAACGTAATGGGCGAAACGCAGACGCTTGGCACATTGGTCGAGGTCATTCAGACGGGCGGAGTGGACGTATACCGCGTGAAACGTACATCCGGGAGCCATTTCCTGTTTCCGGCATTAAAGCGCGTGATACGCAATGTAGACCTAAACGCAGGCGTCATGGAACTGGATGAGAAGGCTTTGTCCGAGGTCAGCGTCGATGAGGATTAGCATACTGACATTGTTCCTAGGCATGTTTGAAGGTATGTTGAATGAGAGCATACTAAAGCGCGCGATAGAATCCAAAGCGCTGGATGTACATCTCTACAACATTCGAGACTATGCCGAAAACAAGCACAGGCAAGTGGACGATTATCCTTTCGGCGGCGGAGCGGGGATGCTGATGATGCCGCAACCGGCATTCGATGCCATACAACAGGCGATGGAAGATGGCATTGGCCACGCGAAACGCATCTATTTTTCGCCCAAAGGCCAAAGGCTTACCATGGATCTGGCGCACGAGCTGTCGAAGGAAGAGGAACTCATCCTGCTCTGCGGGCATTACGAGGGGATCGACCAGCGCATCATCGATCATTGCATCGACCTTGAAGTTTCGATCGGCGATTACGTGCTCACAGGCGGAGAGATCCCGGCAATGGCGTTGGTGGACTGCATAGCCCGGCTTCTGCCCGGCGTGTTGGGAAGTGCACACAGCGCACAGGACGAGAGCTTTTCGGATGGATTGCTCGAATACCCACAATACACACGCCCGAGCGAGTTTCGGGGGTACAAGGTGCCGGAGGTCCTGTTGTCGGGCAACCACGCAGAGATAGAAAAATGGAAGCGGGAACAATCGCTCAAAGAGACGCAGCAAAAGCGGCCGGATCTGTTTGCGATTGCAAAGCTCACTGAAAAGGAAACAAAGCAATACACATAGCAAAAACTTGCCATAACCGCATTCGCATGCTATAATTCCTTGGATTTAGCTGTTTGCGTACGTGGCATCATGGGAGGAACAATTACGATGAACGAAATCATCCGCAATATCGAAAAGCAGCAGATGCGCACGGATCTGCCGGAATTAAAAATCGGCGACACCGTTCGCGTGCATGTCAAAGTTGTCGAAGGAAACCGCGAACGCTTACAGGCTTTTGAAGGGACCGTCATCGCCTTAAAGCACGGCGGCACTCGCGAGACTATCACCGTTCGCCGCCTGAGCTACGGCATCGGCGTGGAGCGCACGTTCCCGCTGCACAGCCCCCGCGTGGACCATATCGAAATGGTGCGCCACGGAAAAGTCCGCCGCGCCAAACTCTACTTCCTGCGCGACCGCGTCGGCAAGGCGAGCAAACTCAGAGAAAGATAAAAGGCGCCTGCGCCTTTTTTCTTTATGGAAGGGGTAGACCCTGTTGATTCAATGGTATCCAGGGCATATGACCAAGTCCAAGCGCGAAATGCAAAAGCGGATGGCTTTGGCAGATGTCGTCATCGAAATATTGGATGCGCGTGTACCGCTGTCCACGAGCAACCCGGATTTGGATGAGCTATTTAAGAACAAACCACGTGTGGTCGTGCTCAACAAAGAGGACTTGGCAAACCCCGCGGCCAATCAAAAATGGACGGCCTATTACCGGTCAAAAGGCATATTGGCGGTACCGTTCTGCGCAATAAAAAGCGGAAAGCACGCTTCACTGTTTGGCGCGGTGGACAAAGCCGCGTCGGATGTTGTTCGACGCTGGGCGGAAAAGGGAGCTGTCCGGCCCGTTCGGGCGATGATCGTGGGCATTCCCAATGTGGGCAAAAGCAGCGTGATCAACATGCTTTCCGGCGAAAGGCGCGCCAAGGTCGGAGCGGCTCCGGGCGTTACGCGCGGGCAGCAATGGATCCGGATTTCGGATCGACTCGAACTTCTCGATACGCCCGGCGTGCTTTGGCCGAAATTTGAAGACCAGAACGTCGCCAAACGCCTTGCCTATATCAATGCGATCCGCGACGAAGTCCTTGAACCCATACCGCTTTCATACAGCCTGATCGACGAGCTCAAGGCAGGCAGCCCGGGCTCATTGGCAAGCCGCTTTAAGCTTGCGAGTGAACAGGCTGATGCGTCGGAGGTACTCTCTGCTATCGCGAAGGCGCGTGGCTGCATCGTGCGCGGCGGGGAATTGGATTTGGAGCGAGCCGCAACCCTCTTGCTGGATGAGTTCAGAACGGGAAAACTGGGCCGGATCACGCTGGAATGGCCAAAGGAAGGTTCCGATGCAACAGAAGGAATATGACCGGCTGGCTGCGATGGTGGCTTTTGATGCCATGCATTGCGGGCAAAGCCCGGCATTTGGTATGGACGAGGCGGGTCGCGGGGCGTTGGTTGGTCCCGTGGTCGCGGCATGCGTGCATCTTGACAGGCAAACGCTTATCGAAGGCATCAACGATTCGAAACTGATTGCGGAAAATCGCAGGGAAGCAATTGCAAAATTGATCCGAAGACAAGCGCTGTCCTATGGCGTGGGCGCAGCGGATGTGTGTGAAATCGAGGAGCTCAATATTCTGCAGGCAACGAAACTTGCGATGAAGAGAGCGTACGAGGCGATGGAAGCCTGTGAGGGGATGTTGTTGATCGATGCGATCGATCCCTCGTTTTTAGGCGTGCGGGGCGTTGGAATCGTCAAGGGAGATTCCAAGAGCTATGCGATCGCTGCCGCTTCCATTCTTGCCAAAACGCACAGGGACAGCCTGATGCGAGAGTTGGCAACACAATACCCGGCATATGGCTTTGATGTCCACAAGGGTTACGGCACAAAGGTGCATATTGAGGCAATCAAGACGAACGGGCCATGTCCTGTGCACAGACTTTCCTTTTTGAAAGGAATTTTGCATGAACAGGCATAACGTAGCCATAGGCCGCGCCGGTGAAATGATGGCTGAACAATACCTCATGGACAATGGTTATAAGATACTTGAAAGGCGTTTTCGCACAAGCACCGGGGAAGTGGACATCGTAGCTTTGCAGGGCGAAACGCTGGTGTTTGTCGAGGTAAAGACGCGCACGAGCACAACGTTCGGACTGCCCGGCGAAGCGGTCACCGCGAAAAAACAACAGACCATCGCGAAAGTAGCGGAACAGTACCTGCAGCAGCACGACTTCATGGACAAGCCCGTACGTTTTGACGTTATCGAAGTATATGCGAAGGAAAAACGCATTTGTCATATTCCCGACGCTTTTTTCTGCTGTATTGACTGATGTTTTCCATGCTATAATAGTCTATAATAGTGACAAAAAATGGAACGATTGGTGGTTTCCCGTTTGCTGAATCGTCGATTGGCATTGCTCTTTGTGTTGCTGATGTCGCTCTCCCTTTTGTTCGGGATGGCGGCTGTCGGCGATGATAATTTGTTTTACAATCTCAGCTTTGAAAAAGATGTCAATGGCAACATCGATAACTGGGAACTGACCGAAGGCGCAAGGCTCACAACGAGAACGGATTCCGAATACGGCACGGTAGTACGCATCGATTGCAAGGATCAACCCTACGTATCGCTGGACCAATACGTACTCATGTCGGGCGATACGAATTACGGTATCCGGTTCTGTACGAGGATCGTGCAAGGCAATGGCACCGTAAAGGTTCAGATTGCGGATTATCCGTCGGCCAAATCAGCCGTTACATCCAAGAGCGATTGGACCACAGTGGAACTGTACGGCAAAACAGAGCCCGAGTCGGAGAGCATTCCGGTGTCCTTTGTCGTGGAAGGCGGCAATACGGGCTGTGTCATAGAGATTGCTCAGATGGAATTCGTGCAGACCGATACGATTCCAAGCGGCGCAACGTATGTCTGGTG
>CAZHNN010000035.1:4504-12455 GCA_964533965.1 uncultured Clostridia bacterium | reverse complement strand
AGTTTGGAGGAGAGCAGTTTGGCGACTAAGACCGTAAAACCCACGAGCGGCGGGCATACGCTGATTCAGCCGCTCGAACAGGTGATGCACACCTCCATGCTGCCCTATGCCGAACACGTCATCATGGAGCGGGCGCTCCCAAGGGTGGAGGATGGCTTGAAACCGGTGCAGCGGCGCATCCTGTACACCATGATGGAACTTTCGCTGTGGCCGGACAAGCCGCACCGCAAATCCGCCCGTATCGTCGGCGATACCATGGGCAAATACCATCCACACGGCGACTCCGCTGTGTACGAGGCAATGGTGCGGATGGCGCAGAATTTTAACATGTCGGCGATTTTGGTGGACGGGCATGGCAATTTCGGAAGTGTGGACGGCGATTCTGCTGCCGCAATGCGCTATACCGAAGCCAGACTGACACCTTTGGCTACCGAGATGCTCCGTGATCTTGACAAGGATACCGTCCCGTTCACACTGAACTTTGACGATACGCTCAAGGAACCCAAGATACTGCCCAGCCGTTTCCCAAACATATTGGTCAACGGCGCTTCAGGCATCGCCGTGGGACTTGCCACGAACATCCCGCCGCACAACCTCGGCGAAGTTATCAAGGGAGTCATCGCCTATTATCAGAAGCCCGACGTCTCGCTGCCGGAGATGATGCAGCACATCCCGGGACCGGACTTTCCGACCGGCGGGTTCTGCACCGCGGGCGAAGAGCTCTATAAGGCATACGAAACGGGGCGCGGTCGTATACGCATTCGCGCGAAGACATCCATTGAAAAGGACAAGAGCGGAAAGCAGCTCATCGTAATCCATGAATTGCCCTATCAGGTGAACAAGGCAAGCCTTTTGGAACGCATCCTGAAGGTTTGCGAGGAGAAGAAGGGCATCCTTTCGTCCATTGCCGATATACGCG
This sequence comes from uncultured Clostridia bacterium, assembly GCA_964533965.1. Taxonomy (GTDB): domain Bacteria; phylum Bacillota; class Clostridia; order Christensenellales; family QAND01; genus RGIG3178. Next base: position 11,536 of record CAZHNN010000035.1, on the reverse strand, counting down.
ACGAATCCGACAGAAACGGCATGCGCGCCGTCGTTGAGGTGAAAAAGGGGACGGACGCCGAAGCCGTGCTGCAAACGCTGTTCAGGTATACGGATCTTGAAGTGACGTTTGGCGTCAACATAATGGCCATTGCCGAAGGACGCCCGCAGCAGCTTGGGCTATTGGACATCATCCGCATCTACGCCGATTTTCAAAAGCAGGTCGTTCGTGCTCGGACCCAATACGAGCTCGAAGAAGCGGAAAAGCGCGAACATATCCTGCAGGGGCTGCTGATCGCGGTGGACAACCTTGACGAGGTGATCCGAATCATACGTGCCAGCAAGGATGCCAGGCAAGCGCGTGATAACCTGATGGAGCGCTTCAAGCTGACCGGAGAACAGGCGCAGGCGATACTGGACATGCGCCTTAGGCGTCTGACGGCATTGGAGCGGTTGGAGCTCGAGAAAGAATACAAAGAAGTCACAGCGCTGTTGGAGGAGCTTCGCAGCATCCTTGCCAGCGAGAAGAGGCTCATTTCCGTCATCGTAAACGAGCTCAAGGAGATCGCCAAGAAATACACGGTCCCGCGCCGCTGCGTTTTGATGGAACTCGACCAGCCGCAGGCGGTGGAAGTGCAGATGGAAAAACCGAGCGAACCCTGTGACATCCTGTTCACGCAGAGCGGGTATGTCAAGCGAATCTCTGCACGTGCAAACGGCAAAGGCAACGGGGAAGGCTCGGATAACGTCCGCGTGAGCATCCGCTGTACCACCCAGGACAAGCTGCGCTTCTTTACCGATCTTGGCAACGTGTTCACCATCACAGCCGAAGAGGTAACGGAATGCAAGCTCAGGGAACGCGGCACAAGCGTTTACGGCATCCTCTCGGGGTTGGAGAAAAAGGAAAACATCGTTGGCCTTTTGGCACAGACAACGGACGCAGACCTGCTGTTCGTAACGCAGCAGGGCATGGTAAAGCGCACGGCGATTTCGGAGTATTCGGATCGCCGCGGCAAACTTGCCGCCTGCGGCCTGAAAGGTAGCGATAAGGTGACAAGCGTATTGTCGCTGGATGCTAATAAGGATATACTGCTGATCAACCGCAGCGGGTTTGGCATTCGCTTCGAAGTTTCTTCCATACCGGCCCAGGGACGTACCGCATCGGGCGTAAAGGCGATGACGCTGGATAAAGAAGATGCAATCATCCTTGCTACGCAGGATTTTGACGGCGGGGATCTCGTACTTCTGACCGAGCGCGGCTATGCCAAGCGGATGCCCACTGGTGAGGTCGCACCGCAAAACCGCGGCGGCAAGGGCGTAAAGCTGTTTGCGCTGGGCAAGAACAGCCAATGCGGGGAAACGCTGGCAGCGGCGCTGATCGTTTCCCGCCAGGATATCCTTTCCATCACGCAGGCGCACGGGCAGGTGACGCCGTTGCCGGTGCTGGATATTCCTCTTGAGACCGTAAGAGGCAAGGGCATACCCGCCGTGATGGCGCTTTTTGACGATGTGGTGACTTCCGTGCTGCCGTCATTTGTGGTCAATTAATACGAACACTTAATTTTTTAGCGAACCATTCGGAGGGGTGCAAACTGCGTCCCTCCTTTTTAGTAGCCATCTTTTGTTTTGTGAAATCTTCGATGAAACATTGAAACAATCTCGCTTATACGCATGAATACCCGCTTTGACGCATACACTCAAACAAGGGCTTAGGGACGGCGCCGTTGCGTCCTTCTTTATTGTTAGAGGGGGATTATTCGTGGAACAAGGCCAGGACAACACCGTACAGCTCTACGGTGTGATCACAGGCGTGCCAACGTTTTCCCATCGTTTGTACGGGGAGAACTTCTATACGTTTTTGCTTAAAGTGCAACGGTTGTCCGAATTCTCCGATCTGTTGCCGGTCACAGCGAGCGAGCGGCTGTTGAGCCGTTCCATTTCAAAAGGCGCATCGGTGAAAATTGTCGGTCAGCTGCGAAGTTACAACAAGAACATCGACGGTTCAAACCACCTGATTTTGACCGTGTTTGCCAGGCAACTGCAAAAGGAGGAATCCTCTTTACCCTCCACAAACCGCGTACAACTGCTGGGTCATGTCTGCAAGGAACCCATCTATCGCACGACGCCGTTCATGCGTGAAATCACCGATCTTCTACTGGCTGTAAACCGTTCGTACGGCAAGAGCGATTACATCCCGGCCATCGTTTGGGGACGGACGGCTCGCTTTGCCCGCATGCTCAAGGTAGGGGATTGCGTGCGCGTTCTAGGCCGGTTTCAGTCGCGGGAATACCAAAAAAGGCAGGCAGACGGATCGGTTTTGGACAAAATGGCGTATGAGGTATCGGTGTCCGGCCTGGAGCGCGTCGGCCAGTTGTGATGTTTGTCTACATGCTCGTTCATATAAAGCTTTCATCCTGTGATCTCCCATCCTATGCAAAGCCAATTTAGCACTTTAACAAATGAATGTGCTATGGTATACTGATTTTGGATTTTTTGGATGGATGGAGGAGGGACAGGCATGTCAGACCGCTCGCCAAAATACGGTAAAGATATCGATTTTCTATATGACGCGATCCTTCAACTCCGTAACAGGGATGAATGCTACGCGTTTTTTGATGACATCTGCACCATCGCGGAACTTCAGGCGTTGAGCCAAAGGCTGCAGGTTGCCAAGCTGTTGCGCGAAAAGATCACCTATCAGGAGATCAGTAAGATGACGGGAGCTTCCACTGCCACCATCAGCCGTGTGAACCGCTGCGTCGTGTATGGTACCGGCGGATATGATATGATACTGGAGCGTCTAAAATAGCAGGTATGCTGGCTGCGCTGGGCGCAGACGTGCAAAGGCGTCGGTTTTTGCAGTCCGTCAAAAACTCCGTTTTTTGACGGGAAAGACGGTTTCGCGAATATTGATGCAAATCCGCCGCGTAAGTCAAAACTTCGTTTTGACGGGAATCGCCGGATTTAGCCGACATGGGATTGGATGAATAAAATAAAACCACCTAATTGGCTTAAGGCGATAGATCTTTGTTTCGTTTAGCATGAAATTTATGCAAAGGGAATTAAGCACTTATGACAAACTGAAAAGCCGCATTGTATAAGCGCAATGCCGCTTTTATTTACTCTATGGAAGCTTTGATTAGAATCTCTGAGGAGGAAATATGGAGTTAGGATCGCTGAATCCCGTGCAGCGCCAAGCGGTGACAAATACACAAGGGCCATTGTTGATATTGGCAGGCGCCGGCAGCGGAAAGACGCGGACGCTCACGCATCGGGCGGCATTCATCGTATCATCCGGCGTGCCGGCGTGGCAGGTACTGTGCATCACGTTCACCAACAAGGCGGCGCAGGAGATGAAAGAGCGTATCCACAAGCTGCTGGGGAACGAGGCGGATGAAATGTGGATATGCACATTCCACAGCATGTGCATGCGCATATTGAGGCGGGAAGCGGAACATATCGGATTTACGCATGCGTTTACAGTTTATGACACAGACGATCAAGGCCGGCTTTTGAAACAGATCATGCGCAACGAGGGCGTGGACGATAAGAAGTTTTTACCTCGCACGGTGCTTGGCGTCATATCCGACGCTAAAAACCGCATGCTGACGCCGCAGCAAATGGCCTCCGAGGCGGGCAACGACCTGTTTTACGGCACCTGCGCCAAGCTGTACGCCTCCTACGACAAAGCACTGCGACACAACAATGCAATGGACTTCGACGACCTTTTGACCTACACCGTCAGGTTGTTTGAAGACCATCCCGATGTGCTAAAGCGTTACGCCGAGAGGTTCCGCTACATCCATGTCGACGAGTACCAGGATACCAACCGTGCACAGTACCTCATCGTCAAAATGCTTGCGATGCACAAAAACCTGTGCGTCGTAGGTGATGACGACCAGAGTATCTACGGCTGGCGTGGCGCTGACATACGCAACATTCTGGATTTTGAAAAGGATTTTCCGAATTGCACCGTTATCCGGCTGGAGCAGAACTACCGCTCTACCAAGCCCATCCTCGATACCGCAAACGCCGTCATATCGCATAACCGCGCGCGCAAGGGCAAGAATCTATGGACAAGCCGGGATGGCGGCGAACCCGTCGTCGTGCACAAATCCGCCAGCGAACGCGACGAGGCGGTGTTCGTCACATCCACCATCGATACGCTGCTGCGCAAGTATTCGCTGCGCAACATCGCCATCCTCTACCGCACGAATGCCCAGAGCCGCATCCTGGAAGAAACGCTGCGGCAGCATAGCATTCCGTACCGCATGGTCGGCGGCCAGAAGTTCTACGAGCGCAAGGAGATACGCGATCTTTTGGCCTATCTGCGCTTTTTGCTCAATCCGAATGACAGCATATCGTTAACGCGAATCATCAACGTACCAAAGCGCGGTATTGGCGACACCACTGTGGAAAAGCTGCAGGATGGAGCAGCCCAGATGGGACAATCGCTCTGGGAGATCCTCTGCGATGCCAAGGCTGTGGGGGTGCCCAAGCGAACATCCGAAAAGCTTTCGGATTTTGCAAAGGATATGATACGGTTGATGGCCCAATCGCAGCTTTTAATGCCCGAGATATATGTCCGTACCGTTATCGAAACCTCGGGATTGCTGACGCAATACGAGCAGGAAGGAACGATCGAAGCGCAGGGGCGGCTTGAGAACGTCATGGAGTTCGTCAACGCCGTCAAGGATTATTTTGAGCAGCATCCGGAGGAAACGCTGGAGGACTACCTCAACGGCCTGACGCTTGTCTCCGATGTGGACAGCTATGATGAAGAGGCGAACGCCGTTACGCTGATGACGCTGCACAGCGCCAAGGGGCTGGAGTTTCCGGTCGTATTCTTCGTCGGCCTTGAGGAAGGGCTTTGCCCCCATCAGAGAAGCGTTGGGGATGAAAGCGGGATTGAGGAAGAGCGTCGATTGTGTTATGTTGGATTTACGCGGGCGATGGACCGTCTGTATATTTCCTATGCGCTCTCGCGCGGGGTATACGGCAGTACGAACCACAACCCACCGTCGCGCTTTTTGGCGGAACTTCCCGAAGAAGGCGTGCAGCGCGACGATTTGGCGCGCGCAAGAGACGCAGAAGAGCTGTCATTTTCCAGAACATATACCGTCCGCCCAACCATTGCGCCCAAACCGCAGCCTTCCGTGTTTATACCCGCCAAGGTTCTGGAACTTTCGCCGGGAGACAGGGTACGGCATCCGGCTTTCGGTGGCGGTGAAGTGCGCTCATTGAACGGAAGCGGCGACTCTGCCGTGGCGGAAATCGATTTTGGAAATAAGGGCATCAAGCGAATCATGCTCAAATATGCCGCGATGGAGAAGATGTGAGATGGAACAGAGGATGAGGGAGCTTGTGGATTTGCTCAACAAATACGCCCACGCGTATTATGTGCTGGACAATCCTCTTGTAAGCGACGGGCAATACGACGCGCTGTACGACGAGCTGCTGTCTTTGGAAAAGACGACGGGTACCGTTCTGTCCGATTCACCCACGCGGCGTGTCGGCGGCGAGACGCTATCCGCCTTTGTGCCGCACACGCATCTATCCCGTCTCTGGAGCCTGGACAAATGCAAGACGCTCGAAGAGCTCGTTTCCTGGGAACAGCGGACAAAAAAGCTCTTGTCACAGCAGGATTCCAAGATGCCGACGTATCTGCTGGAATACAAGATCGACGGCCTTACCATCAACCTTACCTATGAGAACGGGCAGTTGGTGCAGGCTGCCACGCGCGGCAACGGCGTGGTGGGCGAAAGCATATTGCCCCAGGTGATGACGATCCGCTCCATCCCGCTGCGCGTTCCTTTTACTGGGCGGTTTGAAGTGCAGGGAGAAGGTTATATGCCGCTCTCCGCACTAAAGAGCTATAACGCCCAATCGGACGAACCTTTGAAGAACGCGCGCAACGCTGCGGCGGGCGCCTTGCGCAACCTCGACCCGCGACAGACACAAAAGCGCAAACTGGACGCGTTTTTCTACCAGATCGGCTATATAGAGGGCATGCTCTTCTCCACGGCGCGGCAGATGCGTACATTCCTGGAAGACAACGGTTTTAGAGTGGCAAAGCTGCTGGGCGTGTTTTCGGATGCCTCGGAAGCGTATTCAGCCGCTATGGCAATGGATGAGCAGCGCCATGAAGAGGATTTCATGACCGACGGGATGGTCTTAAAAATTGATGAGATGAATCTTCGCGCAACGCTTGGCAACACCGACCGTTTCCCGCGATGGGCCATCGCGATCAAGTTTGAGGCGGAGGAAGCGGTCACCAAGCTTTTGGATGTGAGTTGGGATGTCGGACGCACGGGAAAACTGACCCCCACGGCAATGTTGGAGCCCGTCGAATTGGCCGGTGCCACGGTATCTCGGGCAACGCTGAACAACACCGGCGATATTGCGCGAAAGAAGGTAAAACTTGGCGGCTCCGTATGGATACGAAGGAGCAACGACGTGATCCCCGAGATTTTGGGAAGCGCGGACGAACAAGGAACCGATATACCGGTGCCCGTCCACTGCCCGTTTTGCGGGACTGCGCTTGAAACACGCGGCGCCAACCTGTTCTGCCCCAATACAAAGACGTGCAAGCCGCAGCGGCTGCATGCGCTCGTCCATTTCGTATCCCGTGAGGCGATGGATATCGAAGGGCTCAGTGACAAAACGCTCATGCAGGCGATGGACAGCCTTCATGTGGTAACGGCGGATCAGCTGTACGATATTTCGGTGTCGGAGTGGCTCACGCTTGAGGGCTTCGCGCAGAAGCGTGCGGAGAAGCTTTTTGAGGCGGTGCAGCAGAGCAAGAACAGACCGCTGCCCAACTATCTCTATGCCTTGGGCATTCCCAACGTTGGAAAAAAGACGGCGCAGACGCTAGGCGATGCATATGGGTCGATAGAAGCGCTGCAACAAGCGAACGAGGCCGATCTGATGAACATGAAGGATGTCGGACCCATCGTCGCGCAGAGCATCGTGACATACTTTGCGGATGAAGATCAGCAACGAATTCTTCAACGGTTGCGGGATTACGGCATCAACCCAAGAAAAAACGAAA
>CAZHNN010000035.1:0-4494 GCA_964533965.1 uncultured Clostridia bacterium | reverse complement strand
AGAGAAGATCGTGTTCACGGGCACGTTGACCCACATGGGGCGCAAAGAGGCTCAGGAGTTGGTCATACGCATGGGGGCGGAAGCCTCCGACAATGTGAATAAGGAGACCACGCTGTTGGTTGCGGGGGACAAAGCCGGCAGCAAACTGGACCGTGCGCAAAAGCTCGGCATCAAGATAATGGGAGAAGACGAATTCTTCGCCTATCTTTGGAGTGAGGTACGTTGATGAACATCGGCAAGCTGACAAACGAACAGCTTCAACAAAGCGTATTGTCCATCTTAAGGCCCATGCGCAGTGAGGTGCTGCTGCGCCCGGGGGTCGGCGAGGACTGCGCGGCGCTCTCCTTTGGGGACAACCTGTGCGTGGTATCCACCGACCCTGTCACCGCGGCGCAAAAGGATTTGGGCAGATTGGCCGTGCATGTGAGTTGCAATGACGCTGCATCCAGCGGTGCGGAACCCATTGCGTTGCTGCTGACGCTGATGGCGCCGCCAAGGAGCACCATGGCAGACATCGAGGGCATCATGCGCCAGGCACTGGAAACGGCGCAGGAATTGAACGTGGAGATCATCGGCGGGCATACGGAGATCACTGACGCCGTGACACGGCCGATCTTAAGCGGAACGGTGCTGGCGAGCTGCCCGAGAAACGGGCTTGTCAAGACCGCGGGCGGCAAGGTCGGCGACGATCTGGTGTTGACCAAATCGGCCGGCATCGAAGGAACGTTTATCATCGCGAGCGATTTTCCCATGCGGGCAATGGAGATACTGGGCGCAAAGGACTATGCTTTCTGTATGAATTTGGGCAAACAGATCTCGGTGGTGCCCGAAGGCTTGTTGGCTGCAAAAAATGGCGCGCATGCGATGCATGACGTGACCGAAGGCGGCGTTCTTGGCGCCGTCTACGAACTCTGCCAAGCTTCCGGATGCGGCGTGCTGATGGAGGAAAACGACATCGCGGTACTGCCGCAGACCAAAGCGCTCTGCACGGCGCTGCGGCTGGACCCGCTTCGGCTGATCTCCTCGGGATGCATGCTCATTGCCTGTCCGGATGGAAAGAGCATGCAGTTCGTGTTATCCCAGCATGGGATAGCGTCATCGGTGATCGGCTATCTGACACACCGCTCCGAAGGTCTTCGCATCATGTGCCGCGACGGCCAGATAAGGCCGATGGGCGAACCCCGTGCCGACGAGATCTACAAACTCATCCAGCGAAGCTGAACGCTTTTTCGTTGTGATTGGCATCCCGGTATGCTATAATAAAACGCTGAACAGCGGGAAATGCCGTTGACAAATGAACAAAAGGCAATGCACCGTTGTTCGGGGTCGCGATAGTACGGCGCATGCATGTGCTTTTCTGCTGGCTTATCAGAGAAAATACATTCAGAAAGCCATTGAATAGATTTCCGATACTCTTTTTCGATCGGTACCGGCTACGCTTCTGGGGTAAGCCGGTAAAAATCTTTGGGAGGAAAACCATTGAACAGCATGACAGGGTTCGGGCGCGGCGTGGCGGAACTTGACGGCCGTGAAGCAACGGTGGAGATCAAGACGGTCAACAGCCGCTATTTGGATATCGCCTTTCGCATGCCGCGCGTATTGAATCTGATGGAGGACCGAATACGCAAAGCCATCTTCGCCGTCATCAACCGCGGCAAGATCGACGTGTTGATCTCCTATCGCAACCGGCGGGAGGACCATGCTGTGGTGCTGGTGGATACCGCGCTTGCCAAATCGTATCAGAATGCCCTGCAGACACTGCGTGAAGAGACCGGCCTCCAAAATGACATCACGCTTTCCACGCTGGCGTCCTATCCGCTCGTTTTAACGACGCAGGAAGCGGAGGAAGACGAAGAAGCCGTTTGGGCAGTCGTGGAAAAAGCGCTGCAAAATTCGCTTTGTATGCTGCTGGATATGCGTTTGCGCGAAGGTGAAAGGCTGCAGGAGGATCTTCTGCAAAAAGCCCAGGGCATTAAATCCCACGTTGGCGTCATCAAGGCCAATGCCCCTGCTATGGAGCAGGCTGCCAAAGACCGGCTTGTGCAGAAGATGCAGGAGTATATTGGCACGGACGAGACGCTCCGGCAACGCGTGCTTGCGGAGGCGGCGCTCCTGGCCGACAGAAAGGCGATCGACGAGGAGATCGTGCGGATGGGCAGCCATTTGGATGAATTCTGCTACAATCTGACGCTTATTGAGCCGGTCGGAAGAAAGCTGGATTTTATCGTTCAGGAGATGAACAGGGAAATCAACACCATCGGCAGCAAGGCCAACGAACAGGAAGTCAACGCCGCCGTCATCACAGTCAAGAGCGAAATGGAGAAGATCCGCGAGCAGATACAAAACATCGAGTAAAGTAAACACTGATTCCATAAGGAATGTCAGATTTGTGAAACAGTTTTGTGCCCTTTAGTACTTAATCAGTGTTTACTAAGGTGGAGGATTGCCATGAGTATTCGTTTGATCAACATTGGGTTTGGGAATATCGTTTCCGCCAACCGCATCATCGCTATCGTGAGCCCTGAATCCGCCCCCATCAAGCGCATCATACAGGAAGCACGCGACCGCGGCATGCTGATCGATGCGACATATGGAAGGCGTACGCGCGCCGTTGTGATCACGGACAGCGAGCATGTCATACTGTCCGCCGTACAGCCTGAAACGGTTGCCAACCGGATGACAGAACACGACGAGGGAGAGATGGATTGATGGCAAGGGGGACGTTATTGGTGGTCTCGGGCCCTTCGGGCGCCGGAAAGGGCACCCTCTGCACAGCATTGCTGGAAGGTTGCAAGAACGCACAGTTTTCAGTTTCCGCAACCACCCGCAAGCCTAGGCCCGGTGAGATCAACGGCGTACATTACGATTTTGTAACGGATGAACGCTTTGACGAGATGATACGGGACGGCGAGTTTTTGGAATACGCCTGCATCTTTGGCATGAACCGGTACGGAACGCCAAGAAAACGCGTCGAAACCCTCTTGAATGAGGGCATCGACGTGGTGTTGGACATCGACGTGCAGGGCGCGATGAACGTGAAAAAGGTTATGCCGGAGGCGGTGATGGTCTTTGTGCTGCCGCCGTCATTTGAGGAATTGGAAAAAAGACTGCGCCGAAGGGGCACCGAGGATGAAAAGACGCTGCAGTGCAGGCTTCATACTGCCAGGCAGGAAGTCAAACTCGTGAATAAATACGACTATATCATCCTCAACGATGACCTGGGCACAGCCATCATACAGTTAAAATCCGTGCTGACGGCCGAATCGTGCCGCATGCAGCGCAATCTTTATACCATATTGAAAACCTGGGAGGAAACAACATGATTATTTACCCGCCGATCAATGAACTTTTGGAGCAAGTGGACTGCCGTTATTCTCTGGTGGTGATGGTAGCCAAACGCGCCCGGCAGTTGGTCGCCGGCGATACGCCGCTCGTCGACAATGTCGACGTGGAGAAGCCCGTTTCTATCGCAGTGGAGGAAATCTATAACCACAAGGTAAGTTTCGAGCGCAACGGGAGGATATGATGAAAACGGTTGTGCTGGGGGTCACCGGCGGCATTGCAGCATACAAGAGCGTGGATCTCGTTTCAAGGCTTCGCAAGCAGGGCGTGGAGGTCTACGTCATCATGACCAAAAACGCTACCGAGTTCGTGACTCCGCTGAGCTTTGAAACGCTGAGCAATCATCCTGTGGCCTGCGATATGTTCAACCGTGAGACGCCGTGGGAAGTGGAGCATATCTCGCTTGCAAAGCGGGCTGACTTGTTTATCGTTGCTCCCGCCACCGCCAATTTTCTGGCTAAATACGCCAACGGTATGGCCGACGACATGCTGTCGACCACCATCTTGGCCACGAAAGCCCCCGTATTGATCGCCCCCGCGATGAACGAGCGGATGTGGGAAAACCCGATCACGCAGAAAAACGTGGCGGCGCTTCGCATCACGGGCTGCCATTTCATCGGGCCCGCAAAGGGCTGGCTTGCTGAAGGTACCGAAGGTGTCGGCAGGATGGAGGAACCGGAAGTCATCGTGGACAAGGCGCTGGACCTGTTGCGTAAGCCCAAAGACCTTCTGGGAAAGAAGGTCCTGGTAACGGCAGGACCGACACAGGAATCCATCGACCCGGTACGGTTCATAAGCAACCGCTCCTCCGGCAAGATGGGGGTTGCGATCGCGGAAGAGGCGAGGCGGAGGGGCGCCGACGTAACGATGGTGCACGGTCCCATAAGCATTCCGCTGCCCCGGTTCGTCAAGTGCATCGCGGTGGAGACCACGCAGCAGATGCACGACGCACTGATGGTGGAATTTGATAATTGCGATCTGTTGGTCAAATGTGCAGCACCCGCAGATTACCGCGTCGAAATCGTGCGGCAGCAGAAGATCAAGAAGAGCGAGAACGGCGAACTTTCGCTGGAAATGGTTCCGACGGTAGACATTTTGACACAGGTCGGAAAGAGAAAAACACATCAGGTCGTTGTGGGCTTTGCAGCAGAG
>CAZHNN010000034.1:0-13560 GCA_964533965.1 uncultured Clostridia bacterium | reverse complement strand
AACTTTCTCATTGCTGGAGAGCTGCATTCAGGAGAACGTTTATAACCCGCTTAGCGAGATTATCATCGACTACCTGCAAAACGTGACGTTGCAGCAAATGGCCGATCTGGCGAATTTGAAAAATGAGACGCTGATGTACTATCTGTAATGGCAACGATAAAAAACCGGGCAGGGAATGTCTTCCCGCCCGGTTTTTATTTTCTTAGTGTTTACGCTTGTTCGGCAAACATTGGCGTCGAGAGATATCGCTCGCCGGTATCCGGAAGGATGACCACGATCGTTTTGCCGGCGTTCTCCGGCCTTTTCGCAATCTCGGTTGCAGCCCAAAGCGCTGCGCCCGAAGAGATGCCCACTAAGAGACCCTCAGTCTTGGCAATGTCTCTGCCTGTTTGGAATGCATCCTCATTTTTTACTTTGATGATCTCATCGTATATTTTCTGATTCAACACGTCCGGCACAAAACCGGCGCCGATCCCTTGAATCTTGTGTGTACCGGCCCGGCCTTCAGAAAGAACAGGGGAATCGAAGGGTTCAACCGCAACGATTTTCACGTTTGCGTTTTTCGATTTCAAAAATTCTCCCACACCGGTAATCGTACCGCCGGTGCCGATTCCGGCTACCAAAACGTCGACCTTACCGTCCGTATCCTCCCAGATTTCTGGCCCGGTCGTCTCTTTGTGAACCTTTGGATTGGCAGGGTTTACAAATTGTCCTGGAATAAAGGAATGGGAAATTTCTTTTGCGATCTCATCCGCCTTGGCGATAGCGCCCTTCATCCCCTTGGCTCCTTCGGTCAGAACAAGCTCGGCTCCATATGCCTTCAGCAGGTTTCGCCGCTCTATGCTCATCGTTTCCGGCATGGTAAGAATGATGCGGTATCCCCTTGCCGCGGCCACCGATGCAAGCCCGATGCCCGTGTTGCCGCTGGTGGGTTCAATGATAACGGAGCCCGGTTTCAGCAGCCCTCTTTGTTCGGCGTCGTCGATCATCGCTTTTGCTATCCGGTCCTTTACGCTTCCGGCGGGATTGAAGTATTCGAGTTTTCCTACCACAGTGGCGTTCAGGCCATGCTTCTTTTCATAGTTGGTAAGCTCCAGCAAAGGCGTTTTACCGATCAGATCGGTTAAATTCTTATAGATGCTAGACATAACGGAGTACCTCCTTTATTATTCCTACAGAAATAATATTATTCCGATCGGGTTTTGTCAACCCCTATTTACATGTCCAAAGAGAAGAAAAAATAATCCCTGAACAATTCAGGGATGGCGGGTTGATATCGAATTCATTTCCTTTATGTCTTCTAGAAAAGCAGGCCGCTTGTTGGGCGCATAGAGATTACTTTATACCGCTGCGGGTTTCAGAATGCCTTTTCTTGATCGGATATTCTATACCGTATTTACGGAACTCCTTTTCCTGCGAAGAGCGGCTGGAATTAGAAGAAATTAAAGGCTTGGCTTTAAGCACTCGCAAAGCCAATGTACGAACGACACTATCCGAATTCCACCGCATTGTTAATCCTCCGTCATACCGCCAGATGAGTTCCCGAAAAGTAGAGTGAGACTATTATAATACAACATCGGAGAAATGATTCTATTATTTATTAAATTTATTGTAAAACTTTTTGTGCAAAAGCTTTTGTTTCGACTCGCCTATTGCTTTGCTCGGTTGTCCGTCTATCCATATTCGAACCATTTGAATCATGATATAATATATATCGTTAAGTGCGGGTCATAGAGTAACGGCAGATCTGCATTCTTTTCAAAGAGTATAGAAAACCGCAACGAGGAGGAACTGAAATGGCATTGATGGAAATGACGTTTCGCTCCGAAGCACTTGGCTTTGATCAGTCGATCAATGTCTTTTTGCCGGAGCCCAAGGACATCGGCTTGGCGAAGTTGGGAAAGCCATACACGGAAAACTTGCCGGTGCTGTATTTGCTTCACGGTTATTCGGATGACCACACGGCGTGGCTTCGGCGCAGCAACATGGAACGGTATCTGCACCACAGCAGCTACAACATGATCTGCGTCGTAACCAGCATGCGCAACTTCTTTTATACCGATATGGCTTATGGGTACAAATACTATACGTATATGAGCCAGGAGCTGCCCAACATCATCGAGTCGACGTTCCGCGCTTCCTCCAACAGGGAAGACAGGTTCATTGCAGGCCTCTCGATGGGTGGGTACGGCGCTATGAAGATCGCTCTTTCTAATCCGCAAAGATACGCAGCGGTAGGTTCCTTCTCAGGAGCTGTCACGCTTGGCAACCCCGGTGAAAAACTTAACGACGAGCGGTTTGCGATCTTTGGTACCCGAGAGCTCGATGACCTCCGCCATACGATGCACGATATACGCCATCTGGTCGAACAGAATGTGAAGAAAAACGTATCCATGCCGATGATTTACGTATCCTGTGGTACGGCAGACGGGCTGATCCATCGTAACCGGGAATTCCACCAGTTCCTGCTGGATCAGGACGTCGAGCATACCTATTATGAGCAGGAAGGTCTGGCACACGAATGGGCGTTTTGGGACAGCGAAGGTTACAGGATGGTCAACGAATGGTTGCCCGTTCATAAGGGATAAGGAGGATCGACATGTCAAAGAGCGTTTTCAATTTCCATTCGGAAGTACTTGGATTCCATACCACGGTTTGCGTCGCGTTCCCCGAGCCGCAGGTCTTTGATTCCATGAGCGGTCCCAAGCAGGAAGAGCGGAAAGTCCTCTATCTTCTGCATGGCATGCACGGCGGCGCACACAGCTGGATCTCTAACAGCAACGTCGAGCGGTATCTGGCGGAATCCAAACAGAATATGGTCATCGTGATGCCCGAAATAGGCAACGATTTCTATATGGATCAAACCATCGGTTGGAAGTATTTCACCTATGTGGCAGAGGAACTGCCACGCATCATACAGACCTTTCTTCGGATATCGCCAAAACGGGAGAACACATATGTCGCAGGACTTTCCATGGGCGGCTACGGCGCAATGAAGATGGCGCTTACATATCCCGAAAAATTCAGCTTTGCTGCGTCGTTCTCGGGTGCTTTAGACGTGTTTGAGGCGATGAAAAACCACGATCCGCACTTCGCGGAATTCCTCTTCGGCAGCGCCGACATGATCCCCGGCAGCGTGAACGACCTGTTTTACCTGTTGAAGAAGGTTGACGAGGAGAAAAAACAGAAGCCGGAGCTCTATGTCTCCTGCGGCTCTGCGGACAGGCTGTTTGAGAGCAATGTGCGCTTTACACAAAAGGCGCGTGAGCTGGAATATGGCGTCACCTTCCACGAGGAGGTCAGCGAGGGCCATTCCTGGCGTTTTTGGGACAGGGAAGTGGAGAAGCTGCTGCGCGTGTTGATCTAGTGACAGATAAAAAAGCCCTGAAAAGGGCTTTTCTCATTTAATGTCGGTTGGAATTACACTACCACTTGTATTTGCAGTGGTTGCATTGAAAATGCATGCCTAGCTTATAATGTGCGGTGGCAGGATGACCTTCGATCAGAAACCTGTCGGAGGTGAAAGCTGGCCGTAAATCCTCCGACCCGCAATTGGGGCATGCTATTTTGGCGTTCTTGTTTTCGCTGTCTTCGAACTTGCCTCGGGCTGATTCTCCCTGTTGGAGGATACGTTTATACGCTTCCCAATCCTCTTCGGAAAGCCTGTAATCTTTCCGTTTCGCCATGTACGGCCGCAGTACGCACGCGTACCACGCTGCTAAGAACACAACGCCGATGATCAGCCACAGGGTTTCTATACTGGCGAAAAACGGTTCTATAAACAAGGCAACGAACTGGGTAACCGGCCCTGATAAAAGAAAGGATGCTACAATAAGGGCAACAGTCGCAAGTATCGGGAATTTTGGTTTTTCGGGCTTTTTGATGGACATAAGCAGGCGGCCTCTCGGTTATTGATAAGATTATACTATGGTATTATGTTAAATAACAAGGTAATCTATTTATTTAGATAAGCGAAAAGCCCCGAACGGGGCTTTTTGCTTTATTATTTTACTAGCCGATTTACAGGTACTTCGTGAACTCCTGCAAAAGCCCGATGTCCCAGAGAAGGCTAGAAACCAAATACTTGTTACGTATCTCGCGGGAGCCCAAGAACGCGTCAACGGTATCTTGCTGGCTCAACCCCAGATCCTGCGGCGTGGTAGGCATGCCAAGCGCTTTAAGGCGTGAAACTGTGGGTTCCGCATCCGGCAACTCTTCAGTGATGGAGCGGAGGATATCCTCCCACCGATCGAGTATGATCTCAAGCCGCTGTGCGTGGCCTTGTGCGTCGTTCTTGTGCCACTGGTTTTTTTCACCGTTGATGATCGAGGGTGCTACGCTTCCGAAGATGTGCTTCATATCCTCTTCCCATTGCTCCTGGGAAAAAGCCGCTCGCTGTGAAAGCGAAAACTCCTTGTCGGGCTTGACAGAAAGCAGATGCTGGTACAGCGGCAGGCACAAACAGGTGCCGACACCGACCTGTATGCCGTGCAGTTCCGTCTCGGCATGGCGTTGCAGTGTTACCATCTCCCACATGTGCGAGAAATAGTGCTCAAGGCCGGAGGCGGGGCGGGAAGAGCCCGCAAACGACATCGCGACGCCGGAGAGCACCAGGCCTTCCACAACGCTCTTAACGGCCTCCGGCTCACGGCGGATCAGCCCCTCCGCGTTGTCGAGGCACTTTTGAACGCAGTAGCGCATCAGGTTGGCAAGCGATTCGCAATACGCTTCTCCAACGACGATGTTGGCGATTCTCCAGTCGGCGATCGCCACGCACTTGGCCAGCACGTCGCCAAGGCCAGCCATCAGCATGCGCATCGGCGCGTCCTTCATAATATCCAGATCTGCGATAATGGCGATGGGGCAGTCGTTGTACAGGCTGACCTTTAGCCCGTTCTGCACCATCGAAGAGGAGTTGGATGCGTAGCCGTCCATCGAAGGTGCTGTGCCGACCACCATGGAGGGGATCTTCGCGATGTGAGAGAGCACCTTACAGGTGTCGTTGACCACGCCGGAACCCACGGCAAGGATGACATCACAGGAGGGGTCAAACGCCATTGCGGCGGAACCCACGGTAAACTCATCCGGCTCGAGATGCACGCCCTTTTCGATGGGGAAGATGAACAGCGTATGCTCGATTTTCGAGGCTTTTAAGATCTGCACGACCTTATCGCCCGCGGCGCCAAACGTGTTGGGATCACAGACGACGAACGGCTTTTTGAAGCCGAATGTGCCGAGCGCCTCGGGAATGAGGTTGATGACGCCCGATCCGACCCTGAGGTATTTGAGCGTTGTGGTATGCACTGTACCGCAGGAGCATTTGTGGCCGCCTTCGCGCAGCAGCTCGTCATAGGCCATCGTTGTGAAGTCGATCATTGCGAACACACCTTTCCTTCCGGGTATACATAAAAACTCGACGGGGACGTGACATAACAAGATTCATAGGATTTTCAGCCATAAATAGGATAACCGCTTGTACTATAAGGCTTTGCAAAGCCGTTTGTCAATGATCCGAGGGGAGCGGAAGCGGTTGTGCTCGCATTTTGAATGAGTTAACATATTATAGAATAATTATATAATGATGTTTTACAAATTAGGACAAAGAATGACAAATACCCTCCTCTTTGGCAGAGCCAGATATGCACTTTTTCCTCTATAGATATGTCGCTGTTTCCTATATAATAACCATAGAAATACAGGCAGGAGGGAAACCATGTCATTCATCCACATCGAATACCGTTCGAAGGAACTCGAAGGAACCACTGGCGTCAACATCTATCTGCCCGACTTTGACGCATATAAGGGACCCGGCGCGAAATTTCCCGTGCTGTGGCTGCTGCACGGCACGTATGGAAATCATACGGATTGGAGCCGCTTTTCCCGGATCGAGCGGCACATTAAGGAAAATGGCTACCGCATCGCCGTCGTGATGCCGGACGGGGCAGATTCCGCGTATGTCGATATGGCCATGGGCGGGCGCGGCACGCGTTACCAGAGCTATATCGCCAAGGAGCTGCCTGCATTCCTTCGAAGTGTATTCCCGCTGAGCGACAAGAGGGAGGAGAATTTCATTGGTGGCCTGTCCATGGGCGGGCAGGGCGCACTGCGGTTCGCGTTCACGTTCCCGGAACAGTATTGCGAAGCGATCGCGCTTTCCACGGGTAATCCGCTGGACTATTACGGTAGGCAGCCGGATGGCACCATGGGGTACTATGACCGCCTGCACAAATGCTTTGGCAGCGGCTACGCGAACGAGCTGTGGGACACACCCGCAGACTTGTATTACCTGATGCGAAGGCTCAAGGAGGAAGGCAAGCCCATGCCGTATCTCTACATCGCCTGCGGCACCGAGGACAGCAACTATCCACATGCCGTGAAGTTCTATGAAAAGGCAATGGAGATGGGCTTCGATTCGGAATTCCACGGTGCGCCAGGCGTGCACAACTGGAAATTCTGGGACCCGTGGATCGAAGACGCGATCTGCAAGCTGCCCGTGCCGCGCACCTCAGGTGAACAGCGCTAAGCGGCAAGACTTCACGAATACGATTCGGAAAACCGGGAGAGAGACCTCTTCCGGTTTTTTTAGTAGCGATTCCAATAATTGCCAATACGAATCCAAATATCCCCTGTTGTATGTATAAATAAGCATATGCTAGTATGACGGTGACCGAACCTATAGGGGGTATTTGTGTGTGGATCCGCCGTCTCTTCAGCATCCTGCTGGCACTCTTGTTGGCAATGCTCTTTCTTGTTCCGTCCGGTACCATTGCGATGGCATCGACCACACAAGTTGGCACGATCGTCAACACGAGCTATGCAAGTGTGTACAGCGGCCCGAAAACGAGCTATTCCGTCATCGGTACTGCACCCAAGGGGTCAGCGTATCCTGTTTTGGGCAGATCCGGAGCCTGGTATAAGATAGAGTTCAACGGAAAAGCCGGCTACGTGAACAAAAGCTATCTGTCCGTAACCACGGTATCCGTTTCACCAACACCCACAACGACACCTACTGCTACTGCTACACCGACACCAACGCCTACGGCATCCGCTTCGCCCACTTTATCGCCGACACCAACACCTACGGCCACACCAACGCCCACCCCAACCCCCACAACCGTCGCGGGCAAGGTGCTGGCAGGGTATTATGCGTCCTGGGCTGCATATTCGGGTTATACGCCTTTATCGATCAAAGCAGCCAATCTAACGCATATCAATTATGCGTTTGCCAACATCGGAACCGATCTGAAGATCACAATGGGCGATCCCGCTGTTGATCCGGACAATTTTGCCAAACTGCGGCAGTTGAAAACGCAATACCCCAACCTGAAAACGCTGATCGCCATCGGCGGCTGGACATGGTCCGGCAAATTTTCCGACGTTGCGCTTACAGACGCGTCCCGTACGGCGTTTGCGGACAGTGTCGTGGCTTTCATCAAGCAGAACGGTTTTGATGGCGTCGATATCGATTGGGAGTATCCGGTTGGCGGCGGTTTAAGCAGTAACGTTACAAGGCCGGAGGACAAAACGAATTTTACGCTTCTGATGGCGAAGCTTCGCGAGAAGCTCAATGCCCAGGGAGCCATTGATGGCTGCCGATACCTGTTGACGTTTGCGGGCGGGTCCGGCACGTTCTATGCGCAGAATACCGAGCTGAGTAAGCTCGCGGCATATGTGGATTACGCCACCGTGATGAATTATGACATACACGGATCGTGGGACAAGTATACCGATTTCAACGCACCGCTATACAAGCCTTCGGAAACCTCACCTCAATACAAGTGGAGCTGTGATGACGCCGTCAATCTATGGATCAGCAGCGGCTTTCCCGCAAGCAAAATCGTGATGGGCGTGCCGTTCTACGGCTATAAATACACCGGCGTCGCAAATACCAACAACGGGCTGTACCAGACGTACACATCCGGCGCGTCCATCCCATATGACACAGTCAAGTCAACGTATTTGACCAACACAGCCTTCCAGCGCTTTGTACATCCCGACGCGCTGGTGCCGTACCTGTTCAACGGCAACACGTTCATCTCCTATGACGATGCACAGTCCGTTGGCGTCAAAGGCACGTATATCAAGAACAGGGGCCTTGGCGGCGCCGCCATCTGGGAATTGTCGCAGAATACCGATGGCACGTTGACAAACGCCCTCTCTCAAAACCTGCATTAACCGAGTACTCGTGTGCTTTCCTTTAAAAGGTGAGGCGGCTTTCATCAGCCGCCTCATCTTTTATCATTTCGATCGGTGGAGTGCAGGTTTGTGCATGCCAATGTGTTATTTCTTTTCTCCCCAATACGCCCATGTGTATAGCTCTTTTACTTTACCCTTTACTTAAAGTCTCTTATAAGTACCCAAAGGCGATATTTAAAAGTACTTATTAGAGAATAATTCAACTATACATATGATGCTGTGTCGTCTTGACCCGCTCATCTTGACGATTCAATTGTTTATGCTTTTCGCAAGCGGGGAACGGATATATAATCAGGTGTGACGGCATCATCAAGCGCAGGGAAAGGGATTCCTCTGCGGGATAATAAGGAGATTGTATGAATATCAAGCCATATTTAAGAAAAGCGCAATTCTATGAAACGGACCAAATGGGGATTATACACCATGCGAATTACATCCACTGGTTTGAAGAAGCGCGGTTGGATTTTATGGACCAGGTCGGGTTCACCTATTCCAAAGCTTTGGACGCGGGCGTGCAATTTGTGCTTCTCGGCATAGAGTGCGAGTATAAATCGATGGTACGTTTCAACGACACAGTTCAGATTCGTTTGTCCATCGCGGAATTTACACCGGTGCGGATGACGATACGGTATGAAGTGTACAACGATGCCACCCAAACGGTATGCACGACAGGGGAAAGCAGGCATTGCTTTTTCGATATGGCCAAAAACCGCCCCACGTCACTCAAAGTTATCCTGCCGGAGCTGTATGAGCTGTTTTCCGAATTGAGCAAGCAGAAAACGAACGGCACGAACTGAGCTTAATACGAACTTTAACCGGATGGCTAAACCATACTTTTCTAATAATAAAGGTAAACTCGTAGAGAAAAGAAACGAACGGAGACAAACACGATGGAAGAAGCGATGCTCGAAAAAAAGATCTGGGCTGTGGTGGGTGCAAATACTGACCCTGACAAATATGGGAACATGATCTTCAAGAGGCTTAAAGCCAGGGGATATGAAACATATGCGGTAAATCCTATGTACGATGTTGTGGAAGGGGACCCGTGTTATAAGGATCTGTCATCGCTGCCAAAGACGCCAGAGGTGGTGGATATGGTAGTATCGCCAAAACGGGGAAAGCCGATTTTGGAAGAAGCCGCAAGACTGGGCATACGGTACATCTGGTTTCAGCCGGGCACACACGATGACGAATTGCTTGAATTGGCGGAAACGCTCGGGCTTGAGACTGTTCAAGCCTGCGTGCTGGAAGCAACAAGATAGTGTAAAGCAGATCAACATTTCAACTATTAATAAGAGTAAGAGAACCTCTGCATCCTTTATCAAACATATGCCGGCAGCGTCGTCTTCACCCACTCATCTTTGTAATACCCATAATGGCTTTCCACCATTTTCTTCTTTAGATCGAACAGGGAAGTGCATCCTTTAATCGCGATGTCCTGTCCGTCCTTGCTCTTCGGGCTGTTCTTATAATATTGCGGGAGATCGCCGTAGGGCGAAAGGTATTCCGCTATCCCTTTTGCCGCTGCATAATCGATATGTCCTTGCGAGTCTATTGCCTGTGCAATCCGGCGGTTCAACTCGTCGTAGCGCCACTGTATGTCGTTGACAGATCCGCTTTCTATAAGCGCAGTCCATGGGTCCATGGCGCACAATCGCATGTGGGGAAGAAGGAAATGGTTGGTCGTGATAAACACGCCCTTTCCCGTGCGCTGCGGCGCGAAATAGTGGTTGGAAGGGCAGTTCTTTTCTATGAGCGTCCGGTTGATGTAGCCCGCCTGCGCAAACGCATCCGGATACAGGCGAATCAAAGGATCGTGCGCCGCCTGGTAGAACTGCCATAGCTTGTGGTTGAACCCAAGGTATTCCTCCGGGAACGGCGCACCGTACCGACGGATCATCGCGCCGTTTTGCATCGGTTCCGGATCATGCGAGGAAAGGAACGCTTTATCTGGCAAAAACAGTCTTAGAAGCGGCGGGGGATAGCGAAGAAAATCGACGCTGTTCCACGAAGCGCCCGCTTCGACGGTGCAGGCGGTATCGTTGGTCCCGTCGGAGAGCACATAATTCCACGTCACGCCCCGCGTGGCGGTTTGCACGATCCTCGCTGCATCGTAGGCGCTTGCGCCCTTTTGGATGCATTCACGCAACAAGAGCAGCGAGTTGATCCCGATATGCTCCACGTCGCAGTTCGCGGCGGGCGACATGTTTAACCCTGCCGCTACGCCGCGTATGTTCATGGCGCTGATGCTGCCGATGATCCCGGGAGCGGCTACGCTCACATAGGGATACAGCGGCTCTAGCGACCTCTGCTCATTTGTGGGGTTGTGCAGGATATGCGCCATGTTGTTTTGAAGTGTACCGCCGGTGGCAAACATGAAATCCCGTACAAAATAGTGACCGCCACCCGCTGCTTCTCCAAAAACCGAAAAGGCATTGCATAGCATAGGAAGGCTGATATGCTCCGGTTGGAGCTGCGGTATCTGCTCATGCAGGAGTTTCCCGGAATAGATCATCGCACACAATACATCGAAGCCCACGTTCATCACGCACAATCGCGGCTGCGTCACGCGCGTATTGGGATTGCTGGCTTTACAGCCATCCAGCATCCCGCGCGCCTCCTCGTGAATATGTGCGGGAAGGGCAGCCCATGTATTTTGGGAAAGGCTTTGGAGCAAATCGACGAGCGACTTCTGTAACGAAGGGAAACGGTTTAAAAATTCGAGACCGATGAAGTCGAACACGATGTTGTCGACGAAATTTACTGCCATATCCGAGATTTCAGGTTCCGCCAGTAACCCAAGAAGATAGCCCCGCTCATACGGCGAACCTTCCAGATAATAGCTTCGTTTTGGCTTGCCTGTGTCACGGTTGCGTGCTGTCATGTGTTCAGCCGCAACGCCGACGCTGCCTGCATTGGTATACGCATTGGCTATGATCCGAAAACCGTCCGCCCCGTATGCCCCGGAAAGCTTCGCAAGGCGCGCATACATTTGACCGTCGTTCGCCACAGTAGCCCCTCCATCTTATCTACCCACAAGGGCATGTTTATAACGAGAAATTTGTAGATCGCTTAAAGGCAATGGCTAAATTATACGTATTTCAAAAATAGGCATTTTAGTACGCGGCATTGGTCATTTGCATCCACTTTACGAACCCGCTTATCGATCAGGAAATTATCCTTTACACGTAAGTAAAAGGTCTAAATATACTGCAAAGCGCCATGCATCAGCGTAACGCCGTGCGAGAGAAAGGACGATACCGTACATTAAGCAATAAGAAGCCACAAGATCAGGTGGCGTGCATCTAGGATACGGGGGCTTACCGGAGGGACCAGTAAACCAATTTTTCTTGTATATGGGTAGCAATCTCCTTTACAAAATCAATAATCACCATATAATATTCAATATAGAATATAATGAGGTGAATGTTGTTTGACAAGATTGCTAGTGCTAGGACTTCTCGATTTGAAGCCTTTGTCAGGATATGACATTCAACAGACGCTGAAGCAAACAGATGCTGAGCGCTGGGGCGACGTGCTTGTCGGTTCGATATATCACGCGCTTAAGACGTTGGAAGCAGAAGAGTTTGTTGAGGTAACCAGCGTCGAGCAAACCGGGCACCGGCAAAAGGTAATCTATCAAATAACCGAAAAGGGTAGAGAACACCTAAAAGAGCTTATAATAGACTCATTAAAAGCTTCCTCCGTTCTATATCCCATAACGCTTTATTCTGGTTTGTCTTATCTGCATAAACTGCCAAAAGAAGAAGCGTTGACCGCTTTAACCCTGCAAGCGAATGCTCTTAATCAGGAATATCGGACGCTTGAAAAAAGCCTCATTGCAGAAAGCGCAGCTATGGCTGGCGTTCTTCCAGACATGACAAAACTGGTTTTTAAGAATATGTTTGCCATCATTCGCCAGCAACAGGATTTTGTTGCCAAAGCGGTACAAATGTTGAATTCACAGGGATAGTGCTGTTTCGCCTCATTGAGAAGATAAGTATATGGATAGTCAATAATGAATATACAAGATAAACACAAAGAGTAATTTCCTTATGCCATAGGATTCCGACCAGCGATTTTATCGCCCTAGGGTTGTAAAAAGGATTAACCCTAAGAGCGAATGGGCGGAATCTGGTTTGGGACTATACTGTTACCTGCAAATTATCTTATCAATAGATTATAAAACCAAACTTGCAACTGCACTCCCAGTATTTTATACTTGATTTATATACAATGATTTTAATAGAACAGGAGAAGTGGCATGGATTTCATCACGTTAGCGAAAAACAGGTATTCCGTCCGGAAATTCAAAGATCAGCCGTTTGAAGACGAAAAGCTTCAGCTCATCCTGCAGGCGGGGCACGTGGCGCCAACTGCCGCGAATAAACAACCGCAGCGCATCCTTGTCATCAAGGATCAGCAAGGGCTGAACAAGCTCAAGGATTGCACAAGCTCGCATTTCAACGCGCCGCTGGCGCTGCTAATCTGTTACGACAAAACCGTCTGCTGGCAGCGCGCGAGATTTGACGGCAAGAACAGCGGCGATGTCGACGCGAGCATCGTAACCACCCATATGATGCTCGAAGCCGCGGACATCGGCATCGGTTCCACGTGGGTGATGCACTTTGATCCGCAGAAGATTAGGGAACTCTATCATATTCCGGAAAATTACGAGCCGGTCGCGCTGCTTACCATGGGATATCCCGCTGACGATGCGGAGCCTTCAGAGCGCCATTTTCAAGTTGTGAACATGGACGACATCGTGTTCTACAACGACTTCATTCAACTGTAAAGGTAAGGGTAGGGGGAAGTTTTCGCTTGATACAAACTTGCCGGAAAGATCAAAAGGCCCTTTGCGGGCTTTTTGTTTTTATTGGGGAAATAGCTTTGATTATATGTTGAAATTTATATAATTTAATACAGAAAAGTTATTATAAGTCATATAAATCCCTCATGTTGCTTAAAATGTTCAAATTGAAAGAAAATGAAGAAAAATGTTGGAAATCATCTGGTATATATCTTGAAAATCGCTGTGTATAGTTCTATAACTATACATGTTTGAATACATGTTTGATGCCTGCGTGGGAAGCATAGCCTTGCTTTTTTGTTGAGTCAGGATCCGTGCATTCGGTATCCACGAAGTTGTCCGGCGCGTATTTCGCCCGGTTAACAATAGTTTATCCGTATCCAAAGCCAGGCCGGTCATTTGACCGGTTGCTGGTTTTATGAGCGGGAATTTTATATGTAAGGGGAAGGGTTATGCAAGCAAATGCGGAAGTTAACGATGCTTTGTCACAGGCACAAAGCGAAAGTCCCAAACCCAGAATTTGGGCCCTGCCGTTTATTAAGATCATGTCCATC
>CAZHNN010000033.1:0-14235 GCA_964533965.1 uncultured Clostridia bacterium | reverse complement strand
GTCGATCGCCTTTGCGATGATGAAGATGATCCAGGTGATGAACCACGCGCCGGTCATAAAGCTTATGAGCAGATAGATCGCCACCGTCAATGTCCAGAATATTGAGGAAATGGACTGATAGACCTTTTGTGTGTGCGATGATTTTGATTTCCACTGTTTAAATTCCTCCACAATGGTGTCGTCCGCCTTCTGATACTTCGGGCGCGACATGAAGTGGTAGATCAGCAGACACGTGGGTATCGCGCTGATGAACACCGTGCAGGCGAACATCGTAACAGGGTTCTTACCAAGCGCCGCAACCGTTATAATCAGGAACAGAAAAGCCAACATATACAAACCCACAGAAATGGACACGACCATCGCGGTCCTTTTGCGTTCTTGCTGTGTGCGACCATAATCCATAACATCCGTCTCCTTCAATCCCCGAATCAATTCGTCAACATCTCCGATGCTCTGTTTGACCTTCGCAAAGGCTTCCTGCTCCGTATTGCCCTGCGCAAGAAGGTCGTTGTATTTGTCAATGAGGTTCGCAAGCAGCTCCTCTTTGAGCTCGTTTGCCTTCTTCGTCTTCGGTGCCTCGGCGAAGAGCCCCTCTACATGTTCACGCAATTTCTCAATCATGTTTCTCTTCTCCCTATATCAATCGATCAATGATTTCCTTGGCTTCCCGCCAGTCCTGCTTGTTCTTCTCATACAGCGCCCTTCCGAGCTTCGTGATCGAATAGTACCTTCTTCGTGCCCCTGTCGTTTCGTCCCCCCAATAGGAGGTGATCATCCCCGATTCTTCCAGCCTCCGAAAGGCCGAATACAGCGTGGCCTCCTTGGCTTCAAAATTGCCCTGTGATCTCTCCGCGATCACCTTGTTGATCTCATATCCATAACTGTCCTTTTCCAACAGTTGCGCCAGGATGATGGTATCTGTATTTCCGCGGATCAGATCCGAAGTAATTGACACCTTCTCATCTCCTTCCTATCTCGTTCCGACAGCTATATAATATTCATATCTACTTCGCCTGTCAAGGTATTTCAGAAATATATTTATTAATTTTCGAGAAATATTTTTTCGGCTCAAAATACATATAGACAAAATCCATTTGACGGACGGAATCGGATGTCCTATACTCTTTTCATTCTGTAAATATCGACAAATCGTAAATAAGGGGACGAGGTACGTTATGAGAAGCATTTTAGAAGCTGCTATGATAATTTGTTTTGGAATCTCCTGGCCGATCAACGTAATGAAGAGCATTCGCACAAAAAGCACCAAGGGCAAGAGCATTCTGTTTTTGATGCTCATATTCATAGGTTATACGTTTGGCATCACCGCCAAACTCCTGTTTGATAGGAATTACGTGTTGATCTTCTATGTGTTCAACATTGTGTTCGTCACAGCCGATATCCTTTTGTATTTCCGATACAGGAATCTCGAGCGCAAAAACGCCATCGGCAAATAGTAAAAAGGCTGCACAAGCAGCCTTTTTCTTTGCATCTTGCTTTGCCTGAATTCATTGTTCATAGCATGCCTTCAACACTTGACCCCGTTTAAAAGCAAAATGTCCGGATTCGTAGGGATGCCCTTTTATAGTCAACTCAATGTTCGGAACATGATAATACAGCCCAAAGGTGTTGGCAACACACTGCAGGATCATGCTTTCGTATGCTGCGCCGGCATTCATCTGTGTGATAAAAGCACTGTTCAGATCGATGTGAGCCGTTTCACCCTTTACATCTATGGCAAGAATTGATGTGTTGTCCGAAAACACCTTAGCACTGCCTGCCGCTTTATACGCTTCGGCTAAAGCCGCTTCGGGCTCTTCGTTTGTCTCAAAGCTGACCGGTATATCGACAAAGACCGGGTTTGCGGCATTGATATCCGGATAGAAGAACCTGACGCTTTGTGTAAGCGGAACGTTCTTTTCAATGCTTTTCAAGGTAGAGGTTATCATGCAACCTTTTGCTTCATAGACGGATTTCACCAACCCGATCCCCTTTGCGTAATAGTCCGTTGCTATGCTGTTTTTTTCCTTTGTGATGACTTCTATTGTCTGAAAACTTCCGATAGGCGTATGAACGGTTGCCGTGACGCTGGCAATGGTTCGTACCGCCTTGTTTTCAAGCGTCCATGTTGTACCCTTTTTCAGCGGTTCCATCAGTAGGACATCACTCTTGTTGTTTTCGTTCAGATAATTGATCCTGGCATACGCTTCGCCTTTTGAAAAAACCTCTTCGCACTTCCCTTCACCGATACGGATAACCTTTACAGTGACCGTACCGCCGTTGTCTACCCTTTGCTGCAGCCTGCTGCCCGTTGCGTAGTCCGTCATCACGGTAAAGGCTGCGTATTCATTTCCGCTGCCCTCATAGACGTATTTCATATTTTGTGTATTGGTAAAATAGTCTTCAACGCTACCTGCAATAGCAGACTTGCTTTCATACTCGAAAACCGCAGGCTTTCCTGAATTTGCTTTCCCGGTATCCACGTGTCCGGACGCATTTGCCACGGCAAATGCCGACAGTGCCACAGAAAACGCTAGGCATAGAAGTATCCGCTTCATTGGAACCTCCCTGTCAAAGAATAAACTCGTATAATTCTATTCCCGAAGGAATTGCAGTATAAGAAGGCAGAATAAGAAAAGCCGCGCAACTGCGCGGCTGATTTCTTTTTTCCTATAGATGAAACTCGGCCGGGTCGATGATTCTCTCCCGGATGGCAAGTTCCTTTAGTTTTGCGTAGTAGACCGCGGCAGTCGTCCTCACATAGGGGATGATATAAATATATGCGATTCCAAATGTAATGGCTCCGAGCAAAACCCAACCTAAGAAACTTATATAGAGGACGAACAGTTCCCCTTTATGGCCTTTGGTGATCTCCATCGAAAGCTTCAGCGCTCGCTGCGCGCCGATGTTGGGATTTTCGTATATGATATAAGGTGTCAAGGAATAGGCTAAGCCCTTTATGATGCCGGGAATGACGAACAGCATTGACCAAAGCGCTGTCCACAACGCCTGCCACAACACGGCGGACAGATAGGGGATATACCGGTCACCAAAGCAGTTGAACGCTTCTTTGATATCCGGCTTCCGATCTTTCGCGTACAGGATGTAATAGCCCGTCAGCGACACGGTAAGCGGCATTGTGGCAATACTCACCGCAAAGGAAAGCGCGGGGGTTATCGTTACAAACAGCGCCGACACGGCGCTGATGGCTATCGAGACGAGAAACGACGCCAAAAACGCCTCCCACCATCTCCCGCGGATGAAATTTCGGACATCCTGTTTGATCTGTTGTCTGTTAATCATGCATAACACCTCGAATCCAAATTGGATACTCTATTATTGCGCCAGTTCATACATAGCTTGGGCAAATCCGCCCTTGGTATTCTTGCTTACGATATGCTACGCTTTACGCTTGATATTCTCCGTTTTTAACGCATACCTATGCCTAGAATAGTACACAGTGGTATTATACCATCGCCAAAGACATGGCGTCCATCCGTCAATACTTTTCCCGGAGAGCCAACGTTCGGCCTCACTCCGCTATGGCCATCGATTCGGCAGCCATTCTTAATTCATCTTGCCTGCTCCCGGGGATATGCTGCAAGTAGAGGTCCAAATACCGCCGCAGCAGAAGTTCCGTCTCGCTTTCATCCACATCATCGGGATCATACGGATGCCTCTTTAGCAATGCCGCTGCCTCGATATTCTCCAATGAATCCAAAACCGCAAAGACTTCCTGCTCTGAAAAGGAGCAGTCCGATAAAAGGTCTTCCAGATCGATCAGCGAGGCAATCCGTTCGCAAAGGATGCTGTACTTGTCTTCCCAATACCGGCAGGAGTTTAGCTCTTCAACGGTATCCCGATACACATCATCCGGCATTTTCGTTCCCATTGAAAATACCAATACTCGCACGTCTTGCCGCACGGTGGGGACAAAGACTGTCTGAAGCGTGTGTAGATCGCACGCATGCCGGATTTCCTGCGCTATCAAAGCAAGATCGCAACAAAGATACGCTTTGATCTCCCCTGAAACCGACAGATAACCGCAGAGTTTTTCAAACGCCTCTTTCAAAACGTCCAGTATCTGCTCTTCCGCTTTTTTCTCCAGCATGTTTTGCAGAACGGCGACATTTGCTTGCTCAAGGCACAAGTGCAGGAATTCACCGCCTGAAAGGATACAGCCCAGTGCGTTTTTCAGTACCTGTTCGCACAGGTTGATCAGAAGATCAGAATACCCTTTGTGATACCCAAGCATGATTTCATGGATGGATGCTGCATCAAATTCCTGACAGAACGCATTTTCAAAGTACAGGGATTGCAGATATTCCACGATATACTCCACGCCGGCTAAATCAGATACCGGCTTAAGCAGCGGGTAATCGATGGAAGCCGGAATCTCGTGTGCCTGAAAATCAGCGTCATATGCGGCAAAGAAGCTTCCGATTCCCTCGTTTAGGGTTGCGTTGTAGGCGTGGTTCGGGTTCTTCACCCTCGTTTTCTGCACAGCTTCATACAGCATCGTTGCGATCCGGCGTTTCTGATCAACCAGCATACGGCCTTTCTCATAGAGTTCTTGGATGGGTTTCTGCATGCGTTCCAATGCAGTCATCGGATCAGGCAGTGACTTGAGATACAGTCCGATGGTATAGAGATTGGAGGCCATAACGGCTTGTGCCGTTTCTATTTTGACGGAACTGCTCTCCCCCTTTGTCAACCGCTCGCAGGAGTATGCCAAAAGATCAATGCACTGCATCATGATGTTTTCAAGGCGGGATTCATTTAATATGCCGCACCGCAGCGCCTCTTTGAGCAGCGATTCAAAATAGAACTCTCCCGATAGGTTCTTTTCATCGATTTCATACAGGCGTTTAATCGAATTCATCGTCATCCTCCTGCAGCTCCTCTGCGTCGGGGTCATATCCCATGCGGATACGCCTTGCCAGCCGCTCCAGTTCCCTATGCAACAGGTCCAAAGAGCCTCGACACATGCCATCGAAAGCTTTCATCGCCTCGATCAGTTCATCATCCCCCACCGCATCCATCGTCTCGTTCTTAAAGTTGTAAAATAGGTCGATCAACTCCATTAGCGTCTCACAATAGTTGCCCTGCGTCAGATAGGGGGAATCGCAAAATGCCAGTATAATCTTTTTAACAGCTCCGCCGCGAAATTCAATGCGGCCGGTGGTGTTTAAAGCCGTATTGCGCGCCACAATCAGTTCATGCGCCTCTGCACCGGTCAAAGAGAGTCCGTATTGCTGCGTGTATTCGTTGCAGCCCAAAATCTCCTCGATGGCCTGGCCAGTCATCAAAGCGCCCATTTGAGGCATCAGTTCAAACGGCATCCCGACTCCTCCGAATCAAAATATTTTCGAAAACCCCATTGACAATTCCTTTTAAATATGTTATATTAATTATGTATTTGCTAGTATATGTTTTGGCCAATACATTTCATTATACCACCTTTCTATGGCGATTCAACAGTAAAAATATAAGAGCACAGGTCATCCCTGTGCTCTTTTTCGTCGATACATGCCCACCTGGGTTAATCGTTTTGATACATCTGCTTCGTTATCTTCAAAAACATAGGCTTGATGCCGCCGCTCTGCAGAATGTTCATCGCATATTCCGAAATGCGCTGTCCCTGCAGGCTTTCCCCGGTTGTCATGTTTTCGACGAGTCCGGTTTCGAGGTTTACGCGCAATTGGTCGCCCTGATGCACCATCGATCCGATCTTCGGACAAACCATTAGCGGGAGTGCCAGGTTGATCGCGTTACGGTAGAAAATCCGCGCGAATGACTCCGCTAACACGCAGCCGACGCCGGCATGCAAAAGCGCTATCGCCGCATGCTCGCGGCTCGAGCCGCAGCCGAAATTTGTTTCCGCCACCACGATATCTCCGTTATCCATGGAGGACGCAAAATTGGGATCCGCTCCTTCGAGGCAATGCGATGCTATCTCTTTCCAATCCGTCAGCTCAAGGTATCTGCCGGGAACGATCTGATCCGTATCGATGTTCTTGCCGAATACATGTGCTTTGGCGGTAAGTATTGTGTTCATCATTTTGCCTCCTGGGATATGGTCCTGGGGTCCGTCAGTACGCCGCAAAGGACGGAGGCCGCGACCGTTGCCGGAGAACCAAGGTAGATTTCCGCTTTCGAGCTGCCCATCCTGCCGGGAAAATTGCGGTTGGTCGAGGAGATGCATACTTCCTCATCCGCCAAAAGCCCCGCGTGGGTGCCAAGGCACGGTCCGCAGCCGGGAGCAGCAAACGCCGCACCCGCCTCAATCAGTGCCTGCACATACCCGCGCTTCATCGCTTCCAGATAGACTTCGTTTGAAGCCGGGATCACGACAAGGCGTGCGTCCGGATGTATCCGCTTTCCCTTAAGGACCTCTGCGGCTGCCGCTATATCCTCCAGTCTGCCGCCGGTGCAGGAACCGATGAATCCCTGATTTACCGGAATTTTCTTGACATCGTCGATCGGAAACACGTTGTCCACGCTATGCGGGCAAGCAAGCTGCGGCGTAAGATCATCCACGTTGAACTCGTAGGTTTCGGAAAAAACAAAATCTTCATCGGTCTCCAAAAGATCAAATTCCCCGCTTGTCCGACTGCGAACGAAGTCAAGCACCGCCTGATTCGGCTTCATATAGGTGGTTTTCGCGCCCATCTCGACCGCCATATTGCAGATGGTCATGCGATCCGCAACGCCGATGGATTCCACATACGATCCGCAGAACTCGATGGCCTTGTACACAGCCGCATCAGCCTTAAACTTGCCAAGAAGATGAAGGATGACATCCTTGGCATAGACACCCTTTTGCAGCTTGCCGTCGATTTGTATCCGCATGATTTCCGGCACGCGAAACCAGAGCTCGCCGGATATCAGGATCGTCGCCATATCGGTGGCGCCCACGCCGGTTCCGAACGCGCCAAACGCACCGTGCGTGGTGGTATGCGAATCTGTCACAACCAGTATCATGCCGGGCCTTACAAGCCCCGCTTCCGCCAAGACTTGGTGGCAGACGCCGGTATTGATGTCAAAATGATGTGTAAGCCCATACTCCTTCATAAAGGAACGCATCTCCTTGTGGATCTGCGACGTCTTGATGGTCGGAGATGGCGAATAGTGGTCAAAAATAAAAGCGGCCTTGTCCTTGTCCCAAACCCGTTTGCCGCCCATCTCAAAAAAGGAATACATCGTCTGTGGGTATATGTCGTTGACTGCGACAAAATCGACTTTACAGTTTACGATCTCCCCGGTCTCAACCTTCGCCTTGCCTGCAGCCCTTGCCAGCATTTTTTCCAGTGCGTGCATGGATGGCCTCCTCGTCGTTATAACTCTACATATTCATACCATGTAACAAACGAGGATGCAAGACCGGGATTGCAGGTTTAAGGATTCAATGCCGACATGGAATCATCGCTCACGTTTTCAAACATGGAAGAATGCACCCTGTCTTCCCCAAGGTTGGAAAGGCAAAGCCCAAACCTGCGCATGTCATATGTACCGTCCGTAGGCAGTGAACGCCCGGGGAGCTGCGATTTGTGGCGGGCATATGCGTCCGCCACCACCTGATATGCCGTTCTGTTGCCATAGGAATTCAACTTCTTCTGAAGGTTCAAGGGATCAAGCGGATTAACGTTATACAGATGCGCATACAGCTTCCCAGCATTCCATGTGCCGTTTTTTTTTGCGGATTCCGGGTATTGCGTGGGATCCCCTGCCTTTACAAACGCCAGTTGCGTTGCGTAGGACGTCAGCATATGCGCGCCGTGGCCGTATTCCCCGCTGGCGTCATGCGTTACGATGACCGACGGCTTGTATTTTCGTATCTGCTCGACAATATACGATACGGTATCGTCCAATGGCCAATTCTGCTCCGCTTCTTCCAATGTGCTTGTTCGAACATCCTTCACGTACCGCATAACCGGATACTGCTTGTTCCCAAGACTCCATGCCGACTCCTGCCCTTCGTATCTTCTTACGGAAGTGGCAGAACCACCGCTGGACATGAACACGGTAACGCATTTTTTCCCTTCGTTCCCGTATATCGCCGCGGGCAGGCCCAGATACAGGTCTTCGTCATCAGGGTGGGCGGCAATGGTCATAAGATCGACCTTGCCAGAAAAAGGCTGCCACATGGGCGCATAGTAAGGAGGTTTTCCCTTGGTGAAGACGGACAGGTCAGCGATCTCAACATTGCATCCTGGATCGGCGGAAAAGGATAGCCTGAACCGGTCGAAGCGCTCAAGCGAATCCTGTATCGGAACAAATTGCGTCAGATACCTTTGTTTGCCGCCGCTCTGAGAAGCCTTAGCGTCGCCCGATTCATCGAGGGCCGATAGCTCCCAGCTCTTGGGCGCAACGTTCCACACGAAATAGATGCCCCCGATGGTATGCTCCGAAGGAACCGTTATTTCTATGTATTGGGAATCTGCATTTTCGCATTTCCAAACGGTTGCGTAGTTCCCGTCAATTGCATTGCTAAACGGTGTATCGGTAGAATATGCGAGAAAACCGCACTGGTTGGTGATGTCTATAGCGATGCCGTCCGAAGTGTCGGTCACAATTTCAACGGCCTTGGAATAGGCACTGTAGAACTTTTTCTCGGATTCTTTGCGGTATGCGCGTACCTTTATATAATAAGTACCGCCCGTAAGTCCGGAGCAGACATATTCGGTTTCGGTGGTGGCGGCAATTTTTTCATAGCCCCGGTTTAGGAATTTTGACCGGTACAACTCATAGCCACTCGCACCTTCCACAGGCTTCCAGCCAAGCCGAATCCCGGTCGATTCGCTGTTTGCCAAAACAACGGGCGCCGGCAGCGCGGTCGAAATCTTTACACAGTTGCTCCAGGGGCTTTTGTATATCACGCCATCGACGGCAGCACAGCTGCGGATTTTATAGTAATAGGTACTCCCGCAAGGGACGGTGTCTGTAAACGAAGGATCCGGAAGGTTTTGAGCCACCGGTGAAAAACTTCCTTTTGACGACGTACTTCTGTAAACATCATACCACTGTGCACAGATTACAGCGTTCCAGCGCAATGATACTGCATTAAAGCCGGTCTTTGAAGCAGAAAGCGAAATGGACGGCCACTTCGGCGTGGCTCGTTTCACGGAGGAAAACCGGCCTCTGTACCTGCCTGAATCCAATTCGACATATGCCCTGACCTTGTAGTAGTAGGTCCTTCCGGAAATCAATCGCGTTTCCCTGAAGCTCAGCGAATCCTGCACCGATGAGATCAGTCTGTATCCACGCGTATTTTTCACGGAGCGGTATATCTCATATCCTTTAGCACCCGGTACCGGATTCCAGGTGATTTGAATGCTTCTGTAATCAAGTGCAGAAACGGAGGTAAGAGGTGTACCAATCGTGGAAAACCAGGCTTTGAGTGTCCGATCGGAGGAAACGATGAAGGCATATTCCGCATCTGTGGATACGACGGTATCGTGTTCCGTCCATTTGATAAACGCGCAGCCCGCTTTGGGGATGGCCCGGACGACGGCCCGCTGTCCGTCTTCGATTTTCCCGCCACCTAGAACTGTTCCGTATTTCTGATTGTCACACAACACGGTAATAGTATTTACGTTTTCCAATACCGACTTGAAGTTGGCAATCAGATCATACTCCGTGCCGGCTGAAAGCAAAAAGGCTTCCTCTTTGGAAACCGTCTGTCCCGATGCCATCCAGCAAACAAAATCAAATTCCGTATCCGGTTGCGTTACAGCCTGAATCACACCGCCTTTGCAGTTCAGACCGACAAAGCCGGATTCATCGCATTGCAGTGAAATATCCGAGTCCAGAATAACCGCCTTTACGCTCATTAGTTGGTTTTTATCGGATTGCAGGAATTCAAGCTGCTTTGAACCGATAAGAAGGGACGAAAGCCTGTTTTCTTCACAGTTCAAATACGTCAAAGCCGTACATCCTGAGGTATCCAATGCCTTCAGTCTGTTCTTCGAACAATCGAGATAGGCAATCTTTGAAAAGCCGCAAAGTTTCAGATCACCCGCAAGCAAACGGTTTTGCCAGCTTCCATCCCGCCCTATATAGAGGACACGCCGTACATCACCATCGCTCCACGAGATGCCAAACCATGTTTGGGGATCATCGGGATCATACAGTGAGCTTAGTCGTTGTCCGTTTGAGCATTTGGATACGGCGGAAGGAGCGTTCAAAAATGTTTGTATCGCGGTGAATTCAGAATCGGCGTATCCGTCTCGGTTTTCGTCGATTGGTGTCGATACTTTGGCGGCACGTATGACCGGAACATTCACGCATAGTGAAAAACAGACGAGGACAAAGCCAAGAAACGCTCTTCGCAGGCACATCGTCCAATCCCCCATCCGATCTGTCGAAAAATGCAACGCGGAGCTGATACATAGTATTCATGGGTGACGGTATACAGAACGATCCGATCTCAATTGTAAAAGGATATCATGCAAATCATGAGCGTACAAATTTCAATACATTGGAGATAAATCGGTCTTGATGCAGGCGCTGTTTGCCTTTATGCCTTTCGCCTTGACGATCGGCGCAGGAAGCAATAGACGATAATGAAGATTAAAATCATTGCAAGGCCTGCCAGCAACCCCGCACCCTGCCCTTTGATGAACGGCATGCTCGCCATGATGGCCAGCATGCTGATCAGTGCAAACCACGAGGTATACGGGAAGCCCGGCATCTGGCATTTCCCTTGCGGGCAGCCGTGCTTCTTTCTGAAGCGGATATGCGAGGCGATGATAACAGCATAGGTGAACAGGAGCGCAAAGCCTCCGGAGGAGATCAGGAATAAATACACCTTGGGGAAAAGCAAGCCCACACCGAGTGCTGCCAGCATGCCCAAGCCCGATACAAGGATGCCGCGGTACGGTACCTCCTTTTTGTCCTGCAGGAACTTCGGCGCATGCCCTTCGTCGACAAGTGACCGCATCATGCGGCCTAAGCCGAACATCGCTGCCAGCATGGTGGATAGGATAGCGGTAATCAACACAAAGTTGATCGCAAAACCGGCCCACGATATCCCCCATCTGTCCAAAGCCAACACCATCGGACTGGCGCTTTCGTTGAAATATTCCGTGGGCAATAGCGGCAGCAGCGCAGTAATAGAAAGCATATAGAGGGCTACCAGGGATATCACGGTATATTTGATCGCTTTTGGTATGTTTCGTTGTGGATCCTCCGCTTCCGGCGCGAAAAGGCCGATGATCTCAAAGCCTGCGTAGGTAAACATCACAATCAGCATGCTGCCCGCGATCCCCTTGATGCCGCCCGGCATGAACGGTTCCCGTAGAGTTTCGCCCAGGCCTAAGGTAGGCGCGTGCGGGAACAGACCTATGATCAGAAGCACCGCAAGGATGATAAAGGATCCAATGGCGAATAGCTTGATAGAAGCCAACCCGCTTTCCAGCTTGCTAAGCTTCTCTGCGCCCAGGAGATTCAACACCGTAACAGCTGCGATGACAATGCTTCCCAATATAGGAATCGGCATTTTCAACCAGTGTGTCAGAAGGATGGATACTGCCGTGGCTTCGCTGGACATCGCAAGCACCATGCCGCTCCAGTATACCCAGCCTACGACAAAACCGGCACCATCACCAAACGCCTGCGCCGCATAGGTTCGAAAGGATCCGGTGTCAGGGTTGGATACTGTCATCTCCGATAACGAAAATAGAATAAAATATACCAATATGCCGCCAAAAACAAAGGAAATCAGTACCGCAGGTCCTGCGGCATGCACCGCAACTGCCGAACCGAGAAAAAACGAACCGCCGATGGCGGTGCCCAACGTCATCATCACCAAATGCAACACCGAGAGCCCTTTGTTCTTTTCCATCGTATTCTCCTATACGTTAAGCATCCTTTTTCATCGTTAGTATTCCTCTGCCGCGAGGAAGTATTAGAGCAATACCGCAGGAATGCGACATAAAAAGAAAAAGCGCCATGTGCGCTTTTTTCGTTGCTATGTGTCCCGACTTCTATGGTATCACTTTCCTGTCGAAGCTTCCTCGATCAAAATAGCATCCTTGCCGATTGTTTGCTCTTTTGTGACGGATGTTTCCGTTTCGATTTGGGCAGCGCTTTCCTTTGTGTTTTTGCTGGAGATTATAGTGTAGACAACCACCGTCACAAGTACGATGGCTGCGCCGACAAGCGCCCAAAATCCGGGTTTTTCGCCGGTGAGCATGAATACCCAGATCGGATTCAGCAAGGGTTCCAGTGAAGCGATCAGCGAAGCGGACACCGCCGGCGTCGTCTTGATGCCGATGCTGAACAACACATACGCGATACCCAGCTGGAACACGCCCAACAGCGTGATCGACATCCAGGCGATGGGTGCAAAGGTGACATGTGTAAATACAAACGGCAGACCGATTGCAATGTTAACCAGGTGTCCCAACAGGATCGCCTGTTCCGGCTTGGCGTTTGGCATTTGGTTCATCATAAATACGCCGGCAAATGTCACGCCGGACAGCAGTGCCAGCAGATTACCAAGCAAGGCGCTGCTTCTAAGCTGATCGAAGAAGAATAAGGCAATTCCAAGAAATACGATCGCTACAGCGAGCAAATCCGGCGTCTTGGGGCGTTTTCTCAAAAAAACGGCAGAGAGCAGGATGACAAAAATAGGGGCCGTATACTGTAATACAATGGCATTTGCTGCCGTTGTAAGTTTGTTTGCGAACACAAACAAGATAGTCGTTCCCGACATGCAGACGGCACCCAATATGACCGAAAGTGAGAATTCGATGCGGGGACGTTTCATGTAAATCGCAAGAACCGCAGCCGCAAAGACTGCACGCAGACTGATGATCGTCATCGCGTCCCACGGGATCAGCTTAATGAGCAATCCGCCGAAACTCCACAGAACCGCCGTAGCGGCAATCAACAATGATCCCGTCTTCCCTCGCATTTGAACATCCCCCACGTAATTCGATTCATGATAGCACAGCGCCTTATGCAATGCAAGGAAACCCGCGTATTTGCCGAGAAGAACATTTTTTAATAAACAATCCAGATATCATAATGCGATTATATTAGAAAAGCCCCCGACGCGGGGGCTTTTGGTTCGGATGGTTACATATTCAGAATCCTTTTTACGATTTCATCGTCGGCATCGCCCATGAACTTGATGCCGGTTTCCTTCTCTGTCTCCCTGTTGCCCGAGAAGAGGTCATCGCGGGAGATAGCGTCGATCTTGAATTTTCTTGCGCCCGCCATCATCTGCTGCAACCCTGAGCCGAGCTTGTCGGCAAGCGTCCACACCGCGATGGCGCCGTAGGGTATGTTCTTCATTTCGTCGGCGCCCACCTTGCTTTGCACGTCGTAGTAGCCTGCGAAAATCCGTTCCGGCGTGGCGCCGAATTCCTCGACGATGTTCTTTGGCAGCTCTTCCCAATTTCCGCAGAGCTCTTCCCGCTTTTGCGGATTGAGCGCACCCTCGATGTTGGAACCCAAGAATCCCGGGATCATCAGTGCGCGGCCCATGCAGACCAGCTTGACATACGGAGCTCCAAGCGCCAGTGCCTTGAAAATATGATCCTCCCTGGCCAGTCCGCCTGCGAACGCCATATCCACCACATCCGCACCCTTTTGTGCCAGTATCCCCGCATATTCCCTTGCCTTGGAATGAAGGATAATAGAGGGAACGCCCCAGGTTTCCATCATGTTCCACGGGCTCATGCCGGTGCCGCCGCCACTTCCATCCACCGTCAAGAGGTCAAGCTTCGCATCCGTTGCGAACTTCATCGCCATTGCCAGCCCCTCCATGCCGTAGGAACCGGTCTTGAGCGTGATCCGCGTATGGCCGATACTGCGATAATACTCGATGGCCTTCATGAAGCTTTCCTGCACCTGCAGATAGTTGGAGAGCGTCGTGTTGCCAAGCCTGGAATGCCTTGCAAACGAACGGATTGCACCGCTTCTAAATGCATCCTGCACTTCGGGCTTTGTAGGATCCGGGTCCACGACATAGCCTCTGTTCTTGAGGAAGATAGCGTACTCCAAATTCGTGACCTGTATCTCGCCGCCGATATCCTTTGCGCCCTGCCCCCATTTGAGTTCAAGGATCACCTTGTCGCCGTATTTATCAACCAAAAATTCCGCAACGCCGTTGTTGGTATCCTCAACATTCATCTGAACGATGATTGCGCCGTATCCGTCATAATAGCGAAGATATTGGTCGATTCTGCGTTCCAGTTCCGGAGCGCTCTTGATTCTGCCTTTCTCGAA
>CAZHNN010000032.1:0-16172 GCA_964533965.1 uncultured Clostridia bacterium | reverse complement strand
AGATTCGTGCGTTGAAGAGCAAGCGGGTTATCGACGGCTACCGTTCCATTCAAGATGGCGTGGTGGTCATTCAAGATGAGAAGATCATAGCCGTTGGTCCACAGAGCCGTACTCCCATCCCCGAGGGAGCGATTGTTACCGATTATGGCGATCTGATCATCTCCCCGGGCTTTATCGATACCCATATCCATGGGTTTCGAGGGGAGCGAGCTGAGGCCAGCGTAGAAAACACCTTAAACCTGGCGGAGTTCGTAGCCAAAAACGGAACTACCGCCCTGTTGCCCACCACATCCGCCAACGATGTTTCCGGCGTGGCCAATGTCTACGAAGCCATGCAGATTCAAAAGCGGGACGGCTTCAAGGGTGCGCGGATTCCGGGCAGCCACATGGAAGGGCCCTTCTGGTCCCCCAAAAACCTTGCCGGCCGCCCCGAGGTGGATTCGAACTGCACACCCCCTACCATCGAACGGTTTTCTGAATTCTGGGAGGCCAGCCACGGCACCGTCCTCCAATGCGATGTGGGGATCGATCAGCCCCTTGCCTTTGAAACGGCTCATTACATGCGTTCCCATGGCGTGCTGGTGGGTAGCGCCCACACCAAAACTGGCTATGAAGGCGCCGTGGCCGCCATCGAAAACAACGTCACCCAGGCGGTGCACCTGTTCAACGTCATGACGGGACTCCATCACAGGCGGCCCGGCGTCGTGGGCGCTTACCTTACCAACGATATGGCCACCGCTGAGCTTATCTGTGACGGGCTCCATGTCAGCTTCCCCGCCATGGAGGTGGCCATCCGCTGCAAGGGATATGACCGTATCAACATCATCACCGATCTTACCATGGCCGGCTTGCCCGATGGAGAGTACCAGCGCGCCACCGGCACCTGGATCACCGTCAAGGATGGCATCGCCCGCATGAAGGGCAGCGATCCCAAAGAGGATAATACCATGGCCGGCTCCTGCTTCACCCAGAACTATGGGGTGCGCAACGTGGTTCATGTTCTCGGCCATCCCATGGAGGCCGCCATCCGCATGGCCACCATCACTCCCGCCAAGATCATCGGTATCGATCGCTATACCGGCAGCCTGGAAGTGGGCAAATTCGCCGATATCGCCATCTTCGACGACCAGATCAATGTCGTAGAGACCATCGTAGGGGGCGTCACGGTGTTCAAGGCGTAAGGAAAACCCTTGAGGCTCTGTCAGATTCGTAAGGACAAAGTCTTTACGAACTATCCGCAAGGACGCCGTCCTTGCGGACTAACTCCCGCCAAAGGGACATTGTCCCTTTGGAATCCCTTTATAAAAAACGCAGCTGCTTTCACGCGTAAACTAAGAAGAATAGGCAAAAGCTCATAACTACACAGTTTAGGCTAGCAAACGGGTATTTCAAAGAAGCGATGAGTAAAGCCATCGCTTCTTTTCTTTCTTACCATTGCCCATAGTATCTTAATACTTAATACAATTGCTCAGAACTTGCCAAAGTATTTAGATTTATCCTAAATAGATTATCTTGTTTTGATTTTCCCATCTTCTCATAGTCATATGAATAGTAAAGGTACTCGTTAACAACATTTTTTACTATACATGGCTCTCCAATTATATTTTGTTTTCCACTGCCATCGT
Source organism: uncultured Clostridia bacterium (assembly GCA_964533965.1). GTDB lineage: Bacteria > Bacillota > Clostridia > Christensenellales > QAND01 > RGIG3178. The sequence continues at coordinate 14,547 of CAZHNN010000032.1, read as the reverse complement.
CTTTGATACGCCAAACAGTATCACCATTTTCTGAGTGCAGATAATAATAAAACCATCCATCACGCAGGGCGAAAAAGAATTCCAAACCAGTTAGTGTAAATAGTTTAGTTCTCTCTGTTCCGTTTTCTTTGATTTTATAAAGATAATACGGACCTTCATTACGTGGCTCAGATAGTAATGTTACAGGATCGTACCACATGGGTCCTGTACCAAAATATATCCACCCATCTTTTGCAACTGAGAACTCTCTTGGACTATCAAACATCCACATTTTCACTGGATCTATATTTACAAGTTTATGACTATTCGTCGATAATTTTGTCGTATTGTCATCTACTCTCCATGATTGCAGTTCTACAGGTATTTCTATTGCTTTTGTTTTCAAATCCACTCTATAATGAATAGACTTTGCATAAGGATATCTTGTTCTCGTTATCACAAAGTAAAGAGAGTTATGATATGCCTCTATTCCCCCAATAGTACCACTTTCATCTTTATCCGGTATATAAAAAGCACTGATGTTGGATCCATCAAGATCTGCTCTATTAATCTGGTATGGAGTAGTCGATTCTACCACCCAGAAAATTCCCGCAGGGCAAACTGTAAAATTCCCGATATGTTCAATCACCGTTTCGACCTTATCATTTCTTGTGTCTATCCTCCATAGAGCATCACGTGCTGATGACTTTATATCTATGAAGTAGATCCAACGACCACATGTTTTCATAGACGATACATGGCCTTCATATATTAAGTTTATTTTACCATTATCGTATCGAAAGATTCCTTGCTTCTTAGAATTCGCATCATCTTTGCAAATATATACTTTGCCGTCAATTTCCGTTACAACAACAGATTTACTATCTCCATATAACGTAGAATCAGTCATTGAGAGCGCATTGCTAATTGAACAACTTATTAATCCGGCAATGGTAAATAGTATGGAAAACAATATCACAAGCACTTTTACCATTCGTTTTATACTAATCATATGCATACCTCTTTAAGAAACACGGGGACGGTTCTTGTGTTTCATCCTGACAAGATTATTTATCTTAGCGTTATTATATCATTCAATATAATTTATAGCTACGTACAGTTGCTAGAATAGAAAGAAAGAAGTCCGATCAATCGGACTTCTTTCTTGGTAGCGGCGGTGGGATTTGAACCTACGACACTTCGGGTATGAACCGAATGCTCTGGCCAGCTGAGCTACGCCGCCATGAATGTGGCCGCAAACAAGTTGCGGCCATTTTGACGCAAGCTTGCGTCATTGGTAGCGGGGGTGGGATTTGAACCTCACGACCTCCGGGTTATGAGCCCGACGAGCTACCGGACTGCTCTACCCCGCGATGCCTTTTTAGTATAGTGGTCGAGCCCTGCTTTGTCAAGGTTTATCTGCACTTACTGAGCAAATACGCGTCTAGTCCATCATAGTCGCTCGCAATGAGCGTTTTTGCGCCTGCATGCGCCATTACCATCCGCGCAATCAGGCATCCAGCCACGATGACATCGGCTCTTCTCGGGTGCATGCCAGGCATTTCCAAGCGTTGTTTGGTCGTCATGTTGACAAGGCGCGCCTGCAGGCGGTCCAATTCGTCCAGCGTCATGCTGTAACCGTTTACCTTTTTACCGTCGTATTCCGGCAGTTCCAAAAACAGCATTGCCAGCTGCGTCGCCGTGCCGCCCACGCCCACCAGCGTATCCGTCTTGTCGTTTTGCAGCACGCAGGTGCACAGTTGGTTCACAAGAGGTTTGCCGCGCTGCGCCATTGCCATCACCATCATGGGGCCTATGGCGTCAAACTCATCCAGAAAACGTTCGAGCGACGTCACCGTGCCAAGCGGCACCGAATGGCCACAGAGCTTTCCATCCTTCATGCGGACAAGTTCCGTGGAGCCTCCGCCGATGTCCATGACCACCCCGCCCAGCATCGATGCGCCCTGATAGGCGATCAGCGCTTCCGTCTCCCCATCGATGATCTCGGCGTTGAGATCGTCGATCTGTTGGAGCAGCGTCAGAAATTCCTGGCTGTTTTTCGCCTCGCGCGCGGCACTGGTGGCATAGCAATAGACAGGCCCTTTGACGCCATACTGCTTTGCCAGTTCGACATAACTGCGCACGACGACAGCCGTACGCTGCATCGCCTGCGAGTTCAATACGCCTGTCCGCACAAGGCCTTCGCCGAGCCTTGTGATAGTGAGGCGCTTCTCACCGACAATTCCGGAACCGTCGTAACGGCCAATGAGCATCCGGACGGAATGCGTCCCGATGTCGATGGCCGCCGCCATTTCGCCGATATTCATTTCTGGTCTCCTAAAACTTTATTGTTCATCCTTGATGACAAAACGGGTTTCTCCCGGTTTTACCCAGCCGAGCTTCTCGCGTGCCACGGACTCAATATACTCATCGGTATCTGCAATCTCAATCAGGTTGTTGAGCTTGTCTATGGTAAGCGTTGCATTTTTGATCTGTTCCTGCAGCGCCTGGCGCTCCGCATTCAGTTTCTTGATCTCGATCCACTGGGAGACAAGCGCATAGCCTGCGTACGCCAAAACAGCCAGCGCAACGATGACATAAAAGCGAAAACGGATCTTCCGCTTCGTTTTCATACCCCCGCACCTCCCAGATGTGATGTTTTTATTCTAACTCATTTGGTTTGAATTTTGCAAGTAAACGGTTGAGCGCATTGCTCGCACGCTTGATATTGGAGGCAAAAAACGAAACTGTATGGGAAATAGTTCTAGTAAGAGCCCCTGCCGGTCCCGCATAAAAAATGGCAAAGCCCAGTGCAAACCCCACGACAGAAAACAGCCGAATCTGCCCCGCCATCGCGTAAGCGCTGCAGGCACCGAACAACACAATCGCCGAAAAGCAAAAGAACAGGTCCAAAAGACCTGTCCAAAGGGGGTGTCGCCCGCTTCCGTGCAGCCCCCGCAGAATGGCATACAGAAGGCAGCCTACCATGCCTGCCGCCGCAAAAAGAAGAAAGACCTTGGGATGAACGAATATATCCGCCATCTATCGCTTCAACAACCTCGAGAATAAGCCGACCTTCGGCTCTGCTTGCTCGGAATATACTGCGCCCAATATCTCTCCTGACACAATCAGCTGCCCTTCTTCAAGGTTCAGGCGGTCGATGTGCAGTTCGCTGCCCTCGAGGGTTAAAAGTCCGCTGTTGGTATAAACGGATATCATCTCTTCATGGAAACTTTCCAGTTCTTCCACGCCATTGATCACGGCGCGCTGGCGCATTTCAATGGTCAGCGTATGCGGCCTGCTTGTGCTGCGCGTTTCCAATTCTCGTGCCAAAGACCTCGTCCCCTTTCCCTTTTATGAAAGGTATGCAGGGACATCCATCAATATGCGTTTTAGGAATGTATAAGGTACTCGGTGATGAACAACTCAAGATCCCCGTCCATCACGCTTTGGATGTTGCCGGTCTCGGCGCCCGTGCGGTGGTCCTTGGCCATGCTGTAGGGATGGAACACATAAGAGCGGATCTGGCTGCCCCACTCGATCTTCTTCATTTCGCCCTTGATCTCGGCGTGCTTCTCCGCGAGCTCGCGCTCCCTAAGCTCAATGAGCTTGCTTCGAAGCATCTTCATCGCGGTCTCGCGGTTCTGTATCTGGCTGCGTTCATTCTGACACGCAACCACGATACCCGTAGGAATATGGGTGATGCGAATCGCGCTTTCGGTCTTGTTTACGTGCTGGCCGCCTGCGCCGCTGCTGCGGTAGGTGTCCACCCGCAGGTCATCGCTATTGATTTCAACCTCTGTATCGTCCTCGATCATCGGCATGACATCCAGTGACGCAAACGAAGTATGCCTGCGTCCCGATGAGTCGAACGGGGAGATGCGCACCAGCCTGTGCACGCCTTTTTCCGCCTTCAGATAACCGTAGGCGTCGGTGCCCAGCACCTCAAACGACACGCTTTTGATGCCGGCTTCTTCGCCTTCCAAAAGGTCCAGCACACGGACAGCATAGCCCCTTTTTTCGCAATAGCGCGTATACATGCGGTATAACATCTGCACCCAGTCCTGCGCTTCGGTGCCGCCTGCGCCCGCATGCAGCGAGAGGATCGCGTTGTTGTGGTCGTATTCGCCTTTCAAAAGGGTCGATAAGCGAAGCTCCTCCACTTTTTCGGCAAGCTTCGGGACCTCTTGTTTTATCTCACTTTGAACGCTCTCGTCGCCCTCTTCCAACGCCATCGACAGCAGCTCATAGGCGTCGGAAACGGCGGCATTGAGCGTATCGTGCTCCTCTATGCGGGATGAAAGATCCTTAAGCTGTTTATTGACCTTCTGTGCCTGCTCTATATCGTCCCAGAAGCCCGGCGCTTCCATCTTTTCGTGCAATTCCTTCAACGAAGCCCGCAGCGTGGGCAGGTCAAAGGGATTCACCTGCCTTTTTCAATACATCCATCATGTCGCGAAGCTGCGTTTGCAGCGATTCAAATTCCATACAATCCTCCAAAAGTGTTTAGTGATTATTTCCCTTTGCCGCAGCAGTTCTTGTATTTCCTGCCGCTGCCGCAAGGGCAGGGGTCGTTGCGCCCTACGCCGTCTTTCTTCTGTACCGGGCTGCGGTTTTGCGACGCGTCTGCCTTATCCATGTTTGTCTGTGCCTCTTTAACGACCGACCTGCGCTGAGGCGCCGACTGCACGTTAAGGTGGAAGAGCATCAGCACGGTGTCCTCCTGGATGCTGTGCACCATGTTTTCGAACATATCGAAGCCTTCCATCTTGTATTCGACGGCCGGATCGCGCTGTCCGTATGCACGCAGCGACACGCCCTGGCGCAGCTGATCCATGTCATCGATGTGATCCATCCAATGCCGGTCGACGCTTCTGAGCAGTATCACACGCTCGATCTCGCGCATGTCGGCTCCTGCGTCTACTGCTAACTTTTCACGCTCCTGATAATACTCTTCCGCCTTTTGGATGATGCGCTGCGTGAGCTCATCGCGCTTGATGGTCCGCCGCTCTTCATCCGTTAAGAGCTTTTCCTTGGGCGGCAGCATCAGCCGCTGCACATAGGCAACAAGCCCGTCGAAATCCCATTCCTCACGGACGACGTTCTGCTGGCAGTAGGTATCCATCGCACTGCTGGCGATCGTATTGATCATCTCAACGATGTTGTCGTGCACGTTTTCGCCCATCAGAACGGCCTTGCGCTGCGCATAGATGATGTTGCGCTGCTGGTTCATGACGTCGTCGTATTGCAGAACGTGCTTTCTTATATCGAAGTTGCGGCCTTCAATGCGCCGCTGCGCCGTCTCGATCTGTTTAGAGAGCATTCGGACATCCATCGGGATGTCGTCTTCGGGGCTCAGTTTCTGCATCAGGCCCTGGATGCGCTCACCGCCAAACAGCCGCATCAAATCGTCTTCAAGCGCGACATAGAACCGCGAGGAACCGGGGTCACCCTGGCGCCCGGCACGGCCGCGCAGCTGGTTGTCGATACGCCTTGCCTCATGCCGCTCAGTGCCGATGATGTGCAGGCCGCCCAGCTTCACGACATCTTCGTGTTCCTTTTGGCAGGTCTGCGAAAAGCTGTCATACAGCTTTTTGTAGGTCGCGCGCGCAGCCAGGATCTCCTCATCCTGCGTTTCGGCATGGGAGACGGCATCCTCGATGCGCTCGTCCTCATAGCCGTCCTGCCGCATCTTCTGCCTGGCAAGATAGTCCGGGTTGCCGCCCAACAGAATGTCGGTACCGCGGCCTGCCATGTTGGTCGCGATGGTGACAGAACCAATCTTACCCGCTTGGGCGATGATCTGCGCTTCGCGCTGATGGTTCTTAGCGTTCAATACCTCGTGCTTGACGCCGCGGCGGGACAGCAGCTTGGAGAGCGTTTCGCTCTTTTCGACTGAAACGGTACCAACCAGTATCGGCCGCCCGGTCTGGTGCAGCTGTGCAATCTCGTCAATGACCGCTTTGAACTTGCCCCCCTCGGTGGAGAATACCACATCGTTCTCATCCTTGCGGATCATGGGCATATGTGTGGGAATCTCCACGACGTCAAGGCTATAAATGCCGCGGAATTCCTCTTCTTCTGTTTTTGCCGTACCGGTCATGCCGGCCAGCTTATCGTACATGCGGAAATAGTTCTGGAAGGTGATGGTGGCAAGCGTCTTGCTCTCATGCGCTACCTTGACGCCTTCCTTGGCCTCAATTGCCTGGTGCAGGCCTTCGCTGTAGCGGCGGCCGATCATCAAACGTCCCGTGAATTCATCGACGATGATGACCTGCCCGTTTTGAACAACATAATCCACGTCCCGTTTGAAGAGCACGTTTGCGCGTAGCGCCTGGTTGAGGTGGTGGTTTAATTCCGTATTATCAACATCCGAGAGGTTTGTGATGTTAAAAGCAGCCTCCGCCTTTTTAACGCCATCCTCGGTGAGCGTCACAACACGCTTCTTCTCATCCTTAACATAGTCGTCTTCCTCTTTGAGGCGAACGACAAAGCGGTTTGCCTGCGTATATAGGTCGGTGGATTTCTCGCCCTGACCGGAGATGATCAACGGTGTGCGGGCTTCGTCGATCAAAATGGAATCCACTTCGTCGACGATCGCGTAATTCAGGGACCTCTGCACCATCTGTTCGCGGAAGATGACCATGTTGTCCCTAAGGTAGTCAAAGCCATATTCGTTGTTGGTGCCATATGTGATATCACAGGCGTAGCTAATTCGCCTTTCGTCTGCTTCCATGTCGTGCACGATGAGCCCTACCGTCATGCCCAGGAACTTATATATCTTGCCCATCCACTCGCTGTCGCGTTTGGCCAGGTAATCATTGACAGTTACAATGTGAACGCCCTTGCCGGAAAGTGCGTTCAGGTACGCCGGAAGCGTTGCAACCAGCGTTTTACCTTCGCCTGTCTTCATTTCACTGATGCGTCCCTGATGGAGCACCACGCCGCCGATGAGCTGCACGCGGAAGTGCCGCATGCCAGTGGTCCTGATGCTTGCTTCCCGAACGACCGCAAACGCTTCGGGCAAAAGCTCATCCAACGCTTCGCCTTCCTCCAGGCGCTTTTTGAATTCAGAGGTCTTATCCCGAAGCTCACCGTCAGACAGCGCCTTCATTTTGGGCTCCAGGGCTTCGATCTGATCTGCAATTTTCTCTATTGGTTTGAGCGGATTGCTCGTCAATAAACGTGATATAAGCGACATGCGCTTTCCTCCTCTATATGCCAGAGCATACGTAAATACATTGTAGCATCATTCCCAATATTGGGCAATCATTGGGGATGCGTGCTATGATGCTCTTTGACATACCGCACTATAATAGCGTGAATGCATGGCATTTGTATAGACAAAATGTTAATGTTTTGGCCGAAAAAACGCTCCGCATGCCTGCATGCGGAGCGTCAGCGATTTTTAATTGCTGTTTTACTTTTAAAAGATCCCGTCAATCTGGCCGTCGCGGATGCAGATGTCTTCCGCCGCCGTTCTTGGCGGCAGGCCCGGCATCGTGACGATGGTTCCGGTGAGCGCCACCACGAAGCCCGCGCCCGCGGATGCGCGCAATTGCCGCACGGTCAGGTTGAAATCCTTAGGCCTCCCCTTCACCTTCGGGTTATCGGACAGGGACATCTGCGTTTTGGCCATGCAAACAGGCCAGTTGCCCATGCCAAGCTCCGTAAGCGCCAGCAGCTGCTGCCTGGCAGCCTCCGTAAATATGACATCCTTTGCCCCATAGATGCGCGTGGCGATCGTCCTTATCTTGTCTTCGATCGGCAGCGCAGCGTCATAGAGCAGATGTTGCTTGCCATCGCTAAGACGCGTAGATTCCATGACTGCTTGTGCAAGCGATATAGCGCCCTTTCCGCCGTTGGCCCATACCTCCGTAATAACGGAGCGCACGCCAAGGCTATCGCAATGCTGCCGTACGAGTGCGATCTCCTCCTCGCTGTCCGAAGTAAAGCGGTTGATCGCGACTACCGTCGGCAACGAAAAATTGTGTTTCAGGTTCTCCACATGCGCGCTCAGGTTCTCAAGACCCCTTCCGAGCGCAACGACATTTGGCTTGCTCAGATCCGCCCTCTCCACGCCTCCATGGAATTTCAGCGCCCGCACGGTAGCCACCAACACACATGCATCCGGCCAAATGCCCGCCTTGCGGCATTTGATATCAAGGAATTTCTCCGCGCCAAGATCGGCGCCAAAACCCGCCTCGGTGATGGTGTAGTCCGCCAGTTTGCGCGAGAGTTTGGTGGCGACAAGCGAGGAGCAGCCGTGTGCGATGTTCGCAAACGGGCCACCGTGTATGAAAGCCGGGGTACCTTCGAGCGTCTGCACCAGATTGGGCAGCATTGCATCCTTCAAAAGCGCTGTCATAGCGCCAACGGCGCCAAGCTGCTCGGCCCGAACGGGCTGCCCGCATTCATCGTAGCCCACGATCAGGCGGGAAAGGTTTTTATAAAGGTCCTCGATATCCTTGGAAAGGCACAGCGTCGCCATCACTTCGCTTGCGGCAGTGATGTCAAACCCGTCCTCGCGCGGCACACCGTCATACTTTGTGCCAAGCCCGCTTTGGATGTTGCGAAGCTGCCTGTCGTTCATGTCCATGCAGCGCCGCCACACGACCTGTTTTATTTTCAGCGCATTGCCTTGGAAAATATGGTTGTCCACCAGCGCGGCCAAAAGGTTGTTGGCAGCGCCGATGGCGTGCATGTCTCCGGTAAAATGCAGGTTGATGTCCTCCATCGGCACCACCTGTGCGTATCCGCCGCCTGTGGCACCGCCCTTGACACCGAACACCGGACCCATCGAAGGCTCACGCAACGCCAGCATGGATTTAACGCCAAGCTGTCGCAGCCCGTCCGCCAGACCGATGGAGACGGTGGTCTTGCCCTCGCCCGCAGGCGTGGGCGTAATGGCGGTCACCAACACCAACTTGCCGTCGGGATAATTTGCCACGCGGCGGTATGCAGCCTCCGTCACCTTGGCTTTGAGGCTCCCGTACAGGTTCAATTCCTCATCCAACAGCCCTGCCGTCTGTGCAACCTGAACAATTGGCTGTGGGGTTATGCTGCGTGCAATATCGATATCCGTCATGCTTCTCCCCCGCTCTTGATGAACTTCAGTCCGTATTTATCCACTACCTTACTGAGCGGCCAACCAATGGCATAGCACGCGATGAGCTGGCTTACGGCGATCCAGAGAACGTTCAGAAGATATCCGGCTTGTCCTGCCGTTAAAAACACCAGCGGCACCAACAGAGAATTCGAAACAACGGTGGGAAAAAGAGCCACCGGCCTGTTCTTTCGTAACATATAAGCCAATGCCACGCCGATAAACGTCGCCAGCGGTCCTATTACACAATCCCAAAAGCCAAACGGACTCCAGAGAATGTTCGCGATAAAGCAACCAACCGTAAGTCCCGGCACGGCAGCCATGGTATACAATGCCAAAACAACAAGCGCGTCCGCAATGCGAACCTGCGTATTAATAAAGCTTAACGGTGCCCACAGCCCTGTTACTGCCACATAAAGCGCTGCGATCAGCGCGCTCTTGGCAATGAACAAAGGCGTCCAAATCGATTTGTTCATGATTGCACCTCCTCAAAATGATATTATAACATCAAATCCGCATGCAGATAGGTATTGATTTCAAGGAATTTAGGCTTTATAATAAGCGCTTTTTAAGCTGATCGAAACGAGCGAGCAGCCCTACGGAGATTATCTCACGGATAGGCTATATCTCATTTGTAAAAATCGATATCATCGATTTTAATGTCGCAAACATAATTCACTTTTGCCAGATCCAGAATATCCTTGGGGCTTCCATAGACAAGCACACCGTACGATTTCACTCCGTTTTCATTCACATAGTCAAGCACGGACTGATAATACTTTTGGTATCCTTGAAAATAGTTTGCGAATGTATTCAGAAAATCCGAGTGGTCCAATTGAAACCTCAGCATGCTTTTAAAATGGGATTCATACTGGTCAGCGGTCGGCGAATCTTCCGTTAGCATAAAGTTTGGATATTTGTCGTTATTCCATCCATAATAAAACCCGCCTTTGTTGGGCTCAAAGCCAATGAGGGGCAGTCTTTGAACGTTTATAGTCGCGTTCGGCGACTCGTGGTCAAGCGGAGCATTCCGTATACCAGCCCATTCAAAGTAAATGCCAGATTTACCTGCCAAATCGATCAATTCATCCATCGAAATGTCGCGGTTGAAGGATACGTATGCTTTGATTTTCAGATAATCGGGCAATTCCTTCAAGTAGGCTTTCGAGTATTCAAATACCTCTTTAGCTTCCTCGATATTGACAAAGCCATATGTGCCATATACAAAGCTACTATCATATGGATAGGCCCAAAAATCAAGAGGAGCCGTGAATACATTCTTGTTTATTGAAGCTGATAAATATTCCAAATCGCCTGTGAAATTATCCTGGCGGAAAATTGTAATGCTGTATTTCCCTATATCTACATTTTCAATGTTAGCCATTGCTGTAAGATGTTTCCCTGGAAAGTGCAATTCCGTAAACGCATCCATGCAAACATCAAATTCATGATAATCGGTGGTAACATTACCTTCGGTTTCGGAATATGCCACTTTCAGCGGATTGTAATACCCTTTATTCAACAGCGGCTTTCCGACCCATTCAAACAAAAGGGCGGCGCATATCACAATCGCTACCGCTGTGGCAACAAGAACAACACTCCGTCGCCTGAGCCTCTTTTTGACTGCTCTGATTTCCCTTTGGCTCTCAATCGCAGGCAAAGATTTAAACATGGCTTCCGCCCGCTCGTCAAGATAATGTATTATTAAGTCAACAGTCTCAATCTCCTTAATAACATACTCCGCTTCTTCCGGACTTGCTTCATTCCTTTGAAATTTTTCAAACACTTCTTTAAAATTCATACCCTTTTTCCTCCAGTCTCCGTTTCAGGTTCAAGCGTGCCCTGTGCAGCATAACTTTGGTGTTGGATAACGATATACCAATCAAAATCGCGATTTCCTTCACCTGTATGCCTGCAAAGTAATGCAGCACCAGCGCTTCCCGATAATTTGCTTTAAGTTCCAGTATTGTTTGATAGATCAGACGATCACGTTCCTTTTGAAGAATACTCGCTTCCACATTCGTTTCAAATGAAGCGAAAGTACTTTCATCAAATACAATGAAAGTTTTTTTCTTGTTCTTTCGTAAGTGATCGATGAATAGGTGCTTGCAAACTGAAAACAACCAGAATTGAAAATCCCTTTTTCCGTCGTCAATTGTTAGAAACGCCTTTACAAACGCGTCGCTCGTAATGTCTTCAGCCAACTCATGGTTCTTACAGAGGGATAGAGTATACAGATAGGTTGCGTTATAGTACTTTCGGTAGAGCGTATCGAGTACATCGGAATGCATCCCCTTCCCCCTCTCAGTTCATAAACGGATGACAGTACAAAAAGGTTACACTAATTTGCATTATAACAAAATAATTTCTTCAAATATAAATGGTATCTATTTTTGATTTCATTCACCAAAGCACAGAACCCTTGCTTCAATTGTATCTTGCAAATGGGTATTGATTTCTCGCTTCCCAGGCTGTATAATTACGTTCGTTCCTGCACGGGGGTATGGCTCAGTTGGTAGAGCGCTACGTTCGCATCGTAGAGGTCAGCGGTTCGAATCCGCTTACCTCCACCAAGGAACCATCTGGAACCACCGCACCACTGCGTGCGGTGGTTTTGTGTTATACGCATAAACGAACAGGAGGATATGATATGGAGCGGCTATCAAAACGCGAGATCGTTCAAACGATCATCGAAGACGTGGACAACGAGCTGGAGTTCGACGAGGAGCTTATCCATCAGCTGCTGGAGAAAACGATGGCCTTAAACCCGAATGCAGAGTATGAGAAAACGACATTCGGACAGCGGGCGGCGGACAATGTCGCGCAGTTTGTGGGCAGCTGGAAATTCATCATCAGTTTCTGTGTTGTGTTTGTAATCTGGGTTGTAATAAACTTAATTCTGGCAATCCGCGCCTTCGACCCTTTCCCGTTCATCCTGCTCAATCTGGCCCTGTCCACCATCGCCGCGATTCAGGCGCCGCTGATTATGATGAGCCAGAACCGTCAGGAGCAGAAGGACCGTCAGCGGATGGAAAACGACTTTAAGGTGAACCTGAAAGCCGAAATCATCATACAGGACCTGCACATCAAGCTCGACAATATGCTCAAAAACCAAGCGGAGATTCTGGCGTCATTGGCGAAAGGTGATAAGGTGGAAGTAACGGTCGAAGAGAAAACCATGCGCGAGTAGAAAACGCACCATGCGATTTTCTTGCCAAATAGCCGGAAATGATTTGACAAGCGTTACGGTTTCATCGTACGTTTGATGTAAGCAAATAAACATGGGAGTTGATTCGTTTGATCCATGATATTTCTATCGAAATAAAGCGGGAAAGGCTTTATCTGGACGACAATGTGACCTATGGCCGCGCTTTGACATACGGGTCCGGCTCCACGATGCGCGATATGAAGACGACCATAATCCGCCACCGGACAGGTACGGGCATCAAGTATCCCACCATCCTCTGGATCGGCGGCGGTGGTTGGGTGACGCAGGATTTCAATTCCCATCTGCCGGAACTAATCGAGTTTGCCGAAGCGGGCTATGTCGTGGCGGCAGTGGAATACAGATTGGCGGGCGAAAGCCGGTTTCCCGCAGGTTTGGTCGATATCAAAGCCTGCATCCGCTATATCCGTGCCCACGCCGAAGAATTGAATGTTGATACTGGCCGCATCGGTATCCTGGGTGAATCGGCGGGCGGCCACTATGCAGCCTTGATCGGCACCACAGGAAATACGCGTGAGTTCGACAAGGGGGAATACCTCGACCACAGCAGCGCGGCGCAGGCCGTCTGCTGTTGGTATCCTCCCTGTGATTTGGCTTTGATGACGGAACAATTGCAGCAGATGTATAAAGAAGAGATCGCAAAGCGGACGGAACCCATACCGCCCGATGTCATCTCCATCCTTCTGGGCGGCGATCCTTTGAAGAATCCCGTTCTCGTAAAACACGCCAATCCGCTGACCTATCTCAATCAAGACGCACCGCCGTTTTGCATCATGCACGGCACCGCCGACAAGACCGTACCGATTGCGCAAAGCCATTTGCTCTATGAAGCACTTGAACAACAGGGCACCCCCGTTACCATGTACCGCATTCAAAACGCAGGTCATGCAAGCATCGAGTTCTATCAGAAAAAGATGAAGGACCTTGTTCTGGATTTCTTTGACGGGGTGTTCAGTAAACGATAAACGCTGCCGCTAAATATGTCCCGGTGATTGAAACACTTATTGCTAATAGGCAAAAAGTCTCTCCTACCCAAAAAGGTGCGGGAGAGTCTTTTTTATCTCGGTCAGATCTTAACCGCCCATTTTTGTGCACCAAAAGAGAGGATGCCGTATAATGGCTGTGATACCCTTTGATTGTGGGGTGAAAAAATGCAGTGGCTCGAACGATTGAACGGCGCCATCACCTACATTGAAGAGCATCTGACCGAAGAGTTAAGCTACGAACAGGCAGCCAAAATCGCATGCTGTTCTACCTTCCATTTTCAGCGGATGTTCTCCTATATCGCCGGTATACCGCTCTCGGAATACATCCGCCGAAGAAAGATGACACAGGCGGCGTTTTTGCTACAGCAGAGCGATGCGAAGGTGATTGACCTGGCGATGCAGTTCGGCTACGAGTCGCCGACGGCGTTCAACCGAGCATTTGCGGGAATCCATGGCGTCAACCCGTCGCAGGCGCGGCAACGGGGCGTATCGCTTCGGGCATATCCGCGGATCACCTTCCAAGTATCGATCAAAGGAGATGTTGAAATGGAGTATCGCATTGTAGACAAGGATGCTTTTACCATCGTCGGTGTGAAGCGGCATTTTCCGATGAACACCGAGGACAATTTTATCAAGGTGCCACAGTTCTGGCAGGAAACAACGGTCAGCGGCATCATTCCGGATATCCTTGCGCTGAACACCGGCGAACCATTCGGCTTGCTCGGCGTGTGCAACAGCATGGACGGGAAGGATTTTGACTATTATATCGCAGTCGCAACCGACAAAGAGGCACCAGACGGCATGGTTTCATACAGCGTTCCAAAAGGGGCATGGGCAATATTTCCCTGCACCGGCGCTATGCCAAAAGCGATCCAGGAACTGCAGCAGCGCATCGTCTCTCAGTGGCTGCCGAATTCAGGCTACGATTATGCGGATGCGCCGGACATGGAAGTGTATTATGAGGGCGATCTGCAATCGCCGGATTACAAGAGCGAAGTCTGGCTTCCCGTTGTGAAGAAGTCATAGCGCAACGGCGCAATCCTCTTGCATCATAGCCATTTCCACTTCGCTAAAAACGTGCCTCCGGCACGTTTTTTAACGCTTTGTGCCACCAGCGCCCTCATTTAACAATAAGTCCCTATTGACAATACGGTTTCTTACCGCTATTCTGGTACCGTATCTCGAAGCACGATTGAACTCGCATATTTATGTAAGTCATTTGTTTGTTTGATGATTTACACAAATATGCG
>CAZHNN010000031.1:0-17635 GCA_964533965.1 uncultured Clostridia bacterium | reverse complement strand
TTTTTGCTTCCCCGCCGGAAAGCACGAGATTGCGCAGCGATTGCTTGTATGCTTTATCGCTTTGTGTGAAAAGATCGCCCAAGATTGTAAGCCCGCTACGCGAGAACAGCTTGTTCAGTTTTACAGGGACAAGAACCCTACCCGGTGCCTTCATTGCTTGAACGTATGCTTGAACGCTTTGCTTCAGCCGCAGTTTTCTGCGCTCCCGTATCGCCGAGAGCGTATGGATGTATAGGAGCGCCAAAACGAGATAGACGATGACGGAGAGCAAAAATGCGATCATATAATTTAAGACAGGTTGGATCGGGAACCAGGTGGCGATGTTGGAAAAGGCTGTCTGATTCCATTTCGCCCAGAAGAGCTCAAAGCCTGTGCGCTTTGTAATATGCGCGGATTCAAGGGTTGCGTAGTAATCTTTGATGATGTAATAGGACTTCTTCAGCCGCTCGTGATAGGTCGGCTCTTTCCATTTCTGCCAGGTATACAAACCGGTGGTAACGGCGCCGTCTTTGGATGCGATGCCAAAGGTGAAGTTGTCCACATCCTGCGCCTGTATCCCATTGTTTTGGTACATGTTTCCGATAATCTTCTTGCCGGCCGGGTCCATGACATTGAGCAGCAGCCAAGGTATGCGTATCTCTACGCAGCCGTTGCCATAGCAGAAATCGGAAAGGGAATTGTAGTCACTGGAATTGGGGTTGGCGTTGCCGTATTTCAATTTTCCGGTATCAAACGTGGAAAACGGAACTAACTGTCCTGTCTGCGGCAGCAGCAGCTGACGGGATAAGACCTGCGTGATGGGCACGAAGTTGCCGGTATCGATCTTTTCGGTTTGCGGACTCCGTTGCAGCAGAGTCTTGGTAACTGCGTATTCATAATAGGTGACGTCGTAATAGGGGTCGACCAAAAGGGTGCTGCTGTCTTTACCCGAGAGTACGAGCATGAAGTCCGCGCCCATATTCAGCTTTGTACCGAAATAGGCGGTGTTGCCCTGGTTTGCGATGGTATCGATGGGGATATACAGCGTATCGTGCTCAAAATCGACGACATTTACCTTAAGATAGAGGAATTCCTCGTCCGAT
This sequence comes from uncultured Clostridia bacterium, assembly GCA_964533965.1. Taxonomy (GTDB): domain Bacteria; phylum Bacillota; class Clostridia; order Christensenellales; family QAND01; genus RGIG3178. The sequence goes on along the minus strand of CAZHNN010000031.1, from coordinate 16,553 downwards.
TTCGCATATAGCTTTGTTGCGCCGTTCTGCGCCACAAGATCTCTTTCGCTCCATTCGGATGTGTTTGTGTCGACCGTCGCGGCGGTTGACTTGTTGCCGGGATCAAAGGCCAGAAGCCCGAAGCTCTGTTCGCTCGTCTGGTAGTTCAGCCAATACGCGCGGCTGTCTGCAAGGTCCAGATCCATCGTGTTCCAGGTGGTTTTGAACCACTCGTCATCCCAGGAGAAGATCAACGCGCCCATGCAGCCTTCGCTTTTTATATCACCAATCAGTGAAGTAAGCATCCGGCCCTGCTCTGACTCCTCGATGTTCCCCTGGTTGAATCCCGTCAATGCGTTTTTGTGCGTGATGCCCCGCGACGCAGGAATGCCTACCTCTGCCACCATAACAGGCATGCTATGATACGCGTTGAGCTCCTTCAAATAGGCGTCGTAGGTGTTCTTGTTCCCGTTTTGCAGGTATTTAAGCTCATAGCTGAACATGTCGGGATAATAGGGATAGATGTGGTAGGATGCGAAGAATCCGGCTTCGAACCCGCTCTTTGCCACAATGTGCTCCGCATCGACGCTTACCATGTCCTCTTTTGGATTGGGTTCGTTGGGATGCGTGATCGGGTCGGTCGTCACCCAGTTACACAGGGAAACCGGCCGTTGTTCCTGATACTGCTGTGTTTCATAGGCGATGGCCGTATCCGCCGCCTGCGCCAAAAACGCTTCAAAAGGTGAAGCGTCGCGTGTTGCGACGAATCGGCCGTCATAACTGTTGCTGGTGGGATTGCTGATGTTGGTTGTGGTCACAAACTGCGGGTCCCACTCAATCCCGAGAATCCATCCGATGACGTATTGAGAAACGTCTGAGCGGTAAACCCCGCCGGCGTTACCGGCTGCTTTGGGTATGTCGGCTTTGCCGTGGATGACGTCGACAGCACGCTGGATATCGGCATTGAAGTTTTTGGCTATCTTGGCGTTTTCGGCATAGGCGTCTTCATACTGTGCGATATCCGCTTCGTTGAGATAGACACCCTGCATGAGATACAGCGGATTTTTGGCTGTGGCGTTGAATTCCTTGAGTGCATCGTAGAACAACGGCATCTGCAGCGTGTAAACGCGGATGGTGTTGGCGTTCATGGAGCTTATATATTGGAACCACCTGAGGTATTCCTGCTTTGTCACGGCGAATTCTCCGGGATAACTTCCTGGCTTTGCGGCGCCGATGTTTACGCCTGCAACGAACATCTTTTGAAACGAGCCGTTCCTGTTATAGACCAGAAAATCCTTGCCCTGTATCTTGCTGACAAGCGCCATGCCATCCGAACCGTGGAATTTTTGGGAATAGGAACCTTGCAGCAGATAAAGCCTGTTGCCGAAGAAAAGAGCCATGAGCACCGAGAAAAACAGCACATAACCGAGTATGATCTTTTTTGGAATGGTACTCCCCTCAATTCCATCTCATCCGGGATGCCTTTTTGCCCGATGGCAGGCATCCTAGCAGCGTCTGTCAGCATAGTAACATATACAAACTTATATATCTATATCAACAAATTCATCCATAAATAGACAGCAATTTAAATCTATCTTGATAAGCAAAAAGCCGGATGGCAGCTGGCCATCCGGCTCGATTTTTTTTGTTAACGAACGGTTTCTCCATTTTTGCGTCCGCTGGCAAGAGCGTAAGCCGCGGCTTTGGCTACCTCCTTTTTGTAGTCTCCGTTCCATCGGTTGACGCCGATGTAATCGAACACAATAGCACCCGTGTTGCGGCAAAAACGCTCCATCTGCTCAAAGCAGGTGAGAAGCCCTCTGCCGGAGCCACCTGCCGAGGCGATCAGTAGGGTTTGTTTTTCAAATAACACGCCCTGCTTGAAGATGTCACATCGGCGGATGCGGTCAAGGAACGCTTTGAGTGAATCTGAGCACTCTCCGCAATAGACAGGCGTTGCCAAAATGGCGGCATCACAGTTGCCTAAGCGCTCCCGCGCTTGGTCAAAACCGTCCGATCCGAAAGTGCAGTAGCTGTCCGTCCTGCAGGTCCCCCATCCGTTTCCGCAGACCCGGCAATGTCCCATTTCATACTCGCTTAGTCTGAGCTCATCGACTTCGGCTCCCGCTTCCAAAATGCCTGCTTTGGCTGCTTCTATAATGGAATGGCAGAGGCCTTCCGTCTTGGGATTGCCGGATACGATACAAATCTTCATATACATCATCCTTTCCTTAATGCTATCTGACCAATATGTGGTTTGGGTAGCGCTATACCGATTGACATTGTAAAGTTCAAAGCTCAATGACAGAAAGCACGGATATGGTTTGTATATAATTATATATCGAATTTCTCCAAAATATGGGGACAAATGAAAACGGCGAATGACAATTTATATTATTTGCTCAGCTACCTTTTAGGAGCTAGATAATCGCATGAAAAGGAAAAAGCCTCCGATTGCAAAAAGAAGGCGCGCAGCTGAAGCTCAACCTGATCGATGCTCAATCTTCAAATGTATAAAGTAAAGTCACAATCAAGTAACTGCAAAAGAGAAGCGGCTATTACGCCGCTTTCCTTTTCCTTGTTGCTTGTCATTTCAAGATCTGGAGCACTTGATTTGGGTTTTACAGCAAATTCCCATCCTCGTTGAATGCCAATTCATACGGTTCTGAAGCGAGTTCGAGGTAAGGGGAGGCAAGAACCTCCTCTTTGAGCGATTCGCTGACTTCAATGACATCCAGCTTTACGGTGTTTTTGATCCGAACAAGGCGTACCTTCGTCTTATCCAGGATGTTGCAGGTCTTGATGGCAGCCTGGAACACCTGCAGGTCATTTTTCAAAACCATCGGCATCTTAACGGAGAGCGGTACGGTGGAGGTCAACGCGTTCGGATAGGTCTGATCGGGCAGGAACTTGTCAAACAACCGCTTCGTCGTAAAATCGACGATTCCGACGCCGTTCGCGTTACCGTGGGATCGCTCCGTCAGATCGAGGATGCCCATTTTGGAGATATTCGGTCCACCGGAAATGAACGGCGTATGATAGCGCCCTACGACGCCCGTATCAAAGCCCGTTCCGCTGATATCCTTGCCCATTTCATCCATGATCAGCACGTCCAGTTGATCGAACTGAATCCGCGGGCACAGGCTTTTGGACAGTTCCTGAAGCCCAATTTCTCGGTCTGCGATCTCATCCTTGTTGAGCACCACAAGGGTGTGCGTTTCATGATAGGCGTTTTCCACCAAACCCACCGCGAAGAGAATGTTCTTCATCTCGATCATTACCTTCGCGATTTCGGGGATGTTTACCGCCATTTTGCCAAAGCCCAACTCATGGCAGATATCCGCTCCGTGCTGTTTGCCAAGGCCGATGGTAAGCATCTTCATAAGACCGCTCTCATACGGCCCGCGGAATGCCACATGTGGCTTGATGCGGTTGATGATCACGATGCCGTCCGCTTCGTTTGCATATTTGTCTATGACCACCGGAAGCCCGTTTACCGTTTCCGCCAGTTGTACCGTTTCCATGGAAGAGCGGATCGGAGCGCCTACGTATTCCTCCGTGATGCCCATGCCGATGAGCATGCTCTTCTGGCCCTGTGCGTTGGCGCCGCCATGGCTGCCCATCGCGGGCACAATGAACGGATCCGCACCCTTTTCCCGAAGTTTTGCTATGATAATCTTTACGCACAGCGGCAGGTTTGTGATGCCGCGGCTGCCCACGCCGACCGCGATTCTCATGCCGGGCAGTATGGATTGAAACCCTCTGTTGGATTGTATCTGATCGACGAGCGTTCCCTCGACATCTTCAAGTTTTGTCCGGTCAAATGTCTGAATGACCTTCATCACTTTTGGAACCGGTATACCTTCAAGTAATTCGTCAACGGCGTCCATGTAGAACTCCTTTCGCTCTTCACAGAGCAGATTATATATTCAATGAGTGATTACAGTTCTATGGCGACGCGCAAACATTCGGCGCTCGTCGCCGCAAGATCGAATCCCTGTTCCCAATCCTCAAGGCTGTAGGTGTGCGTTACCAGTGGATCGAGCTTTACTGCGCCGCTCTGCACGAGCTTGATCGCCGTCGTCCAGTCGTAGGGGATCTGGGAAATCTCGCCTCTGACGTCCAATTCCTTTACGATGATCTTATAGGTGTCCACCGGCGCTACGATGCCGCCGCGGATGCCGCCGCCTGCCCACATGACCCGGCCGCCCTTGCGCACGATGTCCAGAGATTCATCGATGGGTTCAACCGCCCCCGTGTTCTCCAATACCACATCCACCCCGAGGCCGCCTGTGATTTCGGCAACCCTTTTTCTCACATCTTCTTTTTCAGCGTTGATGATATAATCGCAGCCCAACTCTTTGGCCATCGCAAGACGCGTCGGTTCGTCACGCGTAAGCCCGGTCATAATGATCGGACCTGCGCCGACTGCCTTGCAGACCTGCATCATCAGGATGCCGCGAGCGCCCGGGCCAAGAATGGCAATAGATTCTCCCGCCTTGATGTTCATGCGCGTGATGATGCTGTGCACCGAGCCTGCCGTCGGCTCCATGAGCACGGCCGATTTCGGGTTTATGCTCTCCGTTAGCTTATGAAGCTGGAATTCCGGCCAGACGGTGTACTTTGCGAACCCACCACCCGTCACAAAATGCGCCCGGCCTTCCATCGGCGCGATGGTATTGCAGATGTTGAATTTTCCCTCCAGACAGTTGGGGCAGCGTCCGCAATAGAACGTTACGATTTCATGGACGACCCTGTCTCCCGGCTTCACCCTTGTTACCGAAGGGCCTACTTCTTTGACAACGCTTACAATCTCATGTCCTACCACGACCTTGCGTGGAGAGGTCTTAACGCCCGTTTTGTCGGCTTTCCAGCGGTGGATATCGCTGCCGCAAATGCCGCAGTACTCGACCTCACAAAGCACGTCGTGTGGTGCATAGGGATTGTTGCCCAGCGTGGGAACGGGTACGGTTTCCAGTTGCAGATCGCCGTTTGGATAGGCGATGATGCCCTTCATTTCCATGTGTCGTCCTCCTGTTATGTGGTTGTTTTATCGTGGCGTAAAAGGGGTGTGATGATGTTCCGCTTCAGGTGGATTTCTTGGGAATAGGCAGAAGTGCCCGATGTCTCCCATTTGATGATACAATGCCAATTTACCACATGCAATACTTGAATGACACGGATTTGTTTGCGGGTGGTATCAGCGTTGTGGATGGTGTGATTTTCCAATCCTGTTGTATAATGATGACAAGGACAACGCTGTTTTGTCTTATGAAAAAGCGTCCGCATAAGGGAGGCTGCACATGTTTTCCAACGAATATCTCAATATAGCGTTCAGCTCGCTGTGTGTGTATGTCTTCATCGTACTTGCCATACGCATCACCGGGCGAAAGGAATTGAGCCAGCTTTCGGTGATCGACCTCGTGTTTATTCTTTTGATAAGCAACGCGGTGCAAAATGCGATGGTAGGCCCCAACACGTCGCTTGTTGGGGGACTTGTGGCAGCTGGAACGCTGTTCGTCATCAACTTCTTGCTCAAGGACCTCATGTTCCGCTCCAGAAAGCTAAGCAAATTCATACAGGGAAGTGAAATGCTTCTTATCTACAGTGGAACAGTCAATCAGAGAAATCTAAAAAGAGTAAAGATGAGCATGGAAGAGCTGGAAGAGGCAGTGCGCGAGCACGGCGTGTTCAACGTAAAGGACGTGGACCTGGCCGTGCTGGAGGTCGATGGGAATATCAGCGTGCTTTCGGAAAATTACCAGCATAAAACCGTTAGAAAGCGAAAGATGCCCCGTCGCCTCCAGAAGAACACATGATACGCGCGTAGAAGAGCTTTTCACCCGGATAGAGTGAGGTTGGGATTGGCAAAGTATTGGCACGGGATTCCATCGAGAAGGAGTGAAGAGATATGCTTTTAGGCGCCTTCATCGTGCCGCACCCGCCACTGGCGGTAGCCCAGGTCGGCCGGGGGCAGGAAAGGGAAATTCAAAAGACCATTGATGCATTCGGGGTAATCTCAAGGCGTATCGCGGACTTGAAGCCGGATACGATCGTGTTGACTTCACCACACTGTGTGATGTATGCGGATTACTTTCATATATCCCCCGGGACGGGTGCAAAAGGGGATTTACGGGCCTTCGGCGCCGGCGAGGCCGGTTTGAAACTTTGCTACGATGACGAGTTCGCAAAGAGCATATCACAGATCGCCGGTGCACAAGAGATTCCCGCAGGAACGTTGGGCGAGCGCGATAGGGCTCTCGACCATGGCACGCTTGTGCCTCTTATGTTTGTCAATCAGGTCTATTCCGACTATACACTGGTGCGAATAGGCCTTTCAGGTCTTCCGCTCATCACGCACTATCACTTTGGAAAATGCATCCAGCAGGCAGCACAACAGACCGATAAGCGCATCGTATTCATCGCCAGCGGAGATTTGTCCCACAAGCTCAAAGAGGACGGCCCCTACGGGTATGCGCCGGAAGGCCCCGAATTCGACAAGAAGGTGACAGACGCGATGGCGAGCGGGGACTTTTTGCAGTTCCTTCGCTTTGATGAGGAATTCCTTGAAGCAGCAGCCGAATGTGGCCTGCGTTCCTTTGCCGTCATGGCTGGCGTGCTGGATGGGCTTTTTGTCAAGCCGGAGTTGTTGAGCTATGAAGGGCCGTTTGGCGTGGGGTATGCGATTGCTTGTTATTCCATCGAAGGTACGGATGATGCAAGGCGGTTTGACGCTGTTTATGAAAAGGAAGAGCAGGAAAAGCTGAAAAAACGCAAAGAGGACGAGGATGAATTTGTACGCCTTGCAAGGCGGTCTTTGGAGCACTATATCCTGACGCAAACACGCATCAAAAGGCCGACGGGACTTCCCGATCCGATGATAAAGAACAGGGCGGGGGTATTTGTATCGCTCAAAAAGGACGGGAACCTTCGGGGATGCATCGGAACGATAACACCTACGACCGAGTGCATTGCGGACGAGATCATCCGAATGGCCGTCAGTGCCGCCACCGAGGATCCAAGGTTCTCTCCGGTCCGCGTGGAGGAACTGCCAAAGCTCGTATACAACGTCGATGTGCTGATGATGCCGGTGCCTATCAAATCCATCGATGAACTCGATGTCAAAAAATACGGCGTCATCGTCCGTTCCCGTGGGCGGCTCGGGTTGCTTCTGCCAAATCTGGAGGGCGTGGATACACCGCAGCAGCAGGTTCAGATCGCGCTGCAAAAGGGAAACATTTCCCCGGATGAGTCGTATTCGATGGAGCGCTTTGAGGTGGTCAGACACACATGAGCATACTTATCTGCAATATATGCCCGCACCATTGCCAATTGGATGAGGGCGATATCGGTTTCTGCCGCGCCAGAAGCAATGTTGAAGACTCCGTTACCGCGATCAACTATGCAAAGATCACTTCGATTGCGCTGGATCCGATAGAGAAGAAGCCGCTGTACCGGTTTTACCCCCATAGCTATATCCTTTCGGTAGGCAGTTTTGGCTGTAACCTACGCTGCCCATTCTGCCAGAATTTCGATATTTCCATGTCGGACAATAAAAGCGCTGCGGTACGAACGGTAATGCCAAAAGCACTGATCGAACTGGCGGTCTCGACCAAAGGGGAGGGTAACATCGGCATCGCCTATACCTACAACGAGCCGCTCATTGGCTACGAATACGTGCGGGATTGTGCCAAGATGGCACATGACAACGGCCTGAAAAACGTGGTCGTCACCAATGGCTACATTTGTGAAGAGCCGCTGCGGGCACTTTTGCCGCACATCGACGCAATGAACATCGATTTGAAAGCATTTTCGGACAAATTCTATAAGGGAATATCAGGTGACCTTGAAACGGTCAAGCGGTCAATTGCATTGGCTGCGGAAAAGTGTCATGTGGAAGTGACAACGCTCGTCATTCCCGGTGAGAATGACAGCGAAGAGGAGATCCGGGACCTGTCCCGGTGGTTGGCATCCGTAAGGGAGGATATCCCGCTGCACCTGACGCGGTTTTTCCCGCGTTACAGGATGACGGACAAGAACATGACGCCTGTTAATACCATTCATAGGCTATCTGAAATAGCTAGACAATCGCTGCAATATGTCTTCATCGGCAATTGCTGATGAGATGAAATAAAATAGAAGTATGGGGGCAGCCATGACAACCTGCGATCAAATGGAAAATATACGGCTCAGCGATGACGGGAGTGCCATCGTTATCCTCGACCAGACGCGACTTCCGAACAGCGTGGAATACGTCACATTGAAGACGGCGGAACAGATGTTTGAGGCCATACGCAAGCTTCAGGTGCGCGGCGCGCCCGCGATCGGCATCTGTGCCGGGTATGCGATGTATTGCCTTGCAAGGCAGATAAAGGCGGACACATACGATTCCTTTGCCGACAATTTCCGGGAGATGGGGCGGTATTTGAATTCCTCCCGGCCGACGGCGGTGAACCTGAGCTGGGCGATCGGTCGCATGGAGAAGGTAGTCCTCTCCAATAGCACTAAATCCATAGAGGAAATCATCGGTCTTTTGGAAAAGGAATGCCGTGCAATACACGATGAGGATATGCGGATGTGCCGGGCGATCTCGGAATATGGGCTCACGCTGATCAAGGATAATGACGGCGTCTTGACGCACTGCAACGCGGGGCCATTGGCAACCTCCCGTTACGGTACGGCGCTGGGCCCGCTGTTCTTAGCGAAGGAGCGTGGCATGCACTTCAAGGTGTTTGCCGACGAGACGCGGCCTTTGTTGCAGGGCGCGCGGCTGACGGCCTATGAGCTGGATCGGGCGGGCATCGATGTGACGCTCATCTGCGACAACATGGCGAGCATCGTCATGCATAACGGCTGGGTGCACGCCTGCTTTGTGGGCTGTGACAGGGTGGCTGCCAACGGGGACGTCGCGAATAAAATAGGCACCAGTGGCGTCGCCATCTTAGCCAAACATTATGGGATTCCATTCTACGTGTTGGGACCTACATCCACCATCGACCTGAACTGCAAAACGGGAAAGGACATTCAAATCGAGCTTCGGGACCCGCAGGAGATCAAGCGGATGTTCTTTATGGAACCGTCGGCGCCCATGGATGTGAAGTGCTACAACCCGGCGTTCGATGTGACGGACAACAAGTTAATAACCGCTGTTATCACTGAAAAAGGCATCTGCCGCGCACCATACGAGCAGAGCCTGATGTCGTTGTTTTGATTCGTACTATTCGTACTATTTTGTGCTAATTTGTGCTATAACGTATATAACAGAAGAGGTGGCCAGAGCAGCATTGGCAAAAGCGGAGTGACAGATTGAAATGGACTCCGTTTTTTTCGATCATGCATTGGTGTTTCGGGAAAGAATCATTTTGAGACGTTCTTCATTTTAGGACATGCTCAATTTGGCAAAAATTGCCCAACCCTCTTGACAATTGTCAAACGTTTTCATAGACTTAATCGACTAAGAATTAATCGACTAATTAATATTGGGAAGTGATATATTGAACGAGGACATCATGTTGCTTGAAAGCCGATTTCGAAAGCTAAACCGGATCTACCGGCGCAGCATGCGGGACAATCTGTTGTCTCACGGCTTATATTTCGGGCAGCCACCAATCCTGTATACCTTAATGGATTCGGGCGGATGCACGCAGAAGGAAATATCCGAGAAGCTTTCCATCAGCCAGGCGACCGTTGCCGTTTCTATCCGGCGCCTATTGAAAGGCGGCTTTATTACAAAATCTTCGGATTCCAAGGATCTTCGGCGAAACCGTATTGAGCTGACGGAAATGGGGCGGCATGCCGCCGAAGCCTGCCGCGCAGACAGTAACCGGCTGTTCACCAAGATGTGCAAAGGCCTTAATTCGGATGAGATACAAAGTCTGTCCGGCTATTTTCTGCGGCTGAGCAACAACCTGGAAGCAAACGAGTAACTTGTATGTTCTGTATATTGTTCATGGGGTGCGTGTATGAAGCGTTTTCTGATCTATTTTGAGAAATACCGGCTGCCCGCCATCATAGGGCCGACGCTCGTCATCATCGACGTGCTTGCGGAAATCGTCCAGCCGGTTCTGATGTCGAAAATTGTTGATTTCGGCATTGTCGGAAAAAATGTAGGATATATCGTACAGATCGGTCTGCTGATGACGGCTCTGGCGCTCGTAGCGCTGGGGACGAATTTCGGCAGCGTCTATTTTGCTTCCAAGGCAAGCCAGGGCATGGGCGCCGAGCTGAGGAAGGACCTGTTTGCGAAGGTACAGACGTTCTCGTTTGCAAACATCGACAAATTCGGAACGGCTTCGTTGATCACAAGGCTTACCAACGACGTGAATACACTGCAGCAGACGGCGATGCTGGTCATGCGCATGCTCATCCGAGCGCCGTTGACCATCATCATGGCAATGACACTGTCCTTTGCAATCAATACGAGAATAGCGTTCATCCTGCTGTTTGCGATGCCGGTTTTGAGCATCGCGATCGTATTGATCATCGGCCGGGGCCTTCCGCTGTTTTCCAGAATGCAGGATAAGCTGGATCTTCTCAACGCAAATATTCAGGAGAATCTGACGAACGTACGGGTCATCAAATCGTTTGTAACGCAGGGCTATGAAAGAAAGAAGTTCCTTTCTTCCAATACGGATCTGATGAACGCCACCATGCGCGCAATGAACGTGACCATCATGACGATGCCCGTCACGATGCTGCTGATGAACATTACGACTATCCTCGTGATCTGGTTTGGCGGCAACATGGTTGTGCAAAAGCAACTCATGACGGGGCAGCTCATTTCGGTCATCAGCTATATCACGCAGATCATGATGTCGCTAACGGCGTTGTCGCAGGCATTCATGATGTTCTCCCGCTCCCGTGCATCCAGCAAACGCATCATCGAGGTGCTCGACGCGGAAGTGGACATCAAGGACGGGCCAAACGCCGGTCTGTCTGTTTCAAAGGGGCAGGTGGAATTCAAGAACGTCGCCTTCTCTTATAACAAGCGTGCCAGCGAGGAAGTGATCAAGAACGTCAGCTTTGAAGCAAACCCGGGGGAAGTCGTGGCAATCGTGGGATCGACGGGCTCCGGAAAAACGACGCTCATCTCGCTCATTTCCAGACTGTACGATGTGGATTCGGGGCACGTACTGGTGGATGGTCACGACGTGAAGGAGTACGACCTCACCAAGCTTCGGCAGGGCATCGGTATGGTCATGCAGCGAAGCATGCTCTTTTCCGGGACAATCCGGGAAAATATTGCTTGGGGAAAACAGGACGCGACAACGGAAGAGATCGAGGCAGCTGCCAAAGCGGCGCAGGCACACGACTTCATCATGGAGATGCCACAGGGCTATGACACCGTGCTTGGGCAGGGAGGCGTTACGCTCTCCGGCGGGCAAAAACAGCGTATGTGCATTGCCCGGGCAATGATCAAAAAGCCGAAGATCCTCATATTGGATGACAGCACCAGCGCCGTCGACTCCGCCACCGAGATGCGGATACGTGAAGCGTTCAATACTCTGTTGCAAGGGACGACCACGTTCATCATTGCGCAGCGCATCAGTTCGGTGCGGTATGCGGACAAGATCATCGTTCTGGACAATGGGGAAATAAAGGGCATTGGAAACCACCAAAGTCTGATGCAAACGAATGCCATCTACAAAGAGATTTACGATTCACAACAGGAAGAGGTGAAGAACTGATGGCGCAGAACAGCAACAGGGATCCCATTGTCATGCCGATGGGGCGAGGCGGACGGATGGGCGGCATCCGTTCCTTTGCCAAGCCAAAGAATATGAAGGGCACCATGAGAAGGCTATGGGGATACTTAAGCAGGAGCAAAGCACAGCTGTTGTTGGTATTCCTGCTGGTGATCGTGAGCACCGCTTGCTCGCTCACAGGAAGCTACTCGATACGCCCGATTTTGAACAAATATATCATCCCGCACGATCTGGTGGGTTTGCTGCCGATGCTGTTATTCCTGCTTGGGGTCTACGTTTTGGGCGTCTGCTCCACCTATCTGCAGAACAGGCTGATGATCTCGATTTCCCAGAAAACGGTGAGACACATGCGCACAGACCTGTTCAACAAGATACAGGCGCTGCCGCTGCGGTTCTTTGACACGCACGTCCACGGGGAGTTGATGAGCCGTTTCACCAACGACATGGACAGCGTTTCCAACTCGCTCAATAACGCGATCAGTCAGCTCTTTTCCAGTTCCATCACGGTCGTGGGCACACTGTCGCTGATGGTATTCATCAGCCCGCTTTTAACGCTGGTGACGCTTGTGATCATGCCGCTGATGCTATCCGTAGCCCGCTGGGTCATCAAGCGAAGCCGGAACTATTTCTCCGCACAGCAGCGCAGCTTGGGCGCCGTGAACGGCTACATTGAGGAAATGATGGAAGGGCAGCGCGAAGTCAAAGTGTTTTGCCGCGAGGGCGAAGCGCGCACGCAATTTGAGAAGCTCAACGAGCAACATCGCCTCAACGCAACAAGAGCGCAGCTATTTTCCGGCATGATGATGCCTCTGATGCAGAACATCAACACCGTCAACTACGCGTTTTCCTCCGCCATCGGCGGGGTGTTGGCGGTAGTGGGGATTCTCGATATCGGCGGTCTGGGCGCGTTTTTACAGTATGCCAGGCAGTTCTCCCGGCCGGTGAACGAGATCAGTAACCAAATCAACACGATACAGAGCGCGTTGGCCGGCGCTGAGCGCATGTTTGAGATCATGGACGAAGTGCAGGAAGTCGAAGACGTGCCGGATGCCGCGGATCTCAAGGACGTTAAGGGAGACGTGCGCTTTGATAACGTGACATTCAGCTATGTCCCGGGAAAAGTCGTGTTGAAAAACGTCTCGCTCTACGCCAAGCCCGGGCAAAAGATCGCGTTTGTCGGTTCCACGGGCGCCGGCAAGACGACGATCACAAACCTCATCACACGATTCTATGACATCGATGAAGGAAAGATCACCATCGACGGCATCGATATCAAGAACATTAAGAAGGACAGCCTGCGCAAATCTCTGGGCATGGTGCTGCAGGATACGCACCTGTTCGACGGTACGGTGATGGACAACATACGCTACGGCAGGCCGGAAGCAACCGATGAGGAGTGCATGGAAGCCGCCAGGATCGCCAGTGCCGACATGTTCATCCGCCAGTTGCCGGACGGGTACCAAACGATGCTGACTGACGATGGCGGGAATTTGAGCCAGGGTCAGCGGCAGCTCCTTAGCATCGCGCGAGCGGCGGCCGCCGATCCGCCGATCCTGATCCTCGATGAGGCGACTAGTTCCATCGACACCCGTACCGAAAGGCTGATCGAGCGAGGCATGGATAAGATCATGGAGGGAAGGACGACCTTTGTCATTGCGCACAGACTGTCGACCGTTCGCAATGCCAATGCCATCATGGTCATCGAGCACGGCGAGATCATCGAGCGCGGCGACCACGACGACCTGCTGCGGCAGAAAGGCCGCTACTATCAGCTGTATACCGGGCAGTTCGAATTGGAGTAAACAGCGTTTTGTCAAAAAGTAAAAAGCCCTGTGATACAGGGCTTTTATCATTATGTTGCAAATCCCAGGCGGTGGGCATTTTGTTCCCATTGTGAGAGCAGGACTTCGTAGATCAGATGATAGCCGTATTCGTTGGGATGAATTCCGTCCTCGCACAGCCATTCCCGCCGAAGCGTTGAGGACAGGAACTGTTCCCGTATGGGAAGGCAATATACCCCCTGTTCATGCGCAATCTGCATATTCATCTGGCTGTAATACTCTTGCCAGCGGTAAATCTGCTGTACGTCACCGAGAAAGGCGAGTATATTATCGCCTTCAATGCCACCAAGAGTGATCCATCGGAAAAAGTTGTCAGCATTCAAAGGAGGAAGCGTGGTCATCACCGGAATGCTTCCCGCCGATATGACCGCATCTATCATCTTTTTCATCGTATCCCTGTACAAAGGCGGGGGCACGTGGCAGTAGTGCTCCTGCGATGGAGCCTTGGCAACCGCTTGCCAATCAAAATCGCAATCGTTGCCGCCGAACTCCAAAAGCACGATCTGGTCTTTTAATTGTTCAGGTTCGGAAGATATCAGGCATTGATATCCCTTGAGCGCGGTGTTTCCCATGCGGGCATGGTTGATCAACGGCAGGCCGATGGATGTCGCGGCACAATCCACCGGAGGCCGAGGTGTGATGATATGCCTCTTGCGTTTTTCATCGTACTGGACGCCACGGAACAGCGAATCGCCCCAAATCTGAAATCCCCTAATCATAAGCACCACCCCACAAAAAGAAATCGATATCATGATAAGAGATAATGATTATCCTGTCAACAATATTATGATATTTAATAGACGATATCTAAAACTCGTGATAAAATAAGAACGACTTGATATTGGAGGATATATGCATGAGCCAACGCGTTGAGGATATCGGGGCAGAACTATCCGCGCATCGAACCGTAGCCTATGCGGATCTGCCGGATCTGGAGCTGTATATGGATCAGGTGGTCACCTATGTGCAAAAGCAGCTGGAGCTGCATCAATGCGCACAAGCGGAACGTCTTGTTACACCCGCCATTTTGAGCAACAGCGTGAAGTCGGGGCTGATCCCAAGACCGGTCAAGAAAAAATACAATAAGCGGCATCTGGCGGCATTCATCATGGCAAGTACGCTAAAGCAGGTGTTTCCGGTCCAGCAGGTCGAGCAGTTGCTGGAACTCTATGACATCGACGATGAGAGCCGGTTTGATGCCTTTGGGCGTATGCAGGATGAATCGCTGGCATCGGTTGCAAAAGATGTTAACTATACGGGTAACGACAAGCAAAAGCTATGCGAACAGATACTGCAGCTGAGCTTGACTGCCAACGCAAGCCGCCTGGCAGCCCGTTTGTTGCTGCAGCAACTGACAGAAGAGAAGCCAAAGGAAAAAGGCTGACAAATAAGTCCGCTAGAGCAAAGCGTAAAAAGGGATGGTACCTGCCATCCCTCTCTACATTTCGAGTCAATCATCTTCGATCAGCACATGCATGATGCCACCGCAAACCATACCGTCTTCCTGCGCGGCGTCCCCGGTAAGATCCACGGTATGTGTTGTATAGCCACCGGAGCCTATGATATCGCGTGCTACCAATATCACTTCGGCTTCGCTGCAACCCCCGCCGATGCTTCCAACCGTTCTCCCATCCGGATATACCACCATTTTCGCTCCGGCTCCGCGAGGGACGGAACCCATCGTCTCAACGATGGTGATGACCGCCTTGGGTTCGCGATTGGCTGACAAGGCTTCGAGAACTTGAAAATCCATATCTGTCCGTGCGCTCTGCTGCAAACCGGATGCGCGGTGAAGCCGTTTACAGGCTACGAGTTCGGCGGCGATGGATAGGGCAATCTCCTCCGGCGTGATGCCGCCGATGGGGAGGCCGATGGGGCTGTGCAATCGCGAAAGCCGATCCTTGTCAAACCCTTGTGCTATCAGAGCATCCTTGATAGCGGCGATGCGGCGCCGTGAACCGATCATGCCGGTATAGAACGGCTCCACCCCCTGCAGCAGCTGTGCAAGGCACGTTTGGTCATATTGATGGCCGCGTGTGATGATCACAACATAATCGCTTTGCGTAACGGCCAGCAGGTCGATCGCTTTGTTGAATTCATCGCACATAACCTGTTTGGCAAGGGGGAAGCGCGATATATTCGCAAAGGATGGCCTGTCATCCACCACCGTCACGCTAAAGCCGACGGCAACGGCAAACTCTACGAGCGGGACGGCAATATGGCCACCTCCGAGAACGATTAAGCGCTCTTCCGGGTAGAAAGGTTCCCAAAGCGTGGCAATCCCGCTGTCTGCAAAAAGAAGGGGAAGACCAGCTGCGATTGCCTGTCCAGGCTCGCCCTGGATATTTGGCTCGCAGACAAGATGCTTGTGCAAGTCTGAGCTGCCGCCATTTTTCAGCTTGAACTGCGTCATCACAACTGCATTTCTGCTTTCCCGCAGTTCCTTTAAAAGCTGCTCATAAACGTCAGAATGCATGGGATCCCTCCTTTGGCCTTATATAAAAGAGCTTCCCCAATCACAAGTGGAAGCTCTCTGTATGTTATTTTCCTGTTGTCTTGACAAGCGCTTGGTCAAGGTCGTAGAGAAGGTCATTTATGTCCTCGATGCCTATGGAGAGGCGGATCTGGCCGGGCGTAACGCCGGAACTCAATTGATCCTGTTCACTCAACTGGGAATGCGTCGTGGAAGCCGGATGGATGACCAGCGACTTTGCGTCGCCGACGTTTGCGAGGTTGGAGAAGATCTCAAGGCTGTCGATGAACTTCTTGCCCGCCTCAACGCCGCCCTTCAGCTCAAACGTAAAGATCGCGCCGGGTCCTTTTGGCAGATACTTTTGGGCTAGATTGTAGTATTTGTTGCCAACAAGGCCGGGATAGTTAACAGAGGCGACGCCCGAATGTTTGGCTAAGAATTCCGCCACCTTCTGTGCGTTAAAAACGTGCCGTTCCATGCGAAGCGACAGCGTTTCAAGACCCTGCAGAAACAAAAACGCGTTGAACGGGGAAAGTGCGGCGCCGGTATCACGCA
>CAZHNN010000030.1:13622-17674 GCA_964533965.1 uncultured Clostridia bacterium | reverse complement strand
GAAAGGATGCGCGACAGTTCGGCCATGATGCCGATTTTATCCACCGTCAGAAGCCGTATGCTGGAACGGTATCCATCCTTGTCCGCATTGGCCCAGCCCACTTCGATCCAACGGCCTTCGTCGTCCTCCACCATACCCTTGAGGTTGGAGCAGTCAGCACGGTGCACGCTCACCCCACGGCCGCGGGTGATGAACCCAACGATGGCATCACCGGGCACAGGGTTGCAGCAGTGCGCAAGGCGAACCAGCATATTCTCCTGCCCTTTGACGATCACGCCCTTGGAATTCGTTGTTTTCGCTTTTGCATCCTGAGAGACCGATGTTGCTTTTTCCTTGACCGCCGTAAGCTTTTCCTCACGGGTCGCCTTGGTATGCTCGTCAATCAGCCTCTGCAACACCTGGCTGGTGGATACTCCTCCGAAACCGATGGCAGAATACATATCGTCGACGTTGTGGAATGTGTACTTCTGGAAGACGATCTCAAGCCATTCCGGTTTCATCAGGTCGGTAAAGAGGTCATATCCCTGCCTGCGCGCCTCGCGCTCGAGCATTTCACGGCCTTTGGCGATGTTCTCCGTTTTGAACTCGCGTTTGAACCAGGCGCGGATACGGTTTTTGGCGTTGTTCGTCTTGCAGATGTTCAGCCAGTCCCGGCTCGGATGCCCGTCTTTTCGTGTGAGTATCTCCACCACGTCACCGGTGTTCATCTCTGTATCCAGCGGCATGATGCGGCCATTGATCCTTGAACCGATGCAGGTATCCCCCACACGGGAGTGGATCCGGTAGGCAAAATCGATCGGGGTGGCGCCGCGCACCAGTGAGATGACTTCGCCCTTTGGCGTGAATACGAACACCTCGTCGGTGAACATATCCAGCCGCACGGTATCCAAAAAGTCATGTGGGTCCGGCGCGTCGTTCTGAAGCGACTGCAGTTCGCTTAAGAAACTGAGCATCTGCTTGTCAAATTTATCGATATGCTCGGTGCCTTCCTTGTACATCCAGTGCGCAGCAATACCATACTCAGCCGTCCTGTGCATCTCATGGGTGCGTATCTGCACTTCAAAGAGGATGCCGGAACGGTTGATCACAGTCGTATGCAGCGACTGGTACATATTGGACTTGGGCATCGCAATAAAATCCTTGAACCTGCCGGGGATGGGCTTATACATAGTGTGCACGATACCCAACGCAGCATAACAGTCTCTGACCGTATCCACGATGATGCGCATCGCCATAAAATCGTATATCTCGTCTGGTTTGCGCCCCTGCTGGATCATCTTGCGGTAGATGGAATAGATATGTTTCTCACGTCCCTGGAGTTCGCACTGGATATCCATCTCGTTGAGATGCTCTTTGATCTGTTGCATCTGCATCCGCAAAAAGTCACGCTGTACCGGGCGGATGCGTTCGATCTCCTTCTCGATAAAGGCATACTGTTCTGGGTCAAGGTATTTTAAAGCCAGATCCTCCAGCTCGCTGCGTATGGCATACATACCGAGCCTGCCGGCAATCGGTGAATAGATGTCCAGGGTTTCCTTGGAAATTTCCCTCTGTTTCTCTTGGGTCATGGCATACAACGTGCGCATGTTGTGCAGCCTATCTGCCATTTTGATGATGATGACGCGCACATCCTGCGCCATCGCAAGCAGCATCTTTCGAAGGCTTTCCGCCTGACGGTCCGCCTTGGAGCGGAAATCCAGCTTGGATATCTTCGTTACGCCTTCCACAAGAGTGGCAATCGTCTTACCGAACCTGTCGGCCACTTGACCGGAGGTGACCTGCGTATCCTCCACTACGTCGTGCAAAATAGACGCCGTCACCGTCTCGGCATCCATTCCGTAATCCATCAGGATCTTTGCTACGGCGCACGGGTGCGAGATATAGGGATCTCCTGATTTTCGCAGTTGGCCTTCATGCGCATCTACGGCAACAGAAAGAGCTTCGCGAATCTTCGCCGCCTGCTCTTTGGTGTAGGTGCTATCCACCTGTGGCAACCACGGCGCACATTCAAAAGACATCCGGCCCTGCTGTTCAGGCATTGCGCTCTCCTTGCGATCCATGTATCTCCCCCCTTTGCATCTGTTTCATACCATTATACACCATGCTGTCTTCAAGGTTTCGCTTTATTGCATAGTTTGTCGGCTGCAATACCATCGGTTCAACGCGGAGAAATCCCAAGTCCTCAAACACCGCGATCGCCGCGCCCACGCTGTCCGATCGCATTCCCGTTGCACTGGCTGTCATCGTACAACGGTCGTTTAAATCCATCGGCTTGCGCGCCTGCAGGAGCAATGCGCGGTATATGCAAGCCATATCATCCCGCTGCAACTGCAGCGATGCTGCGTATTGTCTCATCTCTTCATCGCTATCCAGCCTGTAACGCTTAGGATATGCCAAATTTGATTCTCTGATCGCTATCGCGAGTGCGTTTCTGCCGTGCCTTACGTTCTGCAGGGTCTCCACGTAGACATCCAACAGAGCCATTGCTTTCTCTTCACTCCAGTGTCGGCATGCCCTCTCTAAGGCGGAGGGCGTATGGATCAAGAGCAACAGGCCAAAGGGAGAATTTCTGCTAAGCTCATCGGCTTGCTGCAGCGCTAGTGGTAAAAGTTTGTCCGATGCGCAGCGTGCAAACCCATATCCGAACATGCCGCCCGCCTGAGCGGCCATATCGAACAATCCGCGCATGACCGGACGAACCGCGCTCAAAAGATACCTGGCCCTCTGCGTTCCCAAATAGTTATCCGCCTCCAGCGTTCCCACAAAATCGCATTCGGAGGATATTCTGGGCAAGTTATACTGCTTGGCTCTGAACAGCAGCGCTTCCGATCGGTGGCCGTTCTTTTCCAACAGAATGCGAAGGTGGTCGTCCGTCTTGCCAAGCTTGGACAATCCGGACAACACGGCGCCTTTCATCAAGAACGAAGGCGTCGGATTACCGATGCCAAACGGCGCCAATTGCTCCATGTCCTTGGCGAGCGAAAGGGTGATTTGCTGTGGCTCAATGATGGCGTCGCAATCCGCTTGCTGTGTAAAGAGTTCAGGCGGATAGGTCTTTGCGAAATGGGATTCAAAAGCTTCCAGAAAAAGCGACAAATCCTCCTGTTTTAGCGAAAATCCTCCTGCCTGCTCATGGCCGCCGTAGCGTAAAAGACATTGCTTGCAGTCATCCAGCGCTTTAAAAATGTGCACACCCTTTATGCCTCTGGCAGAACCGGTGCAAACACCGTCCTCCGCGATCGATATCACGGCAGATGGCCTGCTGTACAACTCCACCAGGCGTGAGGCAACGATGCCGATGACGCCTTTTTGCCAGTTCTTTTGCGCAGCTACCGCTGTGCGCTTTTCGGCTATATCCTCTGAAAGCAGTTCGACGGCTTCAGAAAGTATTTGCTTTTCCTCTTGCTGGCGAATTGCGTTTTCTCTGTCCAGTTCCTGTGCCAAGCGAACGGCTTCTTCCGCATCTGCTGTCGTGAACAGCCTGAAAGCACGGCTTGCGTCTCCCATGCGGCCTGCAGCATTGATGCGCGGCGCCAAACCAAAAGCGATCTGCCCGGCGGAAAGCGCGGTTTTATATCCGCAGACATCCATCAACGCCGCAAGACCAGGCCTTTCTTGCTGTGCAAGCAAGTGAAGTCCCCTGTTTACGATGGTGCGGTTTTCATCCAATAGCGGTACCAAGTCTGCGATGGTAGCGATGGCTGCCAGATCGATATATCGCATCGCATCATCCCCAAAAAGCGCTTGAACGAGCTTCAATGCGATCCCGGCGCCGCATAACTGGGAAAACGGATAACGTTTGCCTGAAGGAGGATTGAGACAGATGCATTCCGGCAATTTTTCAAGACTTTGATGGTGATCGGTTACGATAACATGCAGACCGAGGCGTTTGGCCAGCTCTACCTCCGCAAGATTCGTGATGCCGCAATCCACGGTGATCAGCAATCCGCCGCGCTGTGCAATCGAACGGACGGCCTGTTCGTTCAAACCGTACCCTTCGGTGTGCCTGTCGGGAATATGGATGAAAACGGGCTTCCCGGCATCGGAAAACG
>CAZHNN010000030.1:7677-13612 GCA_964533965.1 uncultured Clostridia bacterium | reverse complement strand
AGGGACAGCATGGAAACAGCACAGGTTCCATCGCAATCGTAATCCCCGAAGACGGTGATAGGCCAATTCGAATGTATAGCGGCATGTATGAGATCAACAGCCTCATCCATGCCCTCCATCAGATATGGATCATGCAGGGTATCCGCATCCAAAAAAGCTTTTGCCTTTTGCGCATCGTCAAAGCCGCGGCGAATCAAAATTCTCGCCGCGAGCGGTTGTATGCCTGTGGCTTCCGCAATTGTTCGTATGGTTTCATCCGTTTCTTTATCGGATTGTCGGACACGGATCTGAAGCATTTAACCCCCATAGACAAGACGAGCTTTTGTCTAAAAGCTCGTCTGATATAGTACAATTAACGATATTATGCGCGTGCGGGAGAACCCTTCTTGTTAATTCCCCTTTCCTTTGTCTTGCCGTGTTTATCCAGCCAGACCCACGCAGGACCGGACAGGAAGAGGCTTGAATATGCCCCGACCAAAAGTCCCATGATGATTGGTTCCGCGAACTCCTTAACCTGAGAAGTTCCAAAGATATACAAAGCTGTAATGGAAATCAGCGCAGTCAATACTGTATAAACGCTTCGTGTAAAGGTATCTCTTGTCGCTTTATCCACAAGATCAGCAAATGGCATGTTCGGGTTTTCTTTACCGTCATCCCTTACCCTATCAAAGACAACGATGGTATTGTTGATGCTGTAACCCACAATGGTCAACACAGCAGCGATGAAGGAACTGTTTACCTCAACGCGCAGTATACAGACCAGCGATGTCATAATTAGCACGTCGTTGACGAGGGTAAAGATTGCCGCCAACGCCGAATGGAACTGAAAGCGGATGCTCACATAGATAAGGATCAATACCCATGCTGCCAGTACAGAAAGGAGCGCATTCTTGATCATCGTCATCGACGCCACAGCGCCCACGCGTTCCACGTTTGCGATGGCGGCATTGGGATAGGTTTTTTGTATCTCCTTTAGTATGGCATCACGCCGTGCACGATCCTGCTCATCCGTAGCCTTGGTGCGAAGGCGTATCTGCGCTACCGTTTGTTCAGAGCTTCCCGTCTGAGTCGTTTTTAAAACCGTAAAGCCATTTTCACCAATAGCGCTTATGGCATTTTGCACGGGTGTAACGTCAAACGTACTTCCGATATTCACGGTGAGGATCGATCCGCCTGTAAAGTCAAGGCCCATATTCAAGCCGCCTTTGAAAAGCCCAACTGCAATGCCCAGGACAAGAATAGATATGGATAAAATCAAGAATTTTTTCGCATGTTTGACAAAGCTGAAGTTTTCCATCTTACACTCTCACCAACCATTTCTTGTTCAGGATGTTCATTCTTACAACTTTACGCAACAGAGACCGTGTTATGGTGAACGCGGAGAACAGGGATACTCCTGCTCCGATTGCCAGTGTATAGGCAAATCCTTTTATCGATCCCGCTCCAAATACCATTAGTACGAACGCCGCGATGAGCATTGTGATATGAGAATCGAAGATCGCATTGAACGCCCTGTGGAAGCCCGCTTCCAACGCAACTTCAATTGTCTTGCCCCTTCTCAGCTCGTCTCTGATCCTCTCAAAGATAATGACATTCGCATCCACCGCCATTCCAATGGACAAAATGACGCCAGCGATACCAGCCAATGTCAACTGAATCCACGGCATGGTCAGGATGCAGAAAAAGTTGATGACGATATAGAATCCAAGGGCTATGTCCGCCATCAACCCGGCGGCTCTGTACATGATCAACATGAACAGCATGACAAGAACGGTGCCGATGACACCGGCAAGGATGCTTCGCGTCAATACATCGGCGCCCAGCGAAGCGCTGATGGTGTGCACTTCGGTTTCCGTCAGGCTCAACGGTATCGCGCCGGATTCGATCTGCGTAGCAAGCTCTATCGCGCTCTCACGCGTAAAGCTGCCGCTGATAGTACCTGTGCCGTTTGCTATGACACTTTGAACCGTTGGATTCGAGATCTGTTTGTCATCCACATAGATTCCGATGTTTTTACCGAGGAATGTCTGGGTAGCTGCGGCAAATTTGGTAGTACCTGAAGCTGATAATTTGAACGAGACCACGTATTGCCCTTCAGCCTGTCCAGCGGAAGCAGATACCACTTCTGAACCTGTAAGAACTACATTGCCATTCGGATCGCGCCATTCCAGTTTGGCAGGTGTCGCCAGGTATTGGCTGAGTATGGACGCATCCGCCTTGCTCGAAGGGATCTCTACACGGATGCTGTCCGACCCCTGTTGCGTTATGGTTGCCTCGGTCATTCCCTTGGCATCAAGCCGTGAACGGAAAATATTCATTGTACCCTGCAGTTTATTCTGAAAATCCTCTACGCCATCGCTCTTCGCTTGGTAGACCGCGTAAAACCCGCCCGTTAGATCCAAACCGAGTTTCTTCTCCTTTATTTGAGCTCCGATCGGCTTGATCTCCCAAATGCCGAACGAGACCCCGAACTTGGCCACATAGGTCAACGCCGCCAGCAATGCAATCATGACGACCAGTCCGGTGATGCCGCGCCTTTTCATATGCAATTCCTCCAAACATCGTTCAAACCAACTACGCTATCAACTCATTATAGGTGTTCGAAAAATCTTCGTCAATGCGTAGAAGGCGGATTCATGTTTCTCCTTTCTAAACAAAAGAAAATAGCGGCATATAAAATGCCGCTATGATGAATCGGTGGGTCATAAAAAAGCAACAGCTATCCTGGTTTGCTACAAGCCCGGTTCACCGCTTGATGACAGCTTTTTTCTTCGGCATCATCTGTGCCAGGATGCCGGTTGCAAATCCGACGATGGCACCCATGACAACGTCGCCCAAAAGCAGCGCCAGATGGCCGAATCCACCATCCAACAGCGCGATGAGCACATATCCCACCAACGTATACAGCACACCTGCCGCTGAACCCACTGCCCAAGTATACGATGGCAAGGATCTTGTTGCTACAAACGCAGCGAGCATTGCGGCGAGCATCTTAACGGCAATGTTGATCGGATGGATCGCCGAATCAGGCAAATTCATGGACTTGATCAGAAACGCGATCACAAGGATGCAGGCCGCGGTGAACACCAGTGCGGTTAACACACCCAAAATCAATTTCCTGCCGACCTGGGAAGTCTGTTTCTCGCCTCCCGCGTGGCGTATTCCCGTTGTCCTTCTCTTTTTCATGACCACAACCCCTTATGCATTCTTTGTTCAAGATATGCCTGAGGTTTTCCAATTATGAAAAAACGCGGCAGAACTCTGCCGCGTTATGATCCAATGAATTGACTTTATTTTATTATTTCTTTTTGTCGGACGATTTGGTTGCAACCTGCACATCCGTTTCCGAAAGACCATCCGCTTCCACGGGAGAATCTCCGACCGAAGCGATGGCGCCGCGGGTGAACATGAGCTGTACATGCTGCGGACCGGTTTCTATGACTACGTACTCATCCGTTGCAGACACAACTCTTCCCGTAAGGCCGCCGATCGTCTTGACCCAATCGCCCTTCTTCATGGCATCCATCATTTTCTTGACTTCTTTGCTGCGTTTGCGCTGCGGGATGATGGTCATCAATACAAACACAACGATGAGACCGATAATCGGTAGATTGGTTACGATCTGTTGTCCAAAATCTAACGGCATTTTCATTTCTCCTTCGAGTCCTTATCGGAACAATCTTATCGGAATCCGGTTTGCTCGTCAAGCGCCATACACATGTTCCTGTACAAAATCCAATAATCTGTCGTTGAATATGGCTTGCCTCATGTGCTTCATTAGGCTGAGCGAATAGGCTATGTTGTGCGCGGACACAAGCGTTGCCGCTAGAATTTCCTCCGCCATGTACAGGTGTCTTAAGTACGCCTTTGTAAACCCTCCGTTGCAGGCGGGGCAATGGCAGTTATGGTCAATGACGGTAAAGTCATGCGTATATTGCGCATTGCGAAGGTTGATGCGCTTGCCCATGGGATCAAACGCCGCCGCCGTACGTCCCATGCGGGTCTGCATGACGCAGTCGAACATATCCACGCCGCACAACACGCCGTTGACAAGGCAATCGGGGCTGCCAACCCCCATCAGGTAGCGGGGTTTTTGAGTATCCAAAAGAGGGGTTACCAATTCGAGCATGCGGTACATCACCGGTTTTTCCTCCCCGACGCTCAAACCGCCGATGGCGTTGCCGGGGAATCCCATCGAATCGATGGTTTTGGCCGACTCAGCCCGCAGGTCTTCGAACATGCCGCCCTGCACGATGCCGAACAACGCCTGTCTGGAATTCTTCATGGCATCCTGTCCGCGTTTCGCCCAGGCATGTGTACGCTCCATTGCCTGCTTGGTATACTCGTAGGTCGACGTATGCGCCGCGCACTCGTCAAAAGACATCACGATGTCCGATCCGAGGTTCTGCTGGATCGCCATGGATGCCTCGGGTGTAAATACGTGCGTACTCCCGTCGATATGCGATTGGAATGTCACACCGTCGTCGTTGATCTTGCGCATCCCATTCAGGCTGAACACCTGAAATCCGCCGCTGTCAGTGAGTATTGCGCCAGGCCAGCGCATGAACGTATGCAGCCCGCCGGCTTCCTTAACAAGCTCACTGCCGGGACGCATTTCAAGGTGATATGTGTTGGACAGCACGATGCGAGCGCCAAGGCCATATACCATGTCGGGCGTCAGCGCCTTGACGGTAGCCTGGGTGCCCACCGGCATAAACACCGGCGTTGGTATGTCGGCATGCGGGGTATGCAGAATGCCCGCCCGGGCGCCGGTTTGTTTGCAGACATGCTGCAGTTCAAATTGAATCGCCATAAAGCACTCCTAATCCAATATCAGCATCGCGTCGCCGAAGCTGAAGAAACGGTATTGCATCAGCACGGCTGTCCGGTATGTTCTCAAGATTGTTTCCCTGTCCGTAAACGCGCTCACGAGCATCAACAAAGTGGATTCGGGCAGGTGAAAGTTCGTGATCAGTGCATCCACAACGCGAAATGGTACGCCGGGATAAAGGAAGATGTCCGTCCAGCCCGTCTGGGCCTTTAATCTTCCGTTCTCGTCTGCACAGCTCTCCAGCACGCGCACGCTTGTCGTGCCGACCGCAAAAACGCGATGTCCGCTTTCCTTTGCGGCATTGACAGCCTGTGCTGCGGATTCGGTTATCTCATAATACTCCGAGTGCATGTGGTGCTCGCGTATATCGTCCACTTGTACGGGCCGGAATGTTCCAAGCCCCACATGCAACAATACCTTGACGATCGTAACACCCTTGTCCTCAAGCTGCTGCAGAA
The DNA here is from genome assembly GCA_964533965.1 of uncultured Clostridia bacterium. Taxonomy (GTDB): domain Bacteria; phylum Bacillota; class Clostridia; order Christensenellales; family QAND01; genus RGIG3178. The sequence goes on along the minus strand of CAZHNN010000030.1, from coordinate 8,323 downwards.
GCTCCTTTGTAAAATGCAGGCCGGCCGTAGGAGCCGCGGCGCTTCCCTTTTCTTTGGCGTAGACCGTCTGATAGCGCGTCGGATCCGTCGGTTTTTGATGGATGTATGGCGGGAGCGGCATTTCACCCAATTCATCGAGCAGTGCGTACAATTCGCCTTCGTAGAAAAAGCGCATCACACGTACGCCGCCTTCCTTTTGGGTTAGCACCTGCGCACGTAATTTTCCTTCTCCAAAATTCAACCATTCGCCGGTCTTGACACGGCGACCTGGCTTGACTAGGGTTTCCCAGCAATTCTTTTCTATCTGCTTCAAAAAGAGCAACTCAATTTTGGCGCCCGTCGTTTCACGCACGCCATACAGGCGCGCCGGAATGACCTGGCTTTCGTTGACCACCAGCACATCGCCCGGCTTAAAATACTCTGCAACCTCATAAAAAATGCGGTGTTCAAGCGATCCGTCTGTTCGGTGCAAGACCAGCAGCCTTGAGTGATCGCGTTGATCCGCCGGGGTTTGAGCAATGAGCTCATCTGGAAGCTCGTAATTATAATCGCTTCGTAAGGTTCCCTGTTCCGTCTGGTTCGTTGATCCCAATTTCAATCTCTCTTCTTCTATTTCACATCAAAGCGCATCTGATCCGTTTTGGTT
>CAZHNN010000030.1:0-7667 GCA_964533965.1 uncultured Clostridia bacterium | reverse complement strand
AGGTGTGCATATGCGTTTTCCGTTGCGATGCGCCCGCGCGGGGTGCGTTGGATGAATCCAAGCTGTAGCAAATACGGCTCATATACGTCTTCAATGGTTACGGTTTCTTCCCCGGTGCTTGCCGCAAGCGTTTCCAACCCAACAGGTCCGCCGTTGAATTTGAAGATAATCGTTTTGAGGATGTTGCGGTCGACTTCATCCAGGCCTATCTCATCCACTTCGAGCATGTTCAGCGCTTTCATGGCAACGTCTTCGGTAATGATGCCATTCGCCACGATCTGTGCGTAATCCCGCACCCGCCGCAAGAAGCGGTTTGCAATGCGCGGCGTGCCGCGGCTTCGGCTAGCTATCTCCACAGCGCCGCCCTGGTCGATTTCCACCTTCATGATTCGGGCGGAACGCAACACGATGGTGGTCAATTCTTCAATGCTGTACATTTCAAGGCGGTTTATCACCCCAAAGCGATCCCGAAGCGGACTTGTCAGCATACCGGCGCGCGTCGTGGCTCCAACCAGCGTAAAGGGCGGCAGCGTCAACCGCATGGTCTTGGCGCTGGGCCCTTTGCCGATAATGATGTCCAGCGCAAAGTCCTCCATCGCTGTATACAGCTTTTCCTCGACGTTGCTGTTCAAACGGTGTATTTCGTCGATAAACAACACATCGCCGGGGCGCAAATTGGAGAGAATCGCCGCCAGATCTCCATGGTGTTCGATCGCAGGACCTGTCGTCATGCGCAAACTCACGCCCATCTCGTTTGCCACAATCGCGGCAAGCGTGGTCTTGCCAAGTCCGGGAGGGCCATAGAGCAGCACATGGTCGAGGGGCTCGCCGCGTAAGCGTGCCGCCTGAATAAAGATGCGCATCTGTTGTTTTATTTTTTCTTGACCGACGTATTCGTCCAGCGTTTTGGGGCGCAGGGATTGTTCAATCTCCGCATCCTCCATGCGCATGGACGACGTCAGAATGCGATCATCATCTTGCATCGTACACCGCCGTTTTTATCAATCATTTCCTATCCAATCTTCTTAAAGCGCTCATCGCCATCTGCTCCGCATTTCCACCTTCCGCTTTCACCAGCGCCACCGCTGCGGCGCTGTCCTGCGGGGCAAAGCCCATCGCCATCAGAATCGCCACGGCATCGTCCACGTTGTCTTCCGCTGCCAAGACAACCGGGGCTTGTGTCAATGCATGCTCGGACTGCATCCTGCTCTTGAGTTCTAAAATAAGCCGTTGTGCCGTCTTTTTTCCCAACCCAGGCACGCGCACCAATGTCTTCTCATCGTTTGCGATGATCGCCATCGCTACCTGCGGGGCGGTCATTGAAGAAAGGATGGAAAGTGCCAGCTTGGGACCGATGCCGGAGACGGTCAGAAGCCGAACGAACATCTCCTTCTCTTCCTTTTGTGCAAAACCGTACAGCGTATGGGCGTCCTCGCGAACGATAAGCTGGACGTACAACTTTGTGGGTTTGCCCAATGAAAGCGACTGCATAGACGACGGATTCGTGAATATCTCATATCCCACGCCATGACAATCCAAATCAACGCTGTCATCTCCAAGCCTATCCACAATACCGTTGATAAACGCGTACATCGCTTTCCCTCAAATCAAAGATGTCAGCGGAAGATCGCTGCTGTTGGCATGGCATATCGCTATTGCCAAGGCATCCGCCGCATCGTCCGGCTTTGGAATCCCACACATGTTCAGCAAAATCCGCACCATTTCCTGCACTTGATGCTTGTCCGCCCTGCCATACCCTACGACGGCCTGTTTGACCTGCAGCGGGGTATATTCGTAGAGTTTTTGCGTATATCTGGCAGCGCTCATCAACGCTGCCCCTCTGGCCTGTGCCACCATGATGGCGGTCGATACGTTCTTGTTGAAAAAAAGCTCCTCCACGGCGATGGCATCCGGCGCGTACTGCGTGCAAAGGAGTTCCACACCCTGCCCTATGCGCAAAAGCCGCTCAGGAAGTGGCGTATGAGCTTTGGTATACACACAGCCGAAGTCCAATACTTTAAAGTTGCATCCCGGTGTGTAGTCGATGACCCCATAACCAAGTATGGCAAGACCCGGATCCAACCCCAAAATGACCATGCATTACTCCTTTTGCAACTCAAGCGTTTAGATGTTTTTCGATATCCGGTGCAGCTAGCGGATCTGGCCGCTGCCCCGCACGACGTATTTGATGCTGGTCAACTCATTGAGCCCCATCGGTCCCCGGGCATGCAGCTTTTGCGTGCTGATGCCGATTTCCGCGCCAAATCCAAATTCAAACCCATCTGTAAACCTCGTGGAAGCGTTGACATAGACGCATGCAGCGTCGACCTCGTTCAAAAAGCGCTCCGCGTTCTTTTCGCTGTCCGTCACAATGCTCTCGCTGTGACGCGTTCCATATTGGGCGATATGACAAAGTGCCTCGTCAAGGTTGCGTACAACGCGGATCGCCATGATGAGGTCGTCGTATTCCGTCGCCCAATCCTCTTGAGTAGCAGGCTTCATCATGTCCGGCATAATTTTCATACTCTGTTCGCAACCGCGCATCTCCACGCCATTGTCCAAAAGAGCTTTCGTCGCGAGAGGCAAAAATGTAAGCTTGATGTTCTCATGGATCAGCAAGGTTTCCGCTGCGTTACAGACCGAAGGCCGACTGCACTTTGCGTTTATGAGGATCGAAAGCGCCATTGAAAAATCGGCGGATTCATCCACATACACATGGCAGTTTCCCACACCGGTTTCGATGATCGGTACCGAGGCGTTTTCCATCACGGATTGGATCAACCCGGCTCCGCCACGTGGGATCAATACATCGATGATGCCGTTTAAGCGCATCATCTCCTGCGCCGAAGATCGGTCGGTATCGGTGATCAATGCGATGCTGCCCTCGGGCATTCCCGCACGAACGCCCGCATCCGTCAGCACTTCCATGATGGCCTTGTTGGATTCGATGGCTTCTTTTCCTCCGCGCAACACGCATGCATTGCCGCTTTTGATGCAGAGACTCACAACATCTGCGGTGACGTTTGGCCTGGCCTCATAGATGATGCCGACAACGCCAAGCGGGACGCAGCGTTTTTCTATCCACAAGCCGTTCGGACGCCTCCAACCGCCAAGAACGCGGCTGGTTGGGTCTTCCAGCGTTATCAAAGCCTTGATGCCATCCGCCATGGATTGGATACGCGCATCGGTAAGCTTAAGCCGGTCTATCAGCGACTCACGCATGCCGTTTTCCTTTGCCTGTGCCAAGTCCTCCGAATTGGCAGCCAGAATGTGCTCCTTTTCCTCAACGAGCGCCTCTGCCATGGCTAAAAGGATCGCATCCTTCTGCGCGCGGCCCAACAGCGCCATCTTCGGCGCCGCATTCTTTGCCATTTGAGCCATCTGCAAGCAGTCGCCCATTTCATCACATCCTTCCGTTTGTTTGATTGTATTATTTTGACTCTTTTCCGTCAATAAAGATTTGTACCGCAAAACCAAGAGGATTTTCTGATTGAATAAGGAAAAGCGCGGCTTTTCGCCACGCCTTGGATTCATGAAATTTCACTCTTGTTCTATTGGAAATGTCCTACGAGTAAACCGGCTGTGTGCCGCTGCAGAACATGAAATCTACTCTCCGATGTTCTCCAAAAAACTCTCGATCTGCTGCATGTTATCAAAGACAACGCCTTTTTCAAGCTCTTTATCTTTATATGTCATCACAAAGTCCTCAATGGTCTGTACCTTGCGCCATGAATCATCCGAATCGCGCTGGTAGATAACCAATGCGGAACCCTCCTGTTTCAAAACGTAATGCTTCTGGCAAACGCCGTCCATATCGCGTGTCATCTCCACGCGCGTTGGCGAAAACGCAGTGATGACGCACTGCGGGTACAGCGCCGCAAACTGCGTCTGGCTCATTCCCGTGATACCATCGACCGTCAACTCCTGTTCCCTGACATGTCCGCAGCCGAGGTATTTGGTCTTGAGTATGATTGTCGCATGCTCCGCCAAAACCTGCGGCGACTCTACCATCGCGGGGATGTTGGGGGTTACGCCAGGCAGCATCACGGTCGCTTTTGGGGTGGGAGTTAGCGTCGTAGCCTGCTGCCTTACCTGTGCGCGTGAGACATTGTATCCATACATTACCATCCCGAGCACCAACACAATGATGCCGAGCGTCATTAATCTGTTCTTTTGCCGCCTTCTTCTCCTCGAATCTGTAAACAAAAAATCATCCCTCCGGATTTCTCCCCAAGGATGATTTTCTCCCAAATATCGTCGGTTATACCGCTACATCGACATGTTATGATACACGTTTTGCACGTCGTCCAATTCTTCAAATTTCTCGATGAGCGTTTCCATTTTCTCCATAATCAACTCATCCACTTCCACCGTGTTGTCCGGAACCCATTCGATTTCGGCAGAGAGGAACGTCAATCCCTTCGTTTCCAAAGCCTCGCGGACTTGGGAAAAGCTCACGACATCGGTATCGATCTCAAACGCATCCTCAGAGGCGTCAAAATCCATAGCACCCGCATCCAACGCCATTGTCATGATCTCGTCCTCATCCATACCGGTTTTGCGCTCCACGATCAAAACGCCCATGCGCTTGAACATCCAGGACACGCATCCGTTTGTACCAAGCGATCCGCCCCATTTGTCAAACACATGGCGTACATCGCTTGCCGTCCTATTACGATTGTCAGAGAGCGCTTCCACAATAACCGCAACGCCACCGGCACCATAACCTTCGTAGAGTATTTCCTCGTAATGTACATTGCCCATATCGCCGGAAGCCTTTGCGATGCTGCGCGCAATGTTGTCGTTGGGCATGTTGTTGGCCCTTGCTTTGGCAATGACGTCACGCAGTCGGCTGTTGTTTTCAGGGTTGGCGCTGCCGCCTTCTTTGATGGCAGTCGCAATCTCGCGCCCTATCTTGGTAAAAACCTTAGCGCGTTGCGCGTCGGTCTTTCCCTTCTTGAATTTGATGGTACTCCACTTGTTGTGCCCGGACATGATGATACTCCTTATCGTAAGCTCCCAGTGATGGCAGAAGAATGATCCCATAATGCCGACATGCGCTAAAACCGCCTCAATCACGCGCATGCGGCCGAATCATGCTTTACATATCCCCGATCAGTGCTTTTTTGTTTATCATACCATCGATGGTGTTTGATTGTCTACCTCAAGGCGTCAATGGCAGCAGGGGCAGCAAGGAATTGTCCGAATTATTTTGCAGATATGCGCTTGGCACTTTGCCCACAATGACGGTTTCGCACAACAGCACAGGCGTTGTGTTTTCATACACCGTCAGACGCCCAGATACATACAAGCGGACATAGGTATGGATATTGGCCGTAATGCTGTGCTTGGTCTGGTTGATGCCAGCTTCTTCAAACTTGCTCTGTATGTTCACATCCACGCTTGGCAATGCGCTGCAATCCACCGTAAAACGAGGCCCGGAAACACCGATAGCGGCGGTACCCAAAATGCTTGAGAGAGAGATGGTCAACGGTTTTTGCGAATCCGCCTCCACCATGGTTACAACACTCGCCTGTATTTGTCCCGATAGCTGGCTTACAGCATATCCGTCGATGCGTACGCTCTGTATCTCACCCAGATCATTGCGCTGTATCACGACCAATTTATCGTAATAGGACACAAGATCCCCCCGGTAAGCGGAGGCGGTAACGGCGTTGTTCACTATGACGGCAGCACGCGATACCGCAACTTGCCTGGCTACGTTGCGTAGGCTGAGCTCAAATCCCAGTGCAACCAACGCACAGAGGATAAGGCATAGTGCAATTGCCAGGAGTATTTTTTTTGACTTTGATAAAGGCTTCTTCATTCTCCTGTTTTGCTCCCGCCTTTTTTATTTTAAGTCCCATATGGTATACTATGAGCAAACTTGTATTGCGTTGACACAAAGGAGCCTTCAATGAACGGATCAAATAAAGGCCGCAAACCCATTCGTTCGCAAACCAATGCGCTTCGTCCGATCGACGAACAGACGCTTCCGATGCGTACGGTGCGTGCAAGCGATAATAAAACGCAGAAACCGAAACAACGCAAAGGAATCTTTCGATGGTACGATGCTATGCTTTTGTCTCTTGACAGACGTGTGGATCATGACGGCAGCAAGCCCGAAGCGATATTCAAACCCCGTACAAGCCCTCCCAGTTTTGTGCTGAGCGTGATGGTAACGTCTTTCAGGCTCATCATCGTTCTGCTGCTCGTCATTTGCTTTATCGCAGGCGGCGCTCTGTTCGGCATTGCCAGAGCCTATATAAACACAGCCCCCGACCTGAGCTTGAATGTTCTGACAGATACCGCCCTTGCAAGCCAGATCTATGATCAAAACGGTGAGCTTATCACGACGTATTCCGGCTCCCAGAACCGACTGTGGGCTTCATACAACGAACTTCCGAAGAATCTCATCAACGCGATCGTCGCAATTGAAGATACGCGCTTTTTTACACATAACGGCGTGGACATCAAGCGCATCGCAGGATCGTTCATCAGCAACCTGACTTCGGATGCCAATACACAAGGCGCATCCACCATCACGCAGCAGCTGATCAAAAACCGCATGCTGACATCGGAACGAAGCTATAAGAGGAAAATTCAGGAAGCGTATCTCGCGTATGAGTTGGAAAAACAATACTCTAAACAACAGATTCTTGAAGCATATCTGAATGACGTGAACCTCAACCAAGGCAACTACGGCGTCAAGAGCGCAGCCCGCGATTATTTTGGCAAGGAATTGAACCAGCTGACGCTTCGCGAATGCGCGATGTTGGCCGGTATGGTGCAGAGCCCCAACACCTATGATCCACGCCGCAACTACTACACGCGCAATCGCCCGGAATTGACCGACAACAGGACCGATACCGTCTTGAGCCGCATGTATCGGCAAGGCTATATCACATACGATCAATACAACCAGGCGCTTAGCGAAAAGGTGCATATCAACCCTGAGCGCACCAATTCCGCGTTGAGCGCTGCGCCAAGCTTTGTGGATTACGTAATCCACGATGTCATCGACCATTTCTTGACCGCACGAAACCTGCCCGACACGACGGAAAACCGGAATGCGATCGATTATGAACTGCGCACGTCCGGATACCACATCTATACGACTGTGGACATGGACGTTCAGAACGCGACGGAGACCTCCGTCTATAAGTACAAGGGGTATCCCAAGACAAAGAACCCAAGCGACGCCACCACCAACGACCCGAATGCGGACGGCTCTACAACCGAACTTATTCAACCTCAGGCATCTGCCGTCGTGATCGATTTCCGCACCGGCCAGATCAAGGCCATGGTAGGCGGGCGCACCGAACCTACCGGATTGAAGGTTCTCAACCGAGCCTATATGTCCCATCAGCCGGTGGGATCTTCAATCAAGCCGCTGAGCGTCTATGGCCCTGCGATTGACAGCGCGGGCTTGGGAGCGGCAACTATCATCGCCAACATGAAGGGAGAAGTGACAGGGTGGAGCACGGACGGAAGCTATCCGTCGGCGGGAAATACCATCGGTCCCGTGACCATGCGAACTGCCATCAAGGAATCCCTCAACCTGAGCGCCGCGCGAACGCTGATGGAATTGTCCGGAACCGGTTCGCTCAATGTATCGTTAAGTTACCTCTCCAAGCTGGGCATCAATATGGATTCGCATTATATCA
>CAZHNN010000029.1:0-19241 GCA_964533965.1 uncultured Clostridia bacterium | reverse complement strand
TTTGATGGCAACATCGTGGAAGGAAACCGCAAGCCCTCCATCGAGCATGTGATGCACCGCGTGTACTATACGGACAGGGACGATATCAATGCCGTGGTGCATACCCATTCGCCCTATGCAACAGCGGTTGCGTGCCTGAACCGAACCTTGCCCGCCATATCTTTTCTGGTGAAGCTGGGCGGAAGCTTTGAAGTCCCCTGCGCGCCGTATGCACCGCCGGGAACCGTAGAATTGGCCAAAATCGCTTTTGATACCATGAAGGGGCTTAGAGCTGTATTGCTGCAAAATCACGGGCTGATTGCCGGGGGCAATGATATCGATCATGCGATGCACATCGCGGGCGAGCTCGAATACGTGGCAAAACTGTTCTGCATCGCCAAATCAACGGGCTTGGAGCCAACCATCATTCCAAAGGATAGATTGGGGTTCAAGGATGCGCTATGAGCAAATGTAAACTGTTGCTTATGTCGGCCGTGCAGGAACCCTATTTGGGGCGTCTGAAGGATGCCTGCGAGATAACCTGTCTCGGGCGCTTCTACGGGAAACCCATCGCGGGTCAGGAATTGCTGGAAGCGGCGTTGGGCTATGACATCGTGTATGTCGGCGGAGAGGTCGTCACCAAAGAGATGATACAGGCCTGGAAAGAATCAGGCATGAAGCTGTTGGGCTGCGGGCGCGGCACGCCGGTGAACGTGGACTGGAAAGCGGTGAAAGAGCTCGACATTCCGCTCGTGTACACCCCCGGCCGCAACGCGGAATCGGTGGCGGAATACGCATTTGGCATGATGCTGGCGCTGATCCGCCGCATCGCCCCGAACTTCCATGTGCTCAAAAGCGGAAACTACCTCGGGGAGGAAAAGGATATATACGACGTTCCTTACAGGGAGGACGTCGTGTGGAGGATGGCCGACGGCACGAGTCCGATGCTGTTGTATTCCGGCGGATTTGATCTGTACGAGCGCGTGCTGGGGCTCATCGGTTTCGGTGCGATAGGATCAAGGGTGTCGCGCATCGCAAAAGGCTTCGGCATGGAAGTCAAGGTGTATGATCCCTATTGTCCCAAGGAGCGAATCGAGGAGATGGGGGCTAAACAGTGCGGACTTGACGAAACGCTGTCAACGGCCGATGTTGTCTCCGTACATCTGCCCGTTACACCCGAGACGCGCGGTATTGTAGACTCCACATGGTTTGCAAAAATGCGTAAAGATGCGTATTTCATCAACACCGCCCGCGCTTCGGTGGTTGACCAAAAATCACTGATCGAGGCGCTGCAGCAAAAGCGTATCGCAGGGGCGGCATTGGATGTGATGTGGGAGGAACCCGCTCCCAAAAACCATCCGCTGCTGCAGATGGAAAACGTCGTGATCACCTCCCATCTGGCGGGCATGAGCGCGGACGTGGAGAAGTGGCAGTCTGCAATGATCGCCGATGAGATCCTCCGTTTCTGTCAGGGGTTACCGCCAAAACTTATGTGGACAAGAACAGAATAAAAAGCAAAGAGCCGCAGATGCGGCTCTTTCTTGTTATATGAATTTAATACTCATATTTTTTTAGTTCGCAGTTCCCGCAGCGAAAATACATGAACTCTTCATCCGTTAGCACCGTGAAGTAGGAATGGATCACCTTGCAGACAACGCTATGACTGACGATCAGCACGGTCTTATCAGAATGCGTCCTTCTGATCTCGTCCAAGAAGTTATACACCCGCTGTACGACCGTCAGCAAGGTCTCGCCACCGGGGACCTTATAGGCAATGTTTCTCCTGGCAAATTGGAATTCCGGGTCATCCAGGCTGCCGCATTCCAATATACCGTAGGCTTGCTCCTTCAGCCGATCATCCAACGTGACAGGCAGCCCCTTTTTGCGGGCTATGATCTCGGCGGTATGCCTTGCCCGGATGAGCGGCGAGGCAATGATGGCGTCGATCGGAACATCGGCCAACTGTTTTGCCAGTGCCTCGGCTTGGAGGATGCCCTCCTTTGTCAATGCCACGTCCGCCCAGCCTGCCACCTTTCGCTCGATGTTCAATACGGATTCGCCGTGCCGCGTGCTGTATAGCTTCATCAAAATCCCCCGTAGATAGCTTAGATTATTTTGCAAACATACTATTCAAACGGTATCAAACGTGTTTGTCTTAAGGAATTCAGGTTTCAACCCAACCATGTGATATCCGGCTGCTTTTTGTCCGGGAGAACGCAGGAGAGGGGCAGCTGATTGTATCCCAGCATCATCACGCCGCCGACGTATTCATCATCCTTGATGCCAAGCAGTTCTCTGGCTTGCTTGTCGCGCCGCAACAGACGCATCGAAATACCGGACCACATCGTCCCCACGCCAAGCGAATGCGCGGCAAGCTCAAGATAGGTGACGGCAATCGCGGCATCCTCTTTAATCTCAATGCTCTCCGGCATGACCGCGGCTACCAACAGCGGCGCACCGCGAAAAACGGAATCCTTTCCCTGCTTTTGCTGTTCGTCCTGTCTGGAAACCCTGCCGGGCGAAGTCTGCCCTTCGTAGACCCGCTGAAGATACAGTTGCTTGTACTTCATAAGAGATTCGCTTTCCAATACGATCCAGCGGATCGGCTGTCTGTTGGAAGCAGATGGCGCATAGCGGACGATATCGAAGATCTGTTTGAGCAAATCGTGGCCGATCGGATCGGGCTTGAACCTGCGCATGCTTCGGCGTGTGCACAGAAGCTTTCTGGATTCCTCGGGAGAGGGAAAACGGATGTCCTTCAGATCCACCGCGTTCTTTTCGCTGTATTCCCCAAAATGCGCGGCGCCGTACGCGCAATTGATAACGCAATGGCTGCATTGCATGCAGTAGTATTCGTCGGAGGATTGAACCACGGGGAAGCCTTCGTTGTTCTCCTGTATGATCATGCGCGGGCAGCCCGTGATACAGGCGCCGCATTGGGTGCATAGTTGCGTATCGGCAAAGAATTTTGACATAGAACCCTCCATATTGAAATCTGTCATTTGTTTATTAGTTTAGCATACAGAAGGTTCGAAGTCGAATGATGAACAGGATATAAAAAGAGGCTGCAGGCAGCCCCTTTTCATTTTATCCGCAAATTTTATTGCTCTCCTATCGTCCCAGATCGTTCAGGAAGACCGGCTCCTTTTCGAAGATGTGCTTTTCAAGATCTTTGGCGCACGGTGTGTTCGCAATGCCTCCCTGCGCGCTTTCGCGCAGGCTGCGCGGGAGTGACTGGCCCACCTCGTAGAGTGCGGACACGGTCTGGTCAAACGGTATCAGCGTTGTGATGCCGGACAATGCCATATCGGCGCAGAGCATAGCGTTTATGGCGCCGATGCCGTTGCGTTTGATGCAGGGAATCTCGACCAGCCCCGCCACAGGGTCGCAGACGAGTCCCATAAGGTTCTGCAGCGCATTGGCGGCTGCGGAAAGCGCAAAAGCCGGACTGCCTGAGTGGATTTCCACGAGGGCTGCCGCCGCCATCGCCGACGCCGCGCCGATCTCCGCCTGGCAGCCGCACTCGGCGCCGGATACGCTGGCATTCGTCTGAATGAGCAAGCCCACGGCGGAAGCGGTGAACAGTGCGTTGACGATGGTTTGCTCGTCATAGCTTCTTTGTGCCAAAACGCCGGGCAGCACGCCGCTTGAACCCGCGGTGGGGGATGCTACAATACGCCCCATCGAGGCGCTTACTTCACCGATGGCCATCGCAATGGCAGCCGCGCGGGTAGCCGTTTGTCCCAACAAGGGATTGGGGTTATGATACAGCTTTTTGGCCTCATCGCCCGCAAGCCCGCCCATGGAGATGTTGGTCTGTTCTATTCCCTGTGTTGCCGCACGTTCCATAACGGCCCAGACCTCTCGCATCTGGGCACGGCTCATATCTTCGCTTCGTCCGAACAATTCCTGCTCACGCAACAGCATGATCCCATAGATGGGAAGGCAGTACTGTGTGCACAGCGATAGCAATTGTTCTCCGGTCGTGAAAGCATACATCATTGTATCCCCTCGATCCAGTAAACTTGAGCAATGTCGTCATGCAGATCCCGCAGGCGCTGTAAAATGTGTTCCGGAACGGCCTGGTCGGTTTCCATGACGGTATAGGCCTTTGTTCCCTTTTCCCGCCGGAATACGCGCATGAACGCGATGTTGATGTTCTCTTCGCTCAGCGCCCGGCTCATCAGTGCTATCATGCCGGGTTTATCCAAATGCTCCACGATAAGCGTGGGGTATTCGCCTGTTATGGATACCTCCACACCGTTGATGTCCGTTATCTCAACGGCGCCTCCGCCCAGCGATATGCCCGTGATGTGCGTGATGCGTCCCTGGGCGTTCTGAGCGTCGATGGATACGGTGTTTGGGTGTTCCACAGGCAAATCGGAAGGGGCAAACGAAAAGACGATGCCCTTCTGTTCGGCCAATGCATACGAAACAGGCAGGCGCTCGTCATCCGGCGCCATTTCCATGATGCCGGCCAGCAATGCACGGTCGGTGCCATGGCCGCGATAGGTCTGTGAAAAAGACCCGAACAGCGTAAATGTAACGGAGCGGATGTCTGGTCCCGCGATGCGCGCCGCAACCGCCGCCAAGCGTGCCGCGCCCGCGGTATGCGAACTCGAAGGGCCGATCATGATCGGGCCGAGTATGTCGAAAGCAGAAAGCGTTTTCATGTTTGACTCCTTAAAGTAAAACCCAAGGAAAGTGTATCCTTGGGCTTTATGCTTATTCCAATACGGCGCGTATGCGGCGCACGCCGCTACTGGAACTCTCTTCTTTTTGTATCTTGAAGGTGCCAAGCTCTCCCGTCCGGTTTGCATGCGGCCCGCCGCAAATCTCTTTAGTGAAATCGCCTGCCGTATACACCTTGACGCGCTCACCGTAACGGTCTCCGAACACGCCGATGGCCCCAGATTGGTGGGCTTCATCCACCGTCATCTCCTCACAGATAACAGTAAGGTCGCGCTGTATGGCATCGTTGACAAGAGCTTCGATTTCGATTAACTCCTCCGGCGTTACCTTGCGCGGGAAGTTGAAGTCGAACCGCAGCCGTTCCGCCGTGATGTTGCTGCCCTTCTGAAATACGTCGTTGCCGAGCACCCTGCGCAAGGCTGCCAACAGCAGGTGCGTTGCGGTATGCAGCTTTGCGGTGGCATCGCCCGCATCCGCAAGCCCGCCCTTGAACCGCTGCTCCATGCCCGTCTGGGAGCGCTTCTTGTGCTCCTCAAACTCCTTTTCAAATGCTTCCATGTCCACGTCGATGCCCTGTTCCTTCGCCATCTCGCGCGTAAGTTCAATGGGAAAGCCAAAGGTATCGTACAGGTGGAAGGCGGTGGCACCGTCGATACACCAATAGAGTTTTCTGAGCTCCACCACCGTTTGCGGTATCAGCTGTTCGGATTGCAGCGCTAAGGACACTTTCTGCGCGCAGCCGAGCGGCCGGGCGGTCGACTCGATCTGCCGAATCAACTCCGAAACGGCTTGCGGGTCATTCTGTGTAAGCATCTGCTGCAATGTGCCCATCTGCTCGGAAAGCCTCGTCAACCGCGCCATCAGTTTCTCAAATTCGCGCATGCCCTGGTGCACGGTGCTCTGGAAGCGTCTGACTTCTTCGGCCAATTGTTCCTCTATAAAATTGCGCCTCTTTGACAGCTCGGGGTATACGTCCTGATACTTGTCGCAAATGACGCCGATGATCTCAACGAGTTTCTCCTCCGGTATGCCCAGATCCATTGTGCCAAAGCGCGTGGCTCTGCGGATGAGCCGACGCAGCACGTACCCCTGGTCAACGTTGGAGGGGGTCACGCCGCGGTCGTCGCCCAGGATGAAGGTACCGGTGCGAAGGTGGTCCGCAACGATGCGCATAGCCCTTGTCACGGTCTCGCTTGACCCATATTGCTTGCCGCTCAGCTGCTCTATCTTCGCAAGTATCTGTGCAAACAGGTCCGTCTCATAGACGGTCTTTACGCCCTGCAGCACGCAGATGGTGCGCTCGAGCCCCATGCCGGTGTCGACGTTCTTCTGCGCGAGCGGTTCATACTTGCCTTCCGCCGTCTTGTTGTACTGCATGAAAACGTCGTTCCATATCTCAAGATACCTTCCGCAGTCGCATGCAGGCGAGCAGTCCGGCCCACAGGGTTCTTTGTCGCGTATGATGAACATTTCGGTATCCGGCCCGCAGGGACCCGTTTGCCCGGCCGGACCCCACCAGTTGTTCTCGCGCGGCAAAAAGAAGATGCGCTCTGCGGGGATGCCCATGTTGCGCCAGTATTCGAAGCTCTCTTCGTCGCGCGGGATGCCCTCTTCGCCCGCGAACACCGAGACCGCGAGCTTTTCGGGGTCAAGGCCCAGATATTTGGGGCTTGTGAGGAATTCATAGCTGAATTCGATGGCTTCCTTCTTGAAGTAATCGCCCAGCGACCAGTTGCCCAGCATTTCGAAAAACGTGAGGTGCGAAGCATCGCCCACATCGTCGATATCGCCCGTGCGCACGCATTTCTGCACATCGGTCAGGCGAGTTCCCATCGGATGCTTGGCGCCAAGCAGGTACGGCACCAGCGGATGCATACCCGCCGTGGTGAACAATACCGTCGGATCGTTCTCCGGAATCAGGCTTGCGCTCTGGATCACTGCATGTCCCTTGCCTGCGAAAAAGTCCAAATACAATTTGCGAAGCTGCTCGCTCGTCATTCTGTTCATCTTGGTACCCCTTTTTTTGCACTAACATGGATTATACATAGGAAAAAGCGCGCATGTCAACGCACAGGAAGACTACTGACAAAGTGAATGCTTTCTTTTCAAGTATTTGATGAATTGTTCCCGACGCCTTTTGGCGACATGTGCATCAAAAGGCAATTGTTCAGATCGAATAGCGCATAAAATCGCGTGCCGCCGACCGCACGAAGTGCAGGCGGCGCAAGAACTCGCTGACAAACCTTAAGTGTGTCAGCGAAATAAGCGCGCAAGTCAACGCACATTGGCGTCATGAGTAAAACGTTTCGTGTTATAATCAACCCGTGACCATACATGCAGAAAGGACACGCCTTCCATGCACCTGCGGATGCTTGAAAAAGACGATCTGGAGCCACTTGCAAAACTCTATACCTATTACGCCACCAAGACCGTCTATACTTACTATGCGGCAGAGGTTACGCCGAAATACATGCGATCGCTGTTTACGGGTATTGGCCACGCTTGCGCGGTAGCGGTGGAAGAAGATAAAGTCATAGGCTATGTGCATGTATCCCCGATGGAAACAAACATAGACCACTGCTCAATGGCGGTGTATCTGGATTGTGACCACACCGGGCAGCGAAGAGGAGAGCAGTTGGTACGGCATGGGGAAAAATTGGCGAGAGAACTTGGCTACCGGTATGTGGATGTGGGCATCTGCACCGAAAACGAGCGGTCCCGGCGGTTGTTTGAACGGCTTTGCTATGCGTTTGTGGGCATTCACCATGCGGAAACCGTAAAGTTCGGTCGCGTTCTGGATACGGTGTATTATCGCAAGAATTTGGCGAATGAATGAAGAAATTTCTATCGGATTCCACAACAAAGTGGATCACAGCGACAGCCGCGGTCATGATCATCGTCATCGCAGCGCTTTCCCTTCTCAACCTGTCGGGTTTTACCACGAAGGAACCGGCACAGAGTGTGACGATCACGGATCTCTATGAGCCCAGTATGCGGCTCTACGCGCAGGTTCAGCATGAAACAGGGATTCCCTGGGTGCTCTTAAGCGCTGTGGACAAGGCGGATAAGGTCGTTCCGGACCTCGCGCGCGTGCAGGGCATTGCCAAGATATTCGTTCAGAAGGGCGCGATACAAAGGGGTTTAACCGCTGCGCCCATCACCAGCGCCGCCGATCTGGCGGGGCTGTACAGCAACAATCGCAAGACGATCGAAAAAATCGTGAAGTATGCGCTGGAACTACAGAACGTGTACATGTTGATCCAGCAGGGAAGATATCCCGCCGACGGCGGCAATATAGGCGACGAGCAGGACGGATGCCGCCTGACCAATGTCAAAGAAGCCAGAAGCCCGTTTGCAGGGACAATCAAGAGCGTTTCGGGAGATGTTGTAACCATCTCCTGCGATAATGGGTTTACGGTGGAGATGGACGGCATCGCAAATCCCGTTGTCAAAGAGGGAAGCCGCATGCGGGCAGGGGATAAGATAGCGGATGTGACGACGTTCTTTTTAAAATTCAGCAACGGCCAAACAAGCGTCCACCCTTACCCGTATCTCTTGCTTTGGATGCCATGAAGTAAAGGAAATTATGAATTGTTCGGAGGGCCAAATATGTGAAGCGGTAGCAGGCGATGGCTGCACCGCTTTTTTCATGGGATCCATACAGAAATTAAGTGTTCATTTGGAAAAGTGATATTGAAAAGTGCAATGAATTAAACTATAATTTTCACATGCCCGATGATGACGGCTGTTCGTATCAACCAAGCAAATCGAAACCGGCTCGACACTATGACCTTCCATGAACATCCTCATCAAGCTGATGAGCGTCGTAGCACTGGTTTTTGCACCGATTTTCATTCGTTAACTCATACATCCGGACAATCCCTAGCAAAAAGGAAGGCGCCTTAAAGCCAAGGCGCCTTCCTTTTTTGCTATTGTATGGGTTGAGATCTATCTTCGCGATCTTGTAAGCGACACCAAGCGCATAAACTGCAAAAATGTGACCAATGCAGCCGACAGGTAGGTCAGTGCCGCGGCGTTCAGCACGCTGCTTGCAGCCTCGTGCTCCTCAGGGGTCAAAATCCCGTCCGCCAGCATTGCCTTGGCCCGGGCGGAAGCGTTGTATTCCACCGGCAGCGTGACAAGCTGGAAGAACAGCATCGAGGCGTAGAGTATCAGCGCCGCGGTCACCAGGCCGTTGACTCCCAGGTAATAGCCCAGTATCAACAGCGGAATCGCGATCATGGAGCTGATGTTGACCACCGGAAAGATGGCGGTGCGCATTCGAAGCGGCAGGTACCCTTCCGCGTGCTGGATAGCATGTCCCACCTCATGCGCCGCTACGCCGATGGCGGCGATGGATTGCACCGAACCTCCGACGCTCAAGCTCAACACGCGGGTTCTCGGATCGTAATGGTCGGTAAGAGAACCACGGACGTACTCGATGCCCACATCGTACAGCCCTGCTTTTTGCAGCATTCTTTCCGACGCCTGCGTTGCGGTAAGCCCGCTTCTTGCAGCTATCTGCGAATACTTGTTATAGGTTCGCCGCACGCGCCATTGTGCCCAAAGCATCAGCAGGATGCCGGGTATCAGAAGCAGCATCGACGAGCCGTAGTAACCGTAATAATAGGGAAAATACATGCTTATCCCTCCCTTCACACCATAATTGTAGGACACGATTGTGGCGGATGCAAGTCACTCTTCCGGCGCGATGTTGGCAACGAGCATTCCTTGCATCTCGAAACGGTATCCCTGCACATGATAGACGTTTTCAGACAACGCGTACGCTAGATAGACGGTATACGGCCCCTGGCCCTCGACCTCATATACTTTTTCGAATTCACCGAAGAACTCGACGAGATCGGAGAGCGTCATGCCCTGTTTCAGATCCTGCGTCATGTAGGAAAGGGCCTCATCCAACTGCGACAGCGATACCGCCTCGCACAGCGCAGCGCAGACCAGAGAAGGTGACGCAAGCTGGCCGGGCTTGGCGGAAAAGTGCCCATATGAAGGATCTCCTTGTACGATATTGTCGCCCTGCAGGCTGTAAGTAAACCTCTTTTCATGACTTGAAACATCGCGCAATGGCTGTGTGAAGGTGGCAGCCCGGCCTTCGACGGTACAGATTGCTTCCTCGTCCGCAACAAGGGCATATCGCCCGCCGATGGGAGAAAACAGAATGCTGCGCGGCCCATGCTCTCCCCTGCCCGCCACCAGTATGTCCGAAGAGGTAAAGCAGCTGATCGCCTGTACACGCCCTTCCACCAAATCGTGAACCGGCTGGCATAAAAGGAGCAGATCCTTGCCTGTCTCCTCAATGGCAACGTGCCAGCCGCTGTCATAGTACAGCGTGGCTGCATGCGTGTGCCCGGAATGGGAAAACGTAGCGCGGCTTACTGTGTACGGCGCCTCTTCTTTTTCCTGTTGATACACGACAGGCTTGAGCTCGACATCCATAGCACCGCTTGTATATATGTATAGCTTGCACCCATATACAGGTCCGTTTGGCAGCCCCTGGTGGAGCGGAAGGCTGACGGTATGCGGCAGGCAAATAGTATTGCCTGAGTGAGCCAATGGAAGACAGGTAATAAAAACCGTTCCGTTGGGAGAGACGGGCAGAACGGGGGAATCGGCGCTTGTGCCGCAAAGTGTTCCGTTGACCATGAGAACGCAGGGAACGGAGGGGACCAACAGATGTAAAACGGGTAGCCGCATAATGCTTCCTCCTATTGGTAATTGCTGATTCATTCGAAACGCCGTCCAGGCTGCGGCACGCAGCCCATGCGTCTGGATTTTGTGCCCTATAGCGTCGCTAAATCTTGAAACAGCGCCGCTGTTCCTGCGATTTTGCTTCTTGCAGGACAAAACCAGCTCGCCTATCCAGCATTCCTCATTCAATCAGTGGTTACTTGATGGCTGTTATACTGTATGAGAGAATGCACACAATAAGACACGGCTGCAGGTACAGCCAATTTATGGTACAATAAGGTTCGCTGACTAAACCGCTTGCGGTCTATTCGGTAAGGCTTGCGATACAACTCACATTTGAAATGTCTAGGAAAGTTGGAGGGAACGCCGTGCGCAGCAAAATTGCAGCATTGTTGGATCATCCGAACGAGTATATCGGGAAAACGGCTACGATCAGCGGCCGTATCCGCACCATGCGGGAGATGAAGGGCATCGCGTTTGCGGAGGTTTGGGACGGGAGTTGCCTAGCGGGGCTTCAAGTCGTGGTGCAGGGCGATCTCATCGAAGCCCTGATACAGGCGTCTACCGGCGCGGTCGTAGAAGCCACGGGAGAGGTGGTGCAATCGCCCGGCAAAGAACAGGCGGTGGAATTGCACGCAACTGAATTTGCGGTGACGGGGACCTGCCCCGAAACGTATCCGCTGCAGAAAAAGCGCCACACGCTCGAATACCTGCGCACAATGGGGCACCTTCGGCCGCGCACCAACACGATGTACGCCGTGTTCCGCGTGCGAAGCGTGCTGAGCCAGGCCATCCACGAATTCTTCGGAAGCCGCGGGTTTGTGTATGTCCATACGCCGATCATCACGGCAAGCGACTGCGAAGGCGCTGGCGAGATGTTCAATGTGACGACGCTGGATCTGCAGAACGTCCCCAAAAACCCTGACGGCAACGTAGACTATGAACAGGATTTCTTCGGAAAACAGGCGAGGCTAACGGTGAGCGGGCAATTAAACGTTGAAGCGTTTGCGCTCGTGTACGGAGACTGCTACACCTTTGGACCCACGTTCCGCGCCGAAAACAGCAACACGGCAAGGCATGCCTCGGAATTCTGGATGGTGGAGCCCGAGATGGCCTACTGTGACCTTACGGGCAACATGGCGGTTGCGACCGATATGGTGAAGTATTGCATCAAGAGCGTTCTGGCGCGATGCCCGCAGGAGATGGCATTCTTTGATAAATTTATACAGCAGGGCGTCATCGAGCGGATGGAGAAGGTACTCGCAAGCGATTTTGCGCATGTGACGTATACCGAGGCCATCGATCTGCTGTTAAAATCCGGTCAGACCTTCGAATATCCCGTGTTCTGGGGATGCGATATGAAGACGGAGCACGAGCGCTACCTCGCGGAGACCATCTTCGGGCGGCCCGTGTTTGTAACGGATTACCCCAAGGAGATCAAGGCGTTTTATATGCGCCGCAACGAAGACAACAAGACCGTAGCTGCCATGGACCTGTTGGTGCCGGGTGTCGGCGAGGTCATCGGCGGCAGCCAGCGCGAGGAGCGGTATGAGGTGCTGCGCAATGTCATCATCGAATGCGGCCTCAACCCGGAAGACTATGAATGGTATCTGGATCTGAGAAAGTACGGTACAATCGTGCACAGCGGATTTGGGCTTGGCTTAGAGCGGGCGCTGATGTACATGACGGGTATGCAGAATATCCGCGACGTACTGCCGTACCCGCGTACACCACGCAATGCCGATTTTTGATGATACGCATAGTCAATTCATTTCGGGCATAAGGTAAAATACACAAAAGCGAAAAGAATGAACTTTTCGCTTTTTATTTTCCGTAATTTGGGAATAAACAGGCGGTTCATTGTTCATAATAGCGTTGTAAAACGAACAAGGGGGAATTTTGAATGCAACCATTGACGCAATTGAGCGGGAAAGGCCGCGCAGGTTGGAATCGCGAGGAGCAAAGCCTCCTCTGGAACCAAGTGACCAAGACAAGGGATGCAGGCCAGCCGTTGAAACAGGCGTTTGAAGATATGGCAAGACTGACTGGCCGTAAGCCCAACAGCATCCGCAATTTCTACTATGCCAAGGTCAAGGAAGGGGCATTCGTGCCTACCGGAGAGCGCAGCGCGTTCACGCCGTTCTCACCGGACGAGATCGACATGCTGCTGGAAACCGTCTTGGGCGCACAGGCAAAAGGCATGAGCGTGCGCAGCATCACCATGCAGCTAGGCTGCGGGGACAAGAAAGCGATGCTACGGTATCAGAACAAATACCGCAGCCTCATTAAGAACAATCCCGAAGCTGTCTACGCGAGTGTACAGCGGCTGCGCGAGCGGCAACAGCCCTGGTATGATCCCTATTCGCAGCCGCGCGTACATAAGGCCGGCCGCAAACCGGGCACGCGGCGCAAACCGAATGTCGACGATATGCTGCATATCCTGGGCGAGAACCTCAAGTCGGTCAAGGACATTGATGCGACATTGTTGGTAAGCCAGTTGGTACAGCTGACAAACATCGCGGCGCAGACCAGCAAGAGGGCTTGACGAAATCAAAGGGGCAACTCCGAAAAGGGGTTGCCCTTTTTCGTTTCTGTACGGTTTTTGAAATACGGCTATAGTGGAATATGCCGCTCCATAATTCTTTGAGTAGAGAAGGCAAATATCATCATGGTAAGATTGTAACTGATATCGTATATTTTGGCATTATGCCCAATAAAAATAAATACGTGCTATCCAAGAGTATCATGTCATTGGTACTATAGGCATTAAACGTATTTTTTGCCGCACCAAATAAGTAAAAAAGCTGTACAGTCTGAAGAGGGTTCTGTATGATATACGGCGACCCCTTTTTTTGTGAGGACGTATGAAAGATTATTTCGGATTGAAGGACAAATCATTCAGGAGCACGCTGTTCAGGCTGGCGATTCCGATCATGCTGCAGCAGCTTGTCTCGGCCTCCATCTCGATGCTTGGCAACATGATGATCGGCGGCCTTGGCGATAACGCTCTGGCGGCGCTGTTGCAGGCGACGCAGGTGTCGTTTATGATGCTCGTGTTCATGTTCGGCATCAGCAGCACCACACAGGCGTTTGCGGCGCAGTTCTGGGGACAGCAGGATATCAGAAGCATCCGCAAGACACTGGGCTTTTCACTGCTGTGCGGGCAGGTGATCGGCTGGGGCTTTTTTGCCGTGTCGTTCATCGCACCCGATGCTATCCTCTCGCTGTATACCAAGGACCCGGCCGTTCATGCGCTAGGCGTGCAGTATTTGCGGATCGTGTGTTTCGGGTATCCGATGATAGGCCTTACCAATGTGTATGCGGCAGTGCTACGCGGAACAGAAAACGTAAAGCTTCCTATGGCGACCTCCATCACGGCGCTTAGCGTGAATGGCGTCTTGAACTATGTCCTCATCTACGGGCATTTGGGTTTTCCGAGGCTTGGCATACAGGGCGCCGCGATCGCTGCGGTTGCAGCGCAGTTCCTGGATATGAGCCTGCTGCTTCTGTTTTCTCAAATTTTAAAAAAGCCGACGGTACACAAGGAATATCCGCTCTTCCACTTTGATGCTCCCTTTGTCAAGCGCTTCGGGGTCATTGCCATACCGATCTTTTTAAACGAGAGCCTGTGGTCGTTGGCGCAGGCGACGATCGTCCTCTGCTATTCCTGGCTCGGAACGCCGATGGCAGCTGCGATGGGTGTGTTCAACACCTTTGACAGGCTGGGCTTTGTGGCGTTCATGGGCATCGGTAACGCATGCGGCGTCCTCTGCGGAAAGTCCATCGGGGCAAGGGATGAACAGTCGGCGCAGACTTCTGCGCTGCGCATATTGCGCCTGGCGCCGCTGTTTGGAATTTTCGCCGGTCTTGTGATCAACCTTTTGATGCCGGTAGTGCTTTCGTTCTATGTGATAAGCAGTGAGGCGCTGACAATACTAACACACAACGTCCGTGCCTATATTCTGATTGCTCCCGTGATGGCCACAAGTTATACGATCATCGTGGGAGCGCTTAGAAGCGGGGGCGACGCGCGCTTTTCGCTGGTGATCGACGCGGGATTGCATTGGGCGCTGGTTGTAACGGGCGTGGCGCTTGCGTCTTTCGTATTGCGTCTCCCGCCGGTCTGGATCTATCCCTTTGTGGCCCCCGGCGAGATAGTCAAGCTTTTCGTCGGCATCCGAAGGATCAGAAGCAGGCAGTGGATGCATAACCTCACCTAGGAACAGTTTGAACATAAAATATAGATCCATAAGGGCTTATCATGGGTACCACCGACGGCATATCATAGAGTGTGTCGCAAGCGCTCCAATTGGGAGGTCTTGTGTGGATTTATGGGCAATGGTAAAATGTAACCAAAACTGGGAATTTTCTGATGGGAGGTTATTTGTGTGAATTCGAGCTTTATGAAAAAAGTAAAAGAGAACATCCGCATCGTTAACCTGTTGTTGTTCGCCATATGCGTTATTTGCTGGCTGTTGCCGATGTATGCATGGTCCTATTTTGGCTACGGCGTTTCCTTCTCAGCCTTTTCCTGGTTCCAGATAAGCTTTGCGGCAATCCTGTTGTTTATTCCCCCGATTTTTGGCTTCGTCTACCTGTTCGTCCTCTCCAAGGGCAAGACGAGACAGCAACACGCTATGTATCTTGGGGCTACCCATGCCGTGGGCCTGTTGATATTGATCATCATGGGCGCTTTCGGAGTCGGCGGCATCTTCTCTTTGCTGGCATATGCGGCAGGACTGGCAGCCAACGGAATGGTCTACTTAAACAAATAACTCTCCGCTGTAGCAAAGGGCAAGGATACCTTGCCCTTTTTGATTTTCCGCGGGCTTTTGCGGCATATTCCATTGAGCATACAGAATAATTGTTTAGGAGAGAGAGTATCATTGCATTGATTTTAAATCAAAACGGTGATACCGTATATATCGACACAACCGGGAAGGAGGATTGACCGTTGAAGCCTTTTGGGTCCAATATACAAGCTGACAAGCTGATCAATGTGCTCCTGTTCGCCTGCGGGGCGCTTGCCTTGCTGTTCCCGTTTTTCACCATAACGCTTGCGGGCAAAACGTACGCCTATTCGGCGCTTTCCCTGTTGCCCGACAAACCGGCCTCCGCCATTCTTCTGCTCTCGCCGTGTGGCGGTCTGCTTGTTTCGCTTATACCGAACATACGCAAAGCAAAATTGCAAAGCCTGATTCTCTGCTCGTTGGGTGTACTTGGAACAGCCCTCATCATTCTGGCGAAGCCTCTTGTGTTCGAATACGGCAACAAATTTAGCCAGTATGCCTGGGGTAGCTACTTGTCCGCGGCTCTGTGCGCGTTGGGCGCATGCCACAATGCCATTTTGTTATTTTCAAACAAGCAGTAGGGATAACCATTTTCAATAAAAAAGCCTGCATAAGCAGGCGTTTTTAATAATCAGGAATTCGTTTATTGCATCCTATCCAAGATAGGTCAAATCCGGCGATTCTCGTCAAAAACAGAGTTTTTGACTTATGCGGCGGATTTGCTCCTACGATTGCAAAACCAAGTTGATCCCATCAAAAAACGAAGTTTTTTGATGGCTTAATATGCGCTCTTGATGACGCGCAGGCGGATGAGCCCTTCGATCGCACGGATGCGGTTGAGCTGATCTTCGGAAACCGGCTGGTCGACGTCGATCATCGTATAGGCGATGGCGCCACGTGAGCGGTTGATCATGTGCGCGATGTTCACGTTCTCCTGCGCGAGGGTTGTGGTGATCTGACCCACCATGTTTGGCGTGTTCGTGTGGATGAACGTCAGCCGTCCGCCCTCATATGCAGGCAGCTCGCAGGCGGGCAGGTTGACTGAATTCTTGATGTTGCCGGTCTGCAGGTAATCGTAGACCTGCTCGGATGCCATCTGTGCACAGTTCTCCTCGCTCTCCGGCGTGGAGGCGCCAAGGTGCGGGATGCAGATGCAGTTGGGAAGGCCGATCGTCTGCTCATCCGGGAAATCCACGACATACTTGTGCAGCGTGCCGTTGGTAAGCGCCGCTTTGAGCGATTCGATCTCCACGAGTCCGCCACGGGCGAAGTTCAAAAGGATTGTACCCTTCTTCATCTTGGAGAACACTTCTTCGCCTATGATGCCGCGCGTCTTTTCCGAAAGCGGAACGTGCACGCTGAGCACGTCGCAGGTGGATGCCATCTCTTCAATGCTGTGTGCGCGCCGGATGCTGCGGTGCAGTCCCCAGGCGGCCTCAATGGTGATGAACGGGTCGTAGCCGACGACGTCCATGCCAAGCGAATACGCGTCGTTTGCGACCATAGCACCGACAGCGCCAAGGCCGATCACACCGATTTTCTTGCCCTGGACCTCATGGCCTGTAAACTGGTTTTTGCCTTTTTCAACCGCGGCTTCCACGCCCGTTGTGCCCTTGAGGGTCTTCGCCCAATCCACGGCTTCAAAGACGTTACGGCTCGCCATGATGATGGCGGCGAGTGCAAGTTCTTTGACGGCATTGGCGTTGGCGCCCGGCGTGTTGAACACGCAGATACCCGCTTGCGTGCACCGGTCCACAGGGATGTTGTCATACCCGACGCCGGCTCTTGCGATACCAAGAAGCGATTGGGCAAACGTCATGTTCTGACAGTCCGCGCTGCGTACGATGATGCCATGGGGATCCTCGACATCCTTGCCGACCTCATACCGTTCGGACGGAAAAGCATTGTAGACGATGGAGGAAATGTTGTTCAACAGCGCAATGCGTTTTTTCATGGTATCCTCCTATGCGTTCTCTTTATCGAATTTGTTCATGAAATCGCAGAGTTTCTCCACGCCTTCGATCGGCATTGCGTTGTAGATCGATGCGCGAATGCCGCCCACGGAGCGGTGGCCTGCCAGATTCACAAGGCCGCTTTCCTCGGCTTGCTTGACGAACTTTTTGGTCAGCTCTTCGGTCGGAAGCAGGTAGACGACGTTCATGAGCGAGCGGTCTTTCTTTTGCACAGAACCGCGGAACAGCTGGCTGTTATCGATGCAGTCGTAGAGCATGGAGGCCTTCTTCTCGTTGACCTTCTGCATCTGTTTGACGCCGCCGCTTGCGAGCATCCATTTGAATACGAGTCCTGCCATATAGATGGCATAGCACGGGGGCGTATTGTACATGGAATCATTGTCGGCATAGATCCTGTAATCCAGCATTGTCGGTATATTCTTGGGGCAAAAGCCGATGAGGTCCTCACGGATAATAACCGTGGTCAACCCCGCGGGGCCGGAGTTCTTCTGCGCGCCGAAGAAGATTAGACCGAACTTGCTTACATCCATTTCCTCGGAGAGGATGTTGCTGGACGCGTCCGCCACCAGCGGAACGCCGGGAAGCGGCACAGGTAGTTTGGTGTAGCGCGTGCCGACGATGGTGTTGTTGGTAACGATATACAGAAAGTCCGCGTTAGGATCCATATCCAGATTGTCAAGGTCCGGGATATGGGTAAACTTTTCTTTCTCGCTGGATGCGATCATGCGTACCTGGCCGACCTTGCGGCATTCCACGGCGGCCTTTTGCGTCCAGGAATCGGTATTGATCATATCGCATGAGAAGGATTTACGGTAGAGATTGATGGGGACCATCGAAAACTGCAGCGACGCACCGCCCTGGAGGAACAGTACCTTATAGTTCTTGGGGATGTTCATCAGCGTGCGCAGATCCTCTTCCGCACCGAAAATGATCTTTTCATACATGGGGCTTCTATGGGACATTTCCATGACGGACATCCCGTCTTCTCCGTGACAGAGCATTTCCTCCGCTGCTTGTTTCAAAACGGATTCCGGCATCACAGCGGGTCCTGCGGCAAAATTATAAACGCGTTGATTCATGCTGCCTTCTCCTTTCAAGGCGATATATCGCCCTGTCTGTAAAAAATACCCCCACAAGGGGAAATCTAAATTGTGATTATTATATATACAATACGCTGCGAATTCAACAATATTTCACAAGCGGGCTAACTTTTTTTCCGTTCAGGGATATTGTATAATTCTGCAATAGATGGATTTTATTGTCAGATGTGTAAAGAATAGCAAAGTATGTTGGAAGGAGATGTCCGATGGAAGACCTATTTTCCGCTCATGTGGCCAAGCGCGCGCCGCTGGCCGACCGCATGCGTCCGCGTACGCTGGATGAATTCATCGGGCAGGCGCATCTGGTAGGCTCGGGCAAGCTGTTGAGAAGGGCGATCCTGAACGACTCGCTCACCAGCTCCATCTTCTTCGGTCCGCCCGGGTGCGGCAAGACGACGCTGGCGGCAGTGATAGCCGAAACGACCAAAAGCAACTTCGTGAAGATCAACGCCGTGACCACGGGTGTTAAGGAGATGCGCAAGATCATCGAGACCGCGCAGCACGACTTGCGCCACTATGCAAAAGCTACCTATGTGCTGCTCGATGAATGTCACAGGTGGACGCGCGCGCAGAGCGACACCATTTTGCCGGCTCTGGAGAGCGGCGTCATCCGCTTCATCGGTTCGACCACGGAAAACCCGATGATCGCGATGACGGCAGCCATTGTCAGCCGCTGCCGAGTGTTTGAGTTCTATCCGCTCTTTGAAGAGGATATCGTAAAAGCGTTGGAAAACGCGTTGCACGACGAACGCGGGTACGGCGGCGTTGACGTGAAGCTTTCCGAAGGTGTTTTGGAATTCTTCGCGCGCATGGCAAACGGTGACGCAAGAGCAGCGTTGAACGCGCTGGAACTGGCGGTAGAGACAACGGAACACAGTGAGGACGGCATCGTCATCACGATGCAGACAGCGCAGGACAGCATACAGCGCCGCATGCTCAACGTCGACGACGAGCATTTTTACAACATGCTCAGCGCGTTCTGCAAATCGCTGCGCGGC
>CAZHNN010000028.1:21628-22237 GCA_964533965.1 uncultured Clostridia bacterium | reverse complement strand
AGGGCAGTAGGAAAGCGCAATGCGCGAGTAATGACTGACGGGGCTCCCGCCGTTACTGGGGTGACTGCATATTAGTGCAGGCAGAGTGGCGCATACGCGCAATTTGGGTGGTACCGCAAAGCTAAGCCTTTGTCCCTTAGGGATGAAGGCTTTTTTTATTATCAAAGAGAGGATGAGAACCATGGCGAACGTACCCTATAAGATTTATCTGACCGAAGATCAAATGCCCAAACATTGGCATAACCTGAGGGCGCGCATGAAAGAGCAGCCCGAACCATTCCTGCATCCCGGTACCGGTGAACCTGTCACGGCGGATATGCTGGAAGCCGTATTTTGCAAGGACCTGGTGGAACAGGAACTCAACCAGACCGACGAGTATATCGAAATTCCCCAGGAAATCCAGGATTTTTACAAGATGTACCGGCCCTCTCCGCTGGTGAGAGCGTATTGCCTGGAAGAGCGATTGCAAACGCCCGCTGAGATTTACTACAAGTTCGAGGGGACGAACACATCCGGGTCACATAAGCTCAACTCTGCGGCTGCTCAAGTGTATTATGCCAAAAAGCAGGGGCTGACCAGCGTGACCACAGAAACCGGCGCGGGGCAGTG
>CAZHNN010000028.1:0-21559 GCA_964533965.1 uncultured Clostridia bacterium | reverse complement strand
TCCATCCAATACAACAGCGGTGGGACGCGCAATACTGGAAAAGGACCCAAACAATACGGGTTCGTTGGGATGTGCGATCTCCGAGGCGATGGAAGTGGCGATGCAGACGGACAACTGCCGCTATGTGCTGGGCAGCGTATTGAACCATGTGCTGCTGCACCAGAGCATCATCGGAGAGGAAGTTAAAATTGCCTGTGACCTTTATGGCATCAAACCGGATACCATCATCGGCTGCATCGGCGGTGGATCGAACTTTGGTGGTCTGATCTCTCCTTTCATGGCGGATAAGATTAACGGGAAAAACGATGTGGAGATCATCGCGGTCGAACCCGCATCCTGTCCCTCTCTGACGCGTGGCGTGTATGCTTATGACTTTGGCGATACAGGGAAGACGACGCCGTTGATGAAGATGTATACCCTGGGCAGCGGCTTCATCCCGTCCGCCAACCACGCGGGTGGACTTCGCTATCACGGCATGTCCCCCGTCGTCTCCAAACTGTATCACGATGGGTATATCAAGGCGGTAGCACTGGAGCAAACCCGCGTGTTCAAGGCAGCCACTGAATTCGCCAAATGTGAAGGCATCCTGCCCGCACCGGAAAGCTCCCATGCCATCTGCGCTGCCATCGATGAAGCAATCAAATGCAAACAGACCGGCGAAAAGAAGACCATTCTCTTCGGATTGTCCGGTACCGGCTATTTCGATCTGGCTGCCTATATGTCCTATCAGAACGATACCATGACCGACTATATTCCAACTGACGAGGATCTGGCACGAAGCATTGCGGATCTGCCCAAAGTCAAATAGACAAATCATATATGTGCCTGTCATATGTGCCCACCGGCAGGCCGATGGAAGGCGAGCGGATATGTATATCCGCTCGCCGGTTTTTATGCGGTCGGTTAACAAAAAAGTGCAGCAAGCATCAATTTGGTTTACAAAATCATCATTTTTACCCAAAATTCTTCATAATATTCTGTCGAAAATTGTCAAAAAAACAATAAATAGTACTAGTTTTGACGTATTGTACAAAAATACTGGATTATTTTAGAAAATCTGCTACAATCGTGAATATCTTGCAGAAAGAAGTTGATTGACATGGTTGTTCCTGTCGAAGATGCTTACCATATCATTTCCGATGTAAGCGAGGAAGAAGCGCTTACATTGTTTAAAGACCAATTGAAAGCATTAAATCTAAATCGCAATACGACTTGTTGCAGTTATGGATTTTCTCAGGATCTGATCCCATATGGCATGCTTCCAAACGGCAAGCGTATGCCCATGCTGCGACGCCTGGTCAACCTGTGGGTAGACAATATGGTAGAGCTTGGCATGAAGCATTTTCTCTGCCCGATGGAGCAGGGCATTGATCTGATGGTTGCCGAACGTGTGATAGCGCGCCGCAGCATTTCGGACAAGCCCCTTAAACTCATAGCTTGTTTGACTCATCCGGAAATGGAGAAGGACATTGGATTGCTCTTTCATGAGGATTTCATTTCGTTATACAAACAAGCCGACCTTATTATCTATGCTGATTCACGCAACGGAGGAAGAAAGGCAAGGCACATCGTCAATCAGGCTCTCCAGGATTGTTGCTCGCATATATTGGTGGCATACCAGAGCAACAAACCCCCTCAGGCATTGAAAAATGCGGAAGAAAAGGGCTTGACAATAGCGCATATTCAAACAGATAAGCTCCAATAGCTTTACTGTTTATCGGATAAAACGCGGAATCCCTGTTTCGTTTCCGAACGGACAGGGATTTTTGTATGCTTGTTTGGACTGATGATAAATGTTTGATCTTGTCAACGATTGCGAAAAGAGATCAGGATAGCCTAGAATATGGCATTTTCTTTTTACAATCATCGGAAAATTTGCCAAAAACTGTTGCATAACATAAAGATATATAATAATATTATGATGCAATGTTTAGGAGGCGCATCCGATGTCAGAAGGTATCGCAGAGCAGGATCGTGACTTGATGATCGAAGATTCATTGATAGAAATGCCAGCAATCAATCCGGTTGGGGCTCAGTCCATTGATCCAATCGACATTTTAAGCGCAGATATTACCGCAAACAAGGAAGATATATCTAAAAATACTCATGCGCATCCTGCTTCGGAGCAAAGGTGGGAGTCCCAGCCTGAAACCATGGTGCGTACGATCGGTCAGATGCGTGCGCTCATCATGGATTTTCCATCCTCACTGCTTGCATCCAACTTCTTTAAGGCGTTTTCGGATGGAACGAGGCTGAGACTGCTGCAAGCTCTGAGCATTCGGGAAATGTGCGTATCGGATCTTTGCACGCTGCTCGAGCTAAGCCAGCCAGCCATCAGCAACCACCTACGCGTTTTGAACCATCAGCGTATTGTGAAGATGCGGCGCAGCGGCAAAAACATATTTTATTCACTGGATGATTGGCACATCAATGCGATTATCGGAATGGCGATGGAACATCTTTCTTTTTGAAGCAACGAAAAACGCTGAGCCAGAGGATGCCGTGTTACCGTTTTTGCAGTGATTCTATAGCCGAAAGGATTGAAAAAAACCCGGATTGCTTTTGCTTTTCCGGGTTTTTTATTTCTTAACTCTATGCTACAGCAGTTTGCGCCTGAGCACACTGTTGTATGCCGCGGCAAACATCGAAACCATAATATCCATAATACCAAACAGCGCAAGCAGCAATAAGACAAACAAAAACCACGACAGCGAGGCGAAAGCGGTGAACAGCGGAGTAGGGAAGATCCGCATCGTAACGCCAATTGCCAAGCAATAAGCCATCAGCTTGCTCAACCATCCCGTAATTCCTCCACGTTGCTCGCAGAGGAATTTTAGGGGAGGATAATACCCTAAAAACAGAAGGTAAGGCGCTGCCACTGCGACGCCAAAACGCAAAGCGCAAACGAAGCTAACCCCCAGAATTTGCGCGATCATGCCCTTGATATTGAACTCCATCGTAAGCGGTACCGTGAAAATGCTGCTGAGCATGAGAAAGGGAAGCTGCATCGCATTTGGCAGAAGCATACATAGAGCCATATATAGGACTGTTGCCGCAGAGAAAAGCCAGCCTATGAGGATCAATCGTCTGTGGTAATTACGTTTCATCTCGACTCAGCAGAAAAAGCATGGAATGCCGCGAAAGCAACAGGTGGACATCATCATGCATTGCATGGCCCGGCAGAACGCATCCCCCTGCGCGCCGTTAAAGGTGCGGCCGCGGAAGCCTGCGTTTTGCCCCTCAAACTGATCCCGTGTGCTGCGGTATTCCGAATTGGTGGGATCCATTTCCACCGCCTGGTTGAAGTGGATGCGTGCGGAATCATAGCGGCCTGTGTTGGCCAGCACGATGCCCATCAGATAGTACCATTCGGCATTGCGAACCGACAGCCGCACCAACAGTTGTTCTGCCGAACGCAGATCGCCCATCTGAATCATCATGCGCACGCGTGCGCGTGCATCGCTTTCCTCACCGCTCTGCGAATGATCTTCATAGGCATTTGTATATGCGTTCGAGGTGCCATCATAGGTATTGTAATAAAAGCCGCCCGCACCGTTGGAATCCGCGTTCTTACCGGTAAGCGCGTCATAGGCGGCGTTTATTTCCTTCATCTTCTCCATCGCCACATCGTATTGCGGCGTGTTGGCATACTGATCGGGATGCCACTTTTTAGCAAGCGTTCTGTACGCATGTTTGATTTCTTCTTCGCTTGCTCCGGGCTTAACGCCCAGTACCTGATAGGGATTCAGTTTCCCGACCTCCTTCTTGGCCAAGTGCGCGCATGGTATGCGCGGGCAATACGTCGTATAGGATGTGTTTGCAAACTCTGAGAGTCGGTTCGGTTGGGTGCAGCATCTCAAGCTGCAGTTCCATCCTGCTTAAACCGTGCCAGAGTGAAAATTCCATCGCTTTTCTCGCTTCATTCAGGCTCCCATAGCCAAAAAGCGGATTGAATCGGTTTGCTTTCAGATCGCCTTCATAATCCAGAAGCGCATCAACGATATAGATCCATCGCCCAAGATCGTAGAAAAAGCGGCCGAGTGCGCCTTCCTTGTCGAACCCGGGAGCGCCAACGCCCTGCAGCAACTCGGCAAACGGTTCGCACAGCTTCTCCACGTCATGGGAATTTTGCTGTTCGAGCTCGTACAAAATGCCAAGTTTCTCCTCAATCAGCGCGGCTATCTCCGGCCTGCGCTTAACCACAGCGCTTTTGTACGGGCTTAACAAAGAGCAGAACAACCGCGACTTGAAGCCGCCGTGGTCACGAACATCATCGCGAAACTTATGATAGGCAAGCAAGGTGTTGACGTCCGCGGCGTAGCTCTCGTTGTCCCCCAGAGCCATTTTTTTGCGCCGAATCGGAATGGCGCGGCATGGGCGATTGCATACAGTCGGCATGCCGGTCAGTCCATCGTATAGAAGCGCCAGAAACGCACATTCATAGGATATTGCAAAACGCGACAAAACACCCATGTTACGGCAAACGCCGCAATACGCTGCCTGATATGCGCTTTGGGCCGCCTCGTCCGGCATGTCCTTGACGGGGCAGACATAGCCAAACATATCATACCTCCAAATTACATTCTATCATGGCAGTCCTATGGATGCCAGCCTTTGGGTGGTAGCATTTGCATTTTATCCATACTACTGCATCATAACCGGAAACCGCGCCCTGTCAAGAGGCTCCAAACTAAATATCTGTTTGCTTTTACCGATTTATTCGCGTGGTAATGCAGACTGATCACAAAAATAGTTGTACACTGATTCGAGTAGTTTTTAAAGCAAAAGATGATATATGATACATTTAAAATATCTTGTATTCAGCGAGTTTCCGAGATAGAATAAATTGTGTATTGGCAGCCTAAATGAGTTAAAGCAAATCTTCGGAGTGAGCAATGAAACGGTTCAAAAAAGATAAAAATGAAAAACCCAAAAATTTGAAAAGTGATGAAATTAAAACCAAGAAAAAGTTAAAGCGCTGGAAAAAAACCTTGATGCTCGTCTTAGTTTGTTTACTGTCGGTTGTGCTTGTCACAGGTGCCGGAGCCTATCTCTATTTCAAACATATCGTCAGCGATCCTGCATCACAATTTAATGTCTCTGCAAAGCCGCAGGTTGAGAACGGTAATCCATCCAATAAAGATGTTGTTAATATTCTTCTTGTTGGCCTTGATTATAACGAAGAGCGCAGCGGATTGGCACAAAAACATACTTACAATACCGATGTGATGATGGTGTTGGCAGTGGATTTCAACAACAAGACGGTCGATATGATCTCATTGCCAAGGGATAGTTATGTTCAGATGCCAAATGCCGCGGGAATTTATAAACTCAATGCGGCTATGAAATGCGGCGGCGGTTATCCGCAAGGATTTAGTGAGGTATTATTGGCTGCCAAGTGGATGCTTGGTGGCATTCCGATAGACTATTACTATAGCGTGACGATGCCGGTTATAAAGGATCTCGTAAATACGATCGGCGGTATCGATTATGAAGTGGAATTCGACTTTTCTGTTGACAATCATTCGTATAATAAAGGCATGCAACATATGAACGGGCAGGCCGTATTGGATTATCTTCGGGTACGCAAGAACATTGAAGAATCCGGCGACCTAAACCGAATAAATCGCCAAAAAAAGATGTTGTTTGCCATATTCAAAAAGATGCAACAACAGAACCTATGGGTCAAGCTGCCATCCATTCTGAGTTCCTTAAAGGACCAGGTAATGACCAATACCACCATAGGACAAACGACCGCGCTCGCTTCGTTGGCTTATGGCCTAAAAGATGAGAGCATCAAAATGCATTCCATGGGGGGCACTATGGCGAGTGTATTCAATTATAATTTCTGCATCACCGACCAAGCAGCGCGCGTGGCGCTTATAAAAGAGGTATATGGGGTCACGGTTCCCTCTTACATAGACTACGACTATGATGGCGTTATGAAAAAATGGGCCGGAATGATGTATGATGTATACCAGCCCAACGCATCAGCCCTGATAAGTTATGTGCAGGATTTAATCGATAGAGGATCATTGCCTACATCGACTCCGTCAAGTGCGCCAACATCAAATGGATCACCTGGCAATCGGGTCGTTATGGCAGCTGGTTCCAATGAGATTAATAAAAAGCTTCAGGAAGTAAAAACCTTGTATGCAAAAATAAAAAGTTTGGCAGGGCAGGGAGAAACCCTTGTGAATGCGCTGGGAGATCTCAAAAATGCATGTATCAATCTTGCTTTAAGGGTAAATCATCCATTAAAATCCGAGAGCAAGTGGGAGGTTAAATACACGAACCAATACGATGTTTATTAATCGGTAAGTGCTATTTCCTTTTGCATTTGTCCGCTTTTCATACCATACAGCGTTATAACTGAAGAACGTATTCTGTCACGGATCAAATCCGTCAAATTTACACTGCAAAAATTCTACCGATTTTTTTATATCCCAGTCAATACTTAACACGCTTAGTGACTAAAATATAGCGCAAAAGACAAAATTAAATAGCATGACTGCAACGAATGTGGACCATGCTTTGTATTACGTTTGGAATGTGTTTCTCAAACGCTATATCATGAATATATTATGAAAGGTTTTGTGAATTCTGGTATAAAGATGATTAAGTCCAACGAGCCTTAACAGATTGTATTCAGCGGAATTGAGAGATAAAATAAATTACCGTTGAAAATAGGACGACGGGCAAAGAAGAAAATGCATCGACGGAGCGGGTAACGAATTGAAACGTGGAGAAAATGGCGAAAGCAATCAGACACCTCAAGCAATAAAAAGCAAGAGTGAAAGCAGGATAAAGGGCAAGCGCTGGAAAAAGAACGCAGCGATTGTGCTGCTTTCCATTCTCTTCGTGGCATTTGCTGCAGGAGCCGGTGTCTTTTTCTATTTCAAAAACATCATGAATAACCCGGAAGGCCAGTTTACAAAGCCGTCCGCTTCCGCAACGCAGGAAGTGGATGAATATGGGAACCTCATCAGCCAGGCCGATTTTTCGACTATGAAGAATGTTGTAAATATTCTAATTGTCGGACTGGATTATTCCGAGGATCGAAACGGTTGGCCCCTGAAGGATACATACAACGCCGACGTGATGATGATACTGGCAGTGGATTTCAACAACAACAAAGTGGATATGATCTCTTTGCCGCGCGACAGTTACGTTAAAATGCCCAACGCTAAAGGGATATACAAATTGAACGCAGCCATGAAATGCGGCGGCGGCTATCCCAAGGGGTTCCCCAAGGTGATGGAGGCTGCAAAGTGGATGCTCGGCGGCATTCCGGTAGACTACTATTACGGTGTAACGATGCCTGTGGTAAAGGATCTCGTAAACGCGATTGGCGGCGTTGATTACGAGTTGGATATTGATTTCACCATCAACGGTCGATCGTATACCAAAGGCATACAGCATATGGACGGGCAGGCTGTGTTGGACTATTTCCGGGTACGAAAAAACGTGGAGGATCCCGGCGACCTCAACCGTATCAATCGCCAAAAGAAGATGCTGCTGGCCATTTTTAAGAAGATGCAGCAGCAGAACCAGTGGGTTAAAGTTCTTGGCATACTCAACTCCGTAAGCAACAAGGTCGTCACCAACACCACCCTTGGACAGACGGCTGCGCTCGCTTCGTTCGCCTACAACCTCAAGGAGGAAAACATCAAGATGTACTCCATGGGCGGCACCATGGCAAGCGTATTCAACTATAATTTCTGCATCACCGATCAAACCGCGCGCGTCGCTCTGATCAAGGAAGTCTACGGGGTGAGTGTTTCAGCTTACAAGGACTATGGATACGATGCCGTCATGAAAAAATGGGGCGGCATGATGTACGAAGTGTATCAACCCAATGCTGTGACGCTGATCAACCATGTGCAAGGCTTGATCAACAACGGTACAGTGCCTACGCCGTCGCCTACAGTATCGCCTAAGCCTACGCCGTCGCCTACGGTATCGTTTAAGCCGATGCCATCATCATCGCCACATCCGAGCCCCAACACATCAGCAACCTTTACGCCTTCAACCAGCAGCGGATCGGTGCAGCATGCTTCGTTGACCACCACCTATGATATCTATGAGAAGTTCCTGGAAGTAAAGACGCTGTATGCCAAGGCTAAGAGTCTGCAAGGGGAAGGGAAAAAGCTTGTCGATGCGCTCAATGAGCTGAAAATCGCATGCCGGAACCTGGCATCAAAAGTCAATCATCCGCTAAAGGATGATGATTTGTGGAAAATCGAATACGACAATCAATACGATGTCTATTAAGTTTATTCACTGCCTCCGGATCAGACCGGAGGCTTTTTTGCAGATGCAGATACAATGTTATATAGTCAAGGTTTTCTTGCATTCAATACAGTCCATTGTTACAATGTAGTCAAATTAGCATGCTCAGGGGTGGGGGTTGAATCCATGCTGGCGGAAGAACGGCATCGCCGAATTCTCGGATTGCTCAATGCGCAGAGGACGGTAATGGTATCTGAACTGTGCACATTGCTTGACGCATCGGAATCTACGATCAGGCGGGATTTGGCCTGTCTTGCCCAACAGGGAGCTCTGACCAAGGTGCACGGAGGCGCCGCTTCAAACCCCAACACGTACATTTCCAGGGGGGTACAACATACAGCGCGGCAACCAATCAACGAGCAAGAGAAGCAACTCATCAGCAAGTATGCAGCTTCACTGATCGTTTCCGACGATTTTGTCTATCTGGATGGCGGAAGTACCGTTGAGCGGATAGCCGATTATCTAGGCGATGTGAATGCTCGGTTTGTTACCTGCTCCATACCAGCGGCACAGCGTTTAACGCATATGGGCAAGGATGTCCTTCTGCTCGGCGGTCACTACAACGAGCTTGCCGATACGCTGATGGGGGCAGAAACACAGTATTCTCTGCTTCGGTACAATTTTACAAAGGGCTTTTTCGGTGTTACCGGCATCACGCGTCATGAGGGATGCACCGCGGTTGTTCCCGGAGATGCCATGGTCAAACAGCAGGCGATCAATCGGTGTCGCGAGGTATATGTTTTGGCCGATCCAAGCAAGTTTGGCGTGGTCTGTACGGTAACGTTTGCCGATTTCGAATCGGTGCGGATCATCACAACGAGTTCTGTGGATTTTCGTTTCCAATCTTATGACAACATCATACGGGTCGAAGACGATTTTTGAATGCAGTCGGCTCAATGCGGTAGAGACTGAATTTATTACGGGGTGAATCGCAAGATTCGCCCTTTTTTTGCATGAGGCCATCATCGTCCCGCATAGGATGGTTTAGACTTCGGGAATTCTTCTACCGGGCCAAGGGGTTTCCATTTGGAAAAGACATGACGTGGGTTTTACGCCAAGCAGATCACAGATTAGTAAGGCCGGAGAGGGGGTCTTTGCACTCAAGCGAACCGACTACATAGGAATACCTCCTCAGGGCAGGTTGGAGACTGGGTATACGTATGCGAAGGATAAGGGACTTCGCTTTTTTATTGTATGAAATCGCAAAGCCTGTTCGAGCCAGGCAGATCATGGAAGGAGGATAGCCATGAGAAAAGTATTGGCGATTGTCATCGCGGCGCTTTTGCTGGCCATTGGAGTTCAAACCGCATTTGCTGCAGTCAAGTATACGGTTGTCAAAGGTGATTCGATGTGGAAGATAGCCGTGAAGTTCAAGGTCGGCATGTCCGAAATCATCGCTGCCAATCCGCAGATCAAAAGCGGTAATCCGGCTCTAATCTACCCGGGGGAAGTGTTGACCATCCCGGTAGTAGATGTCAACATTACATCCTTTGAGCAGCGCGTCATCGACTTGACAAATCAAAAACGCATTGCCAACGGACTTCCCGCACTCAAAACCAACTGGGAATTGTCCCGCATGGCACGCATCAAGTCTCAGGATATGCACGATTTGCACTATTTCTCCCATACCAGCCCAACATACGGGGATCCGTTTACCATGATGCGCAACTTTGGCATCACGTTCCGCTCCGCCGGCGAGAACATTGCCTACGGGCAGGCAACACCGGAAGCGGTCGTTACGGCATGGTGGAACTCCCCGGGACATCGGGCCAACATGCTCAACGCGTCCTTTACCGAGATCGGCGTAGGCTATGTGGCGGCTGGGCATTATTGGACTCAGGAGTTCATCGGGAAGTAGGATCAGGCTTGCGATGCAGTCATCGGAAGGCTCGCCAAAAACGGTTGCTCTTTTACAGAAAAAGAAAAGGATACAGCATAAAACGCCCGATCGGGCGTTTTTGTTTGCAGTGGCAAAACTCTTGCGACGTACAAGATCTCTATGCAAGACTGTTTATTACTTGATTTACGCTGTCTTCCAAATCAAAATTGACAATTTTTAAAACGGAACATTCAATTGCTTTTAAGAGGTTCTCATGTTTTCGTAAGCTTCTTCCGTTTCTGTTGCCAATATCATATGCCATAGCCCAATCAATAAAATTGCTGCTTTCTTCGTGCTTATCTCCCCCTTGCAGAATCCTATCGCCATATCTTTTGTATTCCCGTTTCAAAAGCCTCTCACGCCTGATATCTTGAGGAACATAGACAAACACAACCAGATCGAAAACCGGAATGAAGATCTCTCCCCATCCGCTCAGTGAGCCGCTCAGAACGAATTTTTCATAACGCAACAATTCTTCGCGTATCAGAGACAAGCATTCATGTCTGGGTCTTTCAACGGTAAACGGCTCCGCCGTAGGCAGCCAAAAATAGTCATCGGCATCGATGTGCTTATGGCCAAGTCTATCGCAGATTCGTACTGCTATCGTTGTCGTCCCTGAACCGGAAGCGCCGAAGATGTGTATTCTCTGTTTCATATCCATCCCATCCACTCTTTAAAGCTCATGCTATCTCAGTTATGTACATGATACTTGATCTTTTAAGGCGTTGCCAGAAGAGACCCAATATACGTGGTCAATGGAGGATATGCCGTACATTCATGATGTCGTATTGGCAATCCGGAACAAGAAAGCTGCCGCTGTTCTGCCAATTTGTCAGTCTTCTTCTTAATATATTTGCCGTGTGTATCTTCCTTACCGGCCTGTGTTTGATGCATATTGCGCATACCGCTTTGCATACCGTGTAACAAACGCACAGGAAGTGATCATATGGCAAGGCGAAGTTTGTATGCACGTAAAAAAAAGACAAACCCATTGGCCTGGATCTTGGTAATTGCCTTGCTCATCGGTGCCGCTTATATCGGAGCGGCCGGAAAGTTGGGCACATGGCTGGCTGAACACATCATTCAACCGGTATTCGTCACGCTTGGCATCTATAACCCAACCGGGACCTCCACGCCTTCGGCCACGACTAAACCGGGAATAACGGTAAGCGTTTCCGGGTTTACCATCTATGGGCTGCAGACCGGCGTTTTTGCAGATAAGGATAACGCGAAAAGCGCAGCCGATGCGCTGATATCCCAGGGAGGCGCCGGATTCCAGCGGGTGGACGGAAGCAACACACGCGTGTTGTTGAGCGTGTACGCGACGGAAAAAGAAGCAACGACGGTACGTGACCAGTTGAAACCCACCATGGAGACACGGTTGTATCCCATCACCTGTGATGCCGGTACTGCGTATGTGAAGACCAATGAGCAAGCCCAGAGCCTTAAGACGGCGCTTTTAAAAGCCGCCAATGTGCGCACTGCGCTTTTGGAAGCGGCGTTGTATGCCGCCAACGATCAAAGCGGCGAAACGAAGATTCAGAATGCCAAAACAGTGCTCCAAAGCTTCGAACAGGAACTGGCCAAAAGCGTTCCGGCAGGACAAAGCACTTTTGTCGATTCGCTGGACACCGCATGCCAGCAGGCGCTTTCCTTGCTCAATGAAGCCAAAGGAGGTTCGGCCAAAAAACGCTCCCATTGCGCGCAGGCTGCCTGCTTTACGTTCTTTTTCGGCTATATGGATGGTATCTCGCAATGATACTATGAACGGCCGCCCCACTATGTTATAATAATAACAATAAGTAGAGTAATCTACTTTTTGGGGGAGAGGCTGTCATGCAGATGGAGAGTATTCGCGAGATCCTCGGAGCCGAGGTTCTCTGCGGCAAAAATTTGTTGGACATGCAGGTGGAAGGGGCATGCGGCGCCGATCTAATGAGCGATGTGCTGGCAAGCGTTGGCCGCAATTCTCTGTTGTTGACGGGGCTTTGTACCACGCAGGTCATTCGAACGGCAGAGATGATCGAGACTGGCGCCATCATATTCGTTCGCGGAAAGCGCCCTGACGAAGATGTTATGCGTATGGCACAGGAATTGAATATGGTTATTTTGACCACGCCGCTCACGCTCTATCACGCCTGCGGCATACTGTACCAAAACGGACTGCGCCCAAATGGGGAGGAATTGGCCAGTGGCCGCTGAGACGGTTCGTATACACGAAGTGTTTCCTGTGGAGAAGGGCGATTTTGTGCGGGCAGGTGAGGCAAGCAGCCGCATCAAGCGCACCTTGAGGCAGCTTGGCGTTGATCCGGCCATCGTACGACGTGCCTCTATCGCCGCTTATGAAGCGGAGATGAATCTCGCCATCCACGCGTTTGGCGGGTCTATTGAGATGACCATCGAGCCAACCCTTTTACGCTTGGAATCCAAGGACAACGGCCCCGGAATAGCCAACATTGATTTGGCCATGAGGGAAGGGTATTCCACTGCGAGTGAAGAGATACGCCTGTTGGGCTTTGGCGCCGGCATGGGATTGCCGAACATGAAGCGCAACAGCAGCCATTTTAAAATCCAAAGCAAGGTCGGAGAGGGTACCCACATCGTCATGGATTTTGATTTAAAATAAGAAGGTATAAGAATGGAAACGCTGCACCATTCGGTCCGATTGGACAAGGAAAAATGTATGGGATGCACCAACTGCATCAAACGATGTCCCACGGAAGCGATTCGCGTACGCGATGGAAAAGCGAGCATCATGGACGATCGCTGCATCGACTGCGGGGAGTGTATACGGGTATGCCCGCACTTTGCCAAATACGCTGTAACGGACTCCATCGAAGCGCTCAAGAAATTCCGGTACAAGATTGCGCTGCCTGCGCCGTCCTTGTATGGACAATTCAAAGAAGCCCAGTCAGCGCAGAGCATTTTGGCGGCAATGAAAGCCATTGGTTTTGACAGCGTATTCGATGTGGCGCGGGGTGCAGAAATCGTCTCGACGGCTACCAAGGAATATATCAAAAACAATGACTTGCCAAAGCCTATCATCTCTTCGGCGTGCCCTGCCGTGCTTCGACTGCTCCGTGTGCGCTTTCCCAACCTGCTACAGAACGTTCTGCCGATAAACGCTCCCATGGAGGTGGCAGCCCATGTAGCTCGAGA
Organism: uncultured Clostridia bacterium; assembly: GCA_964533965.1. Classification (GTDB taxonomy): domain Bacteria; phylum Bacillota; class Clostridia; order Christensenellales; family QAND01; genus RGIG3178. The sequence goes on along the minus strand of CAZHNN010000028.1, from coordinate 8,229 downwards.
AGAATTCTGTGAGCTGCACGGGGTAAAGCCGGAAGAGGTAGGCGTATTCTTCATCACGCCCTGTCCCGCCAAGATGACCGCGATCCACAATCCGATGGGCATTGAAAAAAGCGAAGTAGACGGCTGTATCTCGATGATGGAGATATACGGCCTGTTGGTGCCGCATATCAAAAATCAAAGGAACATTGACCGGGAGGACCTGCCTGCTTCTGATTTTGGTATCGGCTGGGCAGTCGCGGGTGGCGAGGCAAATGCATTGGGCACGGACAACTATCTGGCCGTGGATGGCATACACAACGTGATTCAGGTGCTCGAGGAGATCGAAAACGAGAAGTTCCCCGATCTGATGTTCTTCGAAGGGTTGGCGTGTACAGGCGGATGCGTAGGGGGTCCGCTGGTATTTGAAAACAAATACGTTGCCAAGGATCGCATCCGTAAACTTTCAGAGAAAAACCGGAAGAACAGGGAGTGGATGTATGAGGCGGAAAAATACGCAAAGCGGGACGATCTCATGCACTATACCACGCCGGTGGAACCCATCAACGCAATGAAGCTCGATGACGATATTGCGGTTGCCATGCAGAAGATGGAGCAGCTGGAAAGGATCTGTCATGATCTCCCGGGGCTCGATTGCGGGTCCTGTGGATCGCCCACATGCCGTGCTTTGGCCGAAGATGTGGTACGCGGCCACAAGACAGAGCTCGATTGCATCTTCAAATTGCGTGATAAGCTCAAAGTCATGGCAAAAGAACTGGTGCAAATGGCTTCCGGAGAACCAGAGGATACGGATAAAGGGGAGTAATGTGATGACGGTTAAAGAATTGACACAGCGGCTTGAACTCAAGGTACTCGTAGAGGGTAACCCGGACACAGAGGTGAAGGGCTGCACCGTTTGCGACCTGCTGAGTTTGGTGATGGCAAATGGCGTAAGAGGCGGCGCATGGATCACCGTGCAGACACATCTGAATACCATCGCGGTGGCAACGCTGTTGGACCTTGCCTGCATCATCATACCCCATGACATAACGGTGGAATCGCTGACGCTCGAAAAGGCTGCGGAGGAAGGGATTTGTGTGCTGCAATCCTCCGAGCCGTCGTATTCCATCGCCGGACAACTGTACACATTGGGCGTGCGATGATACGTCTCGCGGCGGATCTTCATATCCATTCCTGCCTGTCCCCGTGCGGGGACAAGGATATGACCCCCAACAACATAGCGAATATGGCGGCCATCAAGGGCCTGGAGATGATTTCGCTGACCGACCACAACAGCGCTCGCAACCTGCCTGTAACGGATGCTGTGTGTCGACAGTTGGGGTTGCTGTTTGTACCGGGAATAGAAGTACAAACCGCCGAGGAAGTTCACCTGCTTTGTTATTTCAACGATCTGGATTGTGCGATGCGCTTTGGGGCGCTCATGGAAGAAGCGCTGCCGCCGATTCCAAACAATAAGGAAATTTTCGGGGAACAGCTCGTATGCAACGACGAAGATGAGGTCGTTGAACAAATAGATGTCTTGCTGTTGCAGAGTGTTCGGTACAGCATATCAGAAGTATTCTCCAAGGTGACATCTATGGGTGGCTTGTGCGTACCGGCGCACATCAACCGCCAGGCCAACTCCTTGCTGTACATCCTGGGGTTCTTCCCCAAGGAGCCGGTGTTCACCGCTGTCGAGGTGAGCCCAAACGCTCCGCCGCCCACGGTGGACCTCGGCCGAAGGCACATCCTCTATTCATCGGATGCACACAATCTGGCCGATATCTTTGAAGCCGATAACTTTATCAGCCTGCAGAGGAAAACGGTGAGGGCATTTATTGATAAGTACGCATCATTTAAGGAATAGAACCTCAATATGTCGTTTGTTAGGCTTACCGCATACAAGAGAATGCAGAAAGGATCGGGCCTTTGATAAACCCGTAAAGTGTGAAAGAAAAAACAAAAAAGGGATGCAAAATAGGAATGCTTGTGATAGAATGAACGCTGGTATGTGCAGCACCATAAATTCCGTGGATTCGCTGCCGCAATGTACAAAAAGCATTTGCTTTTAGGATAGGGAGGAATGTCATAATGTCTTCGAACGCACTTGCCCCGGAGAAATTTGACGAGCTGAAGCGCTTTATCGAGGCACATAAGAATCAGCCCGGCGCGTTGATGCCCGTCATGCAAAAGGCACAGGATATCTTCGGATACCTTGGAGAAGAAATTCAGATTTGCATCTCCGAAAACTTGGGCGTGCCCATGACCGAGATCTATGGCGTGGCTACGTTCTATTCCCAGTTTGCGTTGGCACCCAAGGGAGAACACGTCATCAGCGTATGCCTTGGCACTGCATGCTATGTCCGCGGCGCACAGTCCGTATTGGATGAGTTGAGCAAAGAACTGAACGTTCCGGTCGGCAAGACGACGCCGGATGGCAAGTTCACGTTGGAGGCAACGCGTTGTTTGGGTTGCTGCGGCTTGGCGCCCGTCATGATGATCGGAGAAGATGTCTACGGCCGCCTGACTCCCGCTGACGTTGCGGGCATCGTAGCGAAATATCGCAAATAACATGCGCGACATCTCGCTGCACCTGATGGATATTGTACAGAACAGCATCACGGCCAATGCCAAGCTGGTTGAGATATCCATGGTGATCGACAGCGAAAAGGATACGCTCTGTGTCACGATTGCCGATAACGGCAAAGGCATGAGCAAAGAGCTGCTCGAGCGGGTGGAAAGCCCATTTACCACGACTCGCACGACTCGGAAAGTTGGATTGGGCATTCCTCTGTTCAAAGAGGGTGCACTTATATCCGGCGGATCGTTTCACATTGAGAGCGCGTTGGGGGTTGGTACCACGGTTTGCGCCGTATATGGATTCAGCCATATCGACAGGCCACCGTTGGGGGATGTGGCGGGAACGCTTGTGCTGCTCGTAGTAAGCAATCCGGACATCGATTTTACCTTTCATGCCGAATACGGCGGCGCACTCTATGACATGGATACGCGAGAGGTAAAACAAACGCTCGACGGTGTTCCGATAACCGAATTGGATGTACAACAGTGGTTACAAGATGATTTAGTACAAGGAATTCAAGATACATTTGGAGGTGTCATATAAATGAAATCACTCAAGGAGCTGGAGGAAATCCGCAATCGCGCGCGCGCCAACATCGTCTCGCGCAAGGATAACGAGGAAGCGATTCGCATCGTGGTGGGTATGGCCACCTGTGGCATCGCGGCAGGCGCCCGTCCTGTTCTGGCCGCATTCATGGATGAAATCCAAAAGCGTAACCTCACCAATGTTACAGTATCCCAAACCGGCTGCATCGGCGTTTGCAGATTGGAGCCGTTGGCCGAAGTGTTCGTTCCCGGACAAGAGAAGGTTACCTATGTTAAGCTGACGCCTGAGTTGGCCCGCGAGATCGTTTCCGAGCATATCGTCAACGGCCGCGTGGTGGACAGCCAAGCCATCGGTGCCTTTGAATCGGCCGCCCAATAACGCAAAGTCAAAGCAGGAGGTTTGCATACAATGCCAAAGTTCTATCGCTCCCATGTACTATGCTGCGGCGGTACCGGCTGTACTTCGTCGGGGTCGACGCAGATCATTGAAGAGTTCGAGAAGCAAATCAATGAACTTGGTTTGCAGGATGAGGTACAGGTCGTCCGCACAGGCTGCTTTGGCCTTTGTGAATTGGGGCCTGTCGTCATTGTCTATCCCGAAGGTTCGTTCTACAGCCGCGTCAAACCGAGTGACGTTGCAGAGATCGCAAACGAGCACCTGTTGAAGGGCCGCATCGTAACGCGCCTTCTCTATTCGGACAGCGTCACGGACGAAGGCACCATCCGTTCGCTGGATAAGACGAAGTTCTACGCAAAACAGCTGCGCATCGCGCTTCGCAACTGCGGCGTGATCGATCCCGAGAACATCGAAGAGTATATCGCTGTGGATGGCTATCAAGCGCTGGGCAAGGTGTTGACCGGCATGACACCGCAGGAAGTCATCGATATCGTCAAAGCCAGCGGTCTTCGTGGCCGCGGTGGCGCGGGCTTCCCGACAGGGTTGAAGTGGCAGTTTGCCGCAGCCAGCAAGAACAATGAAAAATACGTGCTCTGCAACGCCGACGAAGGCGACCCGGGTGCGTTCATGGATCGTTCCATTTTGGAAGGTGACCCGCACTCCGTGCTCGAAGCGATGTCCATCGCGGCCTTCGCCATCGGTGCGAGTCAGGGTTATATCTACGTCCGCGCGGAATACCCGATCGCGGTGCAGCGTCTGGAAATCGCCATCAAGCAAGCCCGTGAATACGGCCTTTTGGGCAAGGATATCTTCGGAACCGGATTCAACTTCGACCTCGAAGTCCGTTTGGGCGCAGGCGCATTCGTGTGCGGCGAGGAAACGGCTCTGATGACCTCCATCGAAGGCAAGCGCGGCGAACCGCGTCCGCGTCCGCCGTTCCCGGCGGTGTCCGGCTTATTTGCCCGTCCCACGATCCTCAACAACGTGGAGACGTATGCGAACATCCCGCAGATCATCAACAAGGGCGCCGAGTGGTTCTCTTCGATGGGCACCGAGAAGAGCAAGGGCACCAAGGTGTTCGCTTTGGGTGGTAAGATCGTCAACACCGGCCTCGTCGAAATCCCGATGGGCACCACGTTACGCGAGGTCCTCTTCGACATCGGCGGTGGCATCCCCAACGGCAAGCAATTCAAAGCTGCGCAGACCGGCGGTCCCAGCGGCGGTTGCATTCCGGTGCAGCATCTGGATATTCCGATCGACTACGACAATCTCGTTGCCATCGGCTCGATGATGGGCTCCGGCGGACTCATCGTCATGGATGAAGACAACTGCATGGTGGACATCGCCCGCTTCTTCCTCGACTTCATCGTCGACGAATCATGCGGCAAATGCCCGCCCTGCCGCATCGGCACCCGCCGCATGCTGGAGATCCTGGACCGTATCGTTGAAGGCAAAGGCGAAGAGGGCGACCTCGCGAAGCTCGAAGAGCTTGCGATGAACATCAAGGAATCCTCCTTCTGCGGCCTCGGTCAAACAGCCCCCAACCCGGTGCTGTCCACCATCCGCTACTTCCGCGACGAGTATGAGGCTCACATCCGCGACAAGAAATGCCCGGCCGGCGTCTGTAAAGCGCTTCTGAGCTATGTAATCGATCCCGCCAAGTGCACGGGCTGCACGCTGTGCGCGCGCAAGTGCCCGGTTAACTGCATCAGCGGCGAGGTGCGCAAGCCCCACGTCATCGATCAGGCCAAGTGCATCAAGTGCGGAACCTGCATGGATGTCTGCCGCTTCGGCGCCATCAGCAAGAAATAACGATCATAGAAAAAGCCGTCCTTCGGGGCGGCTTTTTTGTGCGTCAAATACTTCATTCTGGGGTGTGCTACCGCATAATATCAGCAACAAATCCGGCCATGTTGATGTCCCGCCGAACTGCAAAGGATAAAGGGATTCTACGGTAGGGTTGAAACGGATCTTCACTGGTTATTTTGCCTCGCACTCATTTTGATCAGGTAAAACATCTTCTGAACAGACGCCTGTTTATGCTGGTTTCCACTCCCCCTGCTGAAATGAGCAAATACAACATATGCCCCTGATAGAGACATATCAATGCAATATATAGCGTATAATTTGGGAAGAAACGGTGTAAATGGGCAAGAAAACCTTGCCAAATCCTGCGTAATTGTTACAATGGAATGGAAAAAAGAGAGAATTTGTGGAGGGCAACATGGTTTTTGTGCTGTTGGCGCTGTGTGCGCTGCCGCTTATAAGCATAGTGCTGTTTATCGCCAAAATTGTGCTGAAGCTTTCGTTTTCCATCGGCAAAGTACTGGTAGTACTATTCGCCATATGGCTCATCATTGGCTTTGCGACAGGCGGTATTCAGGATACGATAAGCCATTTGGGAAAACCCTATGTCACGCAGGATGAAAAAGGCGTGGTTCACTACACGGGGGCATTTTCCACAGGCGAAATGAACGTGGGGAGCTATGCCTCTTCGAGCAACTTGATTAAGGTGGAGATCAACTGCGCCTTATCCAAGGTGGACATACATGTGCCGAAGAATTGCATTGTGAAACTAAACGGCAAGGGGCTGTTAACGCAGCTTCTGATCGGCAGCAGCAACGAGTTCGTAGCGTTCGGCGAGAAGGAAGTGGTGCTTGGCACGGGCAGCACCATCGTCGAACTGACCGTCAACAGCGGCATTTCGATCGTACGCATCGTTTACTAGAGAGAAAACAGGGAGGGCGGACTTTTTGACCGTTAACGGCGGCATTGCGATTGTTCGCATCTACAAGAGAGAAAACCGGGAGGACTGACTTTGGATCAGGGCTACAACGCAAGCGATATCAAGGTATTAAAGGGGTTGGAAGCAGTCAGGATGCGCCCCGGCATGTACATTGGAACAACCGAGACACGCGGACTGCACCACCTCTTGTGGGAGATTGTGGACAACGCGATCGACGAGGCCGCAAACGGATTTGCGGACACCATCTCCATCGCATTATTGCCGGACGGCGGAGCATCCGTCACCGATAACGGCCGCGGGATTCCGGTGGACATGCATCCCGAACTGCACATCAGTGGCGTAGAGGTCGTGTTCACGCAGCTGCACGCAGGCGGCAAGTTTACCGGCAAGCAATACCAATATGCGGGCGGTCTGCACGGCGTGGGTGCTTCCGTCGTAAACGCCTTGAGTAAAAAGCTTTTGGTAGAGGTGGGCAACAGCGGCATGCTGTACCGCCAGGAATACCAGAGCGTTATGGATGAAAAGACGGGCAAGATCGTCGCCGGCAAGCCCATGGCGCCGCTAGAGAACCTTGGCCGTACGCGCAAAAGGGGAACCACCGTTACCTTCTGGCCAGACGATCGGGTGTTTGAGACCACGGAATTTCAATACGACCTTATCGCGAGGAGGCTTCGGGAGCTCTCCTACCTCAACCCGAACGTCACGCTCTCGCTTACCGATCAGCGGAAGAAACAGGCGGATGGCACATATGCATCCGTTTCCTTTTGTTCAACGGGCGGGCTGATCGATTTTGTGCGGCAGCTCAACTCCGACAGGGACGCGCTGTTTGATACGCCCATCCTGCTTGAAGGTAGGGTGGACAAGATATTGGTCTCCATCGCGATCCAGTATAACGATGGTTATACCGAATCCATCCTGTCGTTTGTCAACAACATCCCTACCATCGACGGCGGCATGCATGAAACGGGCTTTAAGGCTGCGTTTACCAAATGCATGAACGACTACACGAAAAAGGCTGGTTTGGGTGAAAAACAGGCGGCGCTGTCCGGTGAGGACTACCGGGAAGGCATGACTGCCATCATCGCGATCAAGCTTCCCAATCCGCTGTTTGAAGGACAAACCAAAACTCGCCTTGGCAATGCGGAAGCGCGCACCGCTGTGGAAACAGTGGTAAACGAAACGCTCTCGCTATATCTGGAAGACCTTCGCAACCAGAAAATCATCGGCATCATGATGGACAAGGCCGTGCAGGCGCAACGGGCACGGGAAGCCGCGAGAAAAGCCAAGAACATGGCGCGCGAGCGCAGCAAGCTGGATTCGGCGCCGCTTGTCGGCAAACTCTCTTCCTGCACCGGTCGCAACTATGAGCAGAACGAGCTTTTCATCGTTGAAGGCGACAGCGCCGGCGGCAGCGCCAAACAGGGGCGGGATCGGAGCTTTCAGGCCATCCTTCCGCTTCGCGGCAAACCGTTGAATAGCGAAAAAAAGCGTTTGGAGCAAGTGCTGGCCAACGAGGAATTCAGAACGATCATCGCGGCACTGGGCACGGGCATCGACGAGGATTTCAGCCTTAAAAACCTCAAATACAACCGCATCATCATCCTTTCCGACGCCGACCAGGACGGCGCGCACATTCGTGCGATCCTGTTGACGTTCTTCTACCGCTACATGAAGGAACTGATGATCAACGGGCACGTGTACATCGGCATGCCGCCGCTGTACCGCATCCAGAAGGGAAAACAGAGCGAATACGCCTATGATGACGCTGCGCTGCTTCGCTTGACACGCCAATACGGCAGCGGCTATACCATCCAGCGTTACAAGGGCTTGGGGGAAATGAACCCCGAGCAGCTGTGGGAGACTACGATGGATCCTCAAAAGCGCACGCTGGTACAGGTTTCCGTTGAGGACGCGATGGAAGCGGAGCGGCTGATCACCGTGCTGATGGGGGACAAGGCCGAACCGCGCAAGGAGTATATTTTCG
>CAZHNN010000027.1:0-24528 GCA_964533965.1 uncultured Clostridia bacterium | reverse complement strand
TCCACGGCATAGTTGCTGCCCTGGCCCACATGCCCAAGCTCCGCCTCGACGCTCATGCCAAGGGGCTTGCACATCTTTACGACTTCCGCTGTCTCACGTACGTTCACTTCGTACGATTCCGCAGAGCGGTCCACCATCACCGAGGTAAAGCCGGCACGGATGCCGAACATGATCTCCCGGAAGCTTTTACCGTGGTCGAGGTTGATCGCAAACGGCATCGGCGAGGTCTTGACCAAATCGCCGATCATCCTGCCGAACCACTGCAGATCCTTGTGGATGAACTCATTGACGTCGATGATCATCGGTGCTCTGAGTTCCTCAGCCACGGCGATGACGGCACGGACCGTATCCTCGCTCTGCACATTGGGTGCGGTTACGCCGTAGCCTTCGGCACGGGCTTTGTTCATGATTTCTGCCATGGAAACTAACATGTTGTTCCTCCTATGTTGTTGGATCGGAATCCATTTTTAGGCTTCTTATGGGTTGACAACGTTTTCTCGATTGCCTTCCAGGTAAGCTTTGAGGTTATGGACCGCTATGTCCATCAGGCGCTGTCTGCTCTCTCTGGGCGCCCAGGAGATATGCGGGGTAATGATACAGTTTTTTGCTTTTAGCAGCGGATTGTCTTTTCTTATCGGCTCCGTGGATACAACATCCAACCCCGCAGCGTAGACCTTGCCGGAATTTAACGCATCGGCCAAGTCCTGCTCGACGATGAGCGGGCCTCGTGAATTGTTAAGGATGATCACGCCGTCTTTCATCTTCGCAATGCTGTCCCGGCTAATGATGCCGCACGTGCTTTCAAAAAGCGGGCAATGCAGGGATATGACGTCCGCCTTATGGAACAGCTCGTCAAGGCTGACATAGGCGGCGATGGCACAGCCGCTATCGGTTTGCACCTCGTCATAAGCAATTACATTCATGCCGAGTGCTTTTGCGATAATGCCTGTCGCCTGCCCTATTCTGCCGAAGCCGATAATACCCATGGTTTTGCCCGAAAGTTCAATCAAAGGCATATCCCAAAAGCAGAAATCCGGGCAGGAAGCCCATCTGCCCTGCGCAACGGCGTTGCTGTGGTGGCCAATGTTATGACAGATCTCTAAAAGCAGAGCGATCGCGAATTGTGCCACGGCCGCCGTGCCGTAAGTAGGGATGTTGGTAACGACAATCTCCTTTTCCTTTGCCGCCTGTACGTCCACGACGTTGTAGCCTGTTGCCAAAACGCCAATATAGCGGACGGTTGGGCATTGGTCCAGAACGGCTTTTGTGATCGGCGTCTTGTTCGTGATGACGGCCTGCGCATCCCCAATTCTCCGCACGACTTCCTTCTCATCCAAAAGCGGCGTTCGGTCATAGACCGTAAGCTTTCCCAGGGATTCAAAGCCTTCCCAGCTCAAATCGCCGGGGTTTTCGGTATATCCGTCCAGAATGACAATGTTCAACCTGTCGCCCCCTTTCCCTATTGACTGATGCCAATCTTTCAGATTTTTGGGTTTTCGGGATGCAGCATGGTCGCGATGACCTTATCCAGCACGTCGTCTTCCCAGATCTTTTTCCAGTCGTCGCGCAGCACGAGCTTGTTGCCAAGCCCGATGGCTACCTTACAGGCGTCGGACACGGGGGTGTTGCCCAAAAGGCCCAAAAAATTGGCGGTGAGGTTGTAGACATGACCGGTCATGAACGAAATAGCAGCATTCTTGTAGATGCCCCGGCGCTCGGCCTCCCGCACCGTTTCCGCCATGGCATACAGGCAGGTGGCACCCAAAAGCTCTACCAGCGTCGGCTCCAAAAACGCGATGTCCCGGATGCCCATCACATGGCTTGTGACAACGGGTGCGAACATCAATTCCGATACTCTGCGGCATTGTTCGAACCGTTCATCCTCGCCCTGGATCTTCGCCATCACGATGTCCTGCTTGCCGCCCATGCCGCCGAAATAATCGTGCCTGGCCTCATAGGTATCCTGATCGAGGAAATAGGAAGGGTGGCAGGGGTGGGTGACGGTAAACGTGCAGTCGTCGCGAAGGGCCAATTCCTTAGCGACCGCCGCCGCGGGATCGAGGATGATCATACCGCTACCCGGTTTCATCAGCTTCACAATGCCGACGGAAACGGCCTTGATCAGCGTATCCGGTACGGCGAGCACCACAATGTCGGCAATGGGTACGACGTCTTCGGCACAGCTCGGCTCAAAGCCACGCTCGCGGATGGAGACGATGCCTTTCTCACCGCTCTCCACAAAGTAGAGTTCGATCTCCTCCGGTACTTTGGCAAGGTTGTTGGTGGTGCGGGTGCCCATTTTGCCGCCCGCGCCGATGACGGCCACTTTCAGTTTTGACATGGCAATTGCCTCACTTTTACCTTATATATTTTCTTGGACCTTTTTCGCAATGACTTCTGGACTGAACCCATAGTAGTCCGCCAATTCCTTGGCGGGGCCGGATTCGCCAAAGCTTGTAAGGCCGATACGCCTGACAAAGACCGGGGCGTATTCGCACGCGAGATGGCAGATGTAGCTTCCAAGACCGCCGTTGATGTTGTGATCCTCGATGGCGAACACGCGTTTCGTGCCTTTCAAAAGGTCGATCATTTTTGCGTTGTTTTTGCCATAGAGGATGTTCACATCCGCCACGGTAACAGGGATACCCTCCTTATCCAGCAGGTCCGCCGCCTTTAAAACGCGGTCGAGGATAAAGCCGTTCGCGAACAGTACCGTATCCTTGCCATAGTCTTTCAGTATGGTCATGCCTTGCGGGTTGAAGGGCACAGACGCATCGTAGATATCCGCTTCCCTGCCGCTGCCCGCGCGGATATATACGGGGCCGTCGGTTTTATATGCCTCCCATACCGCCCAATAGGTCTGGGCGGCGTCTGCAGGTGTGAAAATGGTCACGTTTGGGATGGAGGACAGGATGCCCAAATCCTCATAGAACTGGTGGGTGACGCCTTCGCGTTCCCCGCCGATGAGGCCGGCGTTGATGCCGATGAATTTTACGTTCAGATTTGGATAGGCGACAAAGGTGCGAAGCTGCTCGCAAGCACGCATGGCAATGAAGCCCGCATATGTGCCGAAAAAGGGGATAAGCCCGCAGGAGGCAAGGCCCGCCGCTACGTCCGCGGCGCCCTGTTCGGCGATGCCGACCTCGATATACCGATCAGGATAGGCTTCGGCAAAGGCCGTTGCGCGCATGGCCTTGAGTGAGTCGCTGGAGACGAACATCACACGGTCATCTTGTTTGGCTATATCCATAAGGGCAGCGGTGAACGCTTCCCTAGTGCCCGAAAATTTTGTCAATGCGACGCACCTCCAAACAAAGACAGTGCCGTGGCATACTGTTCATCCGACGGAACGCCCTTGTGCCAGTTGTTGTCGTTTTCCATATAGGGAAGGCCCTTGCCCTTGACAGTGTTGCAGACGATGGCGCTTGGCTTGCCGTTACTCGCCTTCGCAGTGGCGACGGCGGTACGTATCGCATCGAAATCGTGCCCCGAAATCTCCTGTGTGTGCCAGCCGCAGGCTTCAAATTTTTCTTCTATGTTGTTTTGCCCCATGATGGCTTCCACCCTGTCCCCACTCTGCCAGCCGTTCTTGTCCACGAACACGACCAGATTGTCAAGGCGCTTTGAAGCGGCAAAGTTCATGCCCTCAAACATCACGCCCTCCTGCATTTCGCCGTCTCCCGAGATGACATACACGGTAAAATCCTTCTTTTGGTATTTGCCAGCCGCCGCCATCCCCGCGCCTATGGCGATACCGTTGCCAAGGGAGCCGGAGGTGAAGTCGATGCCGGGCGTTTTGCCCATGACCGGATGGCCTTGAAAAGTGCTACATAGCCCGCGCAGGTTGAAATGCTCCGAGGGCTTGCCATAATACCCCAATTCCGAAAGCGCCGCGTAGACGATGGGACACGCATGCCCTTTTGATAGGATCAGGCGGTCGCGGTCCTCCCAGGATGGATTTTTTGGGTCGATGCGCATTTGTTCAGAATACAGCGATGCCACGATGTCGGCGATGGAAAGCGCGGGGCCGGGGTGGCCATCCTTTCCCTCGTAGATCATGCGGATGGCCTCAAGACGAAGCTTATTCGCGATTTGTTTTAGCTCTTCTGTTTTCAAATCAAACCCCCGTCAAAAGATTTTAAATGTTTGACGTCTGATGTTGTATGAATCAATCATATAGTATGGACGAAATTCAGTCAAGCTTGAAGAAATACAAATGTCCAATGTTTGACGAGTTGCCGAAGATTGTTCTATAATGCAATGCGAACACAAAAACGGATAAGGATAGGTAGCGCCACTTTGGAGCAGTTATTTAGAAAACAAACCAAGAAATCCACCGTGGATATGATCATTGAGAATATCTGGCAGCTGTTGTTGACAAAAAAGCTCCTGCCCGGTCAGAAGATACCCAGCGAGAGCGAAATCGCAGAGGGGCTTGGCGTTAGCCGCGGTTCGGTGCGTGAAGCGATGAAGATCCTCTCCGCGTTCGGCATCGTGGAGATTAGGGTCGGGGACGGTACATATATCCCAAGCTCACCCAAAAGTGCCATCATTGATCCTTTGCTGTTTAGCTTTCTGATCTATAATCCTGACCTTATCGAACTGTCCGAACTCCGCAGAATCCTTGAAATGGATATTGTTGAGCTTGTCATATTGCACAGACAGGAAAACGAAAAGGAGCGGCAGGCGCTGTTTGACAACTATCAGGAGTTGATCAACCTTCGAAACGGGCATGCCGGTCCCGAAGCCTTTGCCAATAACGATATGGAGTTTCACAGGCTGTTGGGCGCGGCCTGCCATAACCGTCTTGCACAGCGGATCTATGATTTTGTGCTAAGCTATCTGGAACAATCCATACGGGATGCCCACGAGAGGCAGGAACAGGGCGTTGTTGCGTATGAGATGCACAACAGGATCATCGAAGCCGTCCGTTCCAACAACCTGGAGTTGGCCAAAAGCGCTATCTACCATTCGGTGGATGCCTGGCAGAGCCTACAGGAAAGCGAATCCAAAAAGCAATAAACAAAAGGCCATTCTGCGAATAACAGGATGGCCTTTTCTTTTATACCTTTAATAACCGGATATCTAACGGCTATGCCTTGAACGGCTGCGTGCCAAAGTAGCCGATGTGTTCTTTGACGTATTCCGTGCCTCTTTTCTTCGCGGCGGATGTTATCGCGCCTAGGCGCAGTTCGCCGTCTCCTGCTGCTTTGACCACATCGCGCACCGCGTCGGCGGTAACCAACTGCAGATATGTCGCAAAGTTGATCTTGCAGATGCCGTTGGTAACGCATTTACGGAATTCATCGGGCTCCAAGCCGCTGGAGCCGTGCATGACCAGCGGTACCGGAATGGCATCGCGAAGCTCCGCGATGCGTGCAAACTGCAATGAAGGCTTGCTCGTGTAAACCCCATGGACGGTACCGATTGAAACCGCCAGCATATCAACATGTGTTGCGTCGTAAAATGCTTTTGCTTCTTCAACGGTGGTGTATACAGCGCCTGTGCTATTTGCGTGCCCGGACACATGACCGATTTCCGCTTCGACCATAACATTGCAAGCATGCGCAGCTTCGATGACCTTGTTGGTGAGAGCCACGTTCTCCTCGAACGACTTCATCGAAGCGTCGATCATCACGGAGGTGGCACCGTGCCTGATCGCGCGGATGCAGCCTTCAAATGTAGGACAGTGGTCCAGATGGATGATGACCGGTACGGGGGAAGCCGCCGAACGGGCGCGAAGGTATGCCGCAAAGTTATTTGCGTCAAAATCGCTCATCCGCCTGCTCTCCGGTGCGTTCGGGTTCGTCCAATCGCCGATCTGCAACATGACCGGCGTGTTTAGGGCTTCGGCGGCGCCGAGGACCATTTCCACCATGGCGGCGTCACCAATGTTGAACGCACCCACGCCATAGCCCTTGGCTCTGGCATCCAAAAGAATTTCTTTTCCGTTTGTAATCATCTTTTTTCCTCCAACAATACTATTTATATCGTTACGGCTTCGCCGTAGATATCCACGCGACAATACGGACAAGGATTCCTGCCGTTTTCGGAAAGCGTGCGTCAATCTTTATCTGGTTTTCCACACAACGCAGCGGTCGAGGAAAATTTCACGAACATTGTTATATATTATAATATATGCAATTCGACATGTCAAAGACCGGTAAACACCGCTTTCACAGAATATAAAAAACCGCAGGTCTTATTCCGAAGACCTGCGGTTAAATGCGTATATTTGTTATAAAACCGTCGTCCAACCCAACTCATGCCGTAATTTTCCTGCGCTTCCCTACTTTAAATCAGAATACAGCGCTGTTCGTATTACGCTGCGGCTGCCATATTCCTTTTTTTTCTGTCCGATATGGTGAACGCAACCGTGCATAGGATAATCGGAAGGATAAACAACAAATACAGGTTCCGGTAGCCTACCATCGCCACGACAACCCCGGCAAGATTGCTGCCCAAAAACCCTCCGATGTCGGTTCCGATATAGCTGGTGTTGCTCGCGCGCCCGCGCTGGTTTGATGGCGAGCGCTTGATGCATTCCGACATCAAAGCAGGCTGCGACCCCGCTGTACCGGATCCCATCAAAACAGCCGCTATGATGAAGTGCACCAACGAGTTGGCGAAGAAGATCAACGCCAAAGCCAGTATCATAAAAATCTCACAGGGGATCAGCACCTTCAACAGCCCATATTTGTCCAACAGTTTACCCATGACGGGCCTTACAACCAGGACAGCAATTGCTTGTATCGTAAAATAAATTCCAATGTTCGCTACAGAGATGCTGTCTGCAAAAATGACCAAAAATGCCGTTATGGACGACATCGCAATCGAATTGCAAAGCGTTACCGCAGCCGGCGCAATGGCAGGTATCGACACCATCTGTTTAAAGCTTACGGAGTATTTCTTCTGCTTCTTTTCCTCCTCAATCTTGATGAAGAACGTGAGTATGAACGCTATAGTGCAAATGACCATGTTGAACTGATACAGGAAGTTAAAGCCAAATAAAGACGCTATCTGCAGCGCGATCGGTGGCCCCACGGCTTGCGCAATGGTCTGTCCCAAACCGTAGATGCTAATTCCCGTCCCCATCTGCTCCAACGTGAAGCAATTGCTCGCGATCGTCATGCAGAGCGTTGATCCGATTCCCCAGCCCAAGCCGTTTACACCCCGGAACAGGATGAGAAGCCATACCTCATGGGAGAATATCAGGCCTGTGACCGAGACCATGATGATCCCGATGCATACCCTAAGCAACATCTTCTTGTTCTCGTTGTCGACCAGCTGTCCGGAAACGGGCCGCATCAAAAGCGCGCACATCGCAAAGATACCGGAAAGCGTACCGATAACCTGTGACGTAGCGCCGAGCGTCTTTGCAAATTTAGGCAGCGTTTGCGCCACCATTCCGTTGGACAAATACGCCAAAAACGCAATGACAAAGATCGCAACGAACTGTTTGTTTTTAAACATGGTGAATTGTGCTCCGTCCTTGAATTGATAGCGGAACCGCGTGCGAATCGGGATAATTGTTACCGTCATACGCTTTTCTCCAGAGGGAGAGGCCGGAAATCTGCAATCTTTCTTTATTTTAGTACGTTGCTTCCATTTATCAAGCGTTAAAAATGCGCTTGTTGTACGTACATATTCTATATGGACATACGTTATATAACTGCTTTTCGTGCTCACAATACGGCAAGACGCATCCTCCAAGCGCCGATATGAACCGTTTGGTCGCCCCAATGGGCATACCTTTTCGCTTTCGTAAAAACTATTTATATCTTAAATTAACATACTCTAAGTCTAACCAAAAAATATTCTCCATTGAATAAATGTTTACGATAGTATACAATTGTTGAACATTTCCTATATAAAAGGAATTTCGTAAATGAAGAAGAACGCTATACAGCAGGCGGCTCTTAGTATTTTTTCCAGAAAAGGATATTCAGGCACCTCTATTCAGGAGATTGCCGACAAGGTAGGTATCAATAAAGCGACGCTATATTTCTACTTTGAGAACAAAGCTGAGCTTTACCTGTCCATATTAAAGGATCATACCGCCTCGTATGTGGATGGCGTCAGAACCGCCGTCGAATCCAATTCCGATCAGATACTCGAACGCATCCTCTTCAGCATTGTAAAAGCGTTCTCCGATAACTCCGATCAGGAGCGGCTGTTGCTTTGGAAATTCACTTTGCTCATGGTCATCGGAGATTATGAAAGCGATATTCTGGAGCCTTCCAAGGACATTTTGATAGGCTATAACAATGCCATCGAATCATTGATTCAATCGGTAATTTCGTCCAAATCCAACGCCTCCGAAGTGGAACAAGCAGACTTTATAGCGGCATTCTATGTCTTCCTGCAGGGATTCCTGGACTGGATATTGACGAACAACTATACGCTGAAGCGAGACGTTGATGCGTTCCTCAATACTCTGTGGGCTGCTTTCTGGAACGGCTGCAGCATCGCGTAATCGGATTCAAGCATGTAGAATTAAAAACCCTTACAGAGCGCCCGAGCGGCCGGACGCGAAACTGTACTTATACAACCAGATAATCATGTGTTTGGTAAAAATTAAAGAAGCCCAAAAGGGCTTCTTCTCTTTTGAAAACGTCTGGTATGAAAATGTCTT
Source organism: uncultured Clostridia bacterium (assembly GCA_964533965.1). Classification (GTDB taxonomy): domain Bacteria; phylum Bacillota; class Clostridia; order Christensenellales; family QAND01; genus RGIG3178. The sequence goes on along the minus strand of CAZHNN010000027.1, from coordinate 15,893 downwards.
TACGCCCATTGCCTTGCTATTATCAGTGCAGCGCGTAAAGCGGTTCAGCCCATTCCTTCAAGATAATCGATGAGTTCAGCAAATGAACCTTCGGCAGATTCATATGCAGCATTGTCTTTATTGATAATACAATTGTTCATTACGTACGTTTTCATCCCCAGCGCCTGTGTGGGCATGATATCCTCCGCTATGTCATTGCCGACCATTAGGCAGTCTTCCGGCGAAAGCTCGTTTTTCAAAAGTATATCTTCATAATACCTGCGGTTTGGTTTGCAGTAACAGGAGTTTTCATAGCTGGTCATATAGTCAAAATCAGATTCTTTCAACCCAATCCAGTCAAGCCGCGTCAACACTCCGTTTTTGGGAAAAATCGGATTCGTTGCAAGGATGACCTTTTCCGCACGCTCACGTGCCAACCTTACTACTTGCTGTGCATTTATGGGATCGGGTCTGGCAAATCTTACGGCGCCCCTGAATTCGTTGAGATAAAAATCATCAAAGACGGTTATATGCTCATACGCCTTTTCGCCGAAAATACCCGCAAAAGTCTGCCAAAATCGATCCTTATTGCTTGTGGTGCCGTCATTTTTCACCATGGCATACGTGCCTTTCCATATCGCATCCACAAGCGAATCGAGATGATATCCATACGGAGCTGCCTTCTTTGCTAAAAATGTAAAATAGCCTTTGGTGAAATCATCATTGTCCATTGCCAGCAACGTGCCGTCAAGGTCAAACAAAACAGCTTTCATTTTTCTCTCCTTATGCTTTCGTTGTTGATTGTCATAGCTTTATTCCCGCAATTTATTGGCGCGATTTCCGCGGCCGGATACGCATCATACGCACCAGTGTATCATGAATTGCGTCTATTCGTATCCCAAATGAATCAAAAGCAAAAACCTCTGCCCTGTTTGCTGACATGGGAGAACGAATAAACCACCGTCTCCGGCGGCTCCTGGACATGTTATACAATTGGAAACGGAAGGTTCTACCTCAAAAAAGGGAGTTCCCAATAGTTCATATATATAATGGCTTGACTTTCAGTTTTTGCAACCGTATCTGTCAAATTTCCTAATAGATTAGGTACTAACGATTTTTTTCTGTCGGGCGAAAGCACCATCTTGCCACATTTGAAAGCAGTATAACAACATACTGATTATTGTTATAACAATAAATAATTTGAATGGGCTAAATCTGATAAATTGAAATACGTTTCTGATTGTCATAAAATAGTTAAGATAGCCGTATGTAAATATTAAATTTGTTACTACTTCAGTAGCCAGGAATATCCAAAATCGTCCATAGGTAAATTGTAAAATCCACATTATGATAACGGGGTTTAGGCTAAAAACATTGGGAAGGCTTTGCAACGGATAAGGCGTTTCTTTAACCATCCACCATTTCAACGTTCCTCCCGCTTGGACGATTATTAGACTATAAACGATAGCCAGTAAAGCTGTTGGCATGAATCGTCTAAAGTTTCCTTCTTTCAAAAAGAAAACAGTTAACCATGGCAAGACTACGATAGACCATAACAGAACTTGGTTGCTCATATCACAACTCTCTCTTGCTGATTTTTTTGTATTTTCTCCGTACTACCTATAGTATATACATTTGATCTGTTTCCACCTTTTTTGATCCAGTCTCAATGTTAGCTGATAACATCATTTTGTAAACCATATTCAAACACTGGAAAGTAATCAAACTGTTTTTAGCTCCCAACGCAAAAAAGCCCTTTCCAGAGCTTCTTCGCGGTATCAAAAGATACGGTATAAAAATGGTCGAGGTGACTGGATTTGAACCAGCGGCCTTTTGGTCCCGAACCAAACGCGCTACCAAACTGCGCTACACCTCGATGGAGCCAACATAGGGACTCGAACCCTAGACCTGCGCATTACGAATGCGCTGCTCTACCAACTGAGCTATGTTGGCTCGACAAATATGGATTATAGCAGAAACCGATTTGCCTGTCACTATCTTTTTGCAAGAATCAATTCGTAAAATCTTAGGTAACCGGCTGTTGTTTCTGCCTTCTCTGCCGCATGTACATGAACAGTTGGCACTGAATGTTGCCGTTGTAAAGCTTGCGCCGCTTTTCCGCCTTTTGCCCGAAGTTCTTTTCGAACTCCGGGTCGCTGGAGATGACGAACATCCCGATGCGTGGATGTTCGCGCTTTATATGTCCCAGCGACGTTTCCACGCTCCTGGCTTCGCCCGTGGGCAGCCGCTCTCCGTATGGCGGGTTTGTGACGATCACGCAGTTCTCTGCTGGCAGCGTGAGCTTTTTCACGTCCATTGCCTCGAAGTTGATGAAGCCGTGTACGCCCGCTCTTCTTGCGTGCCTTCTTGCCATCGAAACCGTCTCCGGGTCGATGTCATACGCGTGCAGATGGGCAAAGCCGGAAGGTGCTTTTTTTTCAGTCGCCTTTTCCCGTAAACGCTTCGCATCCTCTTCCCATTGCTTCCAGCCGTCGAACGCAAATGTGCGCAACAGCCCGGGTGCGATGCGCGCCGCTATCAGCGCGGCTTCGATGACTATCGTGCCCGACCCGCAACAGGGGTCGAGCAGTATCTCGCTGCCGTTGTAATAGGATAGCATCACCATTGCCGCCGCCAGCGTTTCCCTAAGCGGCGCTTCGGCAGACAGATCCCGGTATCCTCTACGGTTCAACCCCGCCCCGCTGGTGTTGAGACCCACGACCACGCGGTCGCGCAACAGCCCAATTTCGATTTGATATTTTTGCCCCGATTCCGGGCATTGGGCATAGCCATGTGCTGAGCACATAGCATCACAGATGGCCTTCTTGGTGATTTTTTGCACGTCTCTTATGGAAACAAGCTTACTAAGCGCGGTCTTGCCGGTAACGGTGATGTTTGCATCCTTTGGCAACAGCTTATGCCACGGCATCGCCCGTATTCCGTCGAAGAGGACGGAAAAGGTATCTGCCGTAAAGCTTTCAAGCTCCACAAACACGCGGTCGGCACACCGAAGCCAAAGGTTCGCTTCGATGATTCCTTCCCGCTCCGCCTCAAACACGACCCTCGCGTCCTCGACGGCAAGAATTTGCAGCCCCAAGGCAGTCAGCTCGTCCTTTACCAGAGATTCGATGCCAAAAGCGCACGTGGCAAAACAGCGCATCAGAATGCCCCCGATTCCGGTACGCTCACCTTGATACCGTCCATCTCGGGATGGATCGGCGCATTGTTGATGAGCATGTCGTTGATCACCAGTTCAAAGCTGCAGCCGAGGAATTTGGCCGCAAGCTCCGCAAGCGTCATGCGGGACATATAGATCGAAAGGAATTCCTTGACGGAGCTCGAGTGGTCCATATAGCAGTAAAACCGGATAACGCGCTCGTTAGGATCCGCCGTTACCTTCGTCTTGCGGATGGAATAATTCACGCGGTCATGGATGTCGTTGAAGTCATACCTTCCCCGACGCACCCTTGCCCGGTGCGCATCCACCTTGTCGGCGATGATCAAAGCTGCGGATATCTCGCTGATCGGCGCGCCGTTCTGCTCGTCGTGGTTGCCGATCGCGCTGCAGATCTCGATCACTTCATTTAATGGCATTCCCATCTCGCGCAGCACCGGCATCATCAGCGTAGCCCCTATTTCCGCGTGGTTGTGGCGGTTGACCATGTTGCCAACATCGTGAATCCAACCAACGATACGGCCCATTTCCACAAGCCGCTCGTTGTATCCCAGGCTTTGCAAAATCTCCGCTGTGATGCGCGCCACATAGCCGACGTGGCGCGGTCCGTGATCGGTGTATCCCATCCGTTCAAGGCAAAGGTTTGCCTGTTCCACCATGGCGGAGATGATCGGGTTGTTCTGAATATCCTTGAGCGTGATGGGCGTTGTCTGTGTGTTCATTCGTCCTTCTCCTGCAAGGTCATATAATCCTTGTCGCCCGAGAATTCCCTCTCGTGTTCCAACTCGCCGCCCAATTCCTCCACCGTGTCACGGATGGCGGTGTAATCGTAATAAGACAGTTGCGGCAAATCGGATGTCTGTATCAGCACCGGCAGCGCCCGCTCGTCTCCGGTCTTCGCCAGACACTGCGCATAGAAGGCCCTTGCATCCTCCCTTTTTTCAAATAACTCGCATAGCATTTCCAGCCCGCCCTCGCACGGTCCGCAGGATGCCACGATATCGGCAAGCCGATCTGTCACTTTATCCGAATGCCCGCCTTCCTGATAAGAATCCCGGGCGAGCTTTGCCGCAAGCTGCCCGAACAGCATCACGGCCTGCACCGCTTGATCCGCTTTGGTATCGTTATCCTCTACGATCTGCCGCATGCAAGGATCGAGCATCTCCTCCGCCTGCATCTCACTCAGCCGTTCCAGCACTGCCTGGTTCTGCGCATCCGTCAGCGGCTGATTAAGCATTTCCAGTAAAAACTCGGCGCATTTGCCGCAATCGTTGATCGCATCGCACAGCGGATCCGGAATCGACACATGGTTGTTAACATATTCCATCAACTCGTCGACGAGCTCCTTGGGTGCGAAACTATAGAAATAATCGCCGGGCGTCGAACCGTCAAATTCGTCCTGTGGCGTATCAAGCCAGGTATCGTACATCTGTCTTGCCAGCTCATCTATATCCTGTTGAGCCTCGATGGGGTTGTCCGCTATCTGCTTACGCAGCCACGCGGCAAATGTCGCCTGAAAATCAATCATGTTGCTCCCCCTTTTTTGCTATAGCACGCTCGAGCCTTACCATACGGGATTCCACGAGATTTTGCCTTGTGCCGTATTCGGAGGAAAGCGTCATCAGATCCGGCTCTTCACCTTTCTGCACACAGGCTAACGCATCCAGAGCCGCCGACCAGGCGGGCTTTTGCTGCAGATTCGGATACGGCACAGCCAAGCTCTTCATATACGATTCCCAGATTCGCACCGCCTTCTCCACCAGGTCCTCGCGTTTCCTGTGGCGCATGACGCGCACACATATCTCCAGCACCGTCGTATATCCCCGCGGAACGTTATCGCCCAGTGCCGCCACAAGCGTCACGCGCGCTTCCACGATCCCGTGACCCGTCCATGCTACATATGGCTCCTTGGCGCCCATGGACTTCAATGCCGACATCGTGCGGCTCTTCTGATCGCGCATCACATCCGGCGCCATCAGGTACATCCGAAGTGTTTCCTCCGCCTGTGCGTCTCCGATGATGCCCAACAGATCCACCATCGCATTCTGCACGTTGCAGTCTGCAAGGTTGAGTGCCCACTTCACATAGCTTCGGAATTGAAGATCGTCCCGCCACATGCGCTCGATCGTGCGCAGGTCTTTCTTGGTGGATTCGTTAAGATATTTTACGCGCCGCACCGCTTCGTAGAGCGGTACCTGCATCAACAGCCCCAGTTGCGGTTCAACATCGCCGTCGATCGCACGCTTGGCGAGCTGCCGGAAGAACCCTCCGATGCCGCCTTCCTCTTCTACCTGCGCCATATCGTTAAAATACCGCTGCGCCTTGGCGTATTCCTTGTCATTATAAGCGCATACACCCGCGCAATACAGCGTGCGCACATCGTAGGGCTCAAAGGTGAGCGCCTGTTCGAAGAAGTTCAGAGCGTGCTTTGTCCATCCCGCCTCAAACATCGTGAGCGCAGCCTTATACGCCTCATCGGGTGCCTGTGCCTGCAGCTTTGAAACCTTCTCCAGGCATTGCAGCACCTGCTCGTTGCCTTTATCCAGTCCCTCGAAGATGGAGAGGTTGCACAGCGCGTGGATGTTGTCCTTTTCGCTTTTGAGCACCATCTGCGTATGCTCTTTGGCCAGATCTGTCTTGCCGATCAGATAATAGGCCAAAGCCAGGTTGTTGCGGGCATAGTAGAGCTGCGGCGCCTGCTGGACCACCGGCTCCAGAAGGTCGATCGCGGCCTGCACTTCGCCTTTGTCCAGCGCCACCTTGCCGGCATCCGCCTGCTCCTGCAGTTCCTGCGAGACGTTGTCGCTGTCTTCCCGGGATTCGATCTCATCTTCGATGAACATCAGCATATCTTCGGCGTCCAGCGAATACCGCCCTTCGGGTTCCTTCTGCAGGTACATTAAGAAGCTGTCCCTGGCCTGCGCCAGATCCTGCAGGCCGATGAAATTGCACCCCATGCCGTAATAGCACTCCGACATTTCCTGTTCGCCCTCACGCACGATGCGGAACAGCAATTGGTTGCTCTTCTCATAGCAGTACATATCCGAATACAATGCAGCCAGGTTCAGCTTGTGCTCCATGTTCTTCGGTTCATCCCAAACGGCGCGCCGGTAGAAAGAAAGCGCCTGAAGGAAATCGCCTTTTTCCGCATAGCGGTTGGCGATGCGGGCGTGGAATTCCCCCTGGCGTTTGAAAGAGAGTACCTTGCTCTCCGTTTTTTGTTTGAATTTTGCGTCCATGATCTCCTTTATCTTCCGGCGCTCTCATAGAGCGCCTGCAATGCCTGTTTATCGAACTGGTACCGGTTGTTGCAGAAGTGACAGACAAGTTCCGCTTGCCCTTCTTCCTCGATCAGCTGTTGAAGCTCGCTTCTGCCCATGCTGATCAACGCCCTTTCCATCCGTTCCTTGGAGCAGGGGCAATGGTATTCCAGCGGGATCTGTTCGAGAACTTCCATCTCCATGCCATCAAACAGGGCTTCAAGGCATGTCATCAGGTCCTGCCCCTCCGCCAACAGGGAAGAAAGCAGCCCGAATATAGCGGCACGGCTTTCCAGCGCTTCCAGTGTCTGTTCGGAGCAATCCGGATATGGGAACACCGCAAGGCCTCCGGCGCTCAGCACGCTTTCATCCACATCGACGATCACACCCAGGAACACGAGGCAGGGCCTCTGTTCGCTCAGCGCGTAGTAATAAGCGATGTCCTCCGCTACTTCCCCGCTGTGTATCTGCACCTGACCGATGTACGGCTCGGCGCCGTTGTCCTTGATGATGGTAAGCCTGCCCGATGCACCAAGTACCCCCGGCACATCCAGCTTTGTGTCGGCGCGGACTGGCAGATCCACCTGTGGGTTGGTCGCAGTGACGCGCACCTTCCCTTCCGGCGTCGCCACAGCCACGGCACGGCCCACCGGCCCGCCGCCGTCGAACGTCACCGTGACGTCGCCGGTTGCCTTGATGTCGCTGGCCAGAATCAACGCACCCATCATCAGACGACCAAGTGCCGCTGTTGTGGTCTTCGTCAGATTGTGAATATCCTTTGCAGCCTGCACTGCCTGCTTTGCCGAAAGTGCCACCGCGTACGCCTGTTTGTCAAAGAGCAGGGCGTGCACCATGGCGTCAGCCTGCTTTTGTATTTCCAAATGGACTCCTCCCATATTATGCGCGAATTGCCACAAACTGCCACCGTTCATCGACATCCTTCGCCTCTTCTGTTGTACCGAATGTATAGGCGCGGCAATCGGTAAACCCGCTGCTCAGCAGAAGCGCCAACAACTCCTCTTTTGTAAAGGAAGTCAGTACATGCTCTTCCTCGCTTCTGGCGTATAGGCCGTTTCGCTGTCGGATGAACAACGTTAACAGCATGCGGCACCTGTTTTCTTCGTTGACTGTTTGCAAGATATAAGCGGAATTCTCTTCCATAAAGGCGAAATTTCCGTCTCCCAGAATGGTTTGGTAGTAGTAGGGTGTGCACACGTCAAACATCAATACTCCCCCGGGATACAGCTTGTCATGCGCACCCAGCAGGAACTGTTCCACTTCCGCTTCGTCGTTCAGATAATTGACGGGGTCGCATGCACAGGTGATCGCGTGTACATGCCCTCCCTGCGGCAGAAAGCGCATGTCCCCTTCGATGAGGGGTAAAAACATCCCCTGCTCGTTTGCATTGTGCGCAGCCTGTTCGAGCATCGCAGAGCTGTTGTCAAGTCCGGTTACGCGATAGCCTTTTTCGATTAGCGGCAGGCTAAGATAGCCTGTCCCGCAGCCGACATCCAATATCTTTTGCGGTGGTAGTATCCCATTCGCTTTTAACAATGAAAGCACGTACGAAGGCCAATCGTGGGCTTCCCTTGAACCCATCAGGCGATCGTATGCTTTTGCAAATTCACCGTATACCGCCATCGTTATCCTTTCGCTTCCATTTTCGGTAAATTGAATGGAGAATATTATACCACAAAAGATGTACTGTTCATATATTTACCAACTTCTCCGTTTTATGCCGCAAAAGCTTTGCATTCATTATCAATATCTTCTTTTTTGGTTCGCTAAGGTCTTTTTACCTAACTTCCAGTATCTGCTGCTTTTCTAGTCACAAAGCCGGTTTATCCGCATATGTTTATCCCGGAAATAGTTTTTGCGTTGACAACACTATGGAATGGGTGGTAGACTCTTGCTGAACTATAACAAGAACAGGCAGAATAGAGGCGCGCAGATTCAAGAGTAGCGGAATGAGGGGGCGAAACCCCAGCGACTTTCCGTGAAAGGGTACTGCGCCGAAGGATGGCTTCGTTTCGCAGGCGCTATCCTGGATGTATAGGCGAACAGCGATGCATCTGTCACGAGAGTGGAGCGCTTTCTGTCCAAACCGCAAGGTTTTCTTGCGTTTGGGCGGTGCATTCCAAAATGTGCCGTTTTTTTATACACGATTTTCCGGGAGGTATGGCGTATGAAGAAGTTACGCGCAGGGATCATAGGCGCAACGGGCATGGTAGGCCAGCGTTTTGTGTCGTTGCTGGCGGAGCATCCCTGGTTTGAGGTCACGACATTGGCGGCAAGCGCGCGTTCCAAGGGCAAGACCTATGAGGAAGCGGTAGCCGACCGGTGGGCTTTTTCCTGGCCAATTCCCCACAACATCAAGAACATGACGATCCTTGACGCTTCACAAGTCCAATCCGTTGCGGATAAAGTAGATTTTGTCTTCTGCGCCGTGGACATGAGCAAGGCCGAAACGCAGGCACTTGAAGATGCGTATGCCAAGGCTGAAACACCCGTTGTTTCCAACAACAGCGCGCACCGCTCGACGCCGGATGTTCCGATGCTCATCCCCGAGATAAACTATAAGCATACTGCCGTCATCGATGCACAGCGCAAGCGGCTGGGCACCAAACGTGGCTTCATCGCCGTGAAACCCAACTGCTCGATCCAAAGCTATGTGCCGGCACTTGACCCGCTGATGGATTTCGGCGTAACGGAAGTCAACGTTTGCACGTATCAGGCTATTTCCGGCGCCGGGAAAACATTTGCATCCTGGCCCGAGATGGTCGACAACGTTATCCCCTATATCGGGGGCGAAGAGGAAAAGAGCGAGCAGGAACCGCTGAAGATCTGGGGCAGCGTACAGGATGGCGTTATCGTCAAGGCGCAAAGTCCCATTATCAGTGCGCAGTGCATCCGCGTACCGGCTTCAGACGGGCATATGGCGGCGGTTTCGGTGCGTTTTGCCAACAAGCCGGATAAGCAGACCATCCTGCAGCGATGGACCTCCTACGAGGGCGAGCCGCAGCGCTTGAACCTTCCAAGCGCACCTGCGAAGTTTTTGACATATTTTGAAGAGAGCGACAGGCCTCAGACAAAACTCGACCGCGACCTGTACAATGGCATGGGCGTCACGATAGGACGCTTGCGCGAGGATAACCTGTATGATTACAAGTTCGTTTGCCTCTCCCACAACACGCTGCGCGGGGCTGCCGGCGGCGGCGTACTCTCCGCGGAACTTTTGGCTGCACAGGGGTATATTGCTCCCAAAGAGTGAAGGAGGTCACCATGCGTATTTTCACCGGCTCGGGCGTTGCGCTTGTCACGCCGTTTACTTCGACCGGGGTGGACTTTGAGGCATATGGTAGGCTCATCGAATTCCAGATCGAAAACGGAACCGATGCCATCATAGCCTGCGGCACCACCGGAGAACCCTCCACGATGAGCATGGAGGAGCGTCAATCCGTCATCGAATATGCCATCCATAAGGTCGCGGGCAGGGTCCCCGTGATCGCCTCCACCGGCGGCAACAACACCGCCGAGGTCATCGAAGCCAGCAAGGCTGCACAGACAGCGGGCGCGAACGGTCTTCTCGTGGTAACGCCGTATTACAACAAATGCACCCAGAACGGCATGATCGCGCATTACAACGCGGTTGCCGACGAAGTGGAGCTCCCTATCATCATTTATAACGTGCCCAGCCGCACCGGCTTCAACGTGCTCCCGGCTACGCTCAATAAGCTTTCCTACCACCCGAACATCGCGGGCATCAAGGAAGCGAGCGGGAACATCGCGCAGGTCGGTGAGATGATACGCCTGTGTGAAGACAGGCTTACGGTGTATTCCGGCGAAGACGGCATCGTGTTGCCGTTGATGGCGCTGGGCGGAATGGGCGTCATCTCAGTTGTGGCAAACATGCTTCCAAAACAAATGCATGATTTGACGCAAGCCATGCTGACCGGTGACTACACTGCCGCTCGCAAGCTGCAATACGGCATGAACCCGATCATCGACCTCTTGTTCTGCGAGGTCAACCCGATCCCGATCAAGGCGGCTTTGAACATGATGGGCATGTGCGAGAACGTCCTCCGGCTGCCGCTCACACCGATGGAAGACGCCCACAGGCAGGCGCTGAAATCGGCCATGATCGCCTATGGGATGAAATTCTGAAGCAGCAATGCGTAAAGCCCTTGAAACATCAAGGGCTTTTGATTTTTATAGCGGTTTTTTGTATGCATATATCGTTTCTCTATCCGTAAACCCTGCCCTTTTGTATAGCCTGTGGGCATCCGGGTTGTTCACCCGTACATTTATCGATATCTCTTCCGCGCTGTTTTTCAACAGATCGCTGATTGCTCTGTTCAGCAATGCCGATCCGTAACCCAGATCCCTCTTATCCTCTCGGACGTGCAATAATTGTATCTCACCTTTGCTGCGGTCTTCCGTCTGCTCAAAATAGACATATCCCGCAACTTCGTTCCGCACAATTGCCAACAGCAGACGGTGATGATCGGAGATTGCCTGAATCAGTTCGTCCAACGTAAAAAACGCTTCTGTCGGATGGACCAAACTTAGTCCATGTTTATATTGCGATTCATAGAATTCCAATGACACCGATGGGTCCGTCTTTGGATCAACGATCGCTTCTCTGTTATACATCATGGTTGTTTCAGCGTTGTACAATTGAAACCCGTTCTTCTCGCACCAATGCCTGCACAGGCCATTCTCTTGATAAAATGCCACTCTCAATTCGGCGATATTTTCCGGCAGGCTTTGCAGAAACCGTTCATATAAAGTGTCAATATATTTGTCGAAGTATTCTTTGTCGATGATCGGGCCCAGCATCCTCACAAGTCTTTGTTCATGTGAACAATATGCCCCCATGCATCCGACGATCTGATCGTTTTGAAGGCATAGAATAAAACTATTTTTCTCCAATGAGGATAATTCCTTATAAGTCTCAGGGATCCACGCGATATAGTATTCTTTGAGCCGTATATGCTGATATAGAAAATCCGTCAGCTCTTTTTCATAACCGCTTGCTATTCGTACAGACATTATTTTATCTCCATAAATAAAGGAAGTGATTACAACCGAGTCTTGACTCCATTATACATCAATCGCCTTTCTCATCCACAAGACTTCATCGGTACGGCGGAATAGCGAAAAGCCCTTGATCGGCTCAAGGGCTTTCGTGTTTTCTTCTCTGCTGTGCTTACCCCTGCAAAAATGGCGCAAAGGAAAGTCGTATGAAATATCCCCGGTCGTGCAAACACACCGGGCATTTCGCAGGTACATCTTTTCCGGTGTGGATGTGCCCGCAGTTCAGGCACATGTATTGCTGCACCGTTTCGTCGGAAAACAGGCGGTTGTTGGCAAGATAATCCGCGATGCGCAAAAACCGGTCGCCATGTGTCTTCTCAATGGTGGCGATATTGGAAAACGCGGCGGCGATGTTCGCAAAACCCTCCTGCTTTGCCGTTTCAGCGAATTCAGGATAGATCTTGCCGTATTCCTCATATTCGTTCTCATGCGCGATCCGCAAAAGCTTCTCCGGCTCGGACGATCCGTCGACGGGATAGTCGGCAAGGATGGTGACCTTTTGTCCCTCAAGCGGCTTTAAAAAGTCATGGAACACCTTCGCATGCTCCTGCTCCTGTTGCGCCGTCAATAAAAATGCCTGTTGTACGACGGTCAGGTTCTTTGATTTGCATAGCGATGCGGCGAACACATAGCGGTTACGCGCCTGGCTCTCTCCCGCAAACGCCTTCATCAGGCTTATCTTCGTCTGGCTGTTCTGAAGATCCATGGCAACCCCTCCCTTTTTGCTTATTCTGGCGGTTGCCCGAAAACCTATGCAAATAAAAAAGGGGCTAGGCCCCTTTTGGTGTTTACTTGAACTCCAACAGCGTTTTCAGCGTCTGCACCTGTTCCGACGTCAGGTATAGATAGTACGTACCGGAACCGTATTTTTCGTTGTACTCCTGGTTTTTATCCAATTGAGCTGCAACTCCAATTTCCAACAGAGCATCGCTTTGCGGCTTGCCGACAGCCTGTCGGATCAGCGTAAAGGCGGACATCTGTTTGTCGTTCAAGCCGTATTGCCCCTGAGCTTCTTTCGTGACGCCTTCCACTGCTTGTAACGATTCTCCCGTCTTTAGATCGATCATCGTCAGCGTAAATTGTACATCCTGATCGATTTTGGCAGACGAAGGGATGCTCTTTGCGAAGGAATCAGCCAATTGCTCCTGCGCGATGCCAATATAATACGCCAACGCGTTGGGCGTCAGAGAGGTCAGATCGATATTGCATCGATAGTTTCGATAGCCTCTGTAACCATTGGCTTGCATTGTGGCAATTAGATAGTGCTCCCTTACCACGTTTCCACCGTTGAACTCCTCCTGCAGGTCGAGCAGGATAGACGCCGCATCCTTATCGGACAACGCCTTCATATCGGATACCATTAAGCCATATAACGCCCGAGCCTGCTCATCAGAAAGCGACGCATACGAATCCAATAGATACGATGATCCAATCTCGTCTTGATCGGGCAACCGCCGTATTTGTTGCATGAACTCCTTGTCGGCGATCAGAAGCTGCTTCAACAACTGCCTTTCAGCGTCGGTCAGAACGATGTTCCGTACGATGCTGCCCCCGTTTTTCCGATAGAACCGAACCGTAATGCGCTGTGAATAATACAGCTCCCTGTTGAGATTCTCAAAATCATATACGTTTCTCTTCAGCGCGCCTGTTAACAGCGTGTTGATTTTCTCGTCCTGCACGGTCAGGTCCTTGATCATAATATCCGAGTAGGTAGTTTCATACTGATTGCTGATCAGCGTAATGCCGCTAACCTCCTCCGCTTGCAGCGATACACGCTGCTGGGAGTATGCGACGGACTTCGCGGCAAAGGCAAACAGCACACAGAACGCCATCAGCACGACATAGTATGGCAGCGTCTTTAAAAGTCCTTTCAGCCGCCTTTGCGTGATGATCTCAAAGATCAGGTAGACCATCAGCGAGGAAACCAGTGCGCTTATGACCAGCGAGGACATTCCAACATTCTGCCGGTATGTATTGGCCATGAAATACTCGAGCACAAACGCCAACAGGATCGGCAGCGTGATGCCGCAGCGGTACACCGTCTGCAAGATGGCGTTTGGCGCGCTCCTGCCCGACGTCTCACTCTTTCGAATGTGGTAGAGCCAAAGGCCCGCGGCTACATAGACCAGCCCCACGGCGAAGGTATAGAGCATAGGTCCCGCCGTCGTCATCATGCGCATAAGATCATATGAGTTTCCCAATTCATTGACGCCGAACGGAGCCATGATGGTGGCGGTCGCTATGTTGCTATAGGGGTTGAGAAAGAAAGGAAACCCGTGATAGTTCAGCGAGGGCGCGTAAAAGGTCATCGTGGACGCGAACTGCAGCAGCAAGAACCGGATTAAAAAGGCCACCAGGCCGCTGACGATAAACGCCGTAAAGCGCGTTCCAGCCATGCTTACCCCGCACAGGCAGGCAGCTGCGAAGAACAGCGATATGACACCATAATACCCGCTGAGCCAAGGAATATAGTTGAAGTGCCACTGATTGCACAACAGCCCATACACAAGTGTGGTGACAACGACAGTTGCAAGAATGATGCCCCAAAGCCAAACCATCGCTGCGGAAAACCGCGATGCCGCTACCGCCACCCGTTTGGTCGGCAATGCGTCAAAATAGTCGCTGGCACGGCGGGAGAACACGTGGGAGAAGGCGGCAAACATGATTGTGACCGTTCCAACCGTTGCAAATAAATAGAGGACAGGTGCGAACAGTTCGATGGAAATCAGCGAAGGAGAACCCTCGATGGACATGATGATCGGCGGCATGGCGGATATCACAACGCATATGCCAAGATACGTGATGCCCATCACGCGAAGCTGGCGTATTGTATCCCAGAACAATTTACGGTTGAACCAAACTCTGTCTTTCATTTCCCGTCCCTCCTATGCGTTTTCCATTTCAAAGGAGTATCCGAGCGCTTGCATTTCGTAGAGGAACACCTCTTCTAGCGTCAGCGGAAGCATCTCAAAGAGTACCGGTTTCATCCCTTTGATGGTCTCGGCGTTTTGATCCCGGTCACCCTTGAGGATGAGCATCGCCACGCTGCCCGTCTGGTGGTAAGAAACGATGGGGAGCGTGCCGAACTTCGTCTTGTCAAACGGTTCGTGAAACGCGACCTGCACCTTATACAGCGATGTCTTGAGGTTTGCGACCTCGCTTTCAAAGAGTATGCCGCCCTTGTGCAGCAAAGCCAACTGATCGCAGGTGTCCTCGAGCTCCCTAAGCGAGTGGCTCGTGATCACAGCCGTGGCGTTGCGCTCTTGTATGTCCTCGTATAACACGTTCTTCACAAGATTTCGCATCACGGGATCCAGGCCGTCAAACGTCTCATCCATGAACAGGTAGTCCGCGCGCGTGGACAGCGCCAAAATCAAGGCTGCCTGCCTGCGCATACCCTTGGAAAATGCATTCAGGTTCGCGTTCCTGTTCAGTTTAAAGAGGTTGCACAGTTCATCAAAGCGCGAATAGGAGAAGCGGGAATAGTTCGCCGCGTAAAACGCCGCCATCCGCTGCATGCTGGACTGGGGCAGAAAATACAGCTCATCCGGCACGAACACGAACCGCTCCTTGACGGCGGGATTATCATAGACGTACTGGTTATCCAGGCAGATGTATCCCGCATCCTGCAAGTACACGCCGTTGATCAGCCTTAAGAGAGTGGACTTCCCCGCTCCGTTGCTGCCGACAAGGCCATAGATGCACCCTTCAGGTATGTTGCAGCTCAAGGCGTTGAGCGCGAGTGTATCTGCAAACCGTTTGGTAACACCGTTTACGGTGATCATCTTTTATCCCTCCCGTCCATATCGCATTGCGTTGAAACGAAGGCTTTATCGCTTTTCATGGCTCTCCTCCGGTTGAATGGATTGGATGAAGCCAATCAGCTCATCCGCACTGACACCCGATTTGATCAATTCCTCTGCAAGCCGCTTGAACTCGTCGAGCCGCAGCCCGTTTCGTTCCGAGAGCTTTGTTTTCGCTTCCCGGCTCACATACCGCCCGCTTCCAGGAACGGAGCGGCAGATTCCCCGGCGCTCCAGCTCCACGTACGCCTTTTGCAGCGTATTGGGATTGACGCCCATGGATTGCGAAAGGGAGCGTACCGAGGGGAGCTGTTCGTCTTCCCGCAGGATTCCCTGCAGCACAAATCGCTCCACCAAATCGATGACCTGTTCATAAATAGGGATGCGCGAGAATTTATCTATCTGCCACAATGCCATTCCCTCCTGCCCGATTCGCATTGCATCAACATCCGTGTCATCTGTACTATTATTATTAGTACAGTTCGATTATATCTATGCCTCTTCCTGCTGTCAATCCTTTCCTGAAATCTGAAAAATAACAGTTTTGCGAGGCAAGGGGCGGGTAAAGCATTAAAAAAC
>CAZHNN010000026.1:22481-25199 GCA_964533965.1 uncultured Clostridia bacterium | reverse complement strand
GAAAAAGAATCCCAGGAAACTTCTGGTTAAAAACGCTATGCTCTCCATCTTCATGATCGTGAGCATGCTTTTTGTCGGGGGATTGGCCAACTTTTCTCTCACCATTTCGGACAAAGTATTTGCGTCCGGCGTTACTGTCGATGGCATCAGCGTATCTAAGATGACGTATAAGCAGGCGGAAAATCTGTTGACGGACTATTCGCAGCGGCTGTATGCCAAAGCCAGGTTGAACCTGATCTACAAAGGGAACAAAGCGGAATTCACTGCGAATCAACTTGGCATCCGGCTGAGCTTTGAACAGGAGCTGCAGGAAGCCTTCAACTACGACAAGAACACTGGCGATTCCAGCATTGAAAAATACAATAAGACAAAGGCATTGGCGAAAGGAGTCAACTTCGGTCAGGGGTTTTTTGACAGGTACAAGCTGATGACAACCTTACAAGCGTACGTCAAGGGCATCAGCATGCCTGCGATGGATGCAACGGTATCGTTGGACAAGCAGAACCACACCCTAACGATTACCAACGAATCAACCGGTGAGGAAATCGACGTCCAGGAGCTTACGAACATCATACTGGCGAAGATAAACAGTGAAGATTTCTCCGACCTGATCGTAACGAGCAAAACGGCATACCCCAAAGTGTCGCATGATTTTCTGCTAAACAACACTGTGTTAATCGGCGAATGCGAGACCAAAGCAGTAAACAACTCGAATAGAAACACCAACATCCAACTGATATGCGACACGATCAATGGAGGGCGTATCGAACCCGGAGAAGTGTTCTCCGTTAACATGCTGATCGGAGAACGCACAATCGAAAAAGGGTTCAAACCCGCTCCCGCCATTGTGGACGGAACAAGCTTGAAAGACCAGATCGGTGGCGGAATTTGTCAGGTTGCCGGCACTTTGTACAACGCGGCGCTTGTTGCCAATATGGAGATCGTGGAGAGAGTGAGACATTCCTGGCCTTCGTCCTATCTCCCAATCGGGCTTGACGCAACATTGAACTGGAACAACAAGGATCTGAAAATAAAGAATACCTCTGATATGCCTATCTATATCATAGCGAGCTTTGATAAACAGAAGTTGAAGATCCAGCTATACGGCAAACCACTGGCAGACGGAACTACAATTGAGGTACAGAACGAAGTGACGGAGACCATCCCGTACAATACGGATATACAATACACCAAAGAGCTGCCGTCCGGGGTAACGCGACTGATTAGCAGTCCACGCCAAGGATACAAGGTAAATGTGTACCGCGTCTTCATCAAAAACGGTGTAGTCGTACAAAGACAACTGATATCGCAGGACAGGTATGCACCCGTTGACAAAGTACTTTTAGTAGGCACCAATGTCAATAAAGACTAACTAAGGAGGAAACATAGTTATGAAAGAAGCTTCACAGGTGGTCGGCCTGCCATTGATGGGAATCAAAGAAGGCACCACACAGGGCAATGCAAAGGATTTTGTGATAGACCCGAAAACAAAATGCATCAAGTCCATCATCCTTAAGCTGGATAAGAACTATGACTACCGTGAATTGTTCACGAGCGATGTCGTAGGCGTCGGCAAGGATTTCATCATAGCGCAGAGCCTCGAGAAGGCAAAGCAGATGGATCTGATGGGCGTTCAAATGACGCTGTTGGGCATGAAATGCATCTCCTCCACGGGTGATTTGCTGGGCAGCATCGTGAATTTTGCCTATGAAGAAAAGACGGGTGTCATCAAAGCCATCCTGCTGGATAACGGCAAAGAAGTCGAAGGCAGCAACATCGTTTCCTTGTCTAACTCGCTCATGTTTGTGGATTTTGAAAACAACACCAAACAGAGCAAAGCCTCCGCTTTCGAACGGGAGCAAAGGGATTACGTGGTTGGCCGCAAACTAACGGCAGATTTGGTTGATGCTGAAGGGGAAGTCATCGCCAAAAAGGATACCGTCGTCACCGAAGAGATCATGCACGCCGCGGACAAAGCCGGCCTCACTGCCGATCTGATGCTGAACCTGGAATAAAAGCTTCTACAATCGATACATAGAAAAAAGGCCGGGACGAGTCGGCCTTTTCTGTTTTATAGGGATATGTCCGCCTCTTGTTCACAGAGTAGCACAAGACCCATTGAAAAAGCCTGCCATTTCGGCAGGCTTATTTGCCAATCAGCCGCGAAGCTTTATGGGATGCCGCAATACCGTCTTGAGTTTTTCTGGTGCGGTTTTCCTGGGATCGCCCAGGTAGATTTCATGGTGGCGCCGTATCGAGCCATCTGGCAGTTTGTCGCCAATTGCGTCCTCGTAGCCGTTAGAAGCCATAAACGCTTCCATTCTTGCCAACGTTGCGGGTTCGTCATCAAACGGACCCAGGTGCATGCATTGCACACACAGCCCTTCCGTCCAATCCATAAGCCGAACACCGGATTGAAGCACAGCTTCGTCCACAAACTCGGGCTGGCGGATCATGGAAAACCACTGGTATTGGCTCTTGTCCCTTAAGCGGTTCAGGTCAAACACATCGTCCTCAAGCCACCACAATCCTTCCAACGGCGGTACAACATAGTCGAAATATCCGGTGGGGGTGTTGCCGCTCATCTTACTCATCTTGATGGTATAGCAAAGGCCGTATAGCGCCTCCAAAGCCGCCTGGTATGCGCCGCCCTGTTCGTTTGGATCCCCGTGTCCTTGTATGATGAGAAAGCGCATTGATGGAACATCGATCAGCATC
>CAZHNN010000026.1:0-22471 GCA_964533965.1 uncultured Clostridia bacterium | reverse complement strand
GCGTTCCATGGCTTTGCCGGGGGCAAATAGAGGTCTTTGTACTGCTTTTTAAAATCAAACGCATCTGCCATCGTATTCACTCCCAAATGTATCTACCCGAATGATAGCACGCAAAAGAAAAGCGGACAACGAAAAATGCATTGAAATGCAGTGTGGCTTAAATGCTATACTATTAGCCGGACGTCATGATAAAGACTGGAGAGAATCCAATGAAGATACAGATCATCGGAGCTTCCGGGTCCGGGAAGAGCACGCTGGCAAGGCATATTAGCGAAAAGACGGGTGCTTTTTGGATCGACACGGACAGATACCTCTGGAAGGACGATAACTATACGGAAAACTATCCTGTGGAAGAGCGCCTGGCGATGTACCGGCACGATCTGGACATACATCAAGATTACGTTATATCTGGTTCGGTGCATTCCTGGAATCCGGATGGCTTTATGTATAAGGATCTGCTTGTGTTTCTGATCATAGATGAACAGATCCGACAAAAGAGGCTTTATGACAGGGAATATGCCCGGTATGGTGCAAGGATGTTGCCTGGCGGTGACCACTATGAATTGACGCAGGAGTTTTTGGATTGGTGCAAGCAGTACTACACAGACGACGAAGATTCGCCCGGCTCGTACATGAACCATCTGCTCCAAATTAAAAAGGCAGCTTGCCCAACGCTGGTATTGGACGCCAATGAGGAAGTGGATATTCTCTTACAACGTGTCCTGGCAGCATACGATAAGAGAAGTGGAGCGGATATATAAAAATGCCGGATGCTTTTGGGCATCCGGCTCTTTGTTTAATATCTTCCCACGGGAGGTTTGACAAAATCCGGCAGCGGACATTCGTACTTCCCGCCGTTTTGCTTAAGTACGAGCTGCTTTGCCTGTTGTATCGCCTCCGGCCTTTGCATCGTGCGAATGGCGGAAAGCGCCATCATCTTGGCGGCAGTGATCAACCCCTTGTGCGCGATGCGACTGCCGGATTGCCCTGTCATCTGCCAGGTGTGTCCCACATTGCCGATGCATGCGGTCGCCACCTGAAGGTTCAGCGTTGGAACGGCATAGGCAACATCGCCAACGTCGGTCGAACCGGACATGTAGGAGGTATTCTTGTCGTCATAGGGGTGGACGACCGGATCCAGAGGCCGCTCTAGCATCGCTTCGAGCTGATCTTCCCCAAATGTGTTTTCGATCGCCTCTTTGATGGATTCCATAGCGATATCGCTGTAGGAGGAAAGATACGCTTTGGCGAGCGCGTAGTCTTTCTCGTCCCATTCCGGCGCGCCAATCTGCTGCATGCACTCGTCGGCAATGCGGGCCAGGGCGTCGTTTGGGATATAGTCGGAAAACGCCATCGTGATCTCATAGTTCATCGTTGTGCCCGTCATCAGAGCCGCGCCGCGTGCGACGTCCACAACACGCTCGAACAACTCCTTCACCTGCTTGACCTTGGGAGAACGGACTTCGTATTTGACCAGCGAGTGATCCTGCACGACGTTGGGGGCGACGCCACCCGCGTCCACGTAGGCATAATGGATGCGCGCCTGGTCGATCATGTGCTCGCGAAGGTAATTGACGCCGACGCTCATCAATTCCGCGGCGTCCAGTGCGCTTCGGCCCAAATGCGGCGTGCCGCCCGCGTGGGCGGTGAGGCCTTTGAATTCAAAATTAGCACCCATGATTGCAACGGTGCGATGTGACTGCACTTCGTTCTTGGTAGCGGGATGCCAGGTGTATACGAAATCCACACCTTCAAAAAGCCCCGCGCGCGCAATGAATTGCTTGGCGCCTGCGCCTTCCTCTGCTGCGCAGCCGTAGAAGAGTACCGTACCGGCCAATGCATTCTGCACAAGGTATTCTTTGAGTGCGATCGCCGCACCAAGTGCGCCTGCTCCTAACGCGTTGTGCCCGCAGCCGTGGCCGGGTTTGCCTTCCTCTACGGGGCTTTTAACGGGATTTCCGGCTTCCTGGCTTAGTATATCCAGCGCGTCGTACTCCCCTAAAAAGCCCATGACGGGCGAGCCTGCGCCATATTTGGCCACAAAAGCAGTGGGGATGTCCGCGACGCCCTCCGTAACCGTAAAGCCTTCGTCCCTGAGCACCTTGCACAGAAGAGCGGCAGACTGGTATTCCGCGTACGGAAGCTCGGCAAAACGCCAAATCTGATCGCTGACTTCAATGATCAAATCCTTTTTCGCGTCGATTGCTTGATTGACAAATTCCAGATCCGTCATCACTAAACCTCCAAAGATATAAGATCTGTATCCTTCGGCTACAACCGGGAAAGGGAAGAATACCTTTACAGAACCTTGCTTAAGAACTCTATGGTGCGCGGGTTTTGAGCATGGTTGAAGATCTCGTCCGGCGTTCCTTGCTCCGCAATGACACCGCCATCCATGAACAACACCCGGTCGCTGACTTCTTTTGCGAAGCCCATCTCGTGCGTCACGATCACGATGGTCATGCCGGATACGACCAAATCCTTGATGACATCCAGCACTTCCTTGACCATTTCGGGATCGAGAGCGCTTGTTGGCTCATCAAATAGCACCACATCCGGTTCCATCGCAAGCGCCCGCACGATCGCGAGCCGCTGCTTCTGCCCGCCGGAGAGCCTGGTAGGGAACTCATCCTTTTTGTCGAGCAACCCCACGCGCGCCAAAAGCTCGCAGGCTTGCTTTTCCGCATCGGCTTGTGGAACCTTTTTCTCCAGCGTCGGCGCAAGCGTGATGTTCTTCAACACCGTCAGGTGCGGGAACACGTTGAAGAGCTGAAAGACCATCCCGATCTTCTGGCGGTGCTTGTCAACATTCACGTTTTTGTCCGCAAGGTCCACACCCTCAAAGAACACCTTGCCGCTTGTCGGGCGTTCCAAAAGGTTCAGGCAGCGCAGAAACGTGCTCTTGCCGCTGCCGGAAGGGCCAATGATGGAAACGACCTCTCCTTCGTAGATGCTTTCGGATATGTTCTTCAAAACTTCCAGCTTGCCAAACGATTTGCATAGATTTTCAACGCGAATCAATTCTCGGCTACTCATTTCTCTGCAGCCTCCTCTCAAACAGGCTCAGTGCCTTGGTCAGCACCGTCGTCACCACAAGATAGATCATGCCCGCGATGATGATAGCCGGCAGCGCGTTGAACGTGATTGCCGTTACCGTTTTGTAGGATGTCGTCAGCTCTTCGACGAAGAACACGGAGGCCAAAGAAGATTGTTTGACCATGGTGATATATTCGTTGCCCAGCGCCGGGAGGATGTTTTTGATCGCCTGTGGCAGGATGATCTTGGTCAACGTATGGGCATTTGTCATGCCAAGGCTCTTCGCGGCTTCCGTCTGCCCACGGTCGACCGCTTGGATGCCCGCGCGTATGACCTCCGCCACATAGGCACTGGCATTGATGATCAAAGCCACGATAATGCTCGATGTTTCCGACATTTCAAACGGCATGATCTTTGGAAGCAGTAACCAAAAGAAATACAGCTGCAGAAGG
This sequence comes from uncultured Clostridia bacterium, assembly GCA_964533965.1. GTDB lineage: Bacteria > Bacillota > Clostridia > Christensenellales > QAND01 > RGIG3178. The sequence continues at coordinate 18,983 of CAZHNN010000026.1, read as the reverse complement.
ATTGGTGTGCCTCGTATGATGCCGATATAGAGGTTGGTGATCCAATTCAGCACTCTGATTTTGGACATCTTCATGATCGCGATGAGGGTGCCAACCACCGTCGATATCAGGCATGTGATGGCAGCGAGCCATAACGTGCCAAGCAGACCATGCCAGAACACATAATCATACTTTTGCCACATTTTGATGATTTGTTCTATCATTTCATATGCTCCTAAACCCGCAGGTTCCCGAGTGTTCTAACAAGCAAAGGGAAACGGGCAGCCTAACGTTTTCAGCGGCCCGTTTCTTTACTCACTTAGTTTATGGATGTAAAGCCGATCACTGGATTCCTAGTTGCTTTGCGTATTCGGCGTACTGGGTATACCACTGATCGTATAAGCCCTTCGCAGTTACCTCGTCGATGATTTCGTTGATCTTGTTTGTAAGTTCGGTTTCGTCCTTCGGTATGCCGACGCGGGTGCCCGATGTAGCAGGATCAACGTAGAACCGGAATCCTTCAACGACCATGAGGCCGCAGTTCGGATTGTTTTTGATGTACAATTCAGCCGGTGTGATATAGGTGGCGATCGCATCCGCTTTCTTTTCCTGAACCATCAAAAAGCCGTCGTTCACGGTAGAGATAGGCTTAAATTGCTTGTATTTTGGCACCTGTTCCTTTACCATCGATTCCTGAAGCGATGCGCTCTGGGCCACGATGACCTTATCCGCAAGATCTGCCACACCATTGATCTTTTCGGCATCCGCCTTTCTTATCACAAGGCCATGACCGACTTTATCAAAGTAATAGCCCTTGGAGAGGTTCATCGCCTGCGCCCGGTCCGGCTTGTACGCAAGACCTGAAATAGCGAGGTCATATTTTCCTTCGGTGATGGAAGAAAGGACCGCCGAAAACTCCAGCGGGACGATCTTCAGCTTCACGCCCAGCTTGTTCGCGATATATTTAGCCAGTTCGATATCGCTTCCAACATACTTGTCATCTCCCGTTTTGGTCGGGTCGATGAATTCGTTCGGTGCAAAATACGGTTCCGTGGCCACTTCGATATAGCCGCGCTGCAGGATCGCTTCCAGGCGGTTTTTAGGCGTTGACGCGGCCTTCTTGGCACATCCACTGAATATCCCCGCGACCGTGATCAGAGAGAGTGCAATCGCCGCAATTTTGGTGATCTTCTTCATGTTTCGTTTCCCCTTCTGAAAATCTAAAAACAACTGGTTTCATCCGTTCATTCAAGCGTTCCAACTGATGATTTCCGCATTCGGCTGAACCGATGTTCTTATATATCATTTATATCACAACTATGACAAATTAGAAAGCTATTTTATTAGCATGCTAAAGCAATTTGATTGGAAAATATAAGAAGAAGCAGCAGCTGGTAAGAATTGATCCGAATATCAGGAATTCTCAAATGATGGAATGGTTGACACAAATTAAAGCGGTATTGAGCACAAAAGTTGACAATGCTATAATTTGAGAAGCCAAATATTCCAAATACACAATAGATGGGGGATTTGCTATGCGCCAGTTTAAGAAAATGTCTCTCATGATGGCGGTCCTGTTGCTGCTGTTATCAGTCGGGTGCGGCAAGAGCGCATCGCAGCGCGTCAAAAATGCCTCGGATAACCTTGGGAAAGTATCCAGCCTGGAAGCAAAGGTAATCGTCGCGCTGAACATGAACGTTACGGCAAGCAATGCGTCAACGCCGGTTGACATCAATCTGAACGCCGACATCGTCTATTTTAAGAGCCCAATGGCTGCAAAGGTTCTTGCAACTGCTGCTTTGCCTGCCCAAAGCCTACAGACCTTTGAAATGTATGTCGAGTCGGGTGCGCAGAATATGGCGCAGGTTTATATTAAGCAAGCAGAGAAATGGTCAGCCCAAACGATCCCTCTGTCCTCTCTTGCGGCAAGTACGCAAAGCAAGGGCATCGACATTGCGAGCATGTTCAAATCCGTGAAGGTCGTAGGTTCCGAGGAGATCAACGGAGTAAAAACGGATAAGATAGATTGCGTCCTCGATGAGGAAAAGGCCTGGAACGCCATCATGACAGCTTCGGGAGCGGGCGTGCTGCTCTCACAGAACCAACAGGCGCAGCAGATGGCTCAATTGATAAATAGCGCGATGAAGGGCTTCACGATACAGTACTGGATTGCCCAGAACGAAGATAGGATCGTTCAGATGAAGATCGATATGACCCAGCTCATGCAGATGATCCTCATGCTGTCAAAGGGAAGCGTCGGCGGCATGCTCAACGGACTCGAAGGCACCGGCAACACACAAACCCCGGCTCCGACGGATGTGTCACTATCCCAGTTTTACATCCTGATCACCTTTGAGAAGATGAACAGTGCAACGCCGATCCAAATACCTGGCGAAGCACGAACAGCCGTTCAAAACTAAGAACTGCAAAGGGCGCGCCAGCGTCCTTTTCCTTTTGCTCCCGTCTAAGGATGCCGAGCCCCTCATACCATACCATGGGGGGTATGTGAGGTGAAAAAGCAACGACAAAAGCGTGAATTCCCCGAGTTGACGCTTTCGCCCGGTACTGTCCGCGCGACGCTTGTGGGCAAGGGCAGACTATATGTGGAAAACCATGACGGGTTATTGGAGGTAAATGACAGCAGGATACGCGTAAGGACCCGTTTTGGCGAGCTCCTGATCACTGGGATGCACCTGGTGATGGATACCGATGGTGCCGGGATGATCTGCATCAACGGACAAATAGCGGCGCTGAGCATTTCAGGGGGCAATCAGGATGCTTGATAGGTTGTGGAAATTGCTTTTTGGTTATGTTACTATACAAGCGGAAGGCCTGATGCTGGAAAGGTTTTTGAACGAGTGCGAAAGCGCGCACATCCCACTGACGGCAATGAAAAGGACGGCGCGACTTAGGTTGACGGCGCGTGTATGCGCCCACCATAGGCGGCGGCTTTTTCGCATAGCAGATCAAATGCGCTGCGAAGTGACTGAACTTTCCTCTCATGGCCTTTACGCACTCTCAAAAAGGTTTTTTATGCGGCCTGTCCTGATTGTCTGTCTCGTTTTGGCAATACTGGCAGGTGTACTGAGTACGCAGTTTGTGCTTGACGTCCACATAAGCGGCGTCGAGGGTACACGCGCCGAACAAGTGTTACAGGCAGCAGGTCAATTCGGTGCCAAGCGATGGTCGCTGTGGTCAAAACTTAATCAAGGCGAATTGCAGCGATCGTTGGAAAAACAGATCCCGTTTGCGCAGAAGGTTTTGGTGCACAAGCGCGGCGTTGTGATGGACATTGAGATCGTGCCATACGTTGAGGGCCCACCGCTGTTTAAAAAGGGGGATGTGTGCGATATCGTGGCGTCCCAAAGCGCGGTGGTGGAAAGCGTCATCGCATTGGATGGAACGCCGAACGTGAGCAAGGGTGATGTGGTGCGTCAAGGCGATGTGTTGATACGGGGAACGTTCGAGCGCAATGCTGACGAAGGAAAGCAGCGCTTCGTACAGGCCCGGGGCATCGTTATCGGGCGTGTGGGCTTCATGGGAACAGCCAGGGTAAGCCTCACCGCCGATTCGTTTGAGAAAACGGGACGGGAGCAGCGTGTCCGTACGCTGACCATCGCCGGCTGGAACATACCGCTGTCGGACGGCACAGCATTTGCGCAGAGCATTCTTGTCAAGCAAAGCGAGGAGATGATCGTGGGCAATGTGTTGCCGGCACGCATCATCACCAGAACATATGCAGAGATACGTCCGATTTCCCGCACGCAAAGCTATGCGGAAGCGGAAGCTGTGGGCATCGCCTATGCCAAGGCGGAGGCGCAGTCAAAAATGCCGCTCACCTGTGTGGCGATAAAACAAACGATATATAGCGAACTGACGGAGGACGGCTTTGTCGAGGTGCATGTTTACCTGACTGCGCTCGTTCCTATCGGAATAGAGAATAAACAAATGATGACGGATCCGCTGCTGTACATACCGAAATACTGGTAGCGGTTAAAAGGAGGATGGCGATTGGCCACATCGGATGGCAATACAAGCGCAACGGTGCAGGAACGCATACAACCAAAGAGCATGGAATCTGTGCGTACGCTTTTCGGTAACTTTGACGAAAACCTCAACATCATAGAATCGCAGCTCGGCGTGCGCATCCATCTTGACAGCAATGAAATGGTCATCCTTGGCGCACCGCTGCAGGTGCAGATAGCCAAAGAGACCGTCATACATCTGTTGGATCGAATCGATGCCGGAGAGAACATCGATCGCACGGCAATTAAATATGCGCTCGAGGTCGTGTCCGAAGGCAATGGCGAGCAGATCGCTGCAATGATGCGGGATGTCGTGGCCCTGACATTTCGCGGCAAACAGGTCAAGCCAAAAACGTGGGGACAAAAACAATACGTTGCAGCGCTAAAGAAGAGCGTCGTCACGTTCTGCATTGGTCCCGCAGGCACGGGCAAGACGTACCTGGCCATCGCGCAGGCGGTGGTGGCGTTGAAGAACAAAGAAGTCCAGCGAATCGTGCTTACGCGACCGGCTGTTGAGGCAGGGGAAAGGCTGGGGTTCCTGCCCGGTGATTTGCAGCAGAAGGTCGATCCGTACCTTCGTCCGCTCTATGACGCATTGCAGGAATTTTTGGGCTATGAGAGCTTTTTGAAATTGCAGGAAAAGGGCGTCATTGAAGTAGCGCCTCTTGCATACATGCGTGGAAGAACGCTCACGGAGTCCTATATTATATTGGATGAGGCACAGAACTGCACGCGTGAGCAAATGAAGATGTTCCTCACGCGCTTTGGAGAAGGCAGCCGCATCGTCGTTACGGGCGATATCACACAGATCGACCTTCCGACAGACCGTACAAGCGGTTTGGTGCATGCAACACGCGTGCTGCGGGACGTAGAGGGTATCTCCTTCTGTTATCTGGACCAGCGCGACGTGGTACGCCATGAAATTGTGCGCAACATCATCAAGGCTTACGAAGCTCACGAGAAGTTTGAAGGGAGCCAAAGCCAGCCGAAACGGCGCGTGACGATCCACCGCCAAGGGGAAAGCCAATGAGAATTCGCAAATGGGGCTCGCCATTCCGGTTGCGATCATGGGCGCTGTTTATCGTTCTGGTACTTGCGCTCTGCATCACCATGAGCGTGGCCGTAACCCCGCAGAATTACAGCCTCAAAGCGGGTGATGTCGCACCCGAAAACATTCTCGCTGCGCGGGAAGTGGTTGATCAAGAGGCGACAAGCACTCAAAAGCAGCAGGCGCGCGATGCGGTAGCACAGGTTTATTCCATCGACAACTCAGGAAGTTCGGAGGTAGTCACACATTTTTCTGAATTTGCGTCTTCGGTGGAGAAGGTTCGCACCGAAGCGAAGAAGCTGCTGCAACCATACCTGGATGACTACACAGCCCAGGGAAGCAAAGGCAAGGCCCCTACCTATGATTCCACGCTCAGGAACGATCAATGGCAAACGCTGTTGTCTTTGTGCCCTGTGCAGACGGACAAGACCACGCTCAATGGTTGGCTTTTAATCGCAGACACCGATTATCAAAAGTCACTTTCCATTGCAAAGAATATCCTCAGCGAAAGGCTTGCGGAAGGGATAACCGAAGCCAGGGTAAACCCTGCTCTGCAGTCCGTCTATGAAAGAATCGACACATCGGAAATTGCCTTACAGAGCAGGCCGCTTTTCAAGCTCATGATGGAGCGTTCCCTGAAGGCAAACGCGTTTTATGATGGCACAGCAACGGAGCTTGCCAGGCAGAAGGCGGAGGATGCCGTCGTCGATATAACATATAAAAAGGGCCAGATCGTCGTCCGCATCGGGGAGGTCGTCACGCAAAGACAGATTGAAATGCTCGAGAACATGGGCATGCTCGCCGGCGGTATCGTATGGTCTGTGTATATCGGAGTGTTCCTAAGCGCTCTTTTGGCGGTAGGGACGCTCATCTTCTATCTGCATGGAGCAGGGCTCGCAGCCGATTTTAAAAAGACGCTGATGATCTGCATCGTGTTGTATTTGGTTGTGCTGTTGGGCGCTTTTTTGCAGCGCATCAACCTGCAGATCGTTCCCATTGCCTTTGTGGCCATCGTGCTCAGCCTTACAATGAACATCTCCTGCGGCACCGTCGTCGGCATGATCACGGCATTTTTATGCGCCTCAACCGCGCTGGCAGCCGGGATCGAGGGATTGACCGTATTCGCCTTTCTTACCAGCGGATGGATGGGCTGCTATCCGGCTGCTGTTTTGATTAACCGCCATCCGACAAGGAACAATATCGTTGCCATCGGCATCGTAGCCGGAGCCGTGGGTTCGGTAATCCAGTTGGTGCTGGGGCTGTTGACGCACACGGGAATACGGCAGATCGTTTATGTCATGGCGATGCAGCTATCCGGCGGCATATTGAGCGGCATTGTGTGCCTTGGAACGACACCGGTTTGGGAGAACGTCTTCAACGCACTGACGCCAATGAAACTGATGGAATTGTGCAATCCGACCAATCCGCTGCTAAAACGTCTTATGTTCGAAGCGCCTGGTACCTACCACCACAGCGTAATGGTGGGCAATCTTGCAGAGGCTGCGGCGGAAGCGATCGGCGCAAACGGGCTGTTGGCACGTGTGGGCGCCTACTATCACGACGTGGGAAAGCTGTCCGATCCGCAGTTCTTCATCGAAAACCAGCCTGCGGGCATGAAGAATCCGCATGATGAGATGCAGCCCCTTGAGAGCGCGAGGCTGATCATGCGGCATCCGCATGACAGCGCAATACTCTTAAAAGAGCAGGGCATCGCACAGCCCATCATCGACATTGCATTGCAACATCATGGAAGCTCGACAGTTGGATTTTTCTACAGCAAGGCCAAAGAGCAGGATTCGAACGCAGATATTCGCGATTTCAGGCATACCGGCGGCAAGCCCAATACCGCGGAAGCGGCCATCGTCATGCTGGCAGACTGTTGTGAAGCCGCAACCCGGGCCAGCGGAGGCGAGTATGATGAGATGATGCGAAAGATCTTTTTGAACAGGCTGGAAGACGGGCAACTGGATAAAGCGCCGCTGACCTTTGCCCAACTGGATACCATACGGGAGTCGTTCTTGTCGGTGTTGCGCGGCGCATACCATGGGCGTATCCAGTATCAGGACAACACAGATGAAAAGGCTGTAAGGGATGGAGAGAAGGCAGATGAACAAGGCAATTCAAATCACTAACAGACAACGGGCATTGTCGTTTCCGAGAAGTCTTGGTGCCCTCATGCGGCACAGTTTGGAAGAAGCGCTGTCCCGTTTCGGTCTTGTGGACAACAGCGAGTTATACGTAAGCATGGTGTCGCCTTCGACCATTCAAAGGCTGAACCGCGAGTATAGGGAAAACAACGCCGTGACCGATGTGCTATCCTTTCCGACCATCGACTGGGCAGGGGAGAATCCGGGGAAGATACCTGAAAACAAACATATCGACATAGACCCAAAGACCGGTCGGTTCATGCTTGGAGATATCGTCATCTGCCTAAAAAGAGCCACCGAACAGGCAAATGACTACGGTCATTCGCTCGAGCGCGAAGTGTGTTTTTTGGCCGTGCATGGTCTGTTGCATCTGCTTGGGTTCGATCATATGAACGACGATGATGAAAAGCGCATGCAGGAACTGACGGAATCCATTCTGACAGATTTGGACTTAAATCGACCAAATTCGGTTGTCCAAACCAATTAAAGATGGTACACTGATGACAAGAAAAGATTTCCTTGGCTGGAGGACAGCGTGAAAGACTATCGTTCTGGCTTTGTTGCGGTCATTGGAAGACCCAATGTAGGCAAGAGTTCGCTTGTCAATGCGCTGGTTGGCGAGAAGGTAGCCATCGTCTCCGACAAGCCACAGACAACGCGCAACCGCATCATGGGCGTGGTGAACGGCGAACAGTATCAGTTTGTTCTCGTTGATACGCCTGGCATTCACAATCCACGCAACCGACTGGGGACGTTTATGGAAAGCACGGTTTCCGGTTCGCTTGTGGATGTCGACGCGGTGATGGTTGTCATAGACGGCGCGAGCGGACTGGGTGAGCGGGATGAAGCGGCAATGGCACGCGCATCGAGCAGCGGTGTCCCGGTTCTTTATGCCATCAACAAAGCCGACCTCATGGACGAGGCCAGGCGGCAAAGCCTGCGGGAATCCATTTCAGTGAAGGTGCATTCGCAGGCTGTATTTTTATTGTCTGCGAAGACCGGAGAAGGGTTGTTTGATCTGTTGAATGCGATCATTGACCTTTTGCCACAAGGACCTGCCTACTTTCCAAAGGATGAGATCACGGATAAGCCTGAGTCCTTCCTGTGTTCGGAAATCATACGGGAAAAGGCGTTGCAGCTCTTATCCGAGGAAGTGCCGCACGGCATCGGCGTCGAACTGGAGAAGTTCATGGAGCGGGATGACGGCGTTGTGGAGATACATGCGGTCATCTATAGCGAAAAGACCGGGCACAAGGGCATCATCATAGGCAAAAACGGACAGATGCTCAAGAGGATCGGAACACTGGCGAGAAAGGATTTGGAAGAATTCTTCGGTGCCAAAATTTACCTTTCACTATATGTAAAAGCCCGGGAAGATTGGCGAAACAGCCCTTCGGCATTGAAAGAACTTGGGTATGAATGAAATTAGATGATATCGCTGCCAGCACTTACCTGTCGAATGTTCCATTCCATTGCGATACAATTTTCTTACTAGCGAGAAAGGGATAACGCAATGATGGATAAGGATATGGCAGCGAATACTATTTGGGATGAGTTTGTACAAAGCGGAGATCCCGCTGCATACATGCTCTATAGGCAGAAAACGCAACACGACAAAATGGGAGCGTTGGATGATTGCAGCAAAATGTCCTGGCCATTGTAACGCGGGCGGTAAACTATCGCGATAATGATCGGGTTCTTACCCTGATAACAAGGGACAGCGGGCGTATGACCATCACGGCCCGCGGGTGCCGAAAAGCGCAGAGTAAGCTTCTTTCTTGTGCGCAGCCGTTTTGTTACGGCGAATTTGAACTCTATGAACGGGACGGACATCACTACGTACGGCAATGCGATGTTCGTGAGATCTTTTACAATCTCAGACTGACTCCGGATGCTCTTTCGGCGGCCTCCTATGCATGCCAGGTATGTGAGATGCTCGCGGTCCCCGGCGAACCCTTTACGCGAGGCTTCTCCTTGTTGTTGCATACGTTGAAAGCCCTATGCGAAGAACAATGCGATATCGATTCGATATTGGCGTTCTTCCTTATCAAACAGATGAGCTTCGCGGGGTTTTGCCCGCAGGCGAATGCCTGTGTCTGCTGTGACGCAACGGAGGATCTCGTTGCGTTCAGCGTGGAATATGGCGGTTCCCTGTGTGCGCAGTGCGCAGAGGAGACGGAAGACGGCATTCCCATGTCTGCTCTGGCGCTTCTGGCGCTCAAAGAATTGCCAAATGTGCCATCCGCTGCGTATCAGGCTGTCCGTGAGAGCATCAGCCCTATCGCGGCACAGCTATCTTCGCTTTTAGAAGCGTCGTTTTTACATCTTACCGGGCAGGCATTGCCAACACGTTCGTTTATTCACTGGCAGGACCAGTTAAATAAAGCTTAGTAATTAGTAATATTAATGTTAGGGGGAAATAGGATGGATAAGTTTGTATACTTGTTTCCTGAAGGCAATGCATCCATGCGTACGCTTTTGGGAGGCAAGGGCGCAAATCTTGCAGAAATGACGGGGCTCGGGTTGCCGGTTCCGCCGGGGTTCACCATCACAACGCAGGCATGCAACCGCTACTATGACAACGATTGCACAGTTGAGGATGCGGTCATCGAACAGGCCATGGAAGCGCTTCTAAAGCTCGAGAAGCAGACCGGCAAGAGCTTTGGCGATTCCCGGAACCCGCTTTTGGTTTCCGTTCGCAGCGGCGCCGCGGTTTCTATGCCAGGTATGATGGATACGATCCTCAATCTGGGATTGAATGACGAAACCTGCAAGGGCTTGGGCGAAGCCACGAACAATGCGCGTTTTGCCAACGACAGCTACCGCCGGTTTATTCAGATGTTTTCCAACGTTGTCATGGAGCTTGATATGGCTCAGTTTGAAGCCTGTCTAGAAAACCGCAAACAGAAAGCGGGCGTAACGGTAGACAGCGAATTGGACGCACAATCGCTTCAGCAACTCATTGAGGAGTACAAACAAATATATCTGGCGCAAAATGGCGAACCGTTCCCGCAGGATCCCCGCATCCAGCTTACATCTGCGATCGAAGCTGTGTTCCGAAGCTGGAACAACCCGAGGGCGAACATCTATCGCAAACTCAACGACATTCCGTCTTCGCTGGGTACGGCTGTAACGGTTCAGTCCATGGTGTTTGGCAACATGGGCGACGATTGCGGCACCGGCGTCGCGTTTACCAGAAGCCCTTCCACCGGGGAGAACAAACTTTTTGGCGAATTTTTGATGAATGCCCAGGGAGAGGATGTGGTTGCCGGCATCCGTACGCCCAAGCACATATCCGAACTTAAAAGGGATATGCCGGAAGCTTATGAAGCGCTCTGCGATATCGCTGATACGCTCGAACGGCATTTTCATGACGTGCAGGATATCGAGTTTACCATCGAACATACAAAGATCTATATGCTGCAGACCAGAAACGCGAAGCGGACCGCAGAAGCTGCCATGAAGATCGCGGTGGATATGGCGGCGGAAGGCATCGTCTCACGCGAAGAGGCGCTGCTGTTGATCGACGCCAAACAGCTCAATGCTGTACTGCATCCGACCTTTGACAAGGACGCTCTTAGCAAAGCCAACCATATTGCTATCGGCCTTCCGGCTTCTCCCGGCGCCGCCTGTGGAATGGTGTATTTCAACGCCGAGGATGCGGAAGCGGCGGCAGCGACAGGCAAGGATGTTATTCTGGTTCGAACCGAAACGTCGCCGGAGGATATCCAGGGCATGTACAGCGCACGCGGCATTCTGACCGCCAGAGGCGGTATGACAAGCCACGCCGCAGTGGTCGCCCGTGGTATGGGCCGCTGCTGCATAGCGGGCTGTAACGAGATCGTCATCGACGAAGAGGAAAAGTGTTTTAAGACGATGGAGAACCGAATTTTCCATGAAGGCGACTATATCTCACTGGATGGCGGCACCGGTTACGTCTACGGAGAGAAAATACCGACCGTTCCCGCAACCATCACGGGCAACTTTGATACCATCATGCAATGGGCAGATGAATTCAAAAAGCTCGGCGTCCGTACCAACGCCGATTCGCCCAAGGACGCTGTCACAGCCAGGGAGTTCGGAGCGGAAGGCATCGGCTTGTGCCGCACGGAGCACATGTTCTTCGAAACGGAGCGCATCGCATCCGTACGCCGCATGATCGTATCCGACAACAAGCAACAGCGCCAAGCGGCTCTGGAAGAGCTCTTGCCGATGCAGAAGTCGGACTTCAAGGGACTCTACCACGCCATGGGCAGCAGGCCTGTGACGATTCGCCTATTGGATCCACCGCTGCATGAGTTCCTGCCACGTGAAAAAGATGAGATAGAAGAGCTTGCCAAGACGATGGGCATCGGTTTTGAGCAGCTCTATGATAAAGTCGAGAGCCTCAAGGAAGTCAATCCGATGCTTGGTCATAGGGGATGCCGCCTTGCTATCACCTGGCCGGGTATCGCCCGCATGCAGGTGACCGCCATCATTGAGGCTGCCATCGAGGTCACGCAAGAGGAAGGAATAGCGATCACCCCCGAGATCATGGTTCCGTTGGTGGCTGATACAAAGGAGCTGTCGTTTTTGAAGAACATCATCGTGACGACAGCGGAAGAGATCATGGAGAAAAAGGGACTTCGGATCCCATACCTGGTAGGCACGATGATCGAGGTGCCAAGGGCAGCCTTACTCGCAGACGAGATCGCACAGGAAGCGGAGTTCTTCTCGTTCGGCACCAACGATTTGACGCAGATGACCTTCGGGTTCTCCCGTGACGACGCCGGGAAGTTCTTGCCGGATTACTATCAGTTCAAGATCTTTGAGGGCGATCCGTTTGCAAGCGTGGATACAAAGGGCGTCGGAAAACTCATGGAGATGGCGGCAAAGCTCGGCAAACAAACCCGGCCGAATATCAAGCTGGGCATCTGCGGAGAGCATGGAGGCGACCCCAAGAGCATAGAGTTCTGCCATAAAATCGGCTTGACGTATGTGTCTTGTTCGCCGTTCCGCGTGCCGATAGCGCGGCTTGCGGCAGCGCAGGTTGCCATCCGCGAGAAGCTGGGTAAATAGCACCAAAGCCGGGTTCATAAACAAAAGGGCGTAACAAAAGCGCCCTTTTTTTTGTGAGATGCATATGCGAAATTTATATTCGATGGATTTTAGCCTTATGATCGCATGCGTTTGCCCCGTCCCGCTTGCTGGACTGTCTAAAAATATAACGGGAAAAGAGGATTTTTATAAAACGCGTTGAAATTGTATAACACACCGATGAAAGGGGTATAGGGTATGGAGATACGCGAGCAGGCCCTGGAGCGCGAGAGGCAGATGCTGTCAGAATATGCGAAGCTCTCACAGGACAGCCTCGGCAGAAGCGTACCCGAAGAACCCTGTTCTATCCGCACCTGTTTTGCCAGGGATCGGGACCGGATTCTGCACAGCAATTCGTTCCGCCGTCTCAAGCACAAAACGCAGGTTTTCATAGCGCCGGAAGGGGACCATTTCCGAGAGCGGATGACACATACGCTGGAAGTGATGCAGATTGCCCGCACCATTTCAAGGGCGCTGCGATTGAACGAGGATTTGACGGAGGCAATCGCGCTCGGACATGACCTTGGGCATACGCCGTTTGGACATACGGGGGAGCGGGTATTGAACGAGCTGTGCTCCGGGGGCTTTGAGCACAACCTACAGGGGCTCCGCGTGGTGGACTTGCTTGAAAATGACGGCAAAGGGCTGAATCTGACGCACGAGGTCAAAGACGGCATCGTCAATCACAGGACAAGCTGTACCCCAGGCACCTTGGAAGGTAAAGTTGTCCGGCTGTCGGATAAGATCGCCTATGTGAATCACGATATCCAGGATGCACAGCGTTGCGGCTATTTGCGTGAGGAGGATCTGCCAAAGGATTGCGTTGAGCTATTGGGACACCGAAGCTCACAGCGCATCCATGCGCTGGTACTGGATACCATACAGAACAGCGCCAATGGGGAGATCCGGATGAGCAAACCTGTACAGGACGCAATGAACAAACTTCGAAGCTTTTTATTCGATCACCTGTACTTTGAAAAGCGCATCATGGAGCAAGCAAACAGGGCCGAAGCGATGCTGCGTGTGCTCTTTGCCCATTATCTGGAAAACGAGGGTTCCATGCCGGAGCATTACGAAATTCGCGCTAACCTGGAAAATCGTGAAAGGTCCGTATGCGACTATATCGCCGGCATGAGCGACCATTACGCCATACAGACGTTCCGTTCGTTGTTCCTGCCGCGACAATACGCACAATAAATGTAGAATGGCGGCGAGTTTTGTCGGCATTTTATCCAAATAAAGGAATGCATACATAGAAAGGGGCGCGTTATGGCAGGATTGTATGCGGATGACTGGTTGGAATCCCTGCGCGCGCGCAATGACCTTGTGCAGGTGGTTTCGCAATATGTGACGCTTGCACAAAAGAACAGACGGTATTGGGGATGCTGTCCGTTTCACAGCGAGAAAACGCCTTCGTTTTCCGTGGATCCGGACAAGCAGTTTTATTATTGTTTTGGTTGTCATGCGGGCGGCAATGTGATTCATTTTTTGATGAATATGGAGAAGCTCTCCTTCACAGAGGCGGTCGCTCAATTGGCGGAACGGGTGGGGATGCCGCTGCCCCAAACCGCGGACGATGACGAGTTCGCAAAGAGAAGAGAGCAGCGGGAGAGGCTGTATGCCGCATTGCGGGAAGCTGCACTGTACTATCATGAGATGCTGCATACCGATAGCGCGAAAGCTGCGCTCGATTATCTCAAAGGGCGCGGACTAACGCATGAACACATCCGGCGCTTTGGCCTTGGCTATGCCCCTGCACAATGGCAGGCATTGACCGACCATCTGATGCAAAAGGGGTTTACCGAAAAAGAGCTTGTCGCCTGCGGCCTTACGACGGTTAAGAACGGGAAACACTATGATTTCTTCCGTGACAAGGTGATGTTCCCCATCATCGACCAGCGTTCGCGTGTGTTGGGCTTCGGCGGCCGAGTGCTCAAAGGGGACGGACCCAAATATATCAATACGGCAGAGACACAGGTATACAACAAGCGCGAGATGCTCTACGGTTTGAACTTCTACCGCTCCTTTGGGACACAAAGGGAGCTCATCGTGGTGGAAGGATATATGGACCTGATTGCCGTATCCACTGCCGGCGTAAAGAATGTGGTTGCGAGTCTGGGAACGGCGCTCACGACGGGACAGGTCCGCTTGATGCGGCGTTTTGCAGATACGGTATACATCGCCTACGATGGTGATGCCGCCGGGCGCAACGCTACGCTGCGCGGTTTGGATCTTCTGGAAAACGAAGGCTTGCATGTGCGTGTGCTGATGCTGCCCGACGGCATGGATCCGGATGATTTTGTCCGAAAGCGGGGCAGGGATGCGTTTTTTGCACTGAAGAGCAACGCGCTGTCGCTCACGGAGTTCAAGCTTCAACTGCTACGCGACCAGTGTGATCTTTCGGGCGAAGAGGGCCGCATGCATTTTGCCCAGCAGGCGGTCGCGCTTCTAAAGGACGCCGGACCTGTGGAACGGGAGCGGTATATCAAGTTCATTGCGAAGCTATCGGGCTTTTCGATCGAAGCGCTGATGCAGGAATCCGGCAAACAGGCCAAGCAGACGGTCAGAATCGAGCCGGAACCCAAGCAGCGGGCATCCCCGGGGGACGATGAAATCGAACAGCGCATACTTTGTTTGATGGCAACCGATCCGCGTGTCCGGGCGCAGGCATATCTGTTCATGGACGTCGAGGATTTTGCCGATCCTCTATACAGTAGCATGTATTTGACCATGGAGAACATGCATCAGGAGGACTGCACGGCGGCGCTGTTGAGCAACTACAGCGACCCAAAAGAAGCTGCGCTGGCAGCGGAGGTACTCACGAGGCAGGAAAGCGCCACGGACCGCATGGTGTTGGACTATATGGACCGGTTGCGGCTCAAACGATACGAGCGGGAAGTGGATGAGCTTAATCATAAAAGCAAGCAGAGTGGTGCGGATATGAGTCGCATCGCCGCCGAAATACAGAAAAGAACGATGGAAATGGATAGTTTGCGTAATAAGAGGGTCAGCGTCGCATCCACTGCGCCGCTGGCAAAGGGGGAACTGAAATGAGTGAAAACATGTCAGACCAGTTGGACGAAACGCTGCAGGAAAAAGGCTTGAACAAAGGCGTTGTGACGCATGAGGAGATATTGTCTTCCTTTGGCGATACGGAAGTTACGGTTCAAAGGCTGGAAAACATTCTCGAAGAGCTCAAGAAAAAGAACATTCAAGTCGTCGATAGACTCGATGATGAGGAAGAACCGGATATCGCGGACCTTGCGGAAGAAGAGGAGATCTCACGGGATGAACTTCGTGATTTCATGCCCGAGGGCATCAACATCGACGATCCCGTCAAGATGTACCTCAAGGAGATTGGACGCGTACCGCTGTTGACCGCCGACCAGGAAGTGGTCATTGCCAAGCGCATGGGCGAAGGCGACCAGGAAGCAAAGCGCGAGCTGACCGAAGCGAACCTGCGCCTTGTGGTCAGCATTGCAAAACGCTACGTAGGGCGCGGCATGCTGTTTTTGGATCTGATTCAGGAAGGCAATCTGGGATTGATCAAAGCGGTGGAGAAGTTCGACTACACCAAGGGCTACAAGTTCTCCACGTATGCGACATGGTGGATCCGCCAGGCCATCACCCGCGCGATTGCAGACCAGGCACGCACCATCCGCATCCCAGTACATATGGTAGAGACCATCAACAAGCTCATTCGTGTCACACGCCAGCTGCTACAGGAATACGGGCGTGACCCGCAGCCCGAAGAGATCGCTGCGGAAATGGGCGTCTCCGAAGAGAAGGTGCGCGAGATCATGAAGATTGCGCAGGAGCCGGTGTCGCTGGAGACACCGATCGGTGAGGAAGAGGACAGCCATCTGGGCGACTTCATCCCCGACGACGAAGCACCGGCACCGGAGAAATCCGCCGCCTTTACATTGCTCAAGGAACAGTTGATGGAAGTGCTGGATACATTGACCCCGCGTGAGGAGAAGGTGCTGCGGCTCCGGTTTGGCCTTGATGACGGCAGGGCGCGCACGCTTGAAGAGGTCGGCAAGGAATTCAACGTCACGCGCGAGCGAATACGCCAGATCGAAGCAAAGGCGTTGCGTAAGCTTCGGCATCCGTCGCGCAGCAAAAAGCTTCGCGATTTCCTCGAATGATATGCAGGGCAAAAAACTCTCGCAGCGCCTTACGGCCGTAACGGACATGCTGCCACAATGCGAATGCATCGCGGATGTGGGGTGTGATCACGGCTTGCTTGGCTTGCATTTGCTGCAATCCGGCAAATGCAACAGGCTTGTTGCTTCGGACATCAGCCCGAAATCGCTGCAATAGGCCTAGGTCTTGTATGAAATGCTCACACTGGCCGATCGGACGGTGACGCTGCTGCACGATGGCCTTCCAGTCGCAGATGCGCAGGCAGCCGTCTTCGCAGGCATCGGCGGGCACATGACGATGCGCATCATTGAAAACGGCCTGGATATGGCGAAAAGGATGCAATGCCTCATACTGCAGCCGGCGGATGATGCGGCGCATCTTCGCAAATCACTCAATGGCAGTGGCTTTGATATCTATGAGGAAGCGATTGTATACGAGGGCAGGTATTTTCCGATTCTTGCAGTGCGCTTCGATGGTATACAGAGGCAGCCATTGAACGATGTCGCTTGCGAAATCGGGACTATGAACATGAAACACCCGAACAGAACGGTGCTAAACTATGCGAGATGGCGCATTCGGGTTTGGGAAAATACGATACAGCAACCTGCGGCAAGCGCGCGGGGACAGGAGAATCAGGGGGCGGCTTTGCGCCTGGTACGGGAGCTTATGGGATGGTGTGAGGAGAATTCGCATGCAGCCGACGCTTAAACAAATAAATGAACTCATGGAAGAGATAGCGCCGCTGCGTCTTAGTGCCGAATTCGATAACAGCGGGCTTCAGTGCGGGGATTGGACACAGCCTGTTTCCCGTATTTTGCTATGCGTCGATTGTACGGAGCAGGTGGCGGAGGAAGCGGCAGCGCTAGGCTGCAACCTCATCCTCTCCCACCATCCTCTGATCTTCAATCCCATTCGCCGCCTTTGCGAACAGGACACTTTGGAGCGCATTCTGCGCAATCTCATCCGGAACGACATAGCGCTGCTATCTTCGCATACTAATACGGATTATGCCAAGGATGGGCTCTGCGAGGTGCTTTCAACCATATTCGGCTTGGAGAACACAGAAGTTGTGGAACCTATCGGGCTTAATGGTGACGGCTATGGTCGTGTGGGATGTATCCCGGAAACAACGGTAGAGCTATTGGCAATCGCTGCAAAGTCGAAGCTGAATGCAACATCGGTTCGCTATACGGGAAGCGGGGACAAGCGCATCACGAGACTTGCCGTGCTCTCCGGCAGCGGCACATCTGCATTGGATGCGTGCCTTGCCACCGGCGCACAATGCGTGATTACCGGGGACGTACGATACAGCCAGGGGATCGAATTTGCGCGAAGGGAATTGAGCATCATTGATGCGGGACATTATGACACCGAAAAAGTCATATTGCTTCCATGGTTTAACCATTTACAAAACAGGTTATATACGCTAGAATATCAGGTGGACTTGATGATATCGTCCACAGGGGCGGACATCTTTTCACAGGTGTAGCGGCAAGGGCTTTCAGCTCTTGCTTTTTTACGAAGAGGTGATAATGGATGAACATGCAGTTGCTCTGGGATTATCAAAAGGCTGACCTTGCGTTGGGCCGGTTTGAGGCAACGTTGAAGAAATCCAAAACACGCAGCCGGCTGTTGAGCGTTCGTAACGCCATGATGGAACAGCAGGACCGGGCAAAAAAACTCGACAATGAACTTCGGAATGCGTATTCCGATTGCGAGCGCATTACCGGCGAGATCGAGAAGATCCGCAGTCAGATTTCGTCTTTGAAAAAGGAAGCGGAAAACTGCCAGGATCAGGATCTGCGCCAGGTGCGTTTGGTATTAAGGGCGATGGATGAATGCAACAGGACCCTGAATGCCATGTACAAACAGGTAGAGCAGATCTACGCAATGGCGGAGGGCACGGAAGCGACGCTTCGTGACGTGCGAAGCAAACTGGTGGTCGGCAAAAAAGAATTTGACGAGCTCAAAGAGAAGCACGACAAGGAATTGGCCGATGCTACCGAAGAGCTTGAGCGCCTGCGCTCGGCTGTGAAACAGAAGGAACCTGGCATACCCAAGGAGCTTCTGGAGCAATATAAAAAGGTAAAGCGCACCAGTGTCAACCCCGTGGCCAAAGTAAAGGACAACCAGTGCAGCGGATGCAACATGGCAATCCCAAGCCTGATGTTGAGTCGGCTTCGGTCCGGAGAAGGCATTGTGGAATGCGACAGCTGTGGCAGGATTCTCTACTACGCTGAACAGGAAGAGTAAAGTTTATGTGAGTAAGCCGGATGGCCGCGGGCACATGCCCGAGGAAAGTCCGAGCACCGTAGGGCAGAGTGCCGGGTAACTCCCGGTGAAGGCGACTTCAAGGAAAGTGCAACAGAGAGATACCGCGAACCTTCGTAAGAAGGCGCAAGGGTGGAAAGGTGGGGTAAGAGCCCACCAGCGGCTTGGCGACTTGTCCGCTATGTAAACCCCACTTGGTGCAAGGTTGATAGGGGGGCAGATGTGGCGGCCCGTCACGTCCCCGGGTAACCGCTTGAGCGTACTGGCAACTGTACGCCTAGATAGATGGCC
>CAZHNN010000025.1:0-25228 GCA_964533965.1 uncultured Clostridia bacterium | reverse complement strand
AACTCGCATATTTATGTAAGTCATTTGTTTGTTTGATGATTTACACAAATATGCGATTTTTTATCGACTCGGGTGCAGAAATAAGCAGGAGGTACCAGTTAGATGTATGGTACGGTAAAATGGTTCAACGCAGACAAGGGATTCGGCTTTATTGCCAACGATGATGGGAGCGCGGACGTGTTCGTGCACTTCTCCGCCATCGCTTCAGATGGTTTTAAAACCCTCCAGGAAGGTCAAAAAGTGACGTTCGACGTGGAGAAAGACCCCAAGGACAGCCGCAGGCTGCGCGCCGTCAACGTCAACAATGCATAGTTGACAAGAAAAGCCTTCCGCAAGGAAGGCTTTTTTTATGTCAAGGGAAATTGCTTTCCCGGTCGCGACGGGGCGCTCCCCGTTCCGGTAAAAACGTTCCACTGGAACGTTTTTAACCCTACACGCCCCTTGAGCAACCCTCTATTTATCTTCGAACCATTTATCGTTTCGATTTGACGCATAGCCAAAACTCTGTTTTGGCCTATATCCTCAAATTCTTAGGCTTGCGTTCTCTATTCATTTATAAGAAAGCCTTCTAACAGCGCCCTTAGAATGTTTCCCGGTGCAATCGTTCTCGGCTCCTCTAAATAGGCCTTACTAAGAAGCTTGTATTCCTGCATGCAACAATTCGCAAACGAATTGTTGCGTAAGCCCTAAATACATGCCAATGGCTTTGCAGCCCTTTTGTGGTTGCCCAGACAGTCTCGTTGATCTTTTTTATGTGTTTATGTCAAATATCATTATCAGAACAACCACTATTGACAACCCCACTATTGCGTGTTACTATATAGCGGTAGTAAGTGATGCTGATTATCAGTCATACAGAATAGCAAGAGGTGATTGTATTGGAAAACCTAACGGAAATGCTTAAGGGCGTGCTTGAGGGCTGTGTCCTTGAAATTATAAGCCGCGGAGAAACCTATGGTTATGAAATCACGCGGGGGTTGAATGCTCTTGGCTTTACAGATGTTGTTGAAGGAACTGTCTACACCATTTTGGTGCGTCTTGAGAAGAATAAACTCGTGGACATAGAAAAAAAACCATCCGATATAGGACCGCCGCGAAAGTTCTTCGAGCTCAACGACACTGGGCGTGAGGAACTACGGAAGTTCTGGGAAAAATGGGAATTTGTCGCGTCAAAGATTAACGACTTAAGGGAGAAACGATAATGAATTTTTGGAAAAAAATCACAGGCAGCGATATGACCAAAGAATTGAAAACTTTTGAATTGCGAGCCAAAAAGCTGCCGACTGATTATCAGGCGGCATGGGAAAAAATTAAAGCCAATCTCTGGTCTCACTCCGATTTCACCGGTCGCAACCTCATGCCAATTCTTGACGGTGTGCTCGGCCTGCTCGAGGAAACGGCGACGGACGGTCAAAGTGTCCAAGAGGTTTTGGGTGACGATATCCAAGGCTTCTGTTCGGCTCTGGCCGGCGAAGAAGGGGCAAAGTCTTTTCGCGACAAGTGGCGCGAGCAACTCAACAATACTATCGCTAAAAAGCTAGATAAATAGGAGGACAAAATGAGAATACAAGATATCCTCGAAGGCAAAAAAGAGTGGCGAGCGCACATGGCACGTGTCAAAGCGTTGCCGCAAGAGTATCAGATTGTTTATAAAGAGATTCAAAAATATCTTTTTAAGGTCGGTCCTGTTGAGCTAACCGAAGGGACGGGTTTGCTCTCGGGGATTGTCGATCTTTTTGAAGAGGGCGCGGCCTTAGCCAAAGGCGTGCTCGAAGTGACGGGCAATGATGTAGCGGCTTTCTGCGACGATCTAATCAAAGATTCAAAAACGTATGCCGACATCTATCAAGAATCTGTTGATCAAGAAGTTAACAAAGCCATAAAAAAGGTTACAGATAAAGCAAAGTAAAAAGGGAGATATCGAGATGGAAAAAGCAATTGAAGTGAAAAGGCTGCAGAAGTCCTTCAAGCAGCTGCCAGTTTTAAAAGGTGTGGATTTCAACGTAGAAAAGGGCAACATCTTTGCACTTTTGGGTTCCAACGGCTCCGGCAAGACTACGATCGTCAGGATTCTTTCCACTCTGTTAAAACAGGATAGCGGCATTGCATGTGTAAACGGATTTGATGTTGCGTCGGAACCCGGCAGGGTTCGGCAATCGATCAGTCTGACCGGGCAGTTCACGGCGGTCGACGAGTTCTTGACCGGACGGGAAAATCTGGTCATGATCGCCAAATTGCGGCATCTTCGAAATTCGGGCCAGATTGCGGACGATCTGATCAAGCGAATCGGTCTGACCGACGCCGCCGACCGAAGGGTATCCACATATTCGGGTGGCATGCGACGCAGGCTAGATCTCGCCATGAGTTTTATCGGAAAACCGGAGATTATTTTCCTCGACGAACCCACCACGGGTCTTGACCCCGAAGCGCGCATCGAGGTCTGGAAGATAATCAAAGAGCTTACTAGCGGCGGGACGACGGTATTTTTGACCACGCAGTATCTGGAAGAGGCCGAGCATCTTGCCGATCAAATAGCCATCTTGCACGATGGAAAAATCATCGTTAACGGCACGCTTGCGGAATTAAAAAAACTGCTTCCACCCGCAAAGGTGGAGTATGTTGAAAAACAACCTACATTGGAAGAGATATTCTTATCCATCGTCGGCAAAAAGGAGGAAAAATAGATGGAAGCTACCCGGAGACACTTTTTCAGCGATATGGGCGTCATGCTTAATCGCTGCATGCGCCAGATTTTTAGAAGCATGGATACCATCATCACTGTCACCATCATGCCCATCGCGTTCATGCTGCTGTTTGTCTATGTGTTCGGCGGCGCGATTCAAACCGGCACGGACAACTATGTGAATTACCTACTGCCCGGCATACTGCTGATCGCGATCGCAAGCGGCATCGCCTATACGGCTTACCGTTTGTTCATGGATGTACAACGGGGGATATTCGAACGATTCCACTCCATGCCGATCGCGCGCTCCACGGTGCTGTGGGGGCATGTGCTGACTTCCCTGGTATCCAACGGCATTTCGGTTGCCATCATCATTCTCGTGGCGTTGTTCATGGGCTTCCGTTCGCCCGCGGGGGTACTGTCATGGCTTGCCGTAATAGTCATACTCGCGCTGTTTACACTGGCTTTGACCTGGATCGCGGCGATCGCCGGGCTGTCTGCCAAATCGGCGGATGGCGCAGGCGCCTTTTCCTATCCGATCCTCTTCCTGCCGTTTATCAGTTCGGCATTCGTTCCAACCGCGTCGATGCCGCCAGTCGTCCGTGCGTTTGCCGAAAACCAGCCGGTGACCTCGATCGTGGAAGCCCTCCGCGCGCTGCTGTCAAATCAGCCGGTGGGCAATGACATTTGGGTCGCACTTTTATGGTGCATTGGGATTGCGCTTCTTGCATATTTCTTTGCGATGAGGGCGTATAAAAAACGGGCGTGAATTATATCAAGGGGGACTGCATCCCCCTTTGAATAACCCCCTGCCTGTTCTTTACAAAACTTGTTATTGTTGCCATTTGACGCGTAAGCCGAAAGCGACGCTTTCGGCTGATTTGGTCAATTGGCATCTTCTTTTTCGCTTGGGAGATCCAAAGCCTTGCCCTTTAGGGGAAGGTATCCCGAAGGTGCAGATGAGGTGCTGGGTCAAGCCGAATTGCTTTCCGGTGAACACATGACAAAAGGCGGTATAGCCATTGGCTATACCGCCTTTCCATATGTTCAAACCGCTTTTAAGCGGCTTTTCCCGTTACCGGGGGCTGCGCGCCGTGTAATGCGTGTGCAGCAATTCGTGGGACACATGGGAACCCGGCTTCTCGAAGTACTCTTCATACAACTTCGCAATGGATGGATTCTGGTGGGACTTGCGGATCGGCATCTCGCAATCCTCATCATACAGAGCCTTGGCTCTGAGGATGCGCACATCCGAGATGGTATCGCGAACCTTGCTCGAGACGAGCGGCTGTCCGCCACCGTTCACGCAGCCGCCGGGGCAGCCCATGATCTCGATGAAGTGGTAGTTCTTTTCGCCTCTGCGTACCGCATTGAGCAATTCCTGTGCACCTGCTGCGCCGTGGGCAATCGCCACGTTGACATCCAGATCGCCGATCTTGACCGTTGCTTCCTTAACGCCCTTGACGCCGCGGACATCGTGATAATCGATGCTCTTGAGGTCTTGGCCGGTGAGGATATCCGCCACGGTACGAAGCGCCGCTTCACATACGCCGCCTGTCGCTCCGAAGATGACGGCTGCGCCGGTGGAATCGCCAAGCATTTCATCGAAGTTTTCATTGGGCAGGTTCACGAAGTCGATGCCGGCTTGCTTGATCATCCTGGCCAGTTCGCGGGTGGTGAGAACCGCGTCGACATCCTGCAGACCTTCATGGCCCATTTCCGGACGCTGCGCTTCGAATTTCTTCGCCGTGCAGGGCATGACAGAAACCACGTAGATGCTCTTGGGATCGATGTTGTTCTTCTTTGCGAAGTAGCTCTTCACGACTGCGCCCAGCATCTCGTGCGGGGACTTGCAGCTGGAGAGGTTATCCAAAAAGTCATGGTAATTGTGCTCGCAGAACTTGATCCAGCCCGGGCTGCAGGAGGTGATCAACGGCAGCTTGCCACCGTGTTGAATGCGCTCCAGCAATTCCGTGCCTTCTTCCATAATGGTAAGGTCGGCTGCAAAGTCGGTGTCGAATACCTTGTTCACGCCAAGTCTGCGGATGGCGGCCGCCATTTTGCCGGTCACACGGGAGCCGATCGGAAGGCCGAACTCCTCACCCAAAGCCGCACGTACGGCAGGCGCCGTCTGGAACACCACGTATTTGTTCGGATCCTGGATTGCCTTCCAAACCATCTCTGTGGCATCTTTTTCCTGCAGAGCGCCGGTCGGGCAGGCGTTGATGCACTGTCCGCAATTGATGCAGTTGACATCGTTGAGCGCAAGTCCCCGGGATCCGATCTGCGTCTTGAAACCACGGCCGATCATGCCGATGGCATAAATCTTCTGAGAGCCGGCGCCACAGGCTGCAACGCAGCGGCGGCAGAAGATACACTTGGACGGATCGCGAACGATGGACGGCGAGAGATCGTCAAACTTGCCCTCGTGCAATTCGCCCTTATATGTCATTTCATCAACGCCCAATTCCTCACACAATCCCTGCAGCTCACAGGTGCGGCTGCGCGGGCAGGAGAGGCATTCACGGCGATGATCGGAGATCAAAAGCTCCAACACGGTTTTGCGGGCAGACAGCACGCGCTTTGTATGCGTATGCACTTTCATGCCTTCTGCAGCCGGCAATACGCAGGATGCCTGAAGGGCACGCCCGCCTTCTACTTCTACCAGACACATACGGCATGCGCCAATCCTGTTGATATCCTTGAGATAACAAAGGGTTGGTATGCGAACACCAGCTTGTCTGGCGGCATCCAGTACCATCGTTCCCTCGGGAACCTGTACACTGATTCCGTCAATGCTAAGGGTAACCATACGTCTCCTCCTAATCGATAACCTTACCGGCCAAAGCCGGATTCGCACAAAATAAAGCACAGGCAGCCGGATAAAAACTTTAACCCAAATTTCACAATCTGCCTTCCACATTATAGTCGTCATTATGCTTTACTGTCAATGTACATTTGGGAATCTCCTCGTGATTTTGCCCGTTCCGGTTCATTTTAGAGCAAGTGATCGATCAGATTTCGCGAATTTATGCCTGACACAGCCAGCAGCATATCATCTTTACATCTGAACAAACAAAATGCGCAAATCCAACTGTTTTTATGACAATTTTTTCGATATTCAGCACCACAATCTTTATGATAAAATCATAACGCGGATTACCAATGCCAGCGTTTACCAATAAGGATGTGACAACAACATGAGTCGACTTTCGTTTGCGCTATTCAATGATGCATACCCGCCTGTAACAGACGGCGTAGTCACTTGCGTGCGCAACTATGCCTACTGGCTTAATAGAAAATACGGGGACTGCACACTGTTTGTGCCGGACAAAAAGGGCGTAACGTACACGGAGTCATACAAGGTAGTAAGCTATAGCTCCATTCCGCTTCTGGGCCGCCCGCCGTATCGCGTGGGAATGCCGGAGCTTGATTCCAAATATCGTAGCGAGCTGAAGAACATGCATTTTGACCTGGTGCACACCCACTCGCCGTTTTCCGCGGGGCTTGAGGCGCTGCGATTGGGCAAAATTCGCCGTATACCGGTCATCGCGACATTTCATTCGAAATATTACGACGACTTCTACGCCTACACCAAAAGCAAGTATCTTTCCCTTCAGGGCATCCGCATCCTTGTCCGCCGTCTGAATCAGATGGACAGTGTTTGGACGGTCAGCGACGGCGCCGTGCAGACGCTTCGTGAATATGGATACCGCGGACACATTGTGGTCATGCCAAACGGTACGGATATGTGTATGCCGGAAGATCCCGATGTGGTGAAATCCCGCCTGCATGAAGTGATCGACCTGAAGCCCGATATGCCGCTGTTCTTGTTTGTTGGCCAGCATATTTGGCAAAAGAACCTTCGCATGATCTTCCAAGCCGTAAAAGAGCTTGCCGAGTCGGGAGAACGCTTTGTGATGATGATGGTGGGCGATGGGGCAGCCAGATGCGAATTGATGCAGATGACAGAGGACGCCAATTTATCGGATACCGTCGTCTTTCCGGGCATCATAAAAGACCGTGAACTGCTTGCCTCCCTTTATCTCAATGCACGAGCATTGGTCTTCCCCTCGATGTACGACACCTCCGGTCTGGTTGTGCGGGAAGCGGCGGCGCTGCATTGCCCTGCCATCACGGTGATAAATACCGGTGCGTCCAGCGGAATCGCGCACGGCGAAAACGGGCTTCTTTGCGAGAACACCGTGGATAGCCTC
The DNA here is from genome assembly GCA_964533965.1 of uncultured Clostridia bacterium. GTDB lineage: Bacteria > Bacillota > Clostridia > Christensenellales > QAND01 > RGIG3178. The sequence continues at coordinate 18,328 of CAZHNN010000025.1, read as the reverse complement.
AAACAACAGATGAAGTTTGCCCTTTGTTCGCCTGAGGAGTTGAAGCGGATGGGGGAGAACGCAAGCATGACGATTTCCAAGAGCTGGGAGTGCGTCATCGACGACGTGTATCTTGCCTACCGGGATATCATCAAAAGGCACAAGCACAGACGGGCTGCGATCTAGCACAGCACATCTCCTGCCAAACGAAATAAGCTCCGCCGTGATTCAAACAGCGGAGCTTTAGAATTCATTCGTCCGGGTCAAACATTCCTACGGTTGGTTGCTCATTTTTTGAAAAGCGATGAGATCGCATAGATGAGCGACCATACAAATCCGATAGCACCGATCACGAACATCGATGAACCGAACCACACGGTCCATTTGAGTTTCGGTACTTCTTTCATCAACCGCTTATCCACTTTGCTCTTGACATTGCGGCTCTCGCTGGAGCGGCGGCGCTCCACCTTGCTTTCTTCCTGCATCTGAAAAGCCTTGACCTTGACAAAATAGTCGATGATCGTCAGATTCAGAAAATATCCAACGATGCCGATAATGGCCAGGATAAACGAGATGTGCATTAAAAAACCTCCCCAAAGGTGCCTGCAGTAATGCGCACAATCACATCATAATGCAAATCCCCCCCTCATGGCAAGGGGGGGAAAGGATACGAAGTCTTTTGATCACTTGCACTGTGCAATCGGGTCCTTGTATTTGCCGTTGATCAGGAACGCAAAGTGCAGATGTGGCGGGTCGTTGATGACGTTCTGCGCGCTTTTGCCCACCGTACCGATTACATCACCCTGTTTGAACGCTTGTCCAACTTTGATGTTCTGCGGTTCAGCCAAATTCCCGTATACCGTCTTGATGTTGTTCGCACTCTTGAGCACGATGGTATAGCCGGTTTCGGGATCGTTCTTCACGCTTTCCACGGTTCCGTCCAGTGACGCTTTCACGGCTGTCCCTTCGGCACACTTGAGGTCCACACCGGTGTGGATCATCCATGCGTTGAGCGTTTCAAAGTAGACCGGATCTGTCAGCGAAAATTTCCTCAGCACTTCCCCCTGCACCGGAAGGATGGCCTTCTGCGTTACCGCCATCGCCGGCTTAGCGGGAGTTGGCGTAGCCTGTGTGGCCGGCGTTGTCGTCGGCTTTTCGGTCTGCACCGGGTTTGGCGTCAGAATTGCGCCCGCTTGTTGCTGGGATGCCGAGGGACCAGGCGTCTTTGCCTGCTCGTTTCCTCCAAGCGTAAAATAAGCGGCAATGCCTATGATTGCAAGACATGCCAACATCACAAGATAAATGCCCTGCTTATCCAGAAATACCGCCACGGGTGACCGCCCCATCATCCTCTTGTCGCGGCGCTTGATACGATTGTCCATGTTACACACCTCCTCACCGCTATTTTTGCCGCGAAAGGGGTGCTTCATACGAAAATTTACTATAACTTATACTGTTTTATATGGTTGAAAGCGCAATGCCTGTATAGTAGTGACAAAGAATCTCTTGAAAGGTACTTTTTCCCTTTGCCATCGCGTTAGCGCCCACCTGGCTCATGCCTACGCCGTGACCATATCCATGTGTGGTTATGATCACTTCCTGCCCCTGCACAGAAATGGAAAAATATGTCGTTCCCAAAGCGAACAAACGGCTGATGTCCTTGCCGGTAAACGCCACGGAGCCGATCTTGATCGAATCGACACGACCCGACGAGAACCGCACCGGTTCCTTGATATTCTTCGCCAGATTCTTTGCCGTCACACTCACTTTTTTATTGGCCGCTTTGATTGCTTTTATGAATTCCGTGACCTTAACGGTCACGGTATTTTCATACCGGGGAGCGTCCTCTTCCCCGGGGCTATCCACGCCTCGAAGGTATGGCAACGCTTCGCTGTATACGTTTTCCACATCTTCCGTGCGCCCGCCCGAGGTGGAAAAATACAATGCGTCAATCGGCTTGCCGCCGTAGGTCATGATGATCCCGGCTGTATCACAAACTGCCTGTTCCAGTTTTGCTTCATTCGCATCAAAGTTATTGCCCCATCTTTCTTTTCTGCTTGCAAGGTCGCTATATGCCTGACAGTGACCGCTGTCCGTGCATACAGACGCGCCGCTTTTATCACCGTTTGGGTTTTGCAGCATTTTACGGTAGGCATAGGTGCGTGCGGCCACCGCCTGCGCTTTGAGCGCCTCGCTCTCGTAACTGATAGGCATTTCTCCCGCCACGACGCTGGTGATATATTCCTCCATATCCATCAAGACAACCTGGTCCTTGCGGTGATCATACACCTTGATGGTGACCTTGGATGTCGGATGTCCTTTTGGTCTGAAAAACAGGAAGGAAAAAATCCCAATCAGAAGCAAGAATGCAAGAACAGCGCATGCCACCCGCAGCAAAGCATGGGGGGACAGGACGAAAAAGTGGGTTCGCCTCGCCCTCTGCAAACGCCTTATCCCAATATTCTTCCTTTTTTTCCGTATCCGCATAGCATCACCCGTTGATGATGTATATGCGCTGTGCAACAGCAGCAATGCAAACAAAGGCGGCAGTAACACTGCCGCCTTTGGGGATTCTTTTTGAAATTGGTTGACTCTCTGTTTTTAGGATACTGGCTAGGTTACTCCGCCTTTGTGTTCATCGCATCAGCCAAGTCGGGCGACAAGTGCTGTGCTGTTTCAAGCGGCTGTGAATCCACGGTCTTTTTGCCCTTTATGAAAAGCGCTACCCTGGAAATGATCGGTACTGAGATCAAGGACACCACCATCGCGATCCCGCCGACAAGAGGCGCGTTTGCGCCGTCGAATCCGGTTGCCACGGCTGTCCCAATGTTGATCAAAAGCCCCAGTGCAATACCACCCCAGGCGCCCGCGGCGTTGGTCTTTTTGTCATGCAATCCCCACAGGAACGGTCCTAAGAAACATCCGGAAATCGTTCCCCAGGAGAAGCTCATCAACGCTACAATGGCCTGTACCTTATACAGCGCGATGACAGTGGCCGCGGCAATAAAGATGAGGCAAAGCACGCGCATAAAGCCCAGCGTCTTTTTGTCCGACGCGTCAGGCTTCATAGCACCCTTGTACAGATCCATTGAAACAGCACTGGAGGATACCATGACGAGGCCGCTCAGCGTCGACATGGATGCAGATAGCACCAATAGCACGACAACGCCCAGAAGAATCTTCGGAAGTGCAATGACGAGCATCTGCGGAACCACCATATCGATGTTGGCCACGTGCGTCATGGAATCGATCGGAATTGTGTTGTTCAGAAACAGCCGTCCGAAGACGCCGGTGAAATATGCCCCTATGCCGATGATCAGCGCAAAGCCGGTGGAGATGATGCTCCCTCGCTTGATGGCTTTATTGTCGCGGATCGCATAGAACTTATGCACCATCTGCGGCATTCCCCAGCTTCCCAAACTGGTCAGCAAGACAATGGAAATGAGTGTCAATAGATCCTTGCCGCTGGGCCAGCCAACAAGCGATGGTTTGATGGCGGCTATTTTGGCCAACCCTTCCGAAAGGCCTCCGACCTGTGGCGTCTTTAACACAAAGAACACCATAAGTGCAACACCCGCCAACATGATGATGCCCTGAATAAAATCGGAGAGAGCGGTTGCAAAATACCCGCCGAGGATCAGATATACCGCCGTCAACACGGCCATCGCGATCGCACAATACGCAAAGGGTATACCGTAGACTTGTTCAAAGATATAGCTGATGCCTTGGTAAACAGACGCAGTATAGGGAACCAGGAAGATGAAGATGATCAGCGCCGAAACAACCTTGATCGCCTTGGAACCAAAGCGTGCTTCAAAAAAAGCGGGCATAGTGGCGACGTTGTATTCGTGCGTCATGCTGCGGGTTTTCTTCGCAAGCACTTTCCAGGCAAGATAGGAACCAACAACCGCGTTGCCGATGCCAATCAGGATAGAGGAAGCACCGATGTTCCAGCCGAACTTACCGGCGTAGCCTACAAAAAGAACGGCGGAAAAATACGTTGTGCCATAGGCAAACGCAGTCATCCAGGCGCCCATCCGTCGCCCGTCCAGCATAAAATCCTTGCTTGTTTTGGCTCTTTTTGCACCGATAATTCCGGTGACGCAAAGAACGAGGGCATATAACCCCAACATAATAAAATGCATAAAAAAACCATCCTTCCGTTCTACCCTTTTGCTTTCGCCCAACTCGCCCACTCTTAGGGCTCCTACCGTTGCTGCCGTCTTGCAACAATGTAACGACATTATAGAGGACAAAAAGCGCCGCTGTCAAGTTTTTCAGCGTATAGGACAGCCTTTACAGGCGGTTTACAGCCTTTGTACAAAAGCAGAACCCTGGTGACAGGAAACGGTGCGTTCGCATAAAAGCGAATTCAAAGAGAACATTCTTGATTTTTATAAATTTCATCGTTCAGAATCCATAAATTCAAACATGAATATTAAGATTGTTAATTTCGAAATTAATATTATTAATTTAACTATTGACATTATTGATATTTCGGAATATTATGCTCGTGAGAAGGGGTGGTTTTTATCGAAAAATTCAAAGCGCCGTCCATTTGCCCGGTCTGCGGCGGCGAGTATGAGATTACAGCATTGACCTGCAAGACTTGCAAGAGCGAATTGGTCGGCCGGTTTGAGGGATGCGAATTTTGCTCGCTCTCACAAAACGAAAAAGCGTTCTTACGGGCTTTCCTCAAATGCCGCGGCAATATTAAAGAGGTGGAGAAGGAGCTTGGCATATCCTACCCTACCGTACGGAACAGGCTGGAAGGGCTGCTCACCAAGCTGGGGCTATCGGGCAAGGCAGACGTTTCTGCCAAAGAAGAACGCAAACGAGTACTTGAGCAACTGGAAAATGGCGAAATCACGGCGGACGAAGCCGCGGAAATATTGAAAAGCATCAAATAGAAAGAAGGACGAATAGACAATGAATGAAGAGACTTTAAAAATCCTCAAGATGATCGAAGAAGGAAAAATAACCGCCGAGGAAGGCAAGAAGCTGATGGAGGCAATGGGCGGAGAAAGCGAAACGAAACTCCAAAAGACCGCAGCTCCCCCCAAGAAGAACAAGATCCTGCGCGTGATAATCGATGCAAGAGGCGATGAGGCGGAGAAAGCAAAAGTTCGGGTAAACGTGCCGCTGGAAGTAGCCAAGAAGCTCGCAGGCCTCACTGCGCTGATTCCCAAAGAGGCCAAGAACGAAATGCTGGAAAACGGCATCGATATCGACGCGATCAACCTGGAGGAGCTGATCGGCATGTTCCAGGATGGGTTGATCGATGAGAATCTCGTGGATATTGAACAGGGAGATTCGGGGAAAGGTGCGAGTATAAAAATCTATGTCGACTAGAAGAAGCCTTTTGCTATTTGTCTATATGAAGATCAATTGGTTTCGGCTTCCGTTTTTGATCCCGCTGCGCATCGTATGGGAATGCCTTGACGCGGTGGAAGATCTGCTTTTATTAACCGGCAAACGAATCGCAGGCAAGGACATCGGCAAGATTTTGGATGCCGCAGCGGAAGCCGTACGGATGGTCACATCGCTTGGATCGTTTGATCTGGTAGAGGTGGAAGCCGGCAACAGGGTTTCCATTAAAATAGGTTTGTGGTGATGGTTATGGGAAAATTGTTTGGTAGAATTGCGGTTTATTTCACTGGTTTTGTGGTATTGAGCCTGCTCTTTACGGGCATACACGGCACAATCGCGGCGTTCCTGTTGTTGGCGCTGGTGCTATCACTGGCAAACGGCTTGCTTCGTCCGATCCTGACGTTTATAGCGCTACCGTTCAACCTGATCACGTTTGGCATCGCCAGCGTATTCGTCAACGTGCTGATGCTGCTCATAGCATGCGCGCTCGTAACGGCTGTGGTGATCAAGGGCTTTTGGCTGTTGGTTTTGGCATCCGTGGTCATCATGCTCATGGACTCACTGCTGCGCGTAATGCGGCATAAGCCCTCTCGCGGATATGCCAAAGTATAGTAACTTTCGTAAAAGTGACAAGAAAAAGCATGTCCTTACCCCTGTATTCGGCAGGCATGCGTTGACAATTCGGCCTTTCACAGCGTAAAATAGGAAAGCTCACAGAATATGAGCCGTGCACCTATAGCTCAGTAGGATAGAGCGTTCGCCTCCTAAGTGAAAGGTCCCGCGTTCGAATCGCGGTAGGTGCGCCAAAGCGCTGCAGGATCCCTGCAGCGCTTTAATTTTTTATGACCAACATTCATATGAGCATCCATAAACGAACACTTGATATGTAAATATATGTTAAGATATATCGTGTTAATAAATCTTGGAGCAAATGCGCACATCATTGCTTCTGTTAGCCGTTATTCTAATGGAGAACCATAACATTCGGGAGGCGTCACTATGCCAACGAAAATCAACACCACAATACATATAAAGCGAAAATGGGTACCTGTATACTCCATGCGCCTTATGCTGTTGGCGATCAGTTTAGCTATACCGGTTTGTCTTTTAAGCGCATGCAACGCAACGTCAGCCGATCCTTCCAACATATATATTGCTCCGATCAAGATATCCGATGCACTTGAGAAGGCAATCCATTCAGCCGTATTGAAGCAGCTTTGGGATGATCCATTCGGAGAGACGGACACGGAAGGCCATTGCGTTCTATTGACGGAAAATGAAAAAGATGGCACGACGGTGGTATATGCGATTGCGAGTTATGCTTCTTTCGGATTTGAAAACGATGTGTTCACCATAAAAAGCGGCTGCGGAGCAATCCCTGCCGTGATCAGATTTTCCGAGAGCAACGGCGTCTATACGCTCTTGTCCTATAAAGAGCCGGCGGACGGGGACAACAATGAGAACTCCATAAAGGAGCTTTTCCCAAGAAAATTATGGACCAGCGTGGTTGGAGCCAATCATTATTATGCCAAACTGACAGACCAGCAGATGCAGCAGGCCGAAGCGTACCTTAAAAGCATAGGCCGAGATGCAAATGTAAGTGCGGAGTATGTTGAAAAGGAAGATTTTCATATATCGGTGGAAGCATCCAACACGCTGTTTGGACTTCCGGAATTATACGACTATCCGTTGTGGATTGGCACACAGGAATTCATAGAAGGCGGTAAGCGCTATGTGTATGAGGCCCGTGAAGAAGACTTCTCCGGATATACCGTACTCACGTTCACAAAGAGGGTCGCCGCCGGAGGTGCGATCAAGCAACAAGTAAAGTATAAAGTGACAGGTGACTCCGTTAAGCGAATAGACAACTGACATAAATCATGCCGTCCAAACCGTTGATATGGTATAGTGATCGTAATTCTTTTCAGGGTTTCACCGCTACGAGACGGATCGGCAAACCCTCGCATGAAAGGACGGTCCGGAAAGGCATGAAACGCGCGCGATACTTCCGTTGCATTCCCTGTATTCTGCTGTTGGCACTGCTGTTGACGATTATGGCTGGTTGCAAGGTAGAAGGCACCTCTCCGACCGCTCCGGTCTCAACCGCAGGTACGACTTCAAGCACAGGCTCGCATTCCGTTTCCGTGATGTTCATCAACGTCGGCCGAGCGGATGCGGCCCTTGTTCAGATTGACGGTTATTCCTGCCTGATCGATACGGGCGAAAAATCCTCCGTTCCAATGCTTTTGGGAGCATTGGCCTTACGTGGGGTACAGAAGCTTGACGCAGTGTTTTTGACCCACACCCACAGCGACCATATCGGCGGAATGGAAACGCTTATGAAAAAATATGCCGTTGGCACGCTGTATTCCGCAGAGATTTCCATGGATAAAAAAAACGGGGAGAATGCGATCGACACACTGGCTGCGCAGCTTGCGTTGAACCATAAGAAATTGAAGGCCGGTGATACAGTGGCGCTGACATCGGGCGTCACGTTCGATGTATTAGGCCCGCTTCAATACAATGGTGACGATGACAACGACAATTCGCTCGTGCTACGGCTGAAAGTCAACACAAAGACATTTCTCTTTGCCGGGGATATGCAGTTTAAGGAAGAGGCAACATTGCTAAACACGGGCGTGGGGCTTTCAGCCGACGTGCTCAAAGTCGGCAATCACGGGAATCCCGATGCGACCTCCGAGCAATTCGCGCAGGCCGTATCGCCTCAAATCGCGATCATCTCAACGAATACGTCGGTGGACACCGATTCGGCAAACGAAAGGGTAAAGTCAGCGTTGAAGGGTGCCCGGATCTTGATCACACAAGACTACACATCCGGCATCCTGCTCGTTGTGGGCGCGGATGGATCGATTGCGATTACAAACCCATCTGCAAATAGCGTGTTAGCGAATGTCAAAATCCTTTCCCTCGACAAGTCGGCTCAAACGATAACGCTGATCAACATCGGCAACCGCGCGGACATTTCAGGATATTTCCTCTTCTCAGAAAGAGGCTCGGAAGTATTCGTATTCCCCAAAGGCACTGTCATCGAAGCGGGACAAAAGCTGACAGTTGCCTGCAAAGGCGGACAGGGCGAGCTGATCTGGGACGACAAGAATGTGTGGAGTGCCAAGAAAGAAGATGTCGGGGTACTCTTTGACGCCTATGGAAGAGAGCTTTCACGGATGCCGTGAATTAGGTAAAAACAAATCTGAAGCACGCCTTAGCCCTTGGAAATCTCAAGGGCTATTTATATCGCAAAGAAATCAATCCGTGCAAGCCGGTTCGCCAAGGCATTTTTTCTGCATCCTGGCAAGCACTCTGCCTATGAATACTGTTGCAAAGAAAAATAGAATGCCCGCAGCTCCCCACAGCATCTGGATGCCGTATCGGGATACGACGAATCCTGCCAATATGGGTGCCGTCATGCCGCCTGCCTGCATCGAAAAGGATACCAGAGACAACAAACTGGCACGCATTTCTGCCGGAGTCTCTTGGTTAATGATGGTGCATTCATATAGATTGGCGGCGCCAAAAGCAAAATATACGGCGCAGTATGCAATGCCAAACCCCACTACGGAACGCTGGAAGGCCAAAAAAAGCAACGCGCAGAACAGCGCAAGCCGAAAAACGGTATACTTTTGATTCAATGCTTGGGGTTGACGCATAGTCCGTTTTGCCAGAAGATTGCCCAATGCTGCAAAGCAGAAACAGCAAAACGACAGGAACCCAAATATCCAAAGCAAATCGGAGCTCAACATGGCGCGTAAAGCCGGCTGCCAATACGCCTCAACTGTAAACAGGAAGATCCCGCTGCAAAAGACACCTGCCAAAAGCGGCAGCAGAACGGTGCCCTTGACAAGCTGAATGCTCTGCGCTATATGGCGTTTGAGCTTCATGTCACTTGTTTGCCTGTTGGCAGTTTCATGAAGAAACAACATGACAAGAATGGCTTCCAAAGCATTCAAGGCGCACCGTACCAGCAAATTGAGGGAATATTTCCCCAGCACTTTGAAGAGGCTTCCGGAGAGCATCGGCAAAATTCCGCCCAGCACGGAACCTATGGATATGCCGATGGTTTCCAGCAGTGAAAGTTCAAGCGTCACACGAAGCAGGCCTTCCGTCCCATGTTTTTCAATATGCTCATCGATCAAAAGCGCGTCCGCGGAACCTGAAGAAAAAGCTCTGCCGGCTCCCCAAAGTATGGCCAGCGTCGCCATCGCCCAAAAGCCGGACAAAAGCAGCATGCCCAGCGAGGTTAAGCAATAGAAGACGACGGACAGCAAAAAGACCGTTTTGCGACCCAGCATATCGGCCATTATCCCGCTGGGCAATTCAAGCACAAAAACGGCAAGCGAATACAAGCCAAGGACGATGGCTAGCTGTGCAAGTGAACATCCTCTTTCCATCAGCAGAAGGCTCATGACGGGAATCATAATCCCAAGCGAGATATAGTTTACAAGCAGCAGCAGGCGGTGGGATGTGTTCATCGAACTACGTCTGCCTGATAAAGGATCAGCGCATATTCCCACGGTTGTGCTCCCGCCTGTCTTTTTCCGTGCAATTCGAGATACTCCTTGATGATCCGCATGAGCTCGGCTGATTCGTCACGCGTTAAATGGATGACGCCGCTTAAAAAATCGCCATATTCGGTCAATAAATCGTTGGGAATTCCCTTCTCTGCCGCCCACTCGAGCCTCCCGTTGAATCCTTCGAGGGTGTTGAGTAGGATATTCTGAATGACGGCGCTGCGCTCGCTTTTAAGGTCATCCCGATCCTGTAAGCCAATGCTTACAATCACATCACTAAGCGAATAATACCGGGCTGTGATGCCGTTGATCCTTTCGGTATGGTTTAGCTTCACCACACCAATCTTCTCAAGCAGCCGGAGATGGTGCGTTGCTGAAGAGGCGGAAATGCAAAGCATGTCCGAGAGCATCTTTGCCGTGACGGGATCGCCGCAAAGACTCATCGCTCGTATGATCTGCTGCCTCTGAGGGCTCATGAATATTTTTAATTCTTCTTTGGTGGAAAGCGAAACGGTATTTTTAGCCACAGACTGCACTTCCTATCATTACAATATTTGTAACGTTTGCGCTCATTCTATCATTACAATTATTGTAATGTCAAGAGGGATCCTTCAGCGAACCAGGACCTGTCAACTGTGGTATAATCGTTTCAACCATTGCAAAAGGCAGGGAGCGAAAATGAAATACTTCGTCGTGGATGCGTTTGCAGATAAGCTCTTTTGCGGTAACCCCGCGGGGGTGTGTCTGCTGGATGCATGGCCTGAAGATGCCATACTGCAGAGCATTGCATTTGAAAACAACCTCGCCGAGACGGCGTATTTGGTCAAACGGGACGGCTATTACGATCTCAAGTGGTTCACGCCGGAGGTCGAGATGGACCTGTGCGGGCATGCGACGTTAGCCTCTGCGTTCGTGTTGATGAACTTCGTCGAAAAGGATTCGGATGCTCTTGCCTTTCATACAAAAAGCGGGGTTTTGACCGTCAAAAAAGCAGGTGACAGGTTTCTGATGGATTTCCCGAGTCGCAAACCGATCCCCTGCGCAAAGCCGGACGTGTTGGAAGAGGCCCTTGGCGTAAAAGTGCTCGAAACGCTTCTTTCAAGAGATCTTGTTGCTCTTGTGGAAGACGAACAAACGGTCAAAAACCTAAAGCCCGATTTCCGGCTGCTGGAGCACATCGAATCGTTCGCCGTCATCGTGACGGCAAAGGGATCAAGCTGCGATTTCGTTTCCCGCTTTTTCGCGCCGGGCGCCGGCATCGTCGAGGATCCCGTAACTGGCTCCTCCCACAGCACGCTGATCCCGTACTGGAGCGAAAAGCTAAACAAAACGGAGATGGTGGCAAAGCAGCTCTCCGTTCGCGGCGGAACGCTGTTTTGCCGGGATCTTGGCGAGCGTGTTGAGATAGGCGGCACAGCGGTACTGTACCTGACAGGAGAAATACACGTGTAAACGGATAGTCAGAGAAGACCGGTTCACGCAAATGAAAACCCCATGCGTATAGCATGGGGTTTCTTTTACAAGACTTATTAGCCGAGGATCCTCTTGAGGTCCTCTTCTGCCGTCGTGATGGGTGTGAGGCTGTAATTATCCACCAACACCTGCAGCACGTTGGGCGATATGAACGCCGGCAGTGTTGGCCCGATCAATATGTTCTTGATGCCAAGGTACAGCAGCGTCAGCAGGATGCAGACCGCCTTCTGCTCATACCAGGAGAGCACCAGCGTCAGCGGCAGGTCGTTTACGCCGCAGCCGAACGCTTCGGATAGCGCCACCGCCACGCGGATCGCGCTGTACGCGTCGTTGCACTGTCCCATATCCATGATGCGCGGCAGGCCACCGATGGTGCCAAGGTCGAGGTCGTTGAAACGGTATTTGCCGCAGGCAAGCGTGAGGACGACCGTGTCCTTTGGCGATTTCTCCACGAATTCGGTGTAGTAATTGCGGCCGGGTTTCGCGCCGTCGCAGCCTCCGACCAGGAAGAAGTGCTTGATGGCGCCCGCTTTCACGGCGTCGATCACCTTATCCGCAACCGACAACACGGTCCCGTGACCGAATCCGGTCGTGACCTGCGTGCCGCCGTTGATGCCGGTCATCGCATGGGCTTCCGGGTATCCGCCAAGCTCCAGAGCCTTTTCTATAACGGGCGTAAAGTCCTTGTCCTCGTCGATGTGCACCATACCGGGATATGCCACCACTTCGGTGGTGAAGATGCGGTCGCGGTAGCTGTCGCGAACCGGCATCAGGCAGTTGGTGGTGAACAGTACAGGACCGGGAATGTTCACAAATTCCTTCTGCTGGTTCTGCCAGGCGGTTCCGAAATTGCCCTTTAACTGCGTATACGCCTTGAGTTTTGGGTACGCGTGGGCTGGAAGCATCTCGCCGTGCGTGTAGACGTTGATCCCTTTGTCCTTCGTCTGCTCTAAGAGCATCGCCAGATCTCGCAAATCGTGGCCGGATACGACGATGAACGGCCCCTTTTCAATGGTCAGCGGTACGGTTGTGGGCACCGGTGTGCCATACGTTTCGGTGTTGGCTTTATCCAACAGCTCAAGGCAGTACAGGTTCACTTCGCCGGTTTCCAAAACCAGCGGAAGCAAATCAGCCAGTTCCAGGTCTTTACCGATCGCCGCAAGCGCTTTGTAGAAGAACGCGTTGACCCGCTCATCCGAAAAGCCGAGCACCAAGGCGTGATAAGCATAGGCTGCCGTGCCGCGAATTCCGAACAGAATCAGCGATTTGAGCGAGCGGATGTCTTCGTTCGCCTTCCAGAGATTCTGCATGTCATACTCTTCGTCTACCGCACAGCTATCCGCACCGACGAGCAGCTTGGCCCGTTCAGCCCGCACAAGCGCTATCTGCTCCTGCACCGCTTCGTCGGAGAAACTGACGTTGGTGACGGTGGTGAACAAACCTTCCATCACGGCGCGGTGTGTCGAAGCGGACGGTTTGCGGCTCTGCGCAACCCTAGCCAGACCGATCAGCGCACCCGTGAGTTCATCCTGCAGGTTTGAGGTATTTGCCTGTTTGCCGCAAACGCCCACAGCACCCTTGCAGCCAACGCAACCGGCTGTCTGCTCACATTGAAAACAAAACATCTTTTCCATCTTCTTAACCCCCACATATATTGTTTGTCTTAATCGTTGATTATTTGCCCTTCGGTGGATATCACCACAACCTGCCATGGAATCATCTTTCCGCTTCGGATCAGTGCCTGTTTCACAGCGTTCTCTATCCCACCGCAGCATGGTACCTCCATGCGGACAACCTTGACGCTCTTGATGTTGTTGTTCTTGATGATGGCCGAAAGCTTTTCGCTGTAATCCCCTTCGTCGAGCTTCGGGCATCCGATCAGTGTGATGTGGTTCTTCATGAAATCGTGGTGGAAGCCGGCATATGCATACGCCGTGCAATCTGCCGCCACCAGCAGGTTGGCGTTGTTGAAGTACGGCGCGTTTACGGGAACCAGCTTGATCTGAACCGGCCATTGGCGAAGCTCGCTTTCCATACTCACAGCTTCCGGTTTATTCGGCTGTTGACGGACGATCGCGTGCGCAGCCTTTCCGGGGCATCCTGCCATCATCGGCTGTTTCTTTTCGTGTTTTGCGGCCTGATTTTCAGAGACCGCCTGTTCATCAAATGCGGCGGCTTCGCGCTCCTCAAAGCTGATGGCTCCTGTCGGACACACCGGCAGACAGTTGCCAAGACCGTCGCAATAATCGTCTCGCAGCAATTCGGCTTTGTTATTCACAAGGCCGATTGCGCCCTCATGGCAAGCATCGGCACACAATCCGCAGCCGTTGCATTTTTCCTTATCGATTTTAATGATCTTTCTGATCATGGTGCAAACCTCCTTGCATCTCTTGTCTTTACGGCTTAAGTGTACTATAATCAGGGAGAAAGTACGTTGTATTTACAACGTAAATAGATTTCATGAAAAAAGGTGTTTTCATGCAGGAAATTTTCCAAAGTACGCCGCTGTTTGTAGGAATGGACGATACGGAGCTTCGCTCGCTTCTGGAGTGCCTTAACGCCCGCATCAAAGTCTACGCAAAAGGGGAGATCATCTTTCTGGAAGGCGATCCTGCCACAAACATCGGCTTGGTGCTTTCAGGCTCTGTGCAGATCGTCAAAGAGGACTATTTCGGCAACCGCACCATTATGGCGCTTGCAACAGCCGGCGAGCTATTTGCCGAGGCGTTCTCCTGTGCCGCAGAAAAGGTGTTGGAAGTAAGCTGCATCGCTGCAGAACCGAGCGAAATTATGCTGATCGACTATTCCCGCATCATCACAACTTGTCCGATTTCCTGCATGTTCCACACACGGCTGATCCGAAACATGCTGAGCATACTGGCGGAGAAGAACATTCAGCTCAGCCGCAAAATCGAACACACCTCGAAAAGGACAACTCGTGAGAAATTGATTTCCTATTTGATGGAGCAGGCTAAAACAGCACACAGCAACCGCTTTACCATCCCGTTCGACAGGCAAGGCCTTGCCGATTTTTTGAGTGTCGAGCGTAGCGCTATGTCCGCCGAGCTCGGCCGGATGCGGGAGGAAGGGTTGCTGGATTTTAAGAAGAACCGGTTCGAATTGTTTGACGTTTAGAGAACTCCGTTATTTGCCTTCCCTTTTGGGGAACACCACCACGAGGAACATCTTGAATTGCTCCAATGCAAGTACGGCGTGAGGCTGTTCCGACGGCATGATGATACAGTCGCCTGCACGAAGGGTATGCTTTGTCCCGCTGATGGCGATTTCGCAGGAGCCGTCCAGTGCTATGACCAGCGCGTCGCCTTGCGATGTGTGCGTGCTGATCTCTTCCCCTTTGTCAAAAGCAAACAACGTCAGACTGAGGCTTTCGTTCTGCGCAAGCGTCTTGCTGACGACCTGGCCTTTTTGATAGTTCACCTGTTCGGCAAACGGAAGTACAGTGGCGTATTCGAAATTACGGATGGATTGTGTACTCATGATTATCCTCCTCAATGGATCTTGCCATTAGTATACCAAAGGCAGGATCCGCAATGTGTTGTTTTTACAACGATATTTTCTTTTCCCAAATGAACCATTCGAAGAAGTTATTTTCCACGCATTGACACGCAAGGAAAAACAATCCTATACTTTAACTGATTACAAGAGTAAACGGAGGCGTCGTCATGTCGCATATCTATAAGGACATCACTGAATTGATCGGAAAAACACCGTTGGTGGATTTGAGCAGATTTGCAAGGCACCTGGGCGTATCTGCCAGACTTCTTGGGAAAGTCGAATTCTTCAACCCTGCGGGCAGCGTAAAGGATCGGATCGCCAAGGCAATGATCGAGGACGCAGAGCAAAAGGGGCTGCTCAAGTCCGGCTCCGTCATCGTTGAACCCACAAGCGGAAACACCGGCATCGGGCTTGCGGCGGTGGCGGCCGTCAAAGGATACCGTGTCATTCTCACCATGCCGGAAACAATGAGCATCGAGCGGCGCAAATTGCTGCATGCATATGGAGCGGAGATCGTGCTGACAGAAGGAAGCCGCGGCATGCAGGGTTCCATCGACAAAGCGTTGGAACTGTGCCGCGAGATGCCAAACGCTTTCATGCCCTCGCAATTCGAAAACCCCGCCAATCCCGCCATGCACAGCAAGACAACCGGTCCGGAGATCTGGGAGGATACAGACGGGAACGTGGGTGTCTTCGTTGCGGGCATCGGGACAGGCGGAACGATCACTGGAGTCGGTGAATTCTTAAAGCAAAAAAACCCAGCCGTCAAGGTCATCGCCGTGGAACCATTCAAATCCCCGCTGCTCTCCAAAGGGTATACCGGACCACATGGGATTCAGGGTATCGGAGCCAACTTCGTGCCAAACGTGCTCGATCAAAAAGTATACGACGAAATCATTGCCGTCAAAGACGAGCAGGCGTACGAGCACGCCCGCGATCTGTGCAAAACAGAGGGACTGTTGGTAGGCATCTCCGCAGGCGCGGCGCTGTATGCCGCGGTACAGATCGCGAAGAGATCGGAATACAAAGAAAAAACCCTTGTGGTATTGCTGCCCGATACCGGTGAACGATACCTATCCACGCCATTGTTTGAGGGGTGAGATATCAAAAGAAGACCGATGGTCGATTCTGTGGTTCGCCGGTCCTATAAACAATGAGGCAGGGTCTATTCAAAATGTTGGCTTGAGAGCTCCATTGATTCAATAACAATATCTTTCTCCTGCGCATTCTCCAAAAGGAATTCACACATCATCGCATCTTCCTTCAATACAAATGAAAACTCGATAGAGTTTACCAGTTGAACGACGCCGGACAACGGGATTTCTATTCGCCCTGCATTCGTTGTGACGTTGATTCGGCACTGCTGAAGGTTGCTGCCGGTGATTTTGACTTGGTATACGCCTTTTCGAAGCGAGATATAGGGACCATAGGAAAGTCCGCCCTGATGCAATACCCGCCCGTATGGCATATCTTCTCCGCTGTTCAAAAACCGGCCGCTATCCGGCAATACCTGCAGCATGTTTTTAGAAAGCTGCTTGTCCTGTTGATTTGGTATTTCGTTTGCAACGCCGATGGCATACTTCCCTTCACCATACCAATGCAGCGACGTACCGTTTAGCGCTATTCCGCTAATACGGTTGGTAACATAGATGGTATCCCTTGAGACGGCGCCGCTTGAGACGCGCTTGAGCTCTTCCTGCCGGTAAAGATCGATCCTGCTGCAGCTCCTGGCAAAATAAAAATCACTGACGGTCATGTTGTTTTGTACTGCATATTCCGCAAACTGCAAATAGTCACTTTCATAGAACGCATCCAAGAACTCGATATGGCGGTAATTACGGTTGTCTGAAAAAGAACGCATCAATTCGCTTTGAATGAGCGGATTTTGATAGACCTGCGCCGTGGCGTATTCGTTGTACAATTTTTGAAGTACCGTTGCGCTATCGGCAATCTGTATGCAGACGCATATCGAAAGCATGATGTAAGCCATCTTTTTAGGCAATTTTCGTAGTACAACAACCAAAACAACGAGCATCAAAAGATAAAAAGCGATCCAGATAAACCGACCGCTTGCCCTAAACATACCGAAGGCGGAAAGAAACAGGGGAGGATAGGGAACGGTAAACAATATCCGGCCGTTCAACGTAATATTCGGCCCAAGCGCAATCGGGACACAGAGTACAACCACAGCAACTGCACCCAGCAGATAGGCTTTTTGTCGATGGTTTAGAAGCGGGTTTCTCCACCCTGCCCTGAAAAGCACAATCAGCGCCGCAACGCTCAGAACAAGCATGCCGGCGCCCAAATATGCGCTTCCCTCATAGTTTTCGAAAATGACGGGTAACGTTCTGAAAAGAACGCTTTTTCCCAGTGGGTTAACCAGCGTGTTCAGGTTGGACACATAGGCCCCAACGCCGTCTGCATGTACGTCAACGCCTCCATAAAATGCGCCAAAAAGCCAAAGGCTAATTGCACAGACGGTTATGTACGAAACAATGGGCAAAAGGCAACGGGAGAATTTCTTGTGCATCCAGTACTCCGTCACCCTGCTGCCCAACAACAGTATCCCAATCATCGGGACAAAATACAGGTGTATGGAAACGCACAAAAACCCTATGCCGCCCCATACCATACATCTCTTTTTCATGCTGCTTTCACCGACCTTGTACAGCCACAGCGCAATTGCAAGCAGCAGGATCCACTGTGCCATCAATGCTTCGTGATGATACAGGGCACGCATCAGAAGCGGCACAGACAGTAAAAAGAAGGCGGAACCCAGCAGGCAGAGCGGTTTGCTTTTCACGAATCGATGGATCAATATCGCGGATAAGCCGCCCTGCAGCGCAAAACAAACCATCTCCCATATGCCGAAGTATTGAAATGTACGTGGCAGCAAGGGCGATAAGGCTTTGAACAACACCGCAAACAACGGGATGGAATC
Source organism: uncultured Clostridia bacterium (assembly GCA_964533965.1). Taxonomy (GTDB): domain Bacteria; phylum Bacillota; class Clostridia; order Christensenellales; family QAND01; genus RGIG3178. The sequence continues at coordinate 520 of CAZHNN010000025.1, read as the reverse complement.
GGTATAGATTATGGAAGTAGCAAAGGGATAAGATAGCGCATTGGTCAAGCCGATCGGGAACATCCACGGCGTTTGTCTGTATGCCAGCCACCCCAAATAGTGTTGCGTAGGATCCGTTTTTCCCAACAGCCAGTCCACATAGGTAACATCAAGAACGCGCACACCAAAGATGAATATGAATGCCACAATACCCAAAGTGCAGCCATAGAGGAACAGCACTCGCGCTCCACCACGGTTTGACCCTTGCTTTATGTTTGAACGGATCTTCTCTGCCAGCGTTCCGTTTTTTACATTTTTGGGTTTATTAATAATCGAACAGGTCCTTTGCTTTTGTACTTTGGCTTTTCTAATATTGCCAGTTTTAATCGCAGCAATCACGGACTATTGTAGTTATGGATATTATCAAAATGTTAAATTGGGACCAAAAGTTCCTTGCATAAATAGAAGCCCCATGCATATCTGCACGGGGCTTGTTGGTACTTAGGAGATGGTCAGTCCATTATCATGCCTTTTGGGCGCC
>CAZHNN010000024.1:0-29346 GCA_964533965.1 uncultured Clostridia bacterium | reverse complement strand
ATGGCAAAGGGAAAATTTGAGCGCAACAAGCCGCATGTGAATATTGGCACGATCGGTCACGTCGACCACGGCAAGACGACCTTGACGGCGGCAATCACGATGGTGCTGGCGAAGAAGGGCTTGGCGACGGCTACGAAGTACGACGAGATCGACAAGGCGCCGGAAGAGAAAGCGCGCGGTATCACAATCAATACGGCGCACGTGGAATACCAGACGGAAAAACGCCACTATGCGCACGTGGACTGCCCCGGACATGCTGACTATGTCAAGAACATGATCACCGGCGCAGCGCAGATGGACGGCGCGATCCTGGTCGTGTCCGCAGCGGACGGCCCGATGCCGCAGACGCGCGAACACATCCTTCTTGCCCGTCAGGTCGGCGTTCCGTACATCGTGGTGTATATGAACAAAGTGGATATGGTCGACGACGAAGAATTGCTCGAGCTGGTCGAGATGGAAATCCGCGACCTGCTGTCTAGTTATGAATTCCCGGGCGATGACATCCCGGTCATCCGCGGCTCAGCGCTCAAAGCGCTGGAAGCGGCGCAGTCGGACAAAGACGTAAGCAACGATCCGTGGTGCAAATCGATCTTCGAGCTGATGGATGCGGTGGACAATTACATCCCGACGCCGGAGCGCGAGAGCGACAAGCCGTTCCTGATGCCGGTCGAAGACGTGTTCACGATCACCGGCCGCGGCACGGTTGCCACGGGCCGCGTGGACCGTGGAACGGTCAAGGTGCAGGATACGGTCGAGATCGTAGGACTTACGACCGAGAAGCGTTCGGTAGTGGTAACGGGCGTTGAGATGTTCCGCAAGCTGTTGGATCAGGCGATCGCGGGCGACAACATCGGCGTGCTGCTCCGTGGCGTACAGCGCGACGATATCGAGCGCGGTCAGGTGCTTGCCAAGCCCGGTTCCATCAAGCCGCACACGAACTTCAAGAGCCGCGTGTACGTGTTGAAGAAGGAAGAAGGCGGCCGCCACACCCCGTTCTTCAACGGATACCGTCCGCAGTTCTACTTCAGGACAACAGACGTGACGGGCGTCATCAACCTCGATCCGGGCGTTGAGATGATCATGCCGGGCGACAACGTTGACATGGTCATTAAGCTGATCACCCCGATCGCGATCGAAGAAGGTCTGCACTTCGCTATCCGTGAAGGCGGCCGTACGGTGGGCGCGGGCGTCGTCAGCGGCGTCATCGAGTAAGAGCCATATAGGATACACAAAAGGCACGGGAAACCGTGCCTTTTTTTATTTCACTACGGCTAAGACATCATTACTCATCTGAGCGCTCCATGCTCTCACAGGGCATAATGTTTACAAATTGCTTTGGACGAGTATAATAGGGTTGTAAATGCAAGTAATTCGCAATAAGGAGGAGCCTACAATAAAAGCACGTCTCATGAGTACCTTATTTGCGATATTGCTCGCTGTACTGCTGCTAATTGGCTGTTCGTCCGCGAATGGAAAAAACGCGATAACCTCGCCGAAAGCTGCCGGCTCATCAAATACCATAACGATCGCGGCAACCTTTTATCCTATCTATATCATGCTGATGAACATAACGATGGATATGCCCAACGTCAAAATCATCGATATGACGAAGTCTGCGACAGGATGCCTGCACGATTATACCGTTTCGCCTGACGATATGAAAAAACTTGAAAGTGCCCAATTCTTGGTGATCAACGGAGCGGGCATGGAAAGTTTCATGGATAAGGTGATACAGCAGTTCCCAAACCTGAAGATCATTGATTCCAGCAAGAATATCCCGCTGATCAAAGCAGAAGACGATGCAGGGTATAACCCTCACGTATGGGTAAGTATTTCAAATGCCATATTGCAAGTTGAGAACATCGGGGAACAGCTTTGTGCGCTTGACCCTGCAGATGCCGAAAAGTTCAGGTCCAACACGAACGCGTACATCAAAAAGTTGGAGGCTGAAAGGGACAAGATGCACCAGGCTTTGGACGGCCTTGCAAAACGCGATATTATAACGTTCCATGAGGCATTCCCTTATTTCGCCAGAGAGTTTAACCTGAATATTGTAGGTGTGGTCGAGCGCGAGCCGGGTTCGCAACCGAGCGCCAAGGAGCTTGCCGATACGATCAAAACGATTCAAAAGCTAAATGTCAACGCGTTGTTTGCCGAACCCCAATATCCTGTTACGGCTGCCGAAAGCATCTCTTGGGAAACAGGATTAAAGGTTTACATCCTCGATCCCGCCGTAACCGGACCTGTGGATCCGAACGCTTATCTTATTATCATGGACAATAACCTGAAGGTGTTGCAAGAGGCATTGAAGTGAATCAGAATATCGCATCCAATCCATCGAAGTCCGCATCCTGCGGCGGTCTGTGCTGTACGAAGATAGAAAACTTCGGCGTCGTGCTGGGGCAATTTGAGATCCTCCGGAACGTCAATCTTCACATCCATTGCGGAGAATTGACTGCGATCATCGGTACAAACGGAGCGGGGAAAAGCACGCTATTGAAATCCATCCTTGGAGAAGTTCCCCATTCGGGGGAATTGCTGTTCCTCGATGAAAAGGACCGGCATACGGGCCGGCCCCAGATCGGTTATGTGCCTCAAAGGCTTGAATTTGACAGCAGTTCCCCTACAAGTGTGTATGATCTGTTTGCATCAGCCCTGTCCAGCCGTGCGGTCTGGTTTTTCCATCCCAAAGGATTGCATGAAACCATCCTGAATAGCTTATCCCGCGTGGAAGCCGCACAGCTGATAAACAGACGACTGGGTGCTCTCTCCGGCGGTGAGTTGCAGCGAGTGCTCCTGGCTCTGGCGCTTGAACCCATCCCGGATTTACTTTTGTTGGACGAGCCCGTATCGGGCATTGACCACAATGGTTTAAAGCTTTTCTATAAAACCGTTTCCGATCTTCGAAAGAATTTGGATCTATCCATCCTTTTGGTCTCACATGATTTGGACCTCATCTCCCAATATGCCGATCGCGTGATTCTGCTAAACAACAAAACCGTCGAATGTATCGGCACTCCCGAAGAGGTTTTTAATGACAGCAAGATGATCGAGCTGTTCGGTTTGAAAAATCTCGGTCGAAAGGGAGATGGTCAATGAATCAGATATATTCGCTGATCGATACGCTTCTCCCATTCGACTGGGCACAACATATGTTTATGAAAAACGCTCTGTTGGGCGTGCTTCTGGTCATACCGATTTTTGCGCTTTTGGGTACGATGGTTGTAAACAACCGCATGGCGTTTTTCTCGGATGCTTTGGGGCACTCGGCGCTGACAGGCATCGCGCTTGGCGTTATCCTTGGGATCAGCCAGCCGTTATGGTCGATGATCGCTTTCTCTCTGTTGTTTTCGATACTCATGCTTGTTGTAAAGCGTGCCAATGTGGCTTCAACCGACACGATCATCGGCGTATTGTCTTCCGCGGCGTTGGCTCTGGGCATCGTGCTGCTGTCATGGCGGGGAGGATTTACCAAATATTCCGCCTATTTGATCGGAGATCTTTTAAGCATCAGCTCCCCGGACCTTTTGATGCTTGCGGTATCGTTTGTTGTCGTACTGGCCTTGTGGTTTTTGCTGTTCAATAAACTGCTTCTTGTCAGTGTAAACCCCTCGCTTGCCCGGAGCCGCGGGGTGAATATCAATCTCTATGATGCCGTCTTCACCGTGTTTACAGCCATCGTCGTTACCATTTCGATACGGTGGGTAGGCGTTCTGATCATCAGCTCCCTTTTGGTGCTGCCTGCGGCGGCGGCGCGCAACATAGCCCAAAATATGCGGCAGTATCACTTGTATTCCCTATGCATCGCCTTGGTATCTGGGATTTCAGGCCTCATACTCTCCTATTATTGGGGGACGGCAACCGGCGCGACCATTGTCCTGATCACGGCGATTTTCTTTGCCATAACCTTTATCATAAAGAGAGTTCGGCATTAGTCCGCAATCTGACCGATGCAGTGATTTACGGCAAACGTTGATGTCTTCATACGAATGATTTGATGAAACTGATAAAATGAAAAGCAAAAGCCCTTTTCAAAGGCCTTTGCTTTAGGTACTTTAAGTGAGCATGAATTCTTATTCAATAAAAACTGCTGAATACCAGTTTTGTTGGGATCCCTCATTGGGCAGTGTTTCAAGCGGTAATCCGAAGTTCCGGACGGTCTTGAATACATCGATCCCCACGCTATGAAAGGCTGGGCGTGCTTTCTTCATGTTTACGCATTCCGCGCCAGCAAGTCCCGCGCATTGCTTGCATAGCGCACAATCACTCAAGGAAAACGCGAAATAATAGCCTTTTATAAAGGCATCACGTTCGATCTCGAATGATACCTCCTGGCTAGTTTTTTTATTTTGCGAATGTATAATGATTCCCCAAGAATATTTCGAAAATATCTCCTTGTATTCCCATGGCATAAGCGAACCGGGACGAGACGGGCAAGTATGCCCCTTCCCCCAGTCTGAACAGCCGAACATGCATTTGATGATCGTTCGGGGGTCAAAAACGATATCCTTGATATCGAACGCTACCGCATGGTCCGCTCCCAATTGCAATGCTTTTTCTACGTAATATGATTTGTCCATACAATCCCCCGCGATTTTCCAAGCTATACGTTCCTGGATGAATTAGTAAAATACATATTCTATGCTAGTATACAACGTTTGACACTGATATGAAATACTTCTTCTACTCAGTATATGGGTTGCAGATGCAAAGCGGATGTTCCCCTTGCCTCAATCAGTTAAAGACCGGGATTTTCGTTAGAAATTTGCGGATTTTTATATACGAAGCAACTTATGATATACTAATAAAAGTAGATGTAATCGATAACTAGGTTTGACTGAGGAAAAAGTGAAACAAAAGAACCGTCGCGGTGTTCACGGTGTTTCACACTGCGTTTTACGTGTTTCTGCGTGTAGCTCATGTTTCTTTTGATATATTGTTTATGAGAAGGAGACATAAAAGATTTGGAAAAGGGCTTCAGCGTGATAGTTGTAATAATAGCAATTGGCTATATGCGCGACTTTTATAAAAAGAATGTCGGCAATGATGAAGATAGGAGTTATGTTCATTTCCCCAAAATATGGTTAAAGTCATGTATGTTTTTCTTCATATTTTTCTTGACATTTCCTATTGTATTATTTGTACTGATTCAACCAAATTTTAAAGACTTTACAATGCTATTTCCAATATTTTCATTTTTTGCTATCATGGCTGTCAGCTTGATGATTACCTATAAAAAGTGGCGAATCGATTATGATGCGAATGGGTTTCAATGGATTACAACTTTTGGGAGGAAGCACAAATATAAATATAGTGACATCACATGGCTTGAAGATGATAGACCTGACAGTTCAACAATAATTCATACAACATCTAAAAAGCTATATATAAGTACTCTTAATATTGGCGGGGAAGAATTTCTGCATTATGTGAAAAAGATAAGAAGGAAATTGAAAGAAGAAGCTGAGAAAAACTAAAGTTGATCCCTTCATTCCGGTGTTTCTGTAGTCTTATATGGAGTCCGGGAAGAACATAATATTTCATGGATCTGTAGAGGAAAAACAAATGAAATTTGACATGTATAATTCTATTATAGACGAAGGAATTCCATTAGTAGCGATTACATATCCGCTTAATAGATTCGATGCTGTATATATCGATGAATCAAACAAGCAACGAGCGATTGAATATATCAATAATAAAAAGATAAAAAAAGTAATGTGTATTTTGGCTGATATCAGTTGTCTTAAGGAATGCCCGGATATTGAACATCTTTCCCTGGGTCTTTCTCTACCGGATAATCCTGCGGATTTTGAAACAGGAAAAGAGTACATTAAATTTCTGGAAAAACTATATTTAGGCGGTAGAATCAAAAAAATAAACGACGGTAACTATAAATACTTAATTGAATATGACTTTGCACCTCTTTACCATCTTAAGAGTTTAAGAAGCATTAGAATTGGGGGTGATCATCAATTTGTTAAAAATCAAGCATCGATGGATGTGAGTTCTTTTGATAAATTGGAAGAAATTGATGGGGATATAAGATATTATAAAAATATTGAAATCGCAATAAGTGTGAGAAGTTTTAGCTTGCACCCGTATAAACCAAAATGCAATTCACTGGATGAACTGCGATATTTAAAAAAACTGGATTCATTAAAGTTGATTTCATCCAACATAAGGAGTTTGAAGGGAATCGAGAATTTCGGCAACTTTACATGTTTAAATTTAATTTCCTGTAGATCCATAGAAGATATAGATGATTTGCTTTATGTGAAAAACTCCATTAAAGCACTGCATATTGAAACCTGCCCAAGAATAGAAGACTTTTCGGTTCTGGGATCATTGGAAAATCTACAGGAGTTAAGATTGATAGGTAGCAATAAGATTCCCAATATAAGTTTCATAAAAACGATGAAGGGATTAAAATCGTTATATCTTGGAATTAACGTATTGGATGGAGATATCAGCCCATGCGACGGGCTGGAGCATGTTGGCATAAAAGATAGGCAGCACTATAATAGGAAGAATGCACAAATGCCACATAATATACACGTTAAGACTAACGTTTATGATCCTATCGATGAATGGCGTAGGGTGGATATGTAGTATTAATAAAAATATTATTAAGGAGTCGATTACTTTATAATGACCGGAGGGGAAAGATATGAAGTTGGAAGATTTTAAGGAGAACAGGGAGTTGCTTGAATAAATGGAGAGCTATTTATTTCGGAACTACGAGACCGGAGAACCGATGCAAATTGCTGGGTTAATTTCAGTCTCGTTATTGCATATAGTTGGACAATAATCGACTATAGGTACTGATGCGATCGCAATTTGGAAACTGCCGAGAAATGGGTGAAGAAGTGAAAAAGTACAAGTCGGACCTGATAATCATCATGATACTGATCGCCGCTTTTATCGTGTTTTTGGTGTTGCAACTGCTGTTGTTCCACGATGTCAGGGACATGGCATTTTACCTGATACAGGACCTTATCTTTTTGCCGTTGAATATATTGTTTGTCACGTTTGCGCTGAATAGAATCCTTCAGAATCGCCAGAAGAAGGACAGGCTGGAGCATGTGAATATCCTGATCAGTGCGTTTTTCAGTGACGTGGGCATGTGCGCGATAGGCGCGCTCAATCCGTACATACAGCAGCTTTCCCAAATGCAAGAGCTGCTTTATATGGACGAGCGCTGGGATGACAAGGCGTTTAAAAACGCGGCCGATGCGGTAAAGTCCCATGCCTTAAGCGCCGATCTCCAACCGGATTCGATCCAAAAGCTCCAAACGGCATTGATACCAAGCAAACCCTATCTTCTGTCAATGTTCAGCAATGCAAACCTCTTGGAGCACGACACGTTTACCGATATGCTGTGGGCGTTTTACCATCTTATAGACGAACTGGAAAACAGGGAAGATATGTCCGCCTTGCCGAACGCTGACCTTTTGCATCTGTCGGGGGATATGATCCGCTCCTATGCGCTGATTGTTTATGAATGGGTGTTCTACATGCAATATCTCAAGAAGAAATACCCTTATCTCTGGTCGCTTGCCATACGTAAAAATCCGTTTGCGGACAATGAGATCGTGCTTTCCTGATAAGCAATCCCTCAATACAGAATCGGGGACAATCCGTAAACACATCGAGCAAATAAGGAGGTCGGCTATGATGGTATCACCGTGTGTTCAGACAACGTCGGGCTTGATGCAGGGATGTGTGCAGGACGATGTGCGCTGCTTTCTCGGCATCCCGTATGCGAAGCCGCCCGTGGGAGCTTTGCGATTTCTGCCGCCGCAGTCCGCAGTTCCGTATGAGGGCGTGTACGATGCCACCTTCTTCCGGGACAGCCCCGTGCAGTTCAGGGGCGGTGCCGCATCGGCAGCCTATCGGCAGGACCAGCAGAACCAGCCGCCGCTTTGCTACAGTGAGGACTGCCTGTACCTGAACATTTGGGCTCCAAAGCAGCACACAGAACCGCTTCCCGTCGTCTTCTGGATCTATGGCGGCGCGTATGCCATGGGAAGCAGCTCCATGGAAACGTACAACGGCACGGCGTTTGCCAAACAGGGCATCGTTGTGGTGTCAATCAATTACAGAGTCGGCATCTTTGGGTTTTTGGCACATCCGATGCTGGACAAACACGCGCCCCATGCGTACAATGCCGGGCTTTGGGATTTGATCGCAGGGTTGGAATGGGTACGGGACAACATCGCAAACTTCGGCGGTGACCCCAATAATGTGACCATACAGGGTGAATCTGCGGGCTCAGCCGCCGTCAATACGCTGCTGTTGTGCCCGCAGGCGAAAGGGCTGTTCCACCGTGCAATCAGCCAGAGTTTTTCGCCCTTTAACCACGACGAATGGGCGCACGACAAGGCGGACATGCAAGACCGCTGCCTGGCGTTTTTAAAAACACTTGGTATCCAAACCGAAGAAGAGCTGTTAAGCGCCCCCGCCGAAAAGTTGTTGGGCAGACTCTCGGAGTATATGGCAGTCGGCTTTTCGCCTTATGTGGATGGCGTACTGCTGAACGAATCGCTGGAGCAGGCTTTTTTGAACGGGCATTTCCACGACGTGCCCGTGCTGCTCGGCTGCACAACTGACGAAGCAACGTCCCTGATCGGCGAGCCTGCCAAAGTGACCGAGGAACGGTTTATGGCGACGCTTCGATTCAAATATGCGGATTACATCGGGCTTCTGTTGGACACATACCGCGAGAATCTCGCAAAAAGTCCAGCCGACGCGTTGTCGCGCTTCCGGTCGGACAATACGCTTGCCAACATGCGGTTCTATGCTGCCGCGCTGTGCTCCCGCAGATCCCCGGTATATTTCTATCTGTTTTCCCGCGTCATCCCCGGCGTCGATTCGGATTTTTACCGCGCTTACCATGCGGGCGAGATCCCCTATCATTTTGGTAACCTAAAGGCGGTGCCCCGCCCGTTTACACAGGAGGATGAGCAGCTTAGCAGCACAATGATGGCGTATTGGGCGTCGTTTGCCAGAAACGGGGATCCAAACGCGGAGGGCTTGCCGCAATGGGAGAAATACGACCCGAATACCGATCGGATGATGCACCTGGATGTGCGCTGCGAATGCACAGGCATACAGAACCGCGAGCTGATCGACTTCCTTATGGGCCTTTTGCGGGAGCGCACCAAAAAGATCAACCCAAACTGCCCGATGCCTGTTTGAAAAGGCGAGGACGGCTGCATCCACCCAATCCCTTTGTTTGATTCAATTCCCATTTGACCGGATACCAACCGAATATGTACAATAACAAGGGCAGCAAGCAGGCACCCGAACGGGGAAGTCGTTGCTGCTTTCATGACCCACCGTTTATCGATCCATAAGCGGCATCTGCGCCCAAAGAAAAAATGAGATGGAACGGTGGAATTGCAGCGTATGCTGTAAAGGGGGGGGTGAGCGATATGGCGGAAAAGCCGTTTGCCTGGAAGACCGTGTTAAAAAAACTTTTGTGGTTGTTGCCGGCGCTTGTGTTCTATGCGCTCTCGCAGCTCGCTTTCCGCTACCCGCAGGTGACGGAGACTGTCTATGCACGCGGCATCTTCCCCTTTATCATGCGGCCAATATCCGCGATCACGGGGGTTCTGCCGTTTTCGCTGTCAGAGATATTGCTCTACGCCTCCCTATTGCTTTTGCTCTTCTTCATAGCTTCTATGCCCCTGTACGCATTCAAAGCGGGGAAGGGCTGGTGGAAGTTGATCGTCCGTCGCTTCCTTTCGGCGGTGGTGATCGCTGCCACGCTGTATGCGGCATTCATCGGGCTCTTTGGCCTTTGCTATGCGCGTCAGCCGTTAGCTGAAACACTTGGGTTGAACGCATCGCCGGCTTCCACACAGGAATTGTATGAGACCGCGCAGGCGCTTGTGAAGAAAGCCAATGCGCTCCGCGCTGAGATCAAGGCAAAAGAGGGCGCAATGGTTTCGGATTATCAGAGGCGGATGGAGATACTGCGCGCCATTCCTTCGTATTACAATGAGGTGGCCAAACAGACGGGGCTATCCTTCCTTGGCGGGGGATACGGGCCTGTGAAGCCGGTGTTGTATTCGACGGGGCTTAGCTATGCGTTCATCGAAGGCGTGTATAGCCCGTTCACAGGAGAAGCCAACGTCAACGTGAAAACACCGATCACCTACTTTGCCTCTACGGCGCTGCATGAAGCAGCGCACCAACGCGGGTTTGCGCGGGAGGACGAGGCGAACTTTTTGGCCTACTATGTGGGATCAAGGGCGGAGGATATCGAGGTCCGGTATTCCGCTGCCATGCTAGCGATGACGTATTCTATGAATGCGCTCAGCTGTACAAACAGCGGATATTATGCAACGCTTTCGGCGAAGATAAGCGCCGATGTATGGCAGGATATGGATGACAGCACGAATTTTTGGAAGCAGTATCAGGGCTCGGTCAGCGAAGCTTCGGCGAAGGTGAACGACGGCTACCTGAAGGCGAACAGCCAGCAGGACGGCATCCAAAGCTATGGGCGTATGGTGGATCTGCTCATAGGGCTTTACAGGCAGGGCGGGATTTAATCTATACCCACCCACCACCCGAATAATGAATCAAGGGGGACTTGCGTCCCCCTTGCACCCCCTAAGGCTGCTGTGGCAGCTTTTTGTTTCATCTGGTCTGTACTTATGTGAAGGGATCGAGACTCGCCAACCACCCGAATAATGAATCAAGGGGGGGCATCGTCCCCCTTGTACTCCCTAAGCTGCGGAAGCCCATGCTTCTCAGAGAAGATAAATTGGTTTCCATTTGTTCTTATTTATATAATTGAGGTTCAATCTTGTCTCAATACTTAAAACGTTTGCCCAAACTGATTGCGTTTTACTGTAACACCATCAATCGTTAAAGAATACCCAGAATTGGCTCGCATTGATAATCGCGTAATAGCAATCCGTATAGGTGTTGCCATTATTCAAATAAGGGCCTCTTTTTTAGACGGAGTGCGATTTTACCATGCGATTCATGTCAAACAGAAAAAACAGTGGTATACTGTTAATAATAATTTAAAAGAGGAGCGGATACAATGGATCAGTGGCCTTGGGCAACACTTGCAAACGGAGTGAAGATGCCGCTTTTAGGGTTGGGCGTTATGCGCAACCGCGAAGGGCAGCAAGCGATGGATATCGTTGTAAAAACCGCAGCCGACGCCGGATGCAGGGCGTTTGATAACGCGGCGGTGTATGGGAACGAGAAGGAATTTGGCATCGCGCTTAAAAAGACCGGATTAAAGCGTGAGGAAGTGTTCATCACCACCAAGCTTCGCAACTCGCAGCAGCACTATGACGACGCGCTGCGCGCGTTTGATCTGAGCCTTGAAAATCTGGGCATGGAGTATGTTGACCTGTACCTTGTACACTGGCCGGTGCCGAAATACGGTACGTATACTCAGGCATGGAAGGCGCTGGAAAAGATCTACAAAGAAGGCCGTGCAAAATCCATCGGCGTTTCCAACTTCCTGCCGCATCACCTCGAGACCATCTTTGCAATGTGCGATGTCAGGCCGATGGTGAACCAGATTCCCATCCATCCGTACTACGTCAACGAGGAATTGATCGCGTTTTGCCAAAAGAACGACATCGTTCTGACCGGGTACAGCCCGCTCGGCGGAGGCAGGGACACCGAGAAACTGCTAAATGAGCCGGTGCTTGTGGCGCTGGCAAAAAAGTACAACAAGCTGCCCGCACAGATCGTACTGCGCTGGAGCGTGCAGCTCGGATTTGTGACCATCCCCGGCTCCACAAAGCCGGAACGCATCAAGCAGAACTTCGATTTGTTTGATTTTGCGTTGACACAGGAGGACATCGCGCAGATCGCATCGATCAATTCGCATATGCACATGATGCGGGATATGCCCTATGACCCGGACAAGATGGATACACTGTTCTAAACAGATAGCATAGCACCGATATGACCACACCCCTTTTTCGTTGCGTTAACCGGGAAAGGGGTGCCGTTTTTATGGCAAAAAGCGTATCGATCGTAATTTTTGTCTCCGATTCCGTCTTTTGCTTGACTGCAGATGATCATTTCCCTAGAATTAAGAGGAGCGATCAAAAATACAATCAGGTTGACGAATGGCCGCATTGCGGCGTTTCTTACTTTTAGCGGTTTATTTGGAGGATACAGGATGGATTCAGGCACGCGGCAAGCGGATCGTAACCGCATCTTTCAGCTTAGGCTTACAAACTTTCTGCACGGCGCGGCAGGGGCGACCATCGGCTTTAACGTACTCTTCTTGAAAACACATGGAATGAACCCCGGTACCGTAGGAATCGTCATGGGGCTCAACGCGCTTTTTGGGGCGGTCTCTCCGCCTGTTTGGGGCATCTTTGCAGACAAAATCCAGTCCAAGTACCGCATCTTTGTCTATACCATCCTCGGCGCCGCCGTCGTCAGCGTTTTGGTCCCGATATCCGCCGGTGTATCCATAGGCGGCGTTTTGTTGACAACGGCCATCATTCCTTGTATGAATTTCTTCCGCATGCCAAGCCAGTCGATGCTGGACGCGGCAACCGTTACAGCCTCCACCATGGTGGAAGGCATGGAATACAGCAGCGTCAGGTACTGGATGTCCATCGGTTTTACGGTGATGAGCTTTGCGTATAGCCCGCTTGTCAGCCTATTCGGCGTGGCGTTTCCGTTTTATGCGTATGTGTTTTTCACGATCCTTCTTTTTTTAAGCCGCAAGAACATCAGACAATACGATGTGCGAAAAGAGCAGAAGAGTGGATCCAAAGAAAGCATGCAATTTTCGCGACTGTTTACGAACTACTATCTGATCGTGTTTCTTGTCATCAACATTCTGATGATGGTGCCGTTGAACTGCATGTCGATGCTGCCTTATCTATTGACCGACATCGGGGCAAACGCATCGCTGATCGGCACCGTGACGGGCGTGCGCGTCTGCGGGGAGATCCTTGTGCTGATATTAGCCCAGCGCATCCGGCGCGTCCTCTCCCAGCCCATGATGATGTCGATGGCTGTGGTTTGTGTGTTAACAGAGCAAACGCTGTACCAGCTTGCGGGCAGCGTTCCGGCCGTTGCCATTGCGGCATCGTTCGGGGGTGCGTCCTTTGGGTTCATCTTGTCTACCGGGTTCAATTACGTCAACAACCTGGCGCCGGAAGGCTTGAAGGCAACGTCCATATCGCTCTATTCCATCGGCGGCCCGATTGCGGGGGTGATCGTCAGCTTCATCGGCGGGCAGATCATTATGTATCAGGGCGTGCGGATGTTGTTTTTGTATGCAGAGCTGTGCATGGTGCTGTGGCTTATTCTGTTCATCGGCTCATTCGTCTTCGGAGAGAAGGTGCTGAAGAAGGCACCGCCGATGCCGTTTATCCGCAGGGTATGACGGCAGGAATACTTGCTGCACAATAGAATGAAAGCTCCGGCAGTATGCAGGAAGGGGTGGTGACACATGGCGTTCTGGCACTTCAAAGAGGTGCTTTGCGGACGGGATAAAGAGTCGTTTGAAAGAGCGAAAGGGATTCTGGAGCAAAACGGGATCGAGTATAAATCGCGCCTTGTTGGTTCGCACAATATTTTGGGCGGCAGGAATGCAAGAACCGCAAACATTCAGTACTATATCTACGTGAAAAAAGAGGACGCAGAAGAGGCGGAGTACCTTTTGAGGAGATAGACCTTTGGTGGGCTGCTGCCTTAGTGGTATTTATATCTAAACCCGCCCACCACCCGATGAAGGAAGGGGCTTTGCCTCTGGCCCCGATCAGGGACTTTGTCCCAAAAAACCCCTATGGCTGCTAAGACCTCGTTTTTATGAAGGACAACAATTTGCGCTGCGGCGGGGAATCTAAACCAGCCTGCCACTTGATGAATGAATAAAGGGAGACTGCCGTCCCCCTATCCAAAAAGGCTGCTGCGGCAGCCTTTGATATTTATTTATCCATGCAGATGCCCTTTTGGGATGTATTTGAATGCCTACCCCAAAAATTCAAACAGGTGTGTCTGCCACATTGTAAAGGGGCTTGCCCCCGTCTTTTTGTAATACGCGAAGGCCGAGCGGGCATCAAGGCTGCCCGGTACGGCAGGGTCAGGCAAAAGGAAGGCGTATTCCGGTCCGCCTTGCTCCTCCACCTCCGCATATTGCCTGATGCACCGGAATAGGTCCTTGCGGGTCAAATCAAATGGAACGGGCTCCGTGCTGTGCAAAACGCCCTTATGGACGAGGCCGCCGATCTCCTCTGTCAGGCGATCGATCCTTTTTTGGCCGTACTGGAAAGAGATGTTCAGGAATACGACGCCGTTTTTTTTAAGATACGCTTTGGCGCCCCTAAGCACTTCTCGCCGGAATGAAAACCCGTCGTCTGCTTCACTGGAGGGCGGGTTGGAAACGATGAAGTCAACCTTGCCCTGCAGTTCGGATAAACGTACGCGGTCGGCTTCGTCAAACGGCGAATAGGAATCCGAGAGCATGAATTGCACTTTGCCAAAGACACCGTTCTGTTTTGCGTTCTCGATAGCGGCATCAAGGTTCGCCTTTTCGATTTCAAGACCGATGATTCTTTGTATGTCCGCGACCTTTGCCGCTATGATCGCCGCGCAGCCCACGCCGCTTCCCCAGTCGATGCCGATGCCGCAAAGAAGCTGCCTGTGTTGGAGGATGGAAGTTATCAGGATATGACTGGCCGGGGTCAGCGCGAAGGTTCCTTCGGGATGATCCAAAATGACGGTATCGTGATGAGCAGGATCGATTTCGATGGCGCTTCTGAAACTTGACATGCCGATCATAGGTCCCCTTTTTGACTAAAGATGAAATCAATTGTATTATAAATTGTTGCATATGGACAAAGGAAGTTCTATAGGGTGCATAATTGCCATTATCAAGCAGAAGGTATCCATGTTGACTCACCGCGCTATGCGCTGGGAGCGTGGCAAGGATCCCTCTTTTCATGTGTTGGAGGACTTTTTATCCTCAGAGAATACCTCTATGCAGAACATGGTATAAGAAAAGGGTTCCATGAAATCCCTTTGGGAAAAGCAGGCCCGGGAAAACTGCATAAGCTCGCGTTCGTGCTTTTGAAGCACGATGGGGACGGCTATGTCAAATTCCTTGCAGGCAGCCTGCAAGCCCGTCGTCAGTGCAGAAGCCATTTCGCAGGGAAACAGCGTCTCCATGACGATCTTCTGTCGCCTGTACAGTGTGGCCCATACCTTGGTCTCTTCCATTGCTCATGCCTCGCTTTTTGCGGCGTTATTTGAATTATAGAGAACGAAATCCTAGATGTAAAGCGATTCATGTTGAGGTAATTGCCGTACGGTCTTGTGTTCGAAACTTAGAATGTTATAATAGTAACAGACTGGAATTTTAGAAGGTAGAGGTAGACGAGATGAGTAAATATGTGTCCGAAGCAGTCGTCCGGCGCTTGCCCAAGTACTACCGTAAGTTACAGGAACTTCAGGAACGCGGCGTGGAGCGTATTTCTTCGCAGGAGCTCAGCCAGGAGATGGAACTGAACGCCTCTCAGATCCGCCGCGACTTCAATTGCTTTGGCGGGTTTGGTCAGCAAGGGTACGGCTATCAGGTGCACAAACTCAAAGAGGAACTTCACAGGATCTTGGGACTCGACAAGCACTACCGCTGCGCCATCGTCGGAGCCGGCAACATAGGCCGCGCTCTGTTGATGTATAAGGGCTTTGCGGGCACGAGCTTTTCGATGGACGCCATCTTCGACATCAACCCCGACCTCATTGGCCATGAGATCGACGGCGTGCCGATCCGCAGCATGTTCGACTTCGACGCATACCTTAAAAATAACCACATCAACCTCGGCATCATCTGCACCCCAAGGGAAACAGCGCAGGACGTTTGCGACCGGTTTGCCGCCATGGGAATCCGGGCAGTGTGGAACTTCGCACCGGTGGAACTCAAAGGGCCCGAATGGATGAGCGTGGAAAACGTTCATCTCTCCGACAGCCTGTATATGTTGACATTCCGTGTGAGCGAGGCATAAACGGCCTTGCGGAGAACGCGATAAATAAATCCAGCGCGCTTTTGTTATCCTGAATGAAGTAAAAGCGGCTGGATCAAGCGTAAGAGATTGATTGGTAAACTCTAAAGTAAACCATATTTGTGGCAGACATATGTCGCCGCATGCTATAATAAACGCATTGCATTGGAAAAGGAGAAATGGCGTGAAAAGACGAAGAGACATTCGCATTCTCTGCAGTATCATGATGGCATCGCTGCTGTGCCTGCCGTTGACAACAGGTATGGCCAAGGCGGATGCGGATCCTGTGGTCATCATCGACGACGGGACCATAGCGCAAGGGGTCAAGATTCTGACCCTGGATGTGTCAAGCCTGACGTCGGCGCAAGCGCGGGGGAAGATCCAATCGGAAGACGGACAGGCGATGCTCAATGCGGCAAAACTCGTTTTAACTCTGCCATATGGCAACATCAACGTATCCTTAAGCGATATCAAGGCCGTTGCACATCCTGAGCAGGCGGTTGCCCAGGCGATGAAAATCGGCCGAATCGGCGGCATCAGCCAGCGGCAGCAGGAGCTTACAGCCGCAAAGTCCGGCAGCACCGTGATCAACATCCCGTACACCTATGACGAAGCGGCTCTTGCGAGCGTGCTCACAAATGTGGCAAACAACATACCGCGCAGCACAGTGGCGGGGGCCCTTAATTTCGATCCTAAGAATTTTGACAGTCCGTTTACCGTCGTGGATGGTCATATCGGCTTTACACCGGATACCGCCGGATTGATCGCAAACGTCAAGACGGCTCTATCAAGCGGAGCCATTCAGGCAGTGAAGATTCCCGGCACAACGTCACCCGACAACGGAGCGCAGGTGCTAAAATCGGGAACGGCAGCAAACACGGTTCTGATAGCCAGATATGACTCTCAGCGCATGGCGGGCAGTGGCGGACGCTTTCACAATATCACCAGCGGCTGCAATTTGATCAACGGCAAGGTGTTACAGCCCGGCGAGGTATTCTCTGTCAATGATACTTTGGGCCCGCGCGACGGCTCGCACGGTGGCCTATGGGCACCTGCCCCGGTCAATGAAGACGGCAGGCACGAGTTGGACTACGGCGGCGGGCTTTGCAGGGTCAGCACCAGCCTGTTCAACGCCGTCGTACGCGCGGATCTTGAAATTGTGGAGTGGTGGCATCATTCGATCCCATCCGATTATGTACAGATCGGATGCGACGCGACGGTCTCAACCGGCGGGCCGGATCTTAAATTTAAGAACAACACGGATTGGCCCATATACATCATGATGAAATTCGATACCAAGACGCGAATCATCTCAGCAGAGATCTGGGGACGGCCGCTGAATTCCCCCGTGCCGCTAGATCCCGGCACCAAAATCAAGATCGAACTTATGGGCAAAGTGGTGGGCCATAAAGCGATGCCGCCAATCCAGTACACAAAGGATCCGGAAAAGATTCGAGAAGGCCGCGGCGGTGTATACAGCGATACGTACAAAATTTGGTATAAGTGGGTCATCGGTACCGACGGCAAAGGACAGTGGGTCGAATTTAAACGCGACAACATCGACAAGAACCACCTGTATCCGGCCTGGGCACCCATTGTAATGGCGACCCCTGTGCCCACGCCCACCCCGCCTTCCCCGACGACATAAGCTACGCCATCATCACCGGACCAAAGAGGAACCAGTATGCCAAAGAAAAAGAAGAAGAAGAAAAATGGGAAGACCGCTTTTCGTATTCTGCGTACGACGTTGATCCTATTGGTGATTTGTGCGGTCGGCTTAGGCGGTTATTTGTTGTTAACAGGCGGCATACCTGACCAAAAGGACATGCAGATCGTATTCGACGCGGGCACCATCCTGTCGACGACATCCATCAATGGTGTGGACGTATCCAACATGACGCCCATTCAGGCCAGGGCGGCTATCGACACGCAAGTCCAGCAGAAGGCAAACGATATCGCGATCAAACTTCAGTATTCCGACCGTACCGACCTTTGGCCGGCAGCGAACATCAGCGTGTATCCCAACGCGGACGATACCATCCGCAAAGCCATGCAAATCAGCCGCCAGGGGGGCATTTCGCAGCGTAAGAACACGCTGGCGAGCGGCACCGTTCAAGCGCTGACGCTAACCTATACCTATGACGAAAAGGCGTTGGAGCAGAATATACGCAACGCCGCAGCGTCGTTGAACACAGGCGCCATGGAGCCCACCGTCACCGTCAATGAAAGCGACCAGCTGATCATTACCGGAGGCAAAGACGGCATCCAGCTAGAAGTGGAGACCTTTGTCACACGCGTCAAAGCAGCCGTGCTAAACGGAACATTCGGGCCGGTGGCGATGCCGGGAACGCCCATCAAGGCGAACACAAGCACGGATTTGATCAAGGCCAACACCGTAAAGCGGTCTGAATTCTCCACGATCTTCACCGATGCAAGTTCCTCCGGCCGAAACATGAACATCAAGAAGATGGTCGGCATCCTTTCGGGGCAGGTTTTACAGCCGGGCCAGGAGTTCTCTGTGAATACGCTGGCCGGGGACAGAACGCTTGCCAACGGCTGGTGGCTGGCAAACGGCATTGAAAACGGCGTGTTGACGCCACAGCCCGGCGGAGGGATCTGCCAGGTGTCCACGACCTTGTATGATGCTGTGTTGAAGGCGGATCTTCAAATCACCGAGCGCAGGCCACACTCCATCCCTTCCCACTACGTCAGCCGTGCGTTCGACTCGACGGTTTCTACAGGCGGGCCTGATCTGAAGTTCGTGAACAACACCAACTATCCCATCTACGTCATCATGCGCGTGGATGAGAGCAAGGGCACGGGTTCGGGCGTGCAGAAAAAGGTCATTGCAGAGATCTGGGGGCAGCCGCTTACCAACGGTTTCAACAGCGTCAAGCTTGAGAGCAGGGATAAAACGGTCGTGCCGTTTGACCCGTACGACGTCACCTATGTTTCCGATCCGCAGCTTGTGCACGAAGGGCGCAATCAATATGTGACAGAGCTGTGGCTGGTCTATTATGATGCCAGTGGAAAGAAAGTCAGTGAAAAAAGGGCGAACGCCAGCACCTATGCCATGAGCAAGCCGGCACTGCTGGTGGGGACGACGCTTTCGCCTTCGCCATCCCTGTCGCCATCGCCAACGCCAACGAGGACGCCGACAAAATCACCGACCAAGTCGCCGACCAAGACGCCATGACGAACGCAGCCGCCCGAAAGGGCGGCTTTTTTATTGCCGGAATAGAAGAGGCTTCGTATGTAAAATAGAAGCGCATTCGGAATAGAAGAGGTGGCTCTGTGGCTTTTAAGCCGCTCCTAAAAAGGAGCGGCTTGTTTGTTTTGCACCGATAGAATTGTATACGGCAGGCCGATAGGGTTGACAAGACGGAACAATGGTACGAATAGGTTGCATAACGAAAATAGTATGAATTAGCAAGTTGATTTATATAAAGTATATGTAAAGAGTAATTAGATGAATATAAGTTCCGTATCGTGCTATAATCGTTATGTTTGATATAAAAAGGAGTAAAACGGCAGAAACAAGCTTATCGTGAAATATGCGACGCCCTATAAGAAGATATGAAAACAGGCGTTGTGGGACGCACCGGAACCCAACAGCGACGCGTACTCAAGTCAAAGAGGAGGATCGTCATGCAAAAGAAGCAGGGAAAGAAGAATCCGATTCGGGCGCTGCGTGCGGCGCTCATACTGCTGGTGATATGCGCTGTATGCTTAGGCGGTTACATGCTGCTCATGGGCAGCGTTGCCGATCAAGAGGATATGAAGATCGTCTTTGATTCGGGAACCATTATGCCTTTTACGAGCATAAACGGCGTGGATGTATCCAACATGACGGCAGCGCAGGCGCGAATGGCTATCGACGCCAAGGTACGGCAGAAGGCTAGTAAGTGCGCGCTCAAGCTGCAGTATTCCGACCATACCGAACTTTTGCCTGCGGCGGACATCGGCGTGTACCCCAATGCAGACGACACCATCCGCCAGGCGATGCTCTTTGGCCGACAAGGCGGCATTGCGCAGCGTATGGGTGCAGACCCGGGCGGAACTGTGCATGCGCTCACGCTTTCCTATACCTATGACGAGAAGTTGGAACAGAATATACGAAAAGCCGCGGCTTCCTTGAGCATCGCGCCCACTGAACCCGCTGTCAGCATAGGCCCGGACGGAAAGCTTGTCATCACCGATGGCAAGGATGGCCTGCAGCTCGATTTGGAAACCTTTGTTTATAGAGCAAAAACCGCCGTAACGAACGGGACATTCGGCCCAGTCGAGATGTCGGGAACGACAATCAAGCCGTCCATCGATACCCAGACGATCAAGGCGAACACGCAGCTGCGCGCCAAGTTTACCACCACCTTTACCAATGCCAGTTCCTCCGGACGGGCCAAGAACATCAAAAAGATGGTCGGCATCCTTTCGAGGCAGGTATTAATGCCGGGCGCCGAATTTTCTGTAAATTCCCTGGCGGGAGACCGTACCATCGCCAACGGCTGGTATCCGGCACCGGGCCTTGAAAACGGCGGGTATTCAGACCAGCCGGGCGGCGGGATATGCCAGGTCTCCACGACGTTGTACGATGCCGTGGTCAAAGCGGACCTGCAGATAACGGAACGACGGCCCCATTCCATCCCGTCCCACTATGTCAGCCGCGCGTTTGATGCAACGGTGAACACAGGGGGGCCGGATTTGAAGTTTGTGAACAACACCGAGTATCCTATTTACATCATCCTGTTTGTGGACGAGTCCAAGGGCACGGCGGAAAAAATCCCAAAGACGATCACTGCGGAGGTCTGGGGACAGCCGCTGCCAAACGGCTTGGATAGCATTCAGCTGGTGAGCAAGAACGTTTCATGCACTCTGTTTGACCCGCTGGATGTCGTCTATGTTACCGATCCCGAAAACGTGCACACAGGACAGAACTACTATGTGGATGAGCTTTGGAAATACTATTATGACGCCAACAAGAAGTTGATCAACAAAGTAAAGGTGAATACGAGCACCTACCCAAAGATCAGGCCGGCGGTGCTGGTCACGGTATCTCCAACGCCTTCACCGGGCACATCGCCAACCATAACGCCGACCATAACACCAACCATAACACAATCACCGACGCCATCTTTGTCAAAGCAATGACCTCAAGCCACTCTTCAAAGGGTGGCTTTTTGTTGACGCATCATGTTTGGGGGTGGTATAGTCAAAAGAACACCGCACAGCGGCGAACGCTTTGTATCATATGCGCAAAGGAGTTATGAGGGATGGATCAGCTAGAACGTTCAATTTTGGAGATTTTGGAAAATGATGCCCGCACCGCGGCCAAGGATATCGCCGTGATGCTGGGCTGTGAAGAAGTTGCGGTCAAGCGGGCCATTGCGCGGATGGAAGCGGACAAGGTGCTGCTCAAATATACGACGGTTATCAACACCGAAAAATGCGGTATGGATGACGACGGCGTGAAGGCGCTGATCGAAGTGCGCGTCATGCCGCAGCGAGATTACGGGTTTGACGCGGTGGCAAGCCGCATTGCGCGCTTTGCGGAAGTGGAAACGATGTACCTGATGAGCGGCGCGTATGACCTGATGGTAATTGTGGACGGGGCTTCGATCAAGGAAGTATCGCAGTTCGTCACCAGCAAGCTGTCTACCATCGAGGGCGTGTTGGGAACGACGACGCATTTCATATTGAAAAAATACAAGGACCAGGGTGTCTATTTCGAACAGGAAGAATATGACAACCGCCTGAAGGTGACGCCATGAAAGCCGCCGACAGGGTAGCCAAACACGTGGCGGCGCTGCCTCCTTCGGGTATACGCAGGTTCTTTGATCTGGTGTCGGAGATGGACGATGCCATCTCGCTCTCCGTTGGCGAGCCGGATTTCCGAACGCCCTGGAACATCAGCGAGAGCGCTATCTACGCAATTGAACAGGGCCATACGCACTACACTTCGAACTCCGGCATACTGCCGCTTCGAAAGATCATCTGCCGCTATTATGAGGAGCGCTACGACGTCTCTTATAAACCCGATGAGGCGCTGGTGACGGTGGGCGCAAGCGAAGGCATCGATCTGGCGCTTCGGGCGCTGATCGAGCCGGGCGACGAGGTCATCGTACCTGCGCCAAGCTATGTGTCCTACGCTCCGGGCGTGAGCCTTTGCGGCGGCGTGCCTATTCCCGCTCCCACGAGCTCGGAAAACGCCTGCAAAGTGACGCCCGAGACGATACAAAGCCTTGTGACAGAAAAGACCAAGGCGATGATACTGCCTTACCCCAACAACCCGACCGGCGCCATTCTGACCAAGCAAGAGCTCGAGGAATTGGCGAAGGTGATCGATAAGACGGATATGATCGTCATCTCCGACGAGATCTATTCCGAATTGACCTATGGCAGACGGCACACCTCCATCGCAAGCATCCCCTCGATGTATCCGCGAACTGTGGTGTTAAACGGCTTTTCCAAGGCGTTTGCAATGACCGGCTGGCGCCTTGGGTATATGCTGGCGCCAAGCGATCTGTTGCAGCCGATGCTTCGCATCCACCAGTACGTGATCATGTGCGCGTCCACGATGAGCCAATATGCCGGGCTGGAGGCGCTTCGCAGCGGGTTTGAGGACAACTTCGCGCAGGTGGAAAAAATGGTGCGCGAATACGACCGCAGGCGCCGCTTTTTATTGAAGGGCCTGCACGAGATAGGGCTTCCTTGCTTCGAGCCCGAGGGCGCGTTCTATGCGTTCCCCGACATCCGGGCGACCGGACTTTCGAGCGAGGAGTTCTGCAGGCAGCTGCTGAACGAAAAGAAGATCGCGGTCGTCCCCGGCAACGCCTTTGGCCAGAGCGGGGAAGGATTTGTACGCATCTCCTATGCCGCAAGCATGCAGAGCATACAGACTGCGCTTGTGCGCATCGGCGAGTTTCTCCATGCAAAGTAGTATACGGCTGATTGCGACGGATGTGGACGGCACGCTGCTCTCGTCTGATCGCATTCTTACGGAGTTGACCTTACAGGCAATACGGGATGTACAGGATGCCGGCATACGAATCTGCGTGTGCAGCGGGCGCAACCATACGGAAGTCAAGGGTCTATGCGCGGATGCGAAGTTGGACGAGCTGGCTGTGATCAACAACGGAGCCGGCGTCGTGAACTGGCGCACCGGAGAGGAACTTTATGCGCGCCGCATGAAACGCGAACAGGTAAGATTCATTCTTGCCGCGCTTGTAGAGGATGCAAGAAATCATCCCGGTTCCACGCTGAGCGTGGCGGGTACGTACGACACACACAACCTGTTTGAATTCTGCGATGAGCCGATGCTTAAGCGTCAGGAAGTCGCATTCAGCAAGAGCGGTTTTACGGGAGAACGGTATTATGTATACCGTGATATCGATAGGTGGATCGAGGCGTGCGCAGCGGATACGCAGCGCATCCTCTATAGTTTAGATGCGAGTGTGCACGGGGTCCGCATACAAACGCTTTTGGCGCCCTACGATGCCGTGGATATCACAACAGGAATGCCGGGCAAACTGGAGATCGTGCCGAAGGGCGTTGACAAGGGTTATGGAATGGAACAAGTGTGCAAACTGTACAACATCGAATTGAGCGATACCATGGCGATCGGCGACGGGGCGAACGACATTGGAATGATCAGCAGGGCGGGCCTTGGAATTGCTATGGGGAACTCGGTATCCGCTCTTTTGGAATTTGCAGATGCGGTGACCTGTGCAAATGCCGATGATGGTTTTGCCAAGGCGCTGTACCGCTTTGCATTGAATCGGGAGCAGATATGGCCGAAATAAAACTCATCGCAACGGATCTTGACGGTACTTTTTTGGCCAGCCATACGACGCCGCACCCGGATAATCTAAAGGCGCTTGAAAAATGCAAAGCCAATGGCATTGCGTTTTGTGCCTGCACCGGAAGAAACCGCAGGGGCGTGTTGCCGGTTCTCCGGCAGGTGCCGTTTGACAGATACTGCGTGATCAACAACGGCGCTGCGATCTATGATATTGAAACCGACAGCTTACGGTACCGCAACCGGTTTGACCCTAAAGTAGCGTACGACATCCTCGCGCTTTGCACCGAATACCCCCATGCGCAGATCAATGTTTCCTCTACCGATGAGACGCATTTGCTCGAGGACAGGATACAAAGCGAGCGGCGCATCTTTTGGGAACAACGAAGAAAAATAGACCCTGTATGGGCGGAATCCATGATTTTTCACAAGAGCCTTTGCGAGATGGCCGAAGCCTGTAAGGATGATATGCAGCGCATCAATCTCAGCCTCAACATACTGCAGGCCGGGGTATTGGCCGATGTATATGAAAAGCTGAGCGCCGTAACGGGCGTCGAAGTCACCTCCAGTACGCCGGGCAACATGGAGATCACGCCGAAAGACGGAACGAAGGCGGAAGCGCTTTCGATCCTGGCGGACATCTATGAGGCGGAACCGCAAAATGTGATGGCGTTTGGAGACAATTACAACGATATCCATATGATCCTGTGGGCGGGCACAGGCGTTGCGATGGGCAACGCCGACGAGCGGCTCAAGAGCATTGCAGACTATGTGACGGATACCAACATCAACGGAGGCGTAGCGAAGGCGATCGACAAGATCGTATTCGGAGGGCGCGCTTAACCGAAGGAGGCAATGGCATGGCTTCTGTCAAACTCATTGTGACGGATCTGGACGGGACGTTCCTAACCGACGTATACACACCGCATCCCGAAAACGTACGGGCGATGCGGGCGTGCCAGGAGGCGGGCATCCCCGTGTGTGCGCTGACGGGGCGCAACTGGACGGAGTGCAGGAAGATCGTTCTTGGGGCCAATTTTGATCGGTTCTGCGGCATCAACAATGGGACCGCGATCATGGATACGCGTATCCAGGACCTGCGCTACCGCAACCGCTTCCACCCCGAGGTGGTGGAGGATCTGATCAGGATGGCGCTGAAGCTGGAGGACGCGAAATTCTGCATTTCGGGCACGCACCAGACACACCAGCTCAAAGACAGGCAGGTAAAAGCTTATCTCGATCCCGAACAAGCGTATCTTGCGGACGAATCGATCATGCCAATGGTTTTATACGACACTGTGGAAGAGATGACGCAGATGTGCAGCGCCGACGCGCAGCGGTTGTACGTCGAGCTTGATAATACCAGCGCGCCTGTACGCAAGAAGATCTACCGGCTGGTAAACGAAATCGTACCGGCGGACATCACGGCAAGCGGCGATGAGGGGCTGGAGATCATGCCGCAGGGTGCCAGCAAGGTGGACGCACTCAACGTGCTCGCGGACATCTACAACGTGCGCATGCAGAACGTTATGGCCTTTGGCGACGGCGTCAACGATTTGACGATGCTCAAAGCCGCAGGGTTTGGCGTTGCGATGGCAAACGGAGATGCCGGGCTGAAAAAGCAGGCGGACTATGTGGCACCGTCCAACATCGAGGGCGGCTTTGCCAAGGTCATCTGGCAGATGGTATTGTAGGCGAATCAGCAAAAAAGCTGCTCGTGTAGCAGCTTTTTTTACGTCGAAGGTTATAATTTTTGCATACGATAGCTATGCTCTGTTTGTATTATGGACATTGGATAATCCCTTCGGCCCACAAACAGGCACCGCAAACCGGATGCTCGTTCATATAGCAGTCTTCTACGTTCCCTTCAATCAAGTTGCATCCACCGCATGAAATACAGGGGGAGAAATCGAACTGTCTGACCTTCTCGCGGAATGCAGCATATGGCTCAGAGGACCAAATTTCTGACAAGGTTTGATTCGCTACGTTGCCGTAACTTTTGGGGGTTATTTCACGCCGCTTATAATGCAGATATGTTACGCTCGGGTGTAGCAGACCCATGCAAGGGGCCACTTCTCCGTTCCATTTGACAAATACGTTGTTCTCCTGTATAAAGCGGCAATACCCCTGTTTGCGTCGCAGTGGTTCACCCATGACTGAAAAAGTGTTGCTAGAGGAGAGCATACGGATAAAGGGCTTTTCTGTTAAATCCGATAGATCCATCAGAGGGAAATTTACGTGAGATGCAGATTCGGTACTATCATCGTCGCTCATCTGCCCGCCCATGCCCTCGATTGCTTCTGTTTCCTGTGCAAAAGCCTTGCTTTTTACAGTACGCCAAAAGAGCGCCTGCTCCATTGATTCTTCGCTATATGGCAATACATGAGAAATTCTTACCTCTTTTGCTGCACAACGATTTGCAAAGGCCATTAGATCACCCAACTGTGCCACATTATCTTTCATTAAGACAAAGGTTAAACCGATTTTAAAACGGGCGTAATTTGGTTGTGTACGCAAATGGGCGATATGCATAATGTTGTTCTTTACATCTTGAAAGCTTCCTTGCTCACGTATCCCTTCATAGGTCTTTTCATCCAGCCCATCCAGACTGAACCATACCATGTCAAGACCGGCTTCGATGATTTTTTGAGCTCGGTCCGGGGTCATCATTGAGCCGTTCGTGACGCATTCAACCCGTTTGCCGGTAGATTTTGCGAGCCTTACCATTTCGAGAAACTCGGGATGAAACATAGGCTCGCCGACTCCGCCAAAGAATATGGTGTGAATACTTTTAATATCGTTGACTTCGTCGATAAGTTTGCGGTATAGAGCCATATCCATATGGCCCATGGGTTCGTTCTTCCAGATTCGCCGCATACACATAGTGCAGTCAAGATTACAAAGTGTGCTTGGTTCAATATAGAGCTTTTGAATCGGTTCCATGGTTGCGCTCCCTATGTATTTCCTAACATTAATTATATCACTGTTTAGCCATAGAATAGATGCTATCCCTACTCATTTAAAATTTTAGTTACCTATGGTTACTAGGCAAGTATCCTTCGAAAAAATCAGCGAAAAGCCTTGCACTATGCAAGGCTTTTCGTTAGTTCTTATTGATAAAATCAATGACATATCCCTTAATCTTGTCCTTCAGGTTCCTGACTTTTTCAAGTTTCTCTTGTTCGGTACCCGTGTAATCTTCGGGGTTTTCCAAATCCCAGTGAAAGCGCTGCGGTACCCCGGGGAATATCGGACAATCTTTCTCCCTATCTCGGTCGCATACTGTGATGACATAGCCAAAGAAAACGCGATCTTGAAAGAGTTTAAAGACGCTCTGTGTTATTTTAGTTGATAGGTCGATACCCTCTTCCTTCATCACCTCTTTAACCAAAGGGTTGACGGATGTAGGTTCGTACCCGGCGCTTTCCACTTCAAACCGGTCGCCGCCGTACTTTTTCAGCAATTCTTCCGCCATCTGGCTTCGGGCAGCATTGTGTACGCATATGAACAGAACTTTCTTCTTCATTTGACAAACCACCTTTTCTATACTTTTCCCATAATATTAAAACACTTTATTGTAATGCAAGTATTAAATCCAATAAAAGAAAAGGTAATCTTTTTAACAACATGGTCAGCCATATTTTACATATATCGATGGATATAGATATTGACGACGATCGATGTAGGACGTATAATTTTATCAACGAGCCAAAGAAATATTCACGGGTATCGAACCATCGCATACTTTGAAGATGGATGCCTGTCGATATTCAAAGATCGGAGCGGATGCAGATGGATTACGGAAAGGAAAGCACAGTCTTTAAAGCGTTGTGTGAGCCGACGAGGCTGCGGATTCTGGATATGCTGTCCTGCGGAGAAATGTGCGCTTGCCAATTGCTTGATGGGTTATCCATCAGCCAATCCACATTGTCACACCACATGAAGGTGCTGATGGAATGCGATCTGGTCAACGGGCGCAAAGACGCCACCTGGATGTATTACACCATAAACAGACAAAGCGTTCAAAAGCTGCATCAATGTATCGATCTTCTGACGAATGAAAAGAAGGACTGCATTTGTTTTTCGGTAAAAAGCAAATGCGAAGACTGCATGCCAACTTCAAAATAGTGTAAGGAGGACTTTTCAATGAGTCAAATCGACATCTTCGATCCCGCCATGTGCTGCTCAACCGGGGTCTGCGGGCCCAGTATCGACCCGGAACTGATGAGGGTGGCAACCGTCATCAATGCATTGACAAATCTAGGTTTTGCAATCAAACGCCACAACCTGGCGAGTGAGCCGATAGATTTTGTGGCCAACAAGACCGTAAGCGAGCTTCTTCAAACAGAGGGGGCCGATGTGCTACCGATCACGCTGGTGGACGGCACCGTTGCAAAGACAAAGGCATATCCGACCAATGAGGAGTTCTCACAATGGAGCGGCGTTGCGGACAGGACAGCAGTGCTCCAAAACCCTTGACCGTGGATTTTCTTTACCTCGATCTTAACACCTGCTCCCGCTGCATCGCAACGGATACGACGGTGGACGAAGCCGTTAATGAATTGGCGGGCGTTTTCGATTCTTTGGGCTATGAAGTCACCGTCAACAAAGTAAATATCACCTCAAGAGAATTGGCAGAGCTGTACCGGTTTGTAAGCTCTCCCACCATCCGGGTTAACGGGATAGATATCTGCTCGGAAGTGAAGGAGAGCCTGTGCACCGACTGCGGCGACATCTGCGGCTGCGATACCACTTGCCGTGTGTTCGTATTTGATGGCAAGGAATACGACCAGCCCCCCAAAGCGATGGTCATGGATGGAATCCTAAAAGCTCTCTATGCCCCCGAAGCGAAGCGGGAGGAATCACGTTACACGCTGCCGGAAAATCTGGAAAAATTCTTTAGCGGCGTTGAATCCAATTGCGGCGGCGGCAGCTGCGGTTGCGAATGCGGCTGCGGCGACGGATGCTGCGATAGCCAAAGCCAATAGGAGGGTTGCCTTGGAACAGTTTGACGTATCCAAAATAATACTGACAAAATACCTTTTCTTCACGGGCAAGGGCGGGGTCGGGAAGACCTCGACCGCCTGTGCTGTGGCGGTGACGCTTGCCGATGCGGGGAAAAAGGTGCTGTTGATCAGCACCGACCCCGCCTCGAACCTGCAGGACGTCTTCGGGATGCAGTTGGATGGAAAGGGCGTCGACATACCCGAGGTACCGGGGCTTGTTGTTGCCAACCTCAACCCCGAAGAGGCTGCTCGGGAATACCGCGAGTCGGTTGTCGCCCCATACCGCGGTCTTTTGCCGCAAAGCGTGATTGCCAATATGGAAGAACAGCTATCCGGTTCCTGCACCGTGGAGATCGCGGCGTTCGACCAGTTTTCACGCTTTATTACGGATGAGAGTACGTCGGATGCCTTCGATGCCATCCTTTTTGATACCGCACCCACCGGGCATACGCTTCGCATGCTGCAATTGCCGTCGGCCTGGACGAATTTCATCAGCGAGAGCACGCATGGGGCATCCTGCCTTGGCCAACTGGCAGGA
>CAZHNN010000023.1:32544-38010 GCA_964533965.1 uncultured Clostridia bacterium | reverse complement strand
GCATGCCGATGTTGTTGAGTGCTTTGGCAATTTGCGCGCGAACCTGTGCATCATGGCCTTCGTTTCCATAAACGGCGGGCTTTCTGAGCGAATCAGGCTTGCTTAGCATTCGAATGCGCTTTGCAAGGCAGATTGCTTCGACGGGTTTTTGCATATAGAAATCAACCCCATATTTCGCGCAGCGTTTTAGAATTTCGTCGTCCAATGCTGTACTGTATACGATAACAACCGGCCTGTGTTCGATGCATTGCATCTGTTCCAGCACTGCAAAGCCGCTCATTTCCTCGAGTATAAGATCCATAACGATGACGTCCGGCTTTATTCGCTCTATGTGTCTTAAAAGCGCTGATCCAGTCGTTACCATACAGTGGATATCAAAATCCGACTCGTCCTGCCACTGCTGCTGCAGGTATTCCAAATGCATATAGTTTCTGTCAGCCAGAATGATCTTAATGCGTCCCATGCCAAAACCCTCCAAGCGGTAACATTGTACTCCAATGGGCGCATTTGTCAAAATCACTTGAGTGAATCGGACTGCTCCAGCATCCACTCAATGAAAATGCCGTATCCGCGGTGCGGATCATTCACCAGCACATGGGTAACGGCGCCGATAATCTTCCCGTTCTGCAGGATGGGGCTTCCGGACATGCCCTGAACAATGCCGTTTGTAATCTGCAACAATCGGGGATCGGTGATCTCGATGACCATTCCCTTGCCTGCCGCTTGCTTCTGGCGGGTAATCTTCACGATCTCGCAGCTGTATTCCTCAACCGTTTGTTCATCGACCGTGCACAGTATCGTGGCAGGTCCAAGCTTCACCTCATTCTGCCATCCGATGGGCAAACCGTTCGGATACTTTGAGGATGCGATAGGCTGATAGAGCTTGCCAAAAAGGCCCTGCTCCGAATTTATCTTGATCGACCCCAACGCATTGCCGCTTGTTATAAACATTCCGCACAGTTCTCCGGGAACGCCCTCTTCGCCTTTGACCACATCGATGATCCTAGCTGGTACGATCTGGCCGTCCTTGAGCAGGAGGTTTTCGCTGGTGTCTGCATCCGATATCGCGTGTCCCAAGCCTGCAAATGCCTGGTTAAAGGGGTCCGTGTAGGTCAAGGTGCCGATGCCCGCGGTGCTGTCCCTGACCCAAAGGCCTATCCGGTTTTTTCCGTCGACGTTGTCTTTGACGGGATGAACCGTGACTTTTATCTCCTCATTGTTTCTCAACAAGGTGAACTGCAGATCCTGCTTGCTGTCCGTGATAAGCTGGCTCAGATGGTTGGCATTTTGGATCTGCTCACCATTGACGGCTATGATCACATCACCTTCACGTATGCCTGCCAATTTCCCGGGGTTTACCTTTGCGCCGTCTTCCTGTTGTATATCACCGGTGCTGACGACAAGAGCGCCCCTTGTATACATCGCCACGCCGATGCATTCGCCACCCGGAATCACAACGCGGTCCTGATCAACAAGTAGCTTCATGTTGCGGATCGTCATGCCCGCGAGCCTGAACGATATGACCGCTTCCCCCGAGCCGCTTGCCGCAATGGTGACGGGTTTACTCAGATCGATGTTTTCGCCTTTATCGGTTACGATTTCTCCGTTGATGAGAATCCGGCTGTTTGAAGATGTAACGTTAACACTTGCGGTAATCGGCAGATCAGCCTGAAGAACAAAAGGCTCGCCGGTTTTCAGATAAATTCTGTCGGGCAAACCCTGTGGAAGTGATATGTGAATGAAATTCAAAGAAAAAACGGCTAGCGCCAAGAATATTCCAATCGAACGCAACCATTTGGCCAAGACGGAATCCTCCTTTTGGGTTCGCCTTCTATCCTGTCCATTCAGGCTGCTTTCATAACTAATCGCTGACAAACTGAAAGTTTGTCAGCGAATTAAGCACCGCCTGCGCTTCATGCGTCGGCGGTGCTGTTTTGGTATTCTGTTTCGTTTGAAGATCACCTTTTGACGCACATGTCGTCAAAAGGCCTCAAGTATTTGTGGGTCGCCTGGTAAAAGGATTGCCTGTTTAGGATAAATGGTTTGAGTGATATGAAAACGATGCCATTGTTACAACGAATTCTTATAGACATTTGCTTGGGAAATCATTTCCTTGGCATGCGCGAGGCCGTGCCCACTTTCGCCCTGCCCTCCCAAAAGCCTTGCGATTTCAAGTGATCGGGCCTGTTCATCCAGCAAGGTGACCGTGGTCTTGGTAGAATCCCGTTCGGCAAGCTTTTCGATCAGAAAATGCGTATCCGCCATGCATGCAAGCTGCGCAAGATGCGTGATGCACAGCACTTGCCTGCCACGGGAAATGGCAGCCATCTTTTGTGCAACCACATGCGCCATGTTGCCGCTTATTCCGGTATCTATCTCGTCAAAAATCAGACAGTCGATGCCGTCAAGCTGTGCGGATATGTTCTTGAGCGCAAGCATGATGCGCGACGCCTCTCCGCCCGATGCGATACGGGATAAGGGGCGCAGCGGCTGACCCGGATTGGCGCTGAGCATGAATTCCACGTGATCCAGCCCATTCTGGTGGTATTGCTGCACATCTTCGGCGGGTTTACCCGGAATTGGAGCAAAAGACACAGCAAAGCGTACGCGGCTCATACCCAGATCTTCCAGCTCTTTTGTGACGCTGCGCTCGAAGCGCTGTGCAGCCTGCATTCGCAGATCGTGCAGTTGCATGCACTTTTGGTGCAGGCATTCCAATATCCTTATTTTATCTGCCTCAAGGCTTTTGATGCGATCTTCCGCATTGGCGAGACGGTCGATCTCCGATTCCACTGACGTGGCATTGGAAAGTACCGCCTCAATGCTGCCGCCGTATTTGCGCTTGAGCATCGTAATCTCATCCAGGCGCCTGCTGATCTCTTCTGCGAGATCAGGATCGAAATCCAAAAGCTGATGTTTCTTATTAAAAGACCCTACGGCGCTTTCAAGCAAATAGTACAGCTCGTCGAATTCGTCTGCCAGCGATTGATATGCCTCATCAAAGGATGCAATTGAGCGAAGCTCGTGGCATATCGAACGAAACGTATCCTGCAAGCCGCTGTGCTCGCCGTGCAGGCTTTGATCCACCGTGGAGAACACTTCTGCGATGCGCTGGGAATTGTTCATAAGGATGCGCTGCCGTTGCAGCGCCGTATCCTCTTCCGGTTTAAGCCTGGCATTTGTGATCTCCTCGAACTGATAGCGAAGTATATCGAGCTTCCGCTCCCGTTCCCCGTTGTCCGCTCCGAATTGGTTCAATTCTCGCATGCACCTGCGTAGAGCCGACAGTTCGTTCAACATTGACGTCTTGGCATCGGCTATTTCTTTACCGCCGAAGGCATCGAGTAGATCGATGTGCAATTGAGCGTTGAAGAGCGACTGGTGTTCATGCTGGCCGTGGATATCGATGAGCTTTTCGCTGACCTGTTGAAGAGAAGCGTTATTGACCAATGTACCGTTGATCCTGCACACGTTGCGCCCTGTCGCAAACATCTCTCTGGAGAGCGTCAGCAAATTTTCAGGTTCAATGCCCAGTTTTTC
Source organism: uncultured Clostridia bacterium (assembly GCA_964533965.1). Classification (GTDB taxonomy): domain Bacteria; phylum Bacillota; class Clostridia; order Christensenellales; family QAND01; genus RGIG3178. Next base: position 34,470 of record CAZHNN010000023.1, on the reverse strand, counting down.
GAGCATCGCATCGCAGCAATGTGCCGAATCGACAAAAACCGCTTCTACAATCGCTTTGGGGCATCCTGCCTGAATCAATTCACGATCAGCCCGGACTCCCAATACCAGATTCACAGCGTCGATCAAAATGGATTTACCCGCACCGGTTTCGCCCGTAAGGATATTCAATCCGGGGGCAAATTCAACCACCGCTTCATCGATCAGCGCAATATGGTGTATTTCGATGCGTTGCAGCATGAATTATTTAGACATCCTCTTCAGCTTCCGGACGATCTCGCTCACGTTAACACCCTCGCGAAGCGCCACAAAGATGGTATTGTCGCCCGCTATGGAGCCACATACCTCCGGCCAATGAAGCGAATCCAGCGCTTCGGCAGCCGCGTTGGCAGTCCCTGTAAGCGTGCGAATCACGATGAGATTTCCGGTGGATTCCACGCCGGTCACCGTATCGGAAAAGATGCGGATCAATGCGCTCTGATTGCGAAAATCACCGTTTTCAGCAGGGATATACTTGTAAACGCCCTTGTCGGACAATGTCTTGATCAAACGCAGATCCTTAATATCCCTTGATATCGTAGCCTGTGTGACCGACATCCCCCTGCTTTTGAGCAATTCTGCAAGCTCATCCTGCGTCTCCACGTCTGCGTTTTCGATGAGCTCCAGAATCAATTCCTGTCTTTTGTTTTTCATTCTTGTTGATCCTCCCATTGTGGGGTATTCCATTCGGCAAGCTTAGCACGCAGCTGCTCAAAATAATTCCATTGATTCAGCCGGATGAACTGGGCGTTATGGTCTGCCTTGTTTACCAACAGTTTTCCGGAATACCTGACCGAAGAGGCGAATTTATAGTCATCTGCCAGAACCTTGCAGCTATCTCGCCTTCCGTATACCGCCATTTCCACCTTTGCATTCGCAGGCAAGACGATTGGGCGCGCATAGAGCGAATGTGCGCAAACCGGGATCAGCAGAAGGCAATCGACCGAAGGCTCCACAATGGGTCCGCCTGCGGACAGCGAATAGGCTGTCGAACCGGTTGGGGTGCTTACCATCACACCGTCGCAGGAATAGGTCCCAACGAATACGCCGTCGCTGTAGACGCTGATGCGCACAACACCGCCGTCGATATCCCGAAACAGGCCCACTTCATTCAACCCAAGTATGTCATCCTGCAAAGGCTTGTCCTTTTCGTTGAGCATGCCCTTGAGCATCGTCCGGTGTTCTATGCGGTATTGTCCCGACTTTATTTGATTCAGAGACTGCTCGAAATCTTCCGGTTGGATTTCCGAAAGGAATCCCAGCGTCCCCAGATTGATGCCCAGGATCGGAATATCCAAAACGCTGAAGCAACGTGCTGCCTGTAACAGTGTTCCGTCTCCGCCAAACACCACAGCAAAATCTACTGAATGAATATTCGGTTGAAAAATCTTCAGGTCAAAATGGGAGGCACATTCCGGCATACAGTACGAATGAAATCCATTCTCTGCCAAGCTGTCGATCATCCGCTTAATTTGTTTTTCCGCCAGATGACTCTGAGCATTGGCCATGATACAAACGGAACGCATGCCACCGCCTCCTGACAAGTATTATACAAATACCTTGTATAAAATACAATGCATTGTTTGGATACAATTCAATCGACTAATTGACACCCGCGACCCGTTTAGACCATGATACCAAGGTTTCATCTTCCTGCTTTGTTTCCTTCATTCCCAGCCAAAGCAGGTATTCCTCGTTTCCCTTCGGCCCTTTGATGGGGGACACATCCAGCCCTTTGACAGCATAGCCGAAGTCTTGGGAAAACCTCATGATCTCGAGGCACACCTGCATACGCACAGAGGGATCTCGTACGACGCCGCCCTTTTGGATTTTGTCCCTACCTGCTTCAAATTGGGGTTTTATCAGAACAACCGCTTCTGCGTCTTGAAC
>CAZHNN010000023.1:28219-32534 GCA_964533965.1 uncultured Clostridia bacterium | reverse complement strand
AGTGGTACAGCGGCTTTAAAATGTGTTTTAACGATATGAAAGAAACATCGGCGCAAGCGAAGGACACAGGTTCAATGTCTGAAACGTCCAGATTGCGCGCGTTGTACCTTTCCATGGATATGACGGATGGATGTTGGCGCAGGCTGTAATCCAGCTGTCCATGTCCCACGTCGATGGCGTATACCTGCTTAGCACCGTTTTGAAGAAGGCAGTCAGTGAAACCACCCGTGGAAGCCCCAATATCCAGACACACCTTGTCCTTCACAACGATCGGAAAGACAGACAAAGCCTTTTCAAGCTTGAGTCCGCCGCGGCTGACATATTTGAGCTTTTCCCGTAAAGCAACCTCATCGGCATCACTTATCGGCTGGGATGCTTTCTGTGCTACGGTTCCGTTGACGAGCACATCGTTGGCCAATATCAACGCCTGCGCGTTCGCCCGGCTTTGCGCCAGCCCAAGCTCCACCAGCTTCAGATCCAGTCGCAAACGCTCAGGCATCGGCGTTCTCCTTGCATCGCAGCACCATATCCACAACGGATTGTTGTGTAAGGCCTATGCTTTGCATCAGTTCCGGCACCTCTCCATGTTCGACGAAACGGTCCGGAAGACCCACAGCATGTACGCGGAATGCACAATGGTCTGACGACCACTGCGAGATGGCCGAACCGAACCCGCCTATTGCGTTTCCATCCTCGAGCGTGATGACATGTTTGCTGCAAGTTGCGATTTCGCTAAGCGTCTTCTCATCCAACGGTTTGATCCGGCATGCTTCAACGAAACCCACGGAAATGCCCTGCTTTCGCAACTCTTGTGCAGCAGTGCCGGCAAGGACGCTCATTCGGCCGGCTGCAATCAGCGTCACATCGGTATGGGGGAGAACCGTTCTCCATGGGCTGCAGTCCGTCCGCTGTTCCTTTGCCAGTGGCAGTGTGCCCCGTGGATAGCGTATGGCGCTGGGCCCTTCTCTGTTGAGCGCTTCCCTCAGAGCACAGACGAGATCGTTCTGGTCACAGGGAGCGAATATCTGCATATTGGGTATTGGCATCAACATCGCGATGTCAAACGAGCCATGATGCGTTTCACCGTCGGCGCCGACCAGTCCCGCACGGTCGATGCAGAATACCACCGGAAGATTCGGAAGGCATACGTCGTGTATGATTTGGTCATAGGCGCGCTGCAAGAAGGTTGAATAAATCGCAACGAAAGGACGCATGCCGCCGCGCGCCATGCCTGCAGCCATCGTGACGGCATGCTGTTCCGCGATGGATACGTCGAAAAAGCGCTTGGGATATTCCTTTGCAAACCAAGGCAGCCCGGTTCCCGAGGTCATCGCTGCCGTGATGGCTACAACGCGCTCATCCGTTTGGGCCAGCTCGCACAGCGTCTTGCATACGAGCGTTCCGTTGGAAGGAAGTGCCACAGGTACAGAGCCGTTGTTGTGGGCCCCCAACCCGTGATATTGTTCCGGATCCTCTTCGGCGGGGCCGTACCCTTTGCCTTTTTGCGTCATCAGATGCAAAAAGACGGGCTGGTCGAAATGCTTGATATCCTCCAATACCTCGATCAGCGTGGGCAGATCATGCCCGTCTATTGGGCCGAGATAGGTGAATCCTATTTCTTCAAAGAACACACGCGGCAACATGAAGAACTTAACGCGGTCGCGGACACCCTCGGCAAACTTGAACAAGCCGCGGCCAATGCCTGGAATGGAACTGAGTGTCTTCTTGACCCGTCGCTTGAAACGAAGGTATCCGGGGCTTGCGCGAAGCTTGCTAAGATATGTCGTCATCCCTCCGACACTCTTGGAAATGGCCATCGTATTGTCGTTGAGTATAACGAGTAAATCCGTCTTGCTCTGACCGGCATCGTTCAACGCTTCGAAGCACATGCCGCCGGTCAGGGCTCCGTCTCCCACCACGGCGATGACCTTATGCCTTTGGTGCAGCAAATCCCTGGCGCGGGCGAGGCCCAGCGCCGCGGAAATGGAGGTGGATGCATGCCCGGTATCAAAAGCATCGTGAATGCTTTCATGGTATTTGGGAAAACCGGACAGTCCGCCATACTGGCGGATGGTATGAAAGTTTTCCTTTCGTCCTGTCAATATCTTGTGTGCATAACATTGGTGGCCGACATCCCATACGATCCTGTCGACGCTTGTATCGAATACGCTGTGAAGTGCAACCGTCAGTTCGACGACGCCCAAATTGGACGCCAAATGACCGCCGTTTACTGCGACGGTCTTGAAGATATATTCACGCAAGTCAGCGCAAAGCACGGAACGCTGCGCATGACTGAGGCGTTTTAGGTCGCCGGTGTTTTTGATGGAACTCAGGATGTTCAAATCCAATCTCCTTACCGTGCAAACAAGGAGAAGATTCTCCCCAATAGATGCACCAATTGCCTGCTGTTGTTCATCGCTATCCCTTTGCCTATGGATTTGAGAGAAACCATCAGCGCAGAGATGAGCGCAGCCGTGATAACAGCCCATGCAACGGCTGGAACAGCGCCGTAATGATACGTCAATAGGGCGGCGATCACAGCACCAGCTGAACCGCTGACGATGCCTGATATGTCACCGATGACGTCATTGCAAATATTGGAATACCGCTCGGCATTTTTTAGTATGCTCAGACTCTCCTTAGCACCACGCACTCGTTTTGATGCCATCGCGATAAAAGGTGCTTGATCTGCACTGGTGATGGCAACTCCCAACATATCGGATACAACGCCCAACAATATCAACAGGATCAATACAAGAAATGCAGGCAGCAGCGAAGCGTTGCGCATCAATAAATCCGAAGCAAAGGATATCGCCCCGGATAGTAAAAGAGTCAATATAAAAACTTGGAGCGCCCATTGTAAAGCGCCGCCATGATTTTTTCGTTTCGATTTTGGTAGGTCTATCTTCATCAACAATCCCTAAAATACATTCGGTGGTGACACACCGGGTAAACCTTGCGCCATGTGGTCTGGTAGGATTTCCCCGTCCTCTACCCCTCGTCGCCGATTGGGCGGTTTCCCTTTGAACAGAACGGCGCGGCGTTTCCGCTTGCGCAACCAGATCGCCTTAAAGTGCACACTGTAATCCCCGGCATGCCTTTCCAACAGCCTAGGAGCTTTCCTCGACGGAGACCGGCGGCCCTATCCTCTTTTGCAGCTCACGGTTTCATTCGGCAATCATCGATATCGTCTGGCCAGACCATAAAGATGTTCCGCAATCCACCGCCACCACGCAAGGCAGGCTACACTGTACACAGCGTTTAGCCGCATGACAGGTTCATACCCCGAGGAGTAGATCAATTCCCACCCCATCGGGCCTCCACGAAAGCCGGGTTTGAACTTGCATGCCATTGCAAACCGCCCGACTTTCTTAACCTCCAGCATCAGCCCCAATCTGGGCGAAAGAAGCCAACACAAGAGACTTCATCGATGTGCCATTGACGGATTTTTAGCCCCGCCTTCAAGCGCGTCGTACTCCGACTAGGATACTGCACCACCGAGCTATCATTATATCATATGTTCCCGAAAACTCAAAACCGCCTATAAACCACGTATGACGTACACTAAATTCCCTTGTCGATGAATCGACGGCAGAGTCGGATAGGTCTTAATTGCTCCGTAATACGGCCGATATCGCCGTTTTTCTTAAGAAATCAGCTTTACCATCGAATGGTTCCAACGCTTCAATGGCAAGATTTGCGCTCCTTCGTGCCAACAGCGTTGCTTGTTCTAATCCGTACATCAATGGATATGTCGGCTTTCCGGCTTTTTCATCCTTGCCAGGCGTCTTGCCCAGCGTTTGTTCATCACCCGTGACATCCAGAATGTCGTCGGCTATTTGAAATGCCAACCCAAGATGCAGACCATAGCTCTCCATAGCCCTTCGCTGCGTCTCATCCGCCCCTCCGATAAGTGCTCCGGATACGCAGGCTGCGCTGATCAGTGCGCTCGTCTTTTCCGTCTGTAGGCGGCGCAGTTCGTTGGAGGAAATCTGCTTGCCTTCACTTGCAAGATCGCGGGCTTGTCCGGACACCATGCCTGTGACACCGCAGTTTCGTGCTACGCAATACATCGCTTGACAGAGCGCTGCATTGCCTGGGTATTTGGTAACCTGTTCACTCATGATCTCAAACGCGAGGCTTAGAAGACCATCTCCCGCAAGCACAGCCATTCCCTCACCATATATCCGGTGGTTGCTCGGCTTTCCACGCCTGAGGTCGTCGTCATCCATACAGGGCAAATCGTCATGGATGAGACTGTAGGTATGGATCATCTCGATAGCGGAAGCAAAACTGACCGCTTTGCGAATATCCC
>CAZHNN010000023.1:27919-28157 GCA_964533965.1 uncultured Clostridia bacterium | reverse complement strand
ACAGGTCGCAGCCTCTTTCCGCCGTTCATAAGACTGTACGCCATTGCATCCTTGAGCGCGGGATACAATCCGATGAGCGCCTCTTCCAACGAAGGTTCAATGAAGCCCATGTAGCCGCGGTAAATCGCATCATAGTTCAAGGTTTTTTTCCTCTCCGTTCTGCAATACCTGTATGCGCAATTGGTAACCGTCCAGCTTGCTTCGGCAATGTTTCGCAAGTGCCATGCCGCGCTCATAC
>CAZHNN010000023.1:8131-27909 GCA_964533965.1 uncultured Clostridia bacterium | reverse complement strand
CAGCTGTACGGTCTCTTCCATGCTCACATTACCCTGTTCCATTTTGCCCGCAATGGCTTCCAATTCATCCATTGCCTGTTCCAAGCTCAATGTTTCGACGTTTTCAGTCATTTTCCTCACCTTCCCGCCTTTGAAAGCGCGTCACGTCGGCTCTTGCATGACCGTCTTTGAATATCATCCGTATGCTTTGCCCAATCGCAAGACCATCGACGCTGCCTACGGCTCTTTGTGACGCTTCATCCAATATCAGGGCATAGCCTCTGTTGAGTACCGATTGAACACTGTACGCATAAAGTTTGGCTTCTGAAAACCGGATGCGCTCGAACAGGCGCTGCATCGCATCGGCCGCACCCTTGTCAAGACGCCGCGCACATTGAAAAAGGCGGTTTTCCCGCAGCATAACATATGCTTTCATGCGATTTGGGCTTATTGCAGATTGCAGAGCCAGCAAGTGCTTATTGTTTTGCATCATCCGGTTGGCCGTAGCCGCTTGCATCCTACTTGCGGCGATATCCAAGGCCTGTAGCCACGCATCGAACAGCGGAACGGCAAGCTCCGCAGCCGCGCTTGGCGTAGGCGCGCGAAGGTCGGCCACATAATCGCTGATGGTTGTATCCGTCTCATGTCCCACGGCGCTGATGATGGGGATACGGCTTTGATAGATGGCATATGCGACGATCTCTTCGTTGAACGCCCAAAGGTCTTCTATGCTGCCGCCGCCGCGTCCAATGATGATCACATCGATGTCGTCCCTTTGGTTGAGCATATGTATGCCACGGGCGATCTCGGCAGCCGCTGTTTTACCCTGCACGCTTACGGGCACAAGCAGGATGTCCACATTGGGATTACGCCTTCTGGAAACCTCAATGATATCGCGTATCACGGCTCCGGCTGAACTGGTCACCACGCCAATGCGCTTTGGGTATCTGGGTATGCGTTTTTTATGCGAAGCGTCGAACAGCCCCTTTTCCGCAAGGCTTCGCTTCAGATGTTCGAACTGCTCGTAAAGCGATCCTGCGCCTTCACACTGCATGGTCTGAACATAGAGCTGGAAAGTACCATCCCGCAGGTAAATGTTTGCATAGCCGCCAACCGTAACATGCATGCCGTCGGTTATGTCAAAAGCGACACTGCGGTTGCTCTGCTTGAACATCACACACTTCACTGTGCTCTGCTCATCCTTGAGCGAGAAGTACCAATGACCGGACGGATACTTGCGAAAGTTAGAAACTTCCCCGCTTACGAGAACACCAGAAAGCAGTTCGTCATTCATCAACAGGCGGTTCGCATACTCGTTAAGCTGGGACACGGTCAAACTGAAACGCTCTATGAGTTCACTGAGCATGCGTAACCTCCCTTTCCATGGCCAACAGCGCAGTGCCTGCCGCGTTGTCGCCCGCGTATTCGCGTTGCGCGAACCATATGTGCAAATCCCGGCAACGTTTTGCCATCATGTTTATAACTTCTTGGCGGACAAGGCTGTTTGCAGCAACGCCTCCGGCTATGAGCGCGTCTTGAAGCCCGGTCATTTCATATGCGAACATCAGGGCTTTGCATATCGCGCGGCTCAGGCTTAAAAACATTTCCAACGCAATATCCGCCTTGTCTTCACCCTGTAGCAAACGCCTCTTCACTTCCGCTTCGGCGCCGGAAAAGCTCAGATGACCGTCCCTAAACGGGATGCCGATACTCTTTTGATTCCGATGGCCGCTTTGCGCCAGGGCATCCAAAGATGGTCCCGCGGGAAACGGGCAGCCCATCAGAACACCGATGCGGTCGATCCATTGGCCTGCGCTGATATCCGTAGTGCCTGCGATATGGGAGGTTGTCCATGAATTTCGATCCACCCGAACGACTTGTGTCGTACCGCCGGACAGATGCATACCTATGTAGCTATCTGGCAATGGGGGGCATCCGATCTCCGCTGCACGCAGGTGTCCCTGTTGATGTGAAAACACATGCACCCGTATACCATGGGATGAGGCCAGTATCTTTGCCGTTGACAATCCTGCAAGAAAAACCGGCATGTAGGAATCAAGGGCATCGCGCGGTGCGTCGCTTGCGCCGATGGCGCCTACGGTCCATCCGTTTTTTCGAACCAGTTCAAAAGCTTTTTCCAGTAATGCCGGAAGCTGGCGAACGTGTAAAAAAAAGGCTTCGCTTTGTCTGAGCCCAAGCCCTCCTTCTTCGACCTGAAGCGGTATCCTCCCGTTGTAGAGAACTTCGCCCGCCTCACTTACCAGCGCTGCCGACGTGACGTAGCAGCTGGTATCCAGCCCCAATGAGACTTTCATTGCACTTCGTCCTGCGGCGCTCTTACGACGCCGCCAAGCACACCATTGACAAATGAACCCGATTTTTCTGCGCCGTATTTCTTTGCCAGTCGGACCGCTTCGTTGATGACAACCGATTGCGGTACCTTGTCGCCATAGCTCAATTCGTAGACTGCCAATCGGAGAATAGCCAAGTCAACACGGGCGATACGGGATACTTTCCAGCCATTTGCCATGTTTTCGATAAGGTTGTCGATTTCCTGGCACTTTAGGGTAAAGCCGGAGACGATCGACGAAATATAGCTTTTGTCCTCGGCGCTGATATCACCGGATTCGACTTCCAGATCAAATGTGAGATCCTCGAGCCCTATGTTGCCGCCCATATCTTCCGCATAGAGCATCCGCATGGCAATATCCCTGGCATTTTTTCGAGACATACGTATTCCTTACTCCCTGTTATCCGGGAAGAGATTAGAAATATAGCGCAAGAAGCGTTCCCAATTTTCTCGTTTTGATCCAAAATAAACCCCGACAACCACGAACGCTACCAGCAGCAACGTCTTGAAAAAGCCCAGGCCTACAAACAATAAAAACACGATAAGACCGATCAAGCCGCCTGTGATAGCGCTCCGGTTTCTCGCTAAGAATTCCTCGATTCTCTTGTCATCCATGTGTCGTTTCCTCACTCGCTATTCCCGTATCCACACTTGCAGCATCCGATTGGGCAGACGGTTCCTTGGCCTGAACTGTACTTGTGGATATCTTGGGAACTTCCGCCTTTTCGACCAGCACCTGAATCTTGGCAGTTGTGATACCGCAGGATTCCCTGAGCATCTGAGAGATCTTCTGCTGAAGAGCCTCCACGATGGCGGGTATGTATTGCTCGCCACGGCAGTGCGCCTTGATTCCGATGACAAGTCCCTGCGCCGTCGAATTCACAGAACAACTAAGCATTTCAATGCGAGGGTCGCTTTTCGCAACCTCTTCGCACATCTGCCGCAAGGCCTCCACGGATATACGGACATCCCCGGCCTGATTGATTGCGATGCCTTCTTTTAGCAATACCTGACCGGATCCAGTCCTTACGAACAGAAGCCTGACAAATCCGATTGCCATAAGCAGCAGAAGCGCCGTTACGCCGATGCGATAATACCATGCGTCCATGATGTTGTACAGGACTTGGACAAGTCTCTGTAATGGAAGCAAGCCCCACACGATGGCAAACAGATACGCACTGACCGCGATGCATAACAGCATTGCGATTATCAACAACACCCTATCACCAATTCGCATCCAAAAGACTCCTTTTCTCTGCTTGTCCAATAGCTTGCTTCAAAATACCCTCCCTGTGGGAGGGCATTATTCCGATTATCGCACTCTGGCCGGGGGTTGCTCTTCCGGCTTAGCTTCGATCTGAGGCACCTGCGGCTGCGCTTCGATTTCCTTCTTGTCGATTTCGACGCCTTGCACGTGAACGTTTACTTCCACTACGCGCAGTCCTGTCATCATCTCGACGGAAGCCTTTACGCTCTGTTGAATGTTTTGACAAACTTCATGTATCTTGCTTCCGTATTTTATGATCAAATTCAGATCAATGGCGCACTCTTGCGTTCCAACTTCGACCTTGACGCCCTTGGTCAGGTTCCGACGTCCCAGAAGTTCCGCAACGCCGGCTGTAAACCCGCCGCTCATCCCGGCAACGCCCGGGATATCAACCGCAGCCAGCGCGGCAATGGTGGCGATCACATCATTATTGAACGTTATCTTACCGGCTTTTTCAGCCTTGACTTCTACTTCCTGAATTTTATTGTCAGCCATTCAGATAGACACCTCCACTGTAATGTAAGCACATTATAGCAGAATCAAAATGGATGCACAACGTTCTCCATTCGGATGACTGCACCTTGTGCCGCCCCAAAAGGTAAATCGTCGTACCGGATATGCACAATTATGCAATTACGAAACACGGATTCTTGACCTCTACACCTGCAATAGCGATCAATGCGGGCAGCGCCCGCATTGAGTAAAGAGATGCGATTTATTTAACATCCATCAGTTCTTCGGCATGATCTTGATGTTATCGCTAGACTCCCCGGTTTCTTTGCGAACGATCTCAAAGATCTTGGCAGCCTGCGTGGATGTCAGCGCTGCGGTGTTCTCCACCACGACGTTAACAGAACCCTTTTTAATGGTCACGACGCAATCCGCAAATCCAAGTGCCTTAACCAGACCCTCCACCGTTATTTCCTGTTCGATGGACGACGCAAGCGCCAGTTTCTGTTCCTGTGCTTTCTTCTTTGTCGCGGAATCCGTCTTCGCGTCGTTTATGACGGAGTCAAGATACGCAATCTCCTGATCGCGCGCCTGTTTGCGTTCCGCTCGGAACGTCGTGTAGAAGTTCAAATTCGCGGAAGCGCTTTGATCGCCCTGGGTGACAATCGCTTTTTGTCCCCCGAGGCTCTCACTGAAGAAATAGTTGACAACGCCTGTGATGCACAACAGCAGGACGAGCCCCGTAAAAATCCATTGCCTTTTGCTCAGATGTATCTTTTTCATTGCAGCCACCTCTCTAGGGTTTCATTTCAAATACTTCAACTTTACTCGCCGTCACGCCCAACGAAGTTTGAACGGCCTGGGAAAGCATCAGCTTTACGCTCATATTGGAAGCTCCTTCGGCAACCACCACAACGCCCAGTATCTTGGGCCGACGTTGCGTCAGAACGATGGTGCCATCGCTGCCGGTAGCCGGTTTTTGAGATTGTGTCTCGTTTTGGGTCCCGTTGCTGCTGGATATGGTCGTATCGCTGTCATATGCCGGTACCATTTCCGTCGTCGTCTCATAGGTGATGAGTACTTTAACCTTCCCGGCTCCCTTGATGGTGGAAAGGATCGCCTCCAGCTCATGCTGTTCACGTGTTGCATCGAATTCGCTGCTGCTGGTCTGTGTTGTGGTGGTGGTGTTATTCTTTGCAAATACTGGCCAACCGATTAGCACGATCAGCACGACCACGACGATGATACCTAGCCATTCCAGTTTCTTTTTATCCGTTATGCCTTGGAATAACGAAATCCTTTTGCCGAAAATGCCCATGTCTTCCTCCTTTCTCCATTGTATGGGGCGCATTGTGCGTCTATGCATATCCTTTTATCAACGTCAAAATTGGTTTTAACAAAGCTATCACCACCGTCAGGGCCAGCACAACCCGCCCGAAACGCTTGATGTTGCCATTGGGCAAAAGCATCTCAAACAACGAGGACAATAAGCTTATGGCGGCTACCTGTATTGCCCATTGATACACTTGTTGCATGCTTTCACCTCAACATCATGTTGATGTTTCCCGCGCGTATCACGAGGGTCAGCAGGATGAACATCATCGTGCCTGCTGCGAGCACCGCGATATACAGCAGCGTGAAGACGTGCGCCATGCCGTTGAGGCAGTCGGGAAGGCGTTTTTCCCCAAACGGCTCGATGATGGCAGCCGCCACACGGAAGGAGATCGCAATGGCAGCCATCTGGATGACGGGTTCCAATATCGACGCCGCAAGCATAATGAGACCTATGACGCCCACTCCTTGTTTGACGAGTACGGAACAGCCAAGAAGCGTATCCACCGTATCGGAGAACATACCGCCCACGATGGGAACGAATTTATCAATTGCGAATTTTGCCGTTCTCACAGACACCCCGTCAAAGGTCGAGCTTGTCAGTCCCTGTAGTGCCGTAACGCCCAGGAATACGACGAATACCACAGCAGTGAGCCATTGCGCGCATTTCATCACCAGGTTCGTTGCGCTTTTGATCTGGATTCGTGAGCTGATGTGCTCCACAATCGTCAACACGCCGCCTGTGAGAATTGCGGGCATGGAGATGTTCTTGATCAGCGCCACGATGCTGCCTGTCAGTATGGTCATCGCCGGCTGGAACACGCCGACGCTGGCCGTACTTCCAAGCGCCGTTAGCAGCGTGAGGAGCACGGGAAACACGGACTGCATGACACCCGTAAGCGTAGTGATTGCCGTAATCCCAATGGAAAAAACGGTTGCAAGCGTGCGGCCCGCCAGTATTACCGCCAAAAGATATCCAATGAACTGACACAATTCCGCGATTTCGCCGCTTAATACCGTCGGACCCACGGCGCCAAGCAACGCCATGATGATGGCGATGGCCAGGAACTGCAGTACAAGCAGCAGATTTCCCTTTAAGGCGTCCATAAACCTCGAGAAGAGCGCCTTGAGGATGTCCCAAGCGTTATAGGTGCTTACGCCTCTGCTGATGTTGGAGATGATCGTGTTGATATCCGTATGCCCAAAAATGTTTTTCGCCAAATCGCTCTTGTTGAGCTGGTCGTTGAAGTTGTCAAGGTCAAGACCTTGAATGATCTTGGTCAGCGTTGCATCGATTTCCTCGTCGTTGTCGTTATCCCGATATGGCGCCGCAAAGGATATGCCAAGCGGCGTTAGCATCATGATTACTGCCAATATGAGGATCAGGCATCTCTTCATCGGTATCTCCTAGGGCAGCACTTGCGTGAGCATCTGAAGCAGGTCCATCACAACGGGCGCGCACATTCCAAGGATAAGGATCTTCGCTCCAAGCTCGATTTTGGATGCAATGCCGGACTCTCCCGCATCCTTGCAAGTCTGAACCGCAAACTCGGCAATATAGGCGATGCCCGTCACGCGCAGCATGGTGGAGAACAAAGATGTATCCACGGCAAATTTGGAGCTTATCTGCTGCAAGTAGGTGATCGTGCTGAATGCGACGTTGATGACGGACAACAGTATGATGACACCGGTGGCCATCGCTACGATCAGGGCTATCTCCGGACGATAGGGCCTCAACAGCATTGTGAGGATCCCACCGATTAGGCCGATGGCTACAATCTGTATCATGGCTAATACAGGTTGAATATTCGTTTGACGTTGTCAAACAGGCCGCTTATCAAATTGATGACCATGAACAATACGATGACAAGTCCCGCAATCGTCACCATTGTCGCCATATCGTCTCTTCCCGCTTTGGAGAGCAGCTGATTGAGTACTGCCACGATGATGCCGATTGCCGCGATTCGAAACACCAAATCCACGCTCATGCCTTCTGACCCCTTTTACCAAAATAGTACGACCAACAACATACCGAACAGCAAACCGGAAGCGCGATACAACCGTGCGTGCGAGTGAAAGCGCTGTTGTGCGGACGCTATCTCTTCGTTCAGATACCCGTCCATAAAAGCAAAGGAGGCCTTTTGTGTGTTGCTGTCGGAACCCAGGCGCTCTGCAAAGGACAGCAGCGCCTGCTTATCTTTATCCTTGAGACATCCGTATATAGGTTTGTCGGCCACGATCTCTTCAAGCGATTGGGCCATCGCGGACCGAATATCGAAGCCGTTTTGAAGAAGACCCGTAACATGGAGGAAAAGTGCTTTTGCCTGATCGGATACCAGTTCGGCCGATTCCTTAAGGGCTTGTTGCAGCGGGTCGGCAAAGTATTGAATGCGCGTGTGCAGGGTCTGCCAGGCGGATTTCAATTGCTGTAAGAGATCGATACGCCGTCGCAGCTCATCTGCATACACGAAGCCGCACCCACCGCAGCCCGCCAAAAGAGCTATGTAGAGAATCCATTTCATGATACTTTTCTCACCCAGATCGGATTCTGCCTGCCATCCAGCACAGTTTGGACCTGCCCGGGCTTTCCGCCCAAGACTACGATCCGTTCGAACGCCTGATGGTGCAGCAGTTGTGCTAGCCCTTCTCGACGGTACAGATCTGCCTCATCGTTCCCATGGGCGGAGGCAATAACCTTTACGCCTGCGTAACTCGCTTCCAAAACAGCCTGGGCATCGGCTGCGTCGCCAAGCTCATCGGTCACGATCACATGGGGGGATAGCGTCCGCAGCGCCATGGACATCCCCTTGGCCTTCGGGCAGCCGTCAAGGATATCCGTGCGAATTCCCACGTCCAATTGTGCCACGCCGCAGACGCTTCCTCCCAATTCCGAGCGTTCATCCACGATGCAGACCTTTTGTCCGCTGGTGCCGAACACGCCGTTTGATATCTGGCGCGCTATATCCCTTAACAACGTCGTTTTGCCCATCATCGGAGGGGAGATGATCAGCGTGGAATGCACAGTCTCCCTCGACGTGATCCATGGCATCAGCCAATCGGCACAGCCGATCATCTGCCGCATCAGCCGTATGCAAAGACCCGAACAATAGGGTATGGAGACGATGTCCCCGTCCTTCGTGTTGATTTGTCCCGACAATCCTATACGGTAACCGCCACGCACCGTCAGATATCCTTGCTTGAGCTCCTGCTCGTACGCATAGATAGAGTGCTGGCATGCTCGCTGCAGCGTTGATCGTATATCCTGTTCAGTTAGTATCAGGGGCCAGCGGGGCGACCGGCTCAGTTTCCCTTCCGCATCCACATACCAATCCTCGTTGCCCGTCTGCACCATCAAAGGCCTGCGTGCTCTGAGGCGGAGTTCATCCATATTTTCGAGTATCTTTTTATCCATCAATTGAAGCGAACGGGAAATCGGCTCCGTCAGTATCTCTTTCAGGTCGTCGATCCATTGGCTTTCCTTCATCCGTATCACCGCCTTTGAGACAATATATGAACGTGTACTCTGTAATATCCCACTCTTGTCCTAGTCGTCAAAAAACTCCACTTTTTTGCCGGGTGAGGTCTATTGCGCAGGCTATGAAAAATCAATTGCCTTGCAAAGGAGCAAATTTCTGTATTCAGATTCTAAACAGCATATAATAGTGTTATAATAGTTAATAATAATTATGATTGCGGGGTGTAATTATGAAAATTAAAAAATCACCAAATCTGAACAAGTCAATAGATGATGCGTCTTTACTATTTTTACATCAAAAAAATGGCGATGAGGAAGTTGCTTATCGTAATTTCTATGCTGCATTGTGTGATACAAGCCCTCATGGCGAGCTAATCAGAGATGCCGGATTGAGCTTAGAAGAATTGATGGAAATATCCCGAAATCTTCGCAGTTTTGGGTTCGGGTTGGAAAAGGTTTTTTACCTGCCTATTTATGCCTTTTATCGTCTAAAAGCCCTTAAATATATCTTGGAACATCGAGAAGAGCTGCGTAAGCTGAAAGGACATGAGGTCTTCATGGATACGGCATTGGGGTTAAAGAAATATTTTAATGATTTGGAATTCATATTATTTACCCGTGGTTATTTTGGTTACGCTCGTTTGGGAAAAAGCAAGCATTAAGCACGAACAGAGCTTAAAAAAAGGACCGGCTTTGTACCGGTCCTTTTCTTTTAATGTCATAAATGTGGCTTATACACGTGACATATACTCGCCGATGCGCGTGTCGATGCGGATCATGTCGCCTTCGTTAACGAACAGCGGAACGTTGACCACATGGCCCGTTTCCAGCGTTGCGGGCTTGGTGGCACCGGTGGCGGTATCGCCCTTGACACCCGGATCCGTCTGTACGACTTTTAATTCCACGAAGTTCGGCGGCTCCACCGAGAAAGCCTGTCCCTTGAAGAACTTGACCTCCACATTCGAATTCTCTTTGACATAGGGCATCGCATCTTCTACAAGCTCCTGGTTCAGCGGGAGCTGTTCGAACGTCTCGTTGTCCATGAAATAATACAGGGTACCGTCGTTGTACAGATATTCCATGGTCTTGGATTCCACATGCGCGCGCGGGTAGCGCTCGGTCGGGTTGAAAGTGCGCTCAAGCACGTTGCCCTGTATGACGTTCTTGATCTTGGTGCGCACAAAGGCTGCGCCCTTGCCCGGCTTGACATGTTGAAAATCCACGATGACCCATACTTGCCCGTCAATTTCGATGGTTTGACCTTTTCTGAATTCTCCTGCTGAAAGCATGCTGTTCCTCCATGATGTTTATAGGATGATAAGCTCCTTGGGGGAGTGTGTGAAATTGATATAGCCGTTTTCGGTGATGCATACCGTATCCTCGATGCGCACTCCAAACCTGCCAAACAAATAGATACCCGGCTCTACGCTGATGCAGATCCCTGGCTTGACCACCTCTTCGCAGTTTGGGGAGAAGCGCGGTTCTTCATGGATCAACAGTCCAAACCCATGCCCCAACCCATGTCCAAAGCAATCAGCATAGCCGTTTTCTGCAATATAACTGCGGGCCGCATTATCCACATCTTTGCATACCACGCCGGGGGTAATTTTGTCAAGTGCAAGCTGCTGTGCCTTGAGCACAATCTGATATACTTTTGTCATTTCGTCGGTGGGTTGACCGATGGCGACAGTCCTTGTCATATCCGAACAGTACCCGTTGAGTTTGCAGCCGAAGTCCATGGTCAAAAAATCACCGTTCTGCAGTTTCCGTGCGGATGGCTGCGCGTGCGGCATCGAGGAGTTCGATCCGCTCGCGATGATGGTATCAAACGATGTGGCGCCGCCGTGCTTTGCCATGAAGTAGTTGAGCTCGCTCATGATGTCGATTTCGCTAACACCTACTTTAAGCTTCGGCAAAATGGCTGTAAACGAAGCATCCGTTACATCCTGGGCTCTTTGAATCGCCTCGATCTCCTCTTTGTCCTTGAACCACCGAAGCTTGTCGATCTCACCGGGAATCGGCACGAATTCCGCGTCCGGTATTTCCTTTTTGATCCCATCGAGCCAGTCGACTGTCGCCTTGTCCGATTCAAACCCTATTCGTTTGATGGCTAATTCATTGCATAGGTCCCTGATCTGATCGTATTTTTTCACGAACTGGTTGCAGGTAACGACGGTATAATCGGGCGCCTGCTTTTCCGCCTGCTCCGTATAGCGGAAATCGGTGAACAGAACCTGTTTATCCTTAGAGATGAACAACGTAGCCTCGCTGCCGGAAAATAGCGACAGATAGCGGCGGTTCTCATAGCTTGTCACGATAACGGCGTCCAATTCCTTTGTTAATAGCAGTTCCAACATCCTTCGTACTCTGTTATTCATGCGCGCTCTCCTTTTGGATTTGCTCAAAGATTTGCTTATAGGTCAGTGCATCCTCCGCCATTTTTCCCATGGATTCACTGATTACAACGGGTGTGTAGTGCCTTGCGCACAGCTCTGCTGCGAGCGGTTCGAAGTTGGGGCCAAAGCCTGGATCTTCATAATTCAGATGCCGCTTTTCCCCGCCTTTGCTGTATTCGATCCGCGAAAAGTGGATGTGCAACCGGCTTGCACGCTCAAAACCAAGTGCGTTCGAAAGCTTGTCCAGCACCATGCCGTAGTCTTCCCTGCTTCCGAAGTTGCCTAAGCTCCTAGCATACAGATGTCCAAAATCAATGCAGGGAATGAAGCGCTCATCCAACTCACATAGCGCGATGGTCTCATCCAGATCGCCGACCTGGTTGATCTTTCCCATCGTCTCCGGGCATAGTGTGAGGCCTGAAAACCCAAGCCTGTCCAACTCCTTCACAACATCGCGCAGGGAAGCGGCTATGCGCTGGCAGGACTCCTTTCGATCTTTGCCCGCGGCGCCGGGATGAAATATGACACGGGATGCTCCCATCCACGTGGCAGCCTGGGAGGATTTGATGAAATGCCCAAGCGTGCTTTCGATACTCTTTTCCTCGGCGGATGCAAGGTTGATATAGTACGGTGCATGGACGCTAAGCGCAATGCCGTGGAGCTTCATCTGCTCTCCGATCTCTTCCGCCGCCTGCTGTGTGATCCGTACACCTCTTCCGAAACTGTATTCAAACGCATCAAGTCCGAGCTTCTGGAGCCACTCAGGAGCCTGTTTTGTCGACTTGTATCCTTGATCATAAAAGCTCTGCGAGTTGCCGGACGGTCCAAATCGAATGCTCATGCCTTAATCTCCCCTACTGAAAATAGTAGTATACTTTTCCTATTCTTTCAACCTAACTAACGTTGATCTTCAAGGACAGCACCCAGCTTTTGCAACGCGCGCTTTTCGATACGTGACACATAGGAGCGAGAGATGCCCATTTTTTGCGCAATTTCCCGCTGAGTATAGCTTTGCCGTCCGAACAAGCCGTATCGGAGCTCAATGACGATCCTCTCCCGTGAGGTCAGCGCATGGCCGATATGCTTATAAAGCTTTTCTATCGCGATGGAAAGCTCCGCCTGCTTATCCACGGATTCCTCGCTGGTGCCTAATATGTCCGAGAGCACGATGCGGTTCCCGTCCTTGTCAAGGCCGATGATCTCCTCCAGCGCAATCGATCCCCTGCTCTTCCTCTCGACACGCAGTGCCATGAGGATCTCATTTTCGATACACCGGGAAGCGTAAGATGCCAGTGGCCGCTTCTTTTCCGGGTCAAAGGACTGCACCGCTTTGATGAGCCCAATGGATCCGATGGAGATCAGATCTTCCATATCCCGTCCATTGACGGCGTATTTTTTGCAGATGTGCGCAACCAGTCGTAAGTTGTGTTCGATCAGAAGGTCCCGAGCTAGAAGATCGCCCTGTAGCATTCGATCAACGGCTTCGTTCTCCTGCTGGGGAGTCAGCTTTGGAGGAAATGACTGGCCTCCCGAGATGCCCCCGATGAGTAAAACGATGCGTGCGAACAATAAAAACAGTTCCATGCGCATTCCCCCTTCGCATCAAGATACGCGAAGAGTTCGCCTGGCATGATTTGTAAAACCGCTAAAAGACCCCGGCATTACCGGGGTCATGCAAGATCTTTGAACGGCTTAGTGCGTTTTGTCGTATGCTTCCCACAATGGACGGTATTTCGCAACATTTTGGTTGTGCTGGGAGAGGGTCTTGGCAAAGACCAATTCGCCCGTGGCGGGATCGCCAAGACAAAAATACAGCCATCCTTCTTTCATGAAAGTCTCGTCGGGCCAAAGTGCTGCTTCTATGGCAGCTTTGCCGGGGTTGCAGATAGGTCCCGGCGGAAGACCCGCGTGCTTGTAGGTGTTGTAGGGTGATTCCACGGCGATGTCCTGCGCCGTCAGATTGAGCTTTTTCGTTTGCAGAACGTACTGAACCGTTGCGTCACAACCCAGCGGCATTCCTTTTTTCAACCGGTTCTGTAGCACGGCGGAAACTTTTTTGAAATCCGTTTCCTTGCCCTCTCGCTGAATGATGGAGGCCAGCGTGATCGCATCGTCGATGGACATGCCCAGCGCTTCCGCCCGTTGCATATATTCGGTTGTGAAGATGTTGTTGAAGCGCGCCAAGAACTTCTTGATGATATCCTGCTCGGCAGCGTTTTTAAATACCTGATATGTGTCGGGGAACAGATACCCTTCCATAGCGATGATCCGGCTGTTTTTCGTTGAGATCACATCCTCCAAAAACGGATAAGCTTCGTACAACGAAGGGTTTTTCATGTTCTGGATGAATGTGTTCTTGTCCTTGATGAGACCGAGACTGTACAACGAATTGGCAAGGTCCGAAATAGTGGCGCCTTCGGCCAGAAACACCTTGACGATGTTGTCCGAGGTCTCTCCGATACTGATTTTATCCAGCACCTGCATGATGGTCATCGACGCGTTGAATTCGTAAGAGCCCGCCTTGAGCTTGCTGCCGCGGTCATACACATCCACGAAGATCTTAAAGACCATGCCACTTCGAATCACCCCGTTTTTTTCCAGGATATTCGCGATGGTCGTCACGCTCGAACCCTTGGGAATCTCCACGTTGATCGTCGTTAGGTTGTTCTTGTTGACCGGCGCAAGGTACTTCTGGTCAAGATATGCCCAGACACCGATGAACAGGATGAGCACCGTGCAGACGCTGACGATAAAAACGCGCGTAGAACGGGAGAGCGTTTTGAAAACGCCGTTCGCCCTTTCGATTCTCGCTGCGCTGTTTGTTTGCTGCCTGGCCATACCCTTATACCCTTTAGGCATTCAAAAAGCCGAGATCCAGATCCACGGCATCCGCAAGGATCTTGAAGATGTCACTCATCATCTGGTTTATCCTGTGCTCCGCCATCATGAACGCGCCAAGGTCGGCGTTGAGCGCCAATATGCCCATGAGCTGATTGAATCTGGTCTGCACGTCCTCCGGAATGCTCTGGTTGGCAAATTGCGCGGCTTGGATTTCCCTGGCGATCTGGATGTACTGTTTGTAGAGATCCCTGTTCAGTTCTTTTTCAAAAGCCTTTTCTTTTGCGGCGCAGTAGCTTTGGTAGATCTCGCTCTCGCGCATTTCCCTTGCCAGCTGATAAGCGGTATCATAGCTATTCATCGTACATCTCCCTTTTCGAATCGATTTCCAATATGACCGGAAGGATCATCGGGCTGCGCTTGGTCTGCTCGAACAGGAAGTTGCGCAGCGCGCTTCGGAGTGCGTTTTTAATGACGCCCCAGTCGCCCTCCAAGTACCTGTCC
Organism: uncultured Clostridia bacterium; assembly: GCA_964533965.1. Classification (GTDB taxonomy): domain Bacteria; phylum Bacillota; class Clostridia; order Christensenellales; family QAND01; genus RGIG3178. Next base: position 13,318 of record CAZHNN010000023.1, on the reverse strand, counting down.
TTGGAATTGGCAATGGTCGAAATGATCAGTTCGCGGGCGCGGTCGATGAGCTGCTCGTTCTCCCGGACGTAGACGAAACCCCTGGATATGATCTCCGGTCCGTTGACGATCGTGCCGTCCTGCTTGTCCACAGCCACGACGGCGATGAACAGTCCCTCTTCGGAGAGGATCTTCCTGTCCCGAAGCACGACGTTGCCGACGTCACCAATCCCGCTGCCATCCACAAATACAGAACCGGATGGCACGTTGCCGTGTACACGGATCGCTTTGTCCGTCACTTCGACCACGTCGCCAATCAAAGGCATTACGATATTCTCTTCGGGTATGCCTAGCTCTCTGGCGGTCATGGAATGCCGCCGCAGGTGCCTGAATTCCCCGTGCATCGGTATGAAGTATCTCGGCTTGGTGAGCGCGATCATCAGCCTCTGCTCTTCCTGGCAGGCATGCCCCGACACATGCACCTCTCGAATGCCGTCATAGATGACCGTGCAGCCCTTTTGAAAGAGCTTGTCGATGATAGATGTGATGGCCTTCTCGTTGCCGGGGATCGGCGAACTGGAAAAGATCACCATATCGTCTGGTCGAATGGATATCATGCGGTGCTCGTCATTGGCCATGCGGACAAGCCCGCTCATGGGCTCACCTTGGCTGCCCGTCGTGATGATAACAACTTCGTTCGGTTCGACAAAGTCCATCTGGCGGTTGTCCAAAAGCGTGCCCTTCTTGATGGTCAGATAGCCGATTTCCATCGCTATTTCACAGATGCGCTCCAGGCTCCTGCCGGCAAAATATACGCGCCTGCCGTGCCTTTCCGCAATGTTGATAATCAGTTGTATGCGGCTGATGTTGCTGGAGAACGTAGCCACCAAAATACGGCCATCCGCGTGTTCGAAGCACTCGTCCAGACCGCGGGATACCGCTTGTTCACTGATGGTGTATCCGGGTCGTTCGGCATTGGTGCTGTCGCTCATCAAAAGCAACACACCTTCCCTGCCCAACTCCGCAAAGGCACCAAGATCCATCGTCTGCCCATCGAGCGGCGTATGATCCACCTTGAAGTCACCGGTATAGACCACTGTTCCCACAGGCGTGCGGATGACAAGAGCAAACGAATCCGCAATGGAGTGGTTGACCTTCATAAAGCCGATCGTAAAACATCCGAGTTTGACAATGGATGCGCTGGAGACCGCTTCGAAATGGATGCCTCGGATTCCGTGCTCGTCCATCTTATGCTGAATCAGAGCATTGGTAAGTTTGCCGCCGTAAACGGGGATATCCCTGTAATCCGGCAGTATGAACGGCGTGGCTCCGATATGGTCTTCATGACCGTGTGTGAAAATGAATCCGCGGAGCTTGTTCTTGTTGGCCAACATGTACTGTGTATCAGGGATGACATAATCGATGCCGAGCATTTCGCCTTCCGGAAAGATAACGCCGCAGTCCACCGCGATCATATCGTTTCCGTATTCGAAGAGCGTCATATTCTTGCCGACTTCGCCTAGCCCACCCAAGGGTATGATGCGAAGCGTTCCCTTTTCAACGGACTTCTGCTTCTCGCCTTTCTCCGCTCTCGCTCTTTTCCGTACTGGCGAGCGACCGCTTTGTTGGCGTAACGAAACAAGGCCGTCGATTCCATCCGTGGAATCCGGAGGCGCCGGTGGCATGCCAATGCGTGCCGACCTCTTGTTCTGTTTTTCCAAACCATCGACCTCTTTTGTATATGGAGTGCGAACAATCAGGCAATGGATGCTTTTTCGTCCGCCTTTATAAACCGCAAATTTCGCTGCGGTTTGTTTTCGAGTTGAATGCCTGCTTTAGCTGCTATGGTGAGCGCTTGCTTCAGGTACGCAGGAATTAGAATATTATCTAATTCCTGCGGCATTATTTCGATTTAGAGTATAAACTTTCTCAGCGTAGCCACGTCAAACTGGTGCTGCATGCGGTTGTTCACAAAAGTGTTGTCGATCAACACTTCTCCCTTCATGGAATCCGCATTGAAGGAAATTTCTTCCAACAGCTCCTCCATGATGCCGTGCAGACGCCTTGCTCCCAAGTTTTCCCCGTTCTCGTTTGCTTCATAGGCAAAATCAGCAATCGCCTTGATGCCATCATCGGTGTATTTGACGATGACGCCTTCTGTAGCCAGAAGAGCCGCATATTGCTTGGGCTGTGCGTTTTCTGTATCCGTAAGGATCCTGCGGAAATCCTCCGCCGTGAGGCTGGTCAGCTGCACGCGGATCGGGAAACGTCCCTGCAATTCCGGGATAAGATCCTCGACTTTGGCTACGTGGAACGCACCTGCCGCAATGAAGAGCATGTGGTCCGTCTTGCACGGGCCATATTTCGTGTTGACCGTACTGCCTTCAACAATAGGCAGGATATCCCGCTGCACGCCTTCGCGGGATACGTCGGGGCCGCTGCCGCCGCCGCTCTGACGGCCGGCTATCTTGTCGATCTCGTCAATGAATACGATGCCGTCTCGTTCAGCGCGCTTGAGTGCTTCGCCGTTGATGTCCTCTTTATCCAGAAGCTTGTTTGCTTCTTCGAGTTCAAGCAGGCGGCGCGCTTCGGAAACCGTGACGCGACGGATCTTCGTCTTCTTTGGTAGTATTCCCTCCAGCATATCTCCCATGTTCAGGTCTATTCCCATGGAGGACATGTCCATGCCGACGTTCTGCTTCTCCTCCACTTCGATCTCCACCATCTCGTTCTCCAACAGCCCGTTTTCCAGCTGCATGCGGATGGCGGTACGCGTTGATTCACGAAGCGATATCTCTTCCGGCGTATCCTGCTTTGCGGGGGTCGAGCCTTGCTGCGGGGCGAACAATGCAAATGGGAACTGCTGGGGCGACTTCTGCTCCGATTTTCTTTGATCCTTGGGCGTCAAAAGGTCCACCAGACGGTCCTCGGTCGCTTTTTTGACCAGATGCGTCACGCCGTTGATACGCTCTTCGCGCACCATGTGAATGGCTGCGTCGACAAGGTCGCGCACGATCGAATCGACGTCACGCCCCACATATCCCACCTCGGTGAACTTGGTGGCTTCCACCTTGATGAACGGCGCACGCACAAGCTTTGCCAACCGGCGCGCGATTTCCGTTTTACCAACACCGGTCGGGCCCATCATCAGTATGTTCTTGGGCATGATCTCTTCTGCCATGTCAGGCGGCAACTGGTTCCTGCGATAGCGATTGCGAAGCGCTATGGCAACGGCTCTTTTGGCTTTATCCTGCCCGATAATGTATTTATCCAATTCCGAAACGATCTGTTTGGGCGTCATTTCCATTTGTTTACGCCTCCTCTACGGTGATGAAATGGTTGGTGAATACGCAGATGTCCGCTGCGATCTCTATTGACTTTCTGGCGATCTCGTGCGCGCTTAAATCGGTGTTCTGCGCAAGCGCCCTTGCTGCGGACAAAGCGTAGTTCCCGCCGGAACCGATGGCTGTGATGCCGTCGTCCGGGTCGATAACTTCCCCGTTGCCGGAAAGGACGTAAAGCTCATCTCCGTTGGATACGATGAGCATCGCTTCCAGATTCTTGAGTACTTTATCACCGCGCCAGTCCCGCGCAAGCTCCACCGCCGCGCGCAATAAACTTCCGCTGTATTGCTCCAGTTTTGCTTCAAACCGCTCGGTCAGCGTAAAAGCATCGGCAACGCTGCCGGCGAATCCCGTTATGATCTGTCCATGGTAGATCCGGCGTACCTTGACGGCACTGCCCTTCATGATCACCTGCTGGCCCATGGTCACCTGTCCATCTCCTGCAATCGCGCATTTTCCGTTGCGCTTGACGGCGACAATGGTAGTCCCTTTCATTTCCATGTGCTTGTCTCCTCCATATCACAGGCAGCCAACGCTGCTGTAAATTCTTTTTCTGCCCGTTCCGAGATAGCGTGGTGACGCTTGGACTTATCGCGGATCGGTTCTTCCATCTGCGCCATGATGGAAAAATTGATGTTCATCGGCTGGAAATCGGCGCCTTCGTACCCGCTTACGTAGTGCAACAACGCCCCCATGGCCGTTTGCTGGCCAAAGGACGGAGCTTTCTTGTTCAGTTTGCTACAGCCAAGATATAACCCTGCCAACATGCCGGTGGCAGCGGATTCCATGTAACCTTCCACGCCGGTGATCTGCCCTGCAAACCGGATGTGTGGATTTACCCTGAGCCTGAGCGTATCATCCAACGCGCAGGCAGGCAGATAAGTGTTACGGTGCATTACGCCATACCGCACGAACTCGGCGTTTTTCAATGCCGGGATCATGCTGAACACCCGCTTCTGTTCGCCAAATTTCAGATTGGTCTGAAAGCCGACGAGATTCCAGCTTGTACCGGCGCTGTTCTCCCTGCGAAGCTGCACCAGCGCATATGGCCTTCGCTCTGTTCTTGGATCGCGAATGCCTTTCGGGCTCATGGTTCCAAACAGCGGCGTCCTGTATCCGCGCATGGCCATTGCCTCTATCGGCATGCATCCCTCGAAGTGCTTGACATCAAAATCATGCATTTGAGCGCATTCGGCGTGTATCAAAGCGTCATAAAACGCGTCGTATTCCTCTTTGTCCATTGGACAATTGAGATAATCGTCCGGCTGATCGTATCGCCCCCCAAGGAACGCATGCTCCATATCGATGCTCTCATGGGTCACAATGGGTGCAGCTGCATCATAAAACGACAGACGGTGTCCTGTCAATTGCTGGATTTCATCTGCCAGAGGTCCGTCCGTCAACGGACCTGTTGCGATGATGACGTCGCAGAGCGGTATTGTTCTGATTTCTTCATGTATGATCCTGATGTTTGGCTGACTTTTGATAAGGCAAGTCATCGCTTCAGAAAAAGCGATACGGTCAACTGCCAGGGCTCCTCCTGCGGGAACGCGCGTTTGATCTGCGCATTGCAGTACAGCGGAACCCAACATACGCATTTCACGCTTGAGTATACCCGAAGCACTGTCCTGCTTTTCAGCTTTCAGGGAATTGCTGCATACCAATTCAGCAAGCGTATCCATATGATGCGCCGGGCTTTTGCGGTTGGGTTTCATCTCATACAGTTCAACGTCAAGACCCATTCTGGCCAACCGGTACGCCGCTTCGCAGCCTGCCAAGCCACCACCGATCACGGCAGCGTCAGGCATCTTCCCGCTCCTGATCGCGTTTTTTTGAGAGGATGTGATTGCATTGTTCATTAACA
>CAZHNN010000023.1:0-8121 GCA_964533965.1 uncultured Clostridia bacterium | reverse complement strand
ATATATCGGGAGCGGTTTTTCCCTATTTTCAACACCATATGGGAACCGCAGACAGGGCATTTTTCTAAAACCGGTTCATTCCATGACACGTAATCGCATGCAGGATAGCGCTCGCATCCGAAGAACGTCCGACCCTTCTTGGATTTCTTTCGAAGCACCTTTGCGCCGCATTTGGGACAAGGCGCCGCAACGTTTTCCACGATCGACTTGGTATTCTTGCATTCGGGATAATTCGGACATGCAAGAAATTTCCCAAATCGGCCGCTCTTGATCACCATCATTGCACCGCAGAGCTCGCAGGGGATGTCTGTCGGTACTTCAGGAATCTTGACACGCTCGGACTTTTCAGCCTCCTCAAGGGTTTTTTCGAACGGTCCGTAGAAGTCCTTCACCGTGTTCTTCCAATCGTTCCCTTCTTCCACGGTATCCAGCGTGGTCTCCATCTTAGCGGTGAATTCCTCATCTACCACATCCGGAAAATTGCGTATCAGCCAATCGGTAACCACAAACCCGAGCTCTGTCGCACGAAGCTGCCGGTTTTCCCGCTCGACATATTCCCGTTCAATGATGGTGGAAATGATGGATGCATAGGTGCTGGGCCGCCCTATGCCTCGTTCTTCGAGTGCTTTAACGAGCGTCGCTTCACTGTACCGCGGTGGCGGTTGTGTGAAATGCTGCTGCGGGTCAAGCCTCATAAGCGAGCATTGCTTGCCCTCCGTCAGTTCAGGCAGATGCTTCTGCTCCTCTTCGGTATCCTGATCCCGCCCTTCCACATAGACGGCGCGGTACCCGTCAAATCGCACGATGGAGCCGGTTGTGCGAAACACAAACGGCCCGCCTGTGATGTCTGCGGTCAAGGTGTCGGACAACTCGCCGGTCATCTGGCTTGCGATAAACCGCTGATAGATCAATTCATACAGCTTGAATTGTTGCGCCGAAAGGCTGTTCTGAACGCTTTGCGGCGTGCGTGACAGGGACGTCGGACGGATAGCTTCATGGGCATCCTGCGCCCTCGTGCGGTTCAAATGCTTATTGGGTGATTTGGGAAGGTATTGAGCGCCGTAACGATTTCCGATATACTCGCGCACTTCTTCCATTGCCTCGTCGGAAATGCGAACGCTGTCCGTGCGGATATAGGTCACAAGACCAACGGCATCGCTGCCATCAATTTCTATGCCTTCATAGAGCTGCTGGGCCAGGCGCATGGTATTGGCCGGTGTGAAGGACAATTTGCGGGACGCTTCCTGCTGCAGCGTCGAAGTGGTAAACGGCGGAGGCGCGTTTCTGGTTCGCGTGCCCTTTTTTACCTTGTCGACCTTGTATCTTTCACGATTGATCCGCTCGCAAAGCTCCTGCGCCTGCGCTTCGTTTTGAATCTCGGCCTTCTTCCCGTCCATGCGCTCCAGGGTGGAATCGAATTCCTTGGCATCCCCACTCTGCATAAACTTGGCGCCGATGGTCCAGTATTCCTTGGGCTCAAATGCCTCAATTTCGCGGTCGCGATCACATATCATGCGTACCGCCACGCTTTGCACACGGCCTGCACTCAATCCGGTCCTAATTTTCTTCCAGAGCAGAGGTCCTATTTTGTAGCCAACGAGCCGGTCCACAACGCGGCGAGCCTGTTGTGCGTTGACGAGATCCATGTCGATGGGCCGCGGATGCAGCAGGGATTTTTGTATCGCGCTTTGCGTGATTTCGTTGAATTCGATGCGGCAGGGCACCGTGGTATCCATTTCCAGCACGTTGGCAATATGCCAGCTGATGGCTTCCCCTTCGCGGTCGGGGTCCGTTGCAAGAAGTACGTTGCCCGCATCCTTTGCCAGCGCCTTAATATCCTTGATGAGTGCAGCACGCCCCGTTACGTTTATATATTTGGGCTCAAAGCCGTTTGCTACATCCACGCCAAGCTGTGTTTTGGGTAAATCACGGACATGCCCCTGGCTTGCGATAACGCGGTAGGATTTACCGAGTATCTTCTCGATGGTGTGCGCCTTGCTGGGGGATTCCACGATCACCAATGTGCCAAAGGCAGCGCGCCCTGCGGGCTTCACAGCCTTTGCAGCTTTGGCGGCCTTTGTGGTTTTTGCGCCGGATGTTTTTGCCGCCGTTTTTCTGGTTGTGGCGGCCTTCGTTCCGGCTGTCGCCTTTGCCGCCGTCTTTTTGGCGGCGGTTTTCTTCGGCTTTGACGCACTGTCGGATTTCTTTTGCGAAACCGCAGATGCCTTGCGGCCTTTCTTCACGGCATCATTTTTCTCGCCTGTCTGGCTGGTTTGCGCCATATTTTCCTCCCAAAGGATCTATCTTCGAACCAAGGCAAACAATTGTCCCGGCAATTGCTTTATTATTCCCCTAATTTCCATCAATGTCAAGTGACCCAAAAGCTCACTTGCCGAAAGCGAACATGCGTTGGAGAGTTCCTCCAAACGTAAATCACCCTGACCAAGTTTGTCGCATATGAGCTTATCCATCTGACTAAGCTCGACGGATTGACTCCGTTCCGCTTTTTTAGAAAAGCTTGGCACCCATTCAAAGCGGTTCAGGATATCTTCAGCGTTCAAGACCGGCGAAGCACCGCCGATCAGCAGCGTATTGCTACCTTCCGCCTGAGCAGATGTGATGTTTCCAGGCACCACGAATAGCTCCCGCCCCTGTTCGATGCACAGCCTTGCTGTGATCATCGCTCCGCTGTGTTCCGGACATTCCACCAAGAGAACCCCATGGCTCATACCGCTGATGATTCGGTTTCTCGCCGGAAAATGATACGCTAGCGGCTTTGAACCCGGGAAATATTCCGAGACCACCGCGCCATGCTTTTGGATTTCCCAATACAGTGCTCTGTTGGCAGAAGGATACGCAATATCCACACCGCAACCCAACACCGCGACTGTCGCACCTCCGCCTTCGATGGCGCCTTTATGGGCAAACGCGTCGATTCCATCCGCCATGCCCGATACGACGCATACGTCCGCCTGCGCCAGATCCTTGGCGAGCTTCTGTGCCACTTCCGCCCCATATCGTGAGTTCCTTCTGGTTCCCACAATTGCGATTGTCTTTTGCTGATTCGGAATTACATTGCCGATACAATACAGCAAAAACGGCGCTTCCGGACCTAGATCACGCAGCAGCGGCGGATAGCCTTCGTCTTCCTGAGCGTACGCTGTACAATGGAGATCTTCCATCAAGGCCATAAGCGCGCAAAGATCCGCATTTGACCGCGCTTTGATAAACGTTTCAACCAATGCTTCGATATTCTGGCGGGTTCCCTGAAGGGCTTGCTTCAAATCATTGCTTTTAGCACGGAAAATCGCTTGGTAAGAATTAAAATATGAATGCAGCATCCGTTTGTGCTTGTCATTCAAGCCCCTGACGCTGCCCAGAAATATGCGGCATGAGAGCTCGCTTTCCATCAGCGCCTCCAGTAGGTCCGGTCGAGGCTTCTGTACTGAAGCGCTTCGGCAATGTGCTGCGGTAATATCGCCTCGCTGGCGTCGATGTCGGCGATGGTTCGCGCCACCTTGAGTATGCGGTCGTTGGCACGGGCGGAGAGCTTCAGCTGGGTAAATGCGCTCCGCATCAAGATTGTACCCTTCTCGTCAAGCCTGCAATACTTGTTGCGCAGCACGTCGGTCAGCTGCGCGTTGCAATAGATGCCTTCGTCCTTATATCGACTAAGCTGCATCTCACGCGCTTTATTCACGCGGTGGCGTATGTCAGCGGAACTCTCTTCCGTCTTTTGTTCCGTCAATTTATCGTATGACACAGGGTTTAATTCAACGTGAAGATCGATCCTATCCAACATCGGCCCGCTGATCCGGTTGAGGTAGTTTTGTATCTGCGACTGGGTGCAGCGGCATTCGGATGTTCCGAAGTGGCCACAGGGGCACGGGTTCATCGACGCCACCAACATGAAGCGCGCAGGATACGTGTGCGTGGCAGTGGCTCTGCTGATGGTGATGATGCTGTCCTCCATTGGCTGCCGTAACGCCTCCAGCGCCTCATGCCGGAATTCTGGCAGTTCGTCCAAAAACAGCACGCCGTAATGCGCAAGGCTGACTTCTCCGGGATTGGCGCGCGGTCCGCCGCCCGTCAGCGCCGCCATCGATGCGCTCTGATGCGGAGAGCGGAACGGCCTCTCCGTCATCATGCCGATATCGTATCGCTTTGTGCCTGCGATGGAATGGATCTTTGTGATCTCCAGAGCCTCGTCGAAGGTCAACTCCGGCAGTATTCCCACCAGTGCCCGTGCCAGCATGGTCTTGCCCGTGCCGGGAGGTCCAATGAGCAATATGTTGTGCCCGCCTGCGGCGGCTACTTCCATTGCACGCTTTGCCATGCTCTGTCCGCGAATCAGACTGAAGTCGGTGGCGTTGTCCTGGCCTGTCGTCGTGTTTTCCCAGCGCTGCCTTTTCATTTTCTCGATGGTTTGCATACCGGATAAAAACTCCACGGCCTGCCGGAGGTTCTCGACGGGATAGATATCGATACCGTCAATGTATGCCGCTTCCAGCGCGTTTTCCTTGGAAAGCAGAAATTTCGTATAGCCGCGCTGCAACGCGTCTATCGCCATTGGCAGAACGCCGTTGACGGGCCGTATGTCGCCGTTTAGGGAGAGCTCGCCGATGCTCACATAGGATTGGATGACATCCGAACTTATCTGTTCTGTTGCCGCAAGGATGCCAAGCGCGATGGGAAGGTCATACAGCGTACCTTCCTTGCGAACGTCAGCGGGCGCAAGATTAACAATAAGCCTGCGGTGCGGGAAACTGAAATTGCTGTTGTGGATCGCGCTTCGGACACGTTCGCGGGACTCGCGGACGGCATTGTCCGGCAAGCCCACCAGCTCAAAGGTCGGCAGCCCGTTTGAGATATCCACTTCAACGGAAACGACATAGCCGGTCAGCCCCAACAGACCGTAGCTCGGTACTTTGGATAGCACCCCATCAACTCCCAAGTCAAGCTATGAGAAGAACCACCAGGAAGGCATCCATTTCAAGAATTTGAGCGCAAATGCCCTCGATATGGGCAGGCCGCTCCAGACGGGATAGAACAGCGCAAAGAGGCAGAGCGACAGGCCCATCAACACCCACGCCCAAATGGGCAGCCCGCGCTTTTCCCTGTGCAGCACAAGCGAAGCTGTTAACAATATGATGAACGGAACGCTCGCGAAATAATGGTAGATAAACGTCGCGCGGGTGATCAGCGTCCAGGGCAGATACGCAGCGCCCAGGCAGATCAACAGGAAGACATAGGTACTTCGAGTCTCTTTATCCACCCTGCTCGTGGACAGTAGTACGATTACGATGATAACAGCAACAAGACCCGCCCACCAGACCGCCGGATTGCCAAAGGCAGCGATGGCCTGCATCGTGCCCTCGGGCAGGTTTTGACCGGCAAAGTAATAGATAGGCCTGATTATAAGCGGCCACTGATACCAAGGGCTCTGGAACGGATGCGTAGCGGTAAGATGGCTATGGTAATCGAACATATACGTCTGTACGCCCCACACGTCTTTGAGGGTATATGGCTTTTCGGCGCACAGTATATACGGCAGATAGCTCAACAGATAGATGACGGCAGGAATGATGATAAAAAATACCACACAGAATGCGCCCGTTTTCCAGACGTTCGGCCAGAACGAACGGACTACCTTCCGGCATGCCGTATCGTCTTCCTCATCGTTGATAAACGGCAGCAGCTTCTTTGCCCGCTTGTATTCCAGGTATCGTTTTCCCAGCGATGTAAATAGAACGACCGCTAAACCAGCGCCCTCATAGAAGCCAATCCACTTGCTGGCCGATCCGATGCCAAACATGATCCCTGCCAATCCAAGCGGAACAAGCGTCTTCTTCAGGCCATCCACAAAGAAGTTCATCTGATAGTAGCGGAACATAAAATAGCACATCGCGATGATGAAGAACACGCCGTACACGTCAATGGTGGCGATGCGCGTCTGCGCAAAGTGCATGCCGTCGACCGCAAACAGGAAGCAGGCCATGGCGGCTATCTTGGTTCTGCGGAAAAGCCTTTTCGCGAAAACGTACAGGAGCGGCAGCATAAAGATGCCGAAGACGGTGCCTACAATGCGCCAACCGAACGGGTTCATGCCGAACAACCAAATACCTGCCATGATGAACACCTTGCCCAGCGGTGGGTGCGTGTTCTCGTACGGCGCAATGCCGTGCAGATGTTCAAACGCCGTGCGCGCGTGATACACCTCGTCGAAATACATTTCCGTCATATAATCGGGCTTCAGGTTAACATACTGTTGTTCATCGAACAGCGTTGTGGGATTCGACGTTGGGTTTATAGAGAGGGAAGATACGGAAGCAATAGGAATGATGTTGCCCTTATCATCCAAAAATGACATCTCGTTGATGAGCACCTTTTCGTCGAGCGCAGTGACGCGCACGTAGCGAACATCCTTGACGAAGGCAGCCTTTTGCCAGGTGTACATATCGTACCCATCGATCGTCAGGCGTGTTGCTTCCAAAAAGTTCGTGCCATCCTCCGTTGGAGACAGATCTACGCGCCCCAACCCCACGCCGGGGTAATAGTAGCACGACTGAATCGTGACGGGTTTGCCGAAATCCACCAGCAGGCTTTCGTCGCGCTGCATAGGCCGCCAGTAGGATTGCGGCACCTTCGTGCTGCCGAGGTTCACAAGCGCCACAGCTGCGTAGATCCCGGTGATCGTGCACATGATGATGTAGTCCCAGCGCACCATCTTCTCGCCTTCCCGGTTGAGGGGCTTTGGCAGATAATCTGAAATCACTTTGCCGCTATCCGGGTCAAATTCACCGTCCTCCAGTACAGCTTTGGGTGCATAGAGCGACGGATTTTTGCGCCTGATGAACGCATAGACGGCGTACCCGAATCCCGCAAGGTTCAGAATGGATATTGCCACGACTTCCAATGGCTGCCCTTGGAACAAACCAGTGTTGCTGGCGTTCCACAGCACCAAGCCGGAATTGAAGAACGTCACCGTCATCGCCAAAAGAGAGCTTATCAAAAAGCGCCTGTCCCTTGTAGTCGCATAGGTCCAAAGGAACAGCAGGATGGCCGGGAAAAGATACCGCTCGTGCATGTTCTGCGCAAACAGGAAAATGCCCCACATAAGGATGCCGGATAAGGGTATAAGGCAACGCTTGTCCTTCGCCTTGATATACATAAAGCCGACCGCAGCGCACACAGCTACGATGCACCACGTTCCGAATGTGGCGGCGGATATGCCAAAGAACACAGCGGTGCTGTCATACACCCAATTCATACCCAAAAGTGCATAGAAGTTGAAGGCGTTGACTGTTGCGTATTTGTACAGGGTTGCGGCGTTGGTATAGAGCTTCACAAGCCAAAGCGGATCCTGCCCGAAACTAAACGGCAATGCTACGATTAGGAGTGTACCTGCGCCCGATAGCAAACTAAGGCCAAGCGATAGCAGGCCCTTCTTCCAATCCTTGAAAATATCCACGACAAAGGCGACGAAAAAGAGTGGTCCAAACACGAGCATCTGTGGTTTTACCAATATGCCCAATACCAGTAGCGCAGCGGTGACAGGCTTTTTGTCTTTGAAATAGCACAGGATAGCAAATGCCAGTATAAGCGTCAAGACGCTGTCCATCTGCCCCCAGAGTGCGCTGTCCAGCAGCGTCATCGGGTTTAGAGCCATCAGTGCGCAGAGGATCAGCGAGATCTTTTCGCCGAAATTCTTTCGGGCTACCCTGTAGATGAGATAGGCGCAGCCCATATCTGCCAAAATCGCAGGCAGTTTCACAATGACCGCGAAGAGTTGGCTTCCTGCAGAGAGGCCAAACAGTTTTCCGATCAGGCCGCAAACATACAGCACATACATGTAGCCCGGTGGATAATCCGCCCACATGCCGGAGGTATAGAAATTGGGTATTCCCACATCGGCAAGCTGCCGCGCCCATGCCGAGAAATTATTGATATCCGTCGGGTGTCCATGGATAACAAAGGACAAGGCGACCGAAAGCACGAAACATCCGCCCAGGACATACCAGACTGTGTGCTTTTTTGTATCCTCCTGCTTTGCGCTCATGCGGGAAACCGCAAAGGCAATCGCAGCAAACCCTGCCATGACCAAAAGCAGCACTGAGAACC
>CAZHNN010000022.1:2100-38464 GCA_964533965.1 uncultured Clostridia bacterium | reverse complement strand
CGTCCCCGGGTAACCGCTTGAGCGTACTGGCAACTGTACGCCTAGATAGATGGCCGTTCAAGACAGAACTCGGCTTACAGACTTGCTCACATGGAGAGGTTCCTTTGGAGCCTCTCTTTTTTTATTTCGCTGACAAGAAGAAGGTTTAGTCAACGAAAAATGAGCCTCTTTTATTCAAACTCATGAACGACACAACGATGGACGGCGGCGGTATCGCGTAAAAGCCGAAGGATATACTATGGGTTGATTCTGTTGAAGGAGCGTTTTATGCATCAAAACGCCACCGGTATTCTCCAGGAAATCCCGGATCTTCGTTCTTCCCTCAAGGACATCGCCGGGCAGCGCGTAACGATGGCGACAGTTTGTTTGTATCCACCGCTGACATCCCATGCGCTCAAGACGCTGCAGAGACAACGGCAGCACGGGTGCTTTCACGCCGACACCGGTGCAAAATGGCTGTTGGACCGATCGGAAGCATGTCTGATGCTGGCAAGCAAGCTGAGGCGTCTGCGGCTGAGACTTCCTGTCCTGCGGGAAGGCGCTTTTGCGGGAAAGCCCCGCATATATTCCTTGATGGCGCTATGTGCCGCACATTTGAATGGTAAAGTCACGCTTGACTCGATCGAATGGACGTTGAATGCCTTTCAGACGCATTCGGAATTGGCTTTGTGCGAGGTGGAGCAGGCACTCAACTGCATGCAATGGGTATTGTTGGATCGCGTTGGTCTATATGCAAACGCCCTGATCGACCGTGTGAAAGCCTGTAAAGAAGCGGAACGTACTGCCCAAAAAATCCGAAAAAGAGCCAAGCACAACATTCAATTTTCAACCGTCACGGATGGCATTGGCTTCGCCGCGCAACTTCAGCGCAGTCTGATACGGTTTCCGGATCGCTTTTTGCAGTACAGCGGTGAATGTGCAGAAGCCATACATATGAGTGCAGAACAAGTCAATCGTGCTGACAGGCTTATCTGCATAAGACGCGAACGGGATATCCTCAACGCGTTGAACTCGCTGCAATCAATTGCTTATGAAGCGGAACCGGCCTGCTTTTTAAAGACACACCCTGCCGTTATTCTTCTTTCACGGCAAAACGAATATGTAAAGCTCGACGAGGCGGGAAAGGATTACTTGCTTTTGCGTGTAAAACGCTTGGCACGACGTGCGGGCATAAGCGAGACCAGAGTGGTAGAGCGTGCTATTCGGTTTGCAAATCAAAACGAGACCTCCGCAGGGATATTAGAGTATCTCTGGGAGGACAACAAACTTATGGTTCGTTTTTTGAAAATACGTTTTGTTGACGGGCAAAAGATGGCAAGGGCAGCAGAATTTAGTATATTGTGGATCATCCTGCCCGTGCTGATGGCTTTCTATCTCTTTGTTGCGATACGAAGTCGGGGAGTTTTTTTGGAGATACTGGGAGGAGCCTTCTTCGGCTTCATCGTGCTCTACGGCTGTATCCAGAGCCTTCTTGAGAGGCTGTTCGCATGGATTATGCCTGCCAAAAGGCTGCCGCGATACAAAGTGATTCCCGAAGGCACATCAACCGCCGTCGTGATGGCGGTTATCGTGGAGACTAAAGAACAAATCGACAGTCATTTCCGGCAGTTGCAAATACAGGCGCAGGCTTTTTCTGAAGCCTCACAATTCATCCTGCTATGTGATTTCCCATCGAGCGGGCAGAAGGAAGACAATCTCGGCTTGGCGCTAACTCAATACGGACAAGAGATCACCGATAAACTGAACCACCTGAAACCGAACCGGTTCCTGTTTGCAACACGGCCTCGCACATACGTGCAAAAGGAAGGCAAATGGATAGGATTTGAGCGTAAGAGCGGTGCTTTGCTGGCTCTCAACGATGCGATCCTTGGAAAGATGGAAGGTGTTGGAGTGTATGGCGGGTCTTTGGCGGCCGGTACTCAATATGTTCTGACACTCAACGAAGATACGTTTTTGCCTCCCGGGGAGGCACAGCGTCTTGTTTGCACACTGGCTCACCCATACAATACCCGTTATGCTGTGATGCAGCCTTCGATGGCGACACGGGCTTCAACGCTGGCAAACTCTGCCTTGGCGCGGCTGTATGCCAAGCCGGGCATGCGGTTTGGACATGATACGGCAAGCGATGTTGAAATGGATGTCTATAACATGGGCACCTATCTGGGGCAGGGGCTCTATGACGTACGGCGTTTTTTAAAGGCTGTTCGAAACCTGCCCGAAGGAATGTTGCTTTCGCATGATTATATGGAAGGCGCCCTGGCGGGGTGTGCGCTTGTTTCCGATGTGCAGGCGCTACAGAGCTTCCCGACTCGCCATTCGTCGTATACCAAGAGGGAGCACAGGCGTATTCGGGGGCTTTGGCAACAGCTTCCGTTCCTGTTTGGAAAACGGGACAAAGAAGGGAATCGTATCACTTTGAACGCACACCGGCGGCTGTGGCTTATTGAACAGATGATGGGTTCGCTTGTGACGCTTGCCACCACACAGTTGTTGGCGATAGCGACATTTTCCGTCCTTCCGTTTTGGCTGTATCTGTTCTTCGCTCTGGTTCCGTATATATGTCCGTTTCTGTCTTTCCTGTTGGCTGTGCTTTCGGTGCTGTTTATACGAAAAGAGCGCCACGCTTACTCGTTTTCGATCCGCCGCTTGTTTCGTAAAGTTATGACCGATTTCATCCTCTGTCCGTTCGATGCGAGCATTGCATTGGATGCCATCGTCAGAACGCTCTATCGTATGCTCATAAGCAAAAAAAAGCTGCAGGAGTGGATCACAAAAGATCAGGCTGAGCATGGCGATGCGCATTCGCTCTTGGGCTACCACGCTCAAATGATCCCGGCGCTTCTGTTCAACCTCTTGATGGTTGTCTTCATCCGAATCAACAAACCGAATCATCTGCTTTCCATTGCATTGATCGCTTTCGTCTGGTTCCTCTCACCGTTTGTCGCACAACGGCTGGATCACAGGAACAAGATGCGTAAGCCGCTGTTTCCGGCCTATTGGACAAACCTGTGCAGGCAAACCTACGAATACTTCGTTAGGATGACAAGGGAGAACCCATTACCTGCGCAAGCGATATGGTTCGAGCCAAATCATATAACACGCTATACGACATTGTCGGATATTGCCTTTGCGCTGCTCTCACATGTGTGTGCGAGGGAACTGCAGTTCATCGGCAGGGAGGAGGCGGCAAAGCGAATCTCAGAAATTCTAGCTGCCATCGAAGCACTGCCTAAATGGCGCGGCCATCCAAACAGCCGCATCGACCTCAATGCGAAAAACAGCGTACCGGATTATATTTGCACGCTGGATAGTGCCAATATTTGTATTGCATTGATGGTTACGGAGCAGGCTCTAAATACCGATATAGAATGTGAATTAGCAAATCGGGCGAAAGCGCTGTGGGAAGCGATAGATTTTACACAGCTTTTTTCCGAAGACAAAGGGTTTTTCGCCGCAGGCATCCATGTCCGTACAGGGATCTTGACGCAAAGCCTCCATAGCATGTATGCTACACGGGAACGCTTGCCCTCCTACTTGGCTATCGGCAGGAATCAGGTCAATCCTGATCACCTCTTTAAGCTCAAGCGTGAATATGGATTGCGGTTTCCGTTTCGCCATCCTCTGTGTGCAAGCGGCACCATACAGGAATACCTATGGCCGCGGCTCTTCTTTGCACTCAAACCATACACGATGGAACAATTGATGATGCGATATGCCGTTTCTGCGCAGAAGAGAACCGCCCGAAAGAAACATAGGCCAGTGGGTATGTCCGAAGCTGTCGAACCAATGCCATCGGACGATAAGCCTTACACGGCCTATGGGATCCGCGAAACATCGATTGATCCGCTGGTTAAGGAAGGGAATACTGCGGTTCCCTACGTGTCGGCGCTACTGGCACCGTTTGACGAAATTCTGGCATATGATACCCTGTGTGACATGGAGCGCAGGGGTATGAGATGCAATTTGGGATTTTATGATGCGCTGCTGTGTGAAAATAAGAGGGAAAAATCCGTTTGTGCCATGGTAACACTTCATCAGGGGATAGTCCTGTGTGCGCTGACGAATCTATTGACCGATGACAAGATTGCCAAATGGGCGGCAAAGTCCATCCCCATCGCCACCATGCTTCCGATCTACGAATGTTCGTATTGAAATGAGAACATGTTGAAAAAAAGGAATTACTATACTATAATACTAATCTGACTGAGCAGAAAAAAGGTTTCAGATATATACTTGGAGGATTTTACCGTATGCAAACGACGATGCAAAAACGCGAGAAGAGCACAGTTCAGATTGACGCAGTCATCCCTGCACAGGATTTCTGCCAGGCCATAGAGCGCGCGTATGTGCGCGAACGCGGCAGGTATTCGGTACAGGGGTTCCGCAAAGGACATGCTCCCCGCAAGATCGTAGAACGGATGTACGGAGCGGATACGTTTTACGATGGCGCCATAGATGACCTCGCTCCGACAGTGCTGGATGAAGCCTGCAAAGAACATCAGCTGGAAATAGTAGGCAGGCCGACCCTGTCTATCGAATATGCCAAAGAGGGCGAAGACCTCAAGCTTTCCTTTACCGTGGCAGTTTATCCCGAAGTAAAGCTCGGCGAATATAAAGGGCTTATGGTGGAACGCGTTTTGGCGGAAGTACCGGCTGAAAAGGTGCAGGCAGAGCTTGAAGCGGCAAGGGATGCCCGCGTCCGTTATGTGGAAGCGGATCGTCCCATCGAGATGGGCGACCGTATTATTTTCGACTATAAGGGTAAGATTGGCGACGAATACTTTGAGGGCGGTGCCGCTGAGAAAGCCCAGCTTGACATCGGAGGCGGGCAATTCATCCCCGGCTTCGAGGAAGCCATGGTGGGAATTCCCGCGAATGAGCATCGCGAGATCAGCGTAAAATTTCCCGACGAATACCATGCCGAGAACCTGAAAGGGAAACAGGCGGTATTTGAGGTGTTCGTCCACGAGATTCGCCAAAAGGAATTGCCGGAGATCGACGACGATCTTGCCATGGACGCGAGCGAATTCGATACGCTTGCGCAGTGGAAGGCGGATATTGAACACCATCTCCACCACGAGGCGGAGCATCAGGCGCAAACTATGATGCAGAATGAACTGCTTGAAAAAGCCACCGCCAATGCGTCTTTCGAAGTACCGGACGAGATGGTGAACTCGCAGGTTGAAAGCATTATCCGCGATTATGCGCAGCGCTTGTCCTATCAGGGAATTCGCCTGGAAGACTATATGAAATACGCCAACATCACGATAGAGCAGATGCGCGAAGACGTGCGCCCGGATGCCCTGCGCCGCGTGAGCAACCAGTTGGTGCTGGATCAGATCACGAAGGCGGAAGGAATCAAGGCGGAAGAAGGCGAAGTGGAAGCACGCATCGGGGAATACGCGCAGCGTTATCAGAAACCTGTGGAAGAGTTTGCCAAGGGATTGTCCGAAAAGGACAGGAACTATATAGCTGAGGATGTCGCCATCGAGAAGACGCTGAAAATTTTGCTTGACAATGCTGTCATAACGGATAAACCGCAAACGGTAGCCGATGAAAAGACAGAGGATCAGGCTGAAGAAAAGGCGGAAACCGCACCCGAGGCCAAAAAGCCGCGGACAAGAAAGAAGAAGACGGAAGAAAAGAAAGAAGAACAGGAATAAGACTGTAAACACGCGCGAACGAGAGACATACATTGTTACATTGGAGGGTTTGATATGAGTACTTATGTGCCCATTGTAATTGAGCAAACAAATCGCGGGGAGCGCAGCTACGATATCTATTCAAGACTGTTGCGTGACCGGATCGTATTTTTGGACGGTGAAGTCAATGACCACAGCGCCAGCGTCATCATCGCCCAGCTGTTATTCTTGGAAGCGGAGGATCCCGACAAGGACGTGATGTTTTATATCAACAGCCCTGGCGGATCCATCACCGCGGGCATGGCGATCTACGACACCATGCAGCATATCCGCTGCGATGTCTCCACCATCTGCATCGGCATGGCGGCGTCCATGGGCGCATTCCTGCTAGC
Organism: uncultured Clostridia bacterium; assembly: GCA_964533965.1. Classification (GTDB taxonomy): domain Bacteria; phylum Bacillota; class Clostridia; order Christensenellales; family QAND01; genus RGIG3178. The sequence continues at coordinate 32,430 of CAZHNN010000022.1, read as the reverse complement.
TGCGGGCGCCAAGGGCAAGCGCAAAGCGCTGCCCAATTCGGAGATCATGATCCACCAACCTTCGGGAGGAGCCCAGGGCCCGGCAACGGATATTGCCATCGTAGCAGACCGCATCATCCGGTTAAAGAATAAACTGAATCTGATCCTTTCTCAGAGGACGGGTCAACCGCTTGAAAAAATTCAGGTGGATGTCGAACGCGATTTCTATTTGGAAGCGGAGCAAGCCATAGAATACGGGCTTATTGATGAGATCATCAAGCCGCGCCGTTAAGGCAGGAGGATACGGCTTTGTCCAAAACAGAGGACAGGAACAAGCTAAAATGTACGTTCTGCGGTAAGACCCAGGATCAGGTCAGGCGTTTGGTCGCCGGACCCGGGGTCTATATCTGCGATGAATGCATCGACCTGTGCAAGGAAATCATTGAAGAGGATTTTGCGGATACGACGCCGATGGATCTCGAGGATCTGCCCAAACCGAAGCAGATCATGAAGATCCTCGACGAGTATGTCGTAGGCCAGGAAGAAGCAAAGAAGAGCATGGCGGTGGCGGTGTATAACCACTACAAGCGCGTGCTGTTCAAGAACAAGGGCAAAGAGGATGAAGTGGAGCTCCAGAAGAGCAACATGGTCATGCTCGGACCCACCGGCTGCGGCAAGACGCTTTTGGCGCAAACACTCGCTAAGATATTGAACGTCCCGTTCGCCATCGCCGATGCTACGTCTTTGACGGAAGCCGGCTATGTGGGCGAGGATGTGGAGAATATTCTCTTAAAGCTTATCCAGGCAGCGGACTATGACATTGAACGGGCGGAAAAGGGTATCATCTATATCGATGAAGTGGATAAAATAGCTCGCAAGAGTGAAAATCCGTCCATCACCCGCGATGTGTCCGGCGAAGGTGTACAGCAGGCGCTGCTCAAGATCTTGGAAGGTACGGTAGCGTCGGTTCCGCCGCAGGGCGGGCGCAAGCATCCGCATCAGGAATTCATTCAGATCGATACCACCAACGTACTGTTCATTGTGGGTGGAGCGTTTGATGGCATCGAGAAGATTATCGAAAACCGCACCGGCAAGAAGACCATGGGCTTTGGCGCTGAGATCAAATCCAAAGAAGAGAAGGAAATCGGCGAAACGCTTAAGAAGATCATGCCGGAAGACCTTCTAAAATTCGGTTTGATTCCCGAATTTGTAGGCCGACTGCCCGTCATCGTGACGTTGCATTCGCTGGATGAGAACGCGCTGGTGAACATTCTGACCAAGCCGCGCAACGCTCTTGTCAAACAGTATCAGAAGCTCTTTGAGATGGATGGCGTACAGCTCACCTTTGAGCCCGCTGCGCTTCGTGAGATAGCGCATTTTGCGATAGAGCGAAAGACAGGGGCACGCGGTTTGCGGGCGATTCTGGAAGCGCTGATGAAGGACGTGATGTTCGAGTTGCCGTCCCGAAACGATGTCGCGGGGTGCGTCATCACAAGGGAAGTGGTTCTTAACCGTGCGGCACCGGGGTTGTTGAAGAAGGCGGCTGAGCCGAAGCGGCTGGCAGTCGGCGAAGATGCCTAATGCAAAAGCCTCCGCGGGGTCATTTCCCACGGAGGTTTTTTTACGAGATAAGCTGTAACAGGAGGAACGCATGGAAAGTTATCCGTTGTTGCCGTTGCGCGGTTTGACCGTGTTTCCCTATATGTCCCTGCATTTCGACGTGGGCAGGGAAAAATCCGTTAAGGCGCTGACGGCTGCCATGGCGGGTGAACAGGAAATCGTACTGGTAACCCAAAAGGATATGAACGTGCAGGACCCAACGATGGACGATTTGTTCCCGGTGGGAACACTGTGCCGCATCAAACAGGTGTTGGCACTGCCGGGCGATCATATCCGGGTGCTAGTGGAAGGCGAAAAGCGCGCCAGGATCAAGAGCTTTTTGCAGGAAGAGCCCTATACCATTGGACAGGTGGAGACTCTTGAAGAAACAGAATGGGACAGGGAGTCCTCCGTTGAACTGGAAGCGATGATGCATGTCTTGGGCGAGATGGTAGAAGAACAGGTGGGAATTTCCGGCAAGATCAATCGGGATACGCTTCTGTCCATCGGCGCCATTGACGATCCGGGTCAATACGCCGACGCGATCGCTTCAGATGTCTTGCGAAAGCTAGAAGACAAGCAGCAGATTTTAGAGATCGAAAACCCGATCGTCCGCATGGAGACGTTGATGACGATCCTGCGGCGCGAGACGGAGATCATGCGCATCGAAAAGCGAATCAACCAGCGCGTGCGCCGCTCCATCGACAAGAGTCAGCGGGAGTATTATCTGCGCGAGCAGATGAAAGCCATCCAGAAGGAACTTGGCGAAAAGGACGTCGCGGTGGAGATGGATGAACTTCGGCAAAAGGCCGAAGAGCTTCCGCTCTCCGAACAGGCGAAGGACAGGGTCTTGAAGGAAATTGACAGGCTCAGCCGCATGCAGGCGTCATCGCCGGAAGCGGTTGTTTCGCGCACCTATATCGATACCATTCTGGAATTGCCTTGGGGGCACAGCACGGAGGACACATTGTCCTTGGATCATGCGGAGCGCATACTCGACGAAGACCATTACGGCATGAAAAAGATCAAGGAGCGCATCCTTGAATATCTTGCCGTGGCTCAGCTGCGCAATGACAACAAAGGTCCCATCCTCTGTCTTGTAGGCCCGCCCGGGACGGGCAAAACGAGCATTGCGCGGTCGGTTGCCAGAGCGCTTGGCCGCTCGTTCCACCGCATGTCTCTGGGAGGCGTGCACGACGAAGCAGAAATACGCGGGCATCGCCGTACCTATATTGGAGCGATTCCGGGAGGTATCATGGAAGGGGTCCGAAATGCCGGAACCATGAACCCGGTATTTTTGATGGATGAGATCGATAAACTCTCCCACGACTTCCGCGGCGATCCGGCAAGCGCCATTCTCGAAGTGCTGGATCCCGAGCAAAACAAGACGTTCCGCGACCACTATCTCGACCTGGATTTCGATTTATCCCAGGTTCTGTTCATCACCACTGCCAACGCGACGGATACCATTGCACGCCCGCTTTTGGACCGTATGGAGGTCATTGAGGTGCCCTCTTATACGCCGCAAGAGAAGCTGGGCATTGCGAAGGGATACCTGTTGAGAAAGCAGGCAGAACAGCACGGGCTTGCCATACAGACGGATATCATCTTCCCGGATGAAACGCTGATGGATATCATCCAGCAATATACGGCGGAGAGTGGCGTGCGGTCTCTTGAGCGTCAGATTGCGACTGTGTGCCGTAAAGCCGCGCGCAGAATCGCATCGGGAAGCGAAAAGCCAATTACGATACAACCGGAAGAGCTCGAAGAGTATCTTGGGCTTCCACGTGTGCATCATGACGCTGCGAACCTCAGCCCCAAGATCGGCGTAGCCACCGGACTGGCTTGGACGGCGGTGGGCGGTACAACGCTGCAAATTGAGGTTTCAACGATGCCTGGAACAGGCAAGATCGAACTGACCGGGCAATTGGGAGACGTCATGAAGGAATCCGCACTGACGGCTGTCAGCTACCTTCGGGCGCACGCCAAGAGCCTTGGTATCGATGAGCAGTTTCATCAGAAGAATGACCTGCATATTCATATACCCGAAGGCGCGACACCCAAGGATGGTCCCAGCGCAGGGATAACACTGGCGACGGCAACCTTGTCCGCTTTGACAAACCGGCCCGTTCGCGGTGATGTTGCGATGACGGGCGAGATCACATTGACAGGGAGAGTGTTGCCGGTCGGTGGTATCCGCGAAAAGATGTTGGCTGCGATGCGCGACGACATCTATACCGTGGTGTTGCCGCAGGACAACAAAAGGGATTTGCAGGATATCGATATTGTATTGCGTGAAAAGCTCAACGCCATATTCGTCCAGTCCATGGACGAAGTGATGCAGAGCACTTTGGTAAATGGGGTCGTCCATGCAGATCAACAAAGCGGAGCTTAAGCAATCCATATTCCAGCCTCAACAGTATACAGAGAGCAACCTGCCGGAGATTGCCGTGGTGGGGCGTAGCAACGCGGGTAAGAGCAGCCTTGTCAACGCGTTGTGCAACCAAAGGATCGCTCGCGTTTCACAGCAGCCGGGAAAGACGCGCAGCATCAACGCCTATTGCATTAACAATTCCTTTTTGCTGATGGATTTGCCCGGTTATGGCTATGCCAGACGAAGCGATAAGGAACAGGAGCAATGGCGTCAACTGGTGGAGGGATATTTCAAAAGGACAAAAGCACTGGTTCACCTCCTGTTGCTGTGCGATATCAGGCATGATCCAAGCGACGGGGATATGCAGATGGTGCAGTGGCTGCGTCATTACGAAATACCATACACCCTGGTTGCAACCAAGGCTGATAAAATTGCAAAGAGCAAGCGCAATACGCATGTCAAGTCCATGTTAAACCAACTCGGGTTCTCACCTGCGTTGTGGTTTTCAACTATGGATTCAAATAGCAAAGAAACGCTGCTTACCCATCTTGCAGAAATATTAGCGACGCAGCTAAAAAATGATTGACAAGTCTATGAAAAAACAGTATGAGTATTAAGTGTTGAAATATGCTTTCAGGTAGGATGATGGCCGCAATGACTGCGATGAAATTGGCAAAATGTCCTCGTTGTGAGTTGAATTATATGCGTCTTGGGGAGACCCTCTGCGACGTATGCAAGCGGGAGATCGGGAAAAAGCACAGCAGGGACGACTTGTTCGAAATCTGTCCCTCCTGCAATGAACATCCCGTCGTGCCCGGGGAAGAACTGTGCAAGTTCTGCCTGCGCGAAAAGCTGCGCCTTGAGAACGCAGAGCTGCTCGTCGATGCGGACGATGAGGAGAAACTGGACGTCGAGTTGGAAGACGAAGAGGATATCGACTCTCAGGAGCTCGCCGACATCGAGCTTGAGCCGCTGGACGATGAGATACCGGAAGGGGATCTTTCCGAAATCGATTCGGAGTTCAACCTGGACGATGAAGAAGACGAAGAGGGCGAAGAAGAAGAGGACGACGAAGACGAGGATTTGGACGAGGATTCGTTGTATTAAAGATGAACGCTGACCCTTCTTCTCAAGGGGGGAGCATATGGCTATATACGCAATCGCGGATCTGCATTTGTCCCATGCAGAGCCAAAGGGTATGGAGATATTTGGGGCACACTGGGAAAACCATTGGGATAGAATTGCCAAGGCGTGGACAAAAAGCATTGCCGAGGATGATCTCGTACTGATACCCGGGGATATAAGTTGGGCCATGCACGCTTGCGCAGCCGCAATGGATTTGGACATCATCGGTGCGCTGCCCGGAATAAAGCTCATTCTTCGTGGTAACCACGATTATTGGTGGAGTTCGTTGCATAAGGTGCGAAGCTCGCTGCCACCGAATATGCATGCACTTCAGAACGACAGTTTTCTGTACCGGGGATTTGCTGTATGTGGAACGCGCGGATGGGTGGTTCCCGGTTCGAATTTGTTTGAGGCCGAAGACCAGAAGCTGTATCTTCGGGAGTTGGGAAGGCTCACGCTGTCGTTGGAGGACGCAAAGAGAAAATCAAATAGTGTGGCTCTGGTGATGATGCATTTCCCGCCCCTGAACGAAAAACGGGAGGAGAACGGATTTACCGAGCTGTTTGCGCAATACGGCATCAAAAAGGTGATTTACGGACATCTACATGGTAAGGCGTTGCAATCCGCTTTTGAGGGTGAGCGCAACGGTGTGCAGTACGAACTGGTATCCTGTGATCATCTGAACTTCAAGCCAAAAATGATCCTGACCGACGCTGAATTGGAAAAACGGCCATAGGCCGTTTTTTTATTGAAACGCATAGCTTTCATAAATTGGAAATGGGGTAGATTGATGCGCTTTTTGTCGGGATGAAGACATATTGAATTCATATTCTCTTAAGAAAAATACGGGGCTCATGGATGGGCTATACAAGGAGGCAGGCTGCGGCTTGCCTCCTTTTTATATGCATAAAAATGCAGAATTCTTATACGTATGGAATATGCCCTTTTTCGGAAACGTTTCGACACATTCTGATAGGCCACGACAACATTCCACTCCCGCCTAAAGAAATTTCGACATAGAGAGGCTCTCGGCGGTTTTTGTTGTGTCATGTCACACTGCAATTATACGAACATATATTCCCTAAATCCCTAAAAAAGCACGAAAATATGTTCGTATTGAAGGGTCTATTCCCAAAAATGAATGAAAAATCTATAAAAAGTGGAACAAAGTGGTTGAAAGTGGTAAGAATGTGTTCTATAATGAGGGCACATAAGGAGGTGAAATGGATGGCAGGCGGTTTGTTGACAGGTGAATTCGCTCACACGATGGATGCGAAGGGAAGAGTCAAGCTGCCCGCGGCTTGGGAACATGATCTGGCGGACAGATTCATGGTCACGCGCGGGACAGGCCGTATGCTATTCATTTTCTCCATGAAGCAGTGGGAATTATTCACGCAAAAACTGATGGAACTTCCATTGATGGATAAAAATGCTCAGGCGCTACGCCGCATTTTCGGCGCGGGCGCCAGAGAGTGCGAATTGGACAACCAGGGGCGTTTTCTGATCCCGCAGCGGCTTCGGGAATATGCGAATCTTGAAAAAGACGTCATCATTGCAGGCGCATTCACATGGGGCGAAATCTGGAATGCGCAAGCCTGGGATGATTATGACCAGCAATATGCGGACGGCGCAAGCGAGGATTTCCTGCAATTGATGGAGACGGTCTCCAAGCAGTACTCGCTATGAACGAGTACAAGCATGTCCCGGTCCTGCTGGAACAGACCATCGCCCTGCTCTCACCAGCACCCGGTCAAATCATTGTGGATGGTACAGTCGGCCTTGGAGGGCACAGCGAACACATCCTTCAACGCATTCGGCCGAACGGACTTTTGATCGGCATCGACCGTGATAAAAATGCATTGGCAATGGCCAAGCGCCGCTTGAAAGATGGATTTCTTCCGGTTCACGGCAACTTCTTCGATCTTCCCGCCATCTTGGCGGACAACGGAATAAAGGCTGTGGATGGCATTTTGTTTGACCTTGGCGTCTCCTCGTATCAGTTGGACGAGCCGGTGAGAGGGTTCTCCTATAGGGCGGATGCCCCGCTGGATATGCGCATGGATACGGGACAAGCCTATTCCGCCAAAGAAGCTGTGAATAAGCTTTCGGAGAGAGAACTTTCCAGGATCATTCACGAATACGGCGAAGAGCGGTGGGCAGCCCGCATCGCCGGGTTTATCGTAAAGGCGCGGGAACAAAAACAAATCGAGACGACGGGGGAACTCGTTGAGATCATCAAAGCGGCTGTGCCAAAGGGAGCAAGAAGGGATGGGCCGCATCCGGCAAAGAGGACGTTTCAGGCGCTCCGTATCCACGTCAACGGAGAATTGGACGGGTTGGACGAAGCGCTGGAAAAGGCGGCAAATTGCCTGAAAGCAAATGGCACGCTCTGCGTCATCACCTTTCATTCGCTGGAGGACAGGATTGTAAAGCAATGCTTTGCCAGGTTGCAAAACCCGTGCACGTGCCCTCCGCGAAGCCCGGTTTGCATCTGTGGAAAAAAACCAGTCGCAACGGTTTTAACGAAAAAACCAATTATACCCACACCTGAGGAAGAAGAACAAAACCCACGCGCTCACAGCGCAAAGCTGCGCGCAGTCAGGCGTCTGTCCTTCTAAAAAGGCGAGAAGGAGAATACAATGGCAACGATTCGCACATATGGAAGCTCTGCACTGAACATGCCCGCCCCGCAACGGGAGCGGCAGCGTACGCCGGCGCTTTCGCCACAGGAAAGGCGAAGGCTGGAACAGCAGCGGCGTTTGGAACAACGGCGCCGTCTCATGGAAGCGCAGCGCAGGGAAGCCCAAAGAAGAGCGCTGGCCCGCAGGGAATCGCTTAAGAAGGTCGGTATTCTTGCCTATGTGTGCACGATGTTTGCGGTTCTCAGCCTCGTCATTCTTGGTTATGCCCATGTGGCGAGCCTGCAGATGCAGAACAACGCAATGCATAAACAGATGAATTCCTATGACACGCAGATCGCGGACCTGCAGCTACAGCTCTCGCAGAAGACCGATCTGCAGCATATACGGGAGCAGGCGGAATCGCGTCTGAACATGGGATATCCGAAAGCGTATCAGGTCTTGGAAGTGGAACTTTCCAATACGGCAGCGGTTGCTGCGGGTGGGGACGCATCGAATCAATCGGGCGGGACATGAGCAATGAACATGGATAGGAAAGGGGAACGGTCAATTGCAACTGTCCGAGCAAAAACGCAAAAAGCGCGTTCTGGGCGTCTTCATATTCACCTGCTTTCTTTTTGTCGCTCTGATCATACGCACTTTTTTCCTGCAGATCGTCCAGGGATCCTGGCTTGTTGAAAAGGCCTTAGGCCAATGGACTCGCGAAACTCCTGTCAGCGCTTCGCGCGGCACCATCTATGACAAAACAGGAGAAGTGCTCGCACAAAGTGGGTCTGCAGATTCGGTAATACTTCATCCAAAAGCGATCAACGCAAGCAAGGATGCCGCGGATAATGCGGCGTCCTGTCAGAACGTTGCATCCAAACTTGCAACAATTCTTGGCATGGATGAATCGGCGATACTGGCAAAGACAAAAGATACTACCAAATACGAGGTGTGGTTAAAGCGTCAGATTACTGCTGATCAATCCAGCAGGATCAAAGCCCTGGCCTTAAAGGGCGTCAGCCTGGCAGTGGACACCAAACGGTATTACCCCAAGGGCGATTTTCTCACACAGGTGCTGGGTTTCACATCTGTGGATGGCGAAGGCATTGAAGGGCTGGAAAAGTATTACGAAAAGTACCTTTCCGGCACAGCCGGCAGCATCACGGCACAGACCGACGAGCGCGGAAACGAGATACCCTTTGCCGATGAGTTCTATGTTCCGGCGACGAACGGGTATAACGTGTATCTGACCATTGATTACGTGATCCAATCGTATGCGGAAAAAGCTGCCGAGGACGCCTATAACCGTTACAATTCCAAGGATGTCATGTGCATCGTGATGAACCCCAAGACGGGCGCCATCCTTGCCATGGCAAACAAACCCGGGTATGACCTTAACAACCCGCCCAGAGACAATGCGGATATGCTGACCGCGCTTACCAGAAATCTCGTGGTAGCCAACTCCAACGACCCCGGCTCCGTGTTCAAGGTATTCACATTGGCGGCGGCATTGGATACGGGCGTCGCAAGCGAAAGCAACGGGTTCAGCTGCAGGGGCGGCAGAGAGTACGGCGGCTCCTTTATCCGTTGTGCCAGTAACCATGGAGACAACATATCGCTTGCAACCGGTTTGGCAAGATCCTGCAACTCCGTGTTCATGGACCTGGCTATCCGCCTGGGCACACAGCGTCTATACAGTTATATCAAGAATTTCGGCTTCGGAAGCAAGACGGGCATCGACTGCAACGGGGAATCATCCGGCATACTTATCCCCGAAAAGGATGTCAAGGAAGGCGACCTTGCCCGCATCGGCTTCGGCCAATCCATCACAACAACTCCGTTGCAGACGCTGACAGCGTTTTGTGCTATTATAAACGGTGGGAATCTCATGACCCCCCACTTGCTCGACAAGATCGTAGCTGCCGACGGTGAAGTCATCAAGACAGGGAGCACCGCCCCCGTGCGTCAGGTGATAAGCGCACAGACCAGCAACCGGATGAAAGAACTGCTCAAATACGTGGTCACCAACGGCAGCGGATCCAAAAGCGCCATTAAGGGATATACCGTTGGCGGAAAAACCGGCACGGCACAGAAGTACGATGAGAACGGGAAGGTCAAGACCACGCACCTCTCCTCGTTCATCGGGTTTGCGCCGGTCGAGGATCCGCAGATCGCCGTGTTGTTCTTGGTGGACGAAGCGCAGATGGATAACGACTACGGTTCTACCGTGGCAGCACCCTATGTAGGCGACATCATCGAACAATCGCTGCAGTACATGGGCGTTCAACCCCACTATACCGCCGATGAGCTGGCGACGATGGGAAACGTGCAGGTGCCGTATCTGATCGGAAAGACCAGTGAAGAGGCCACCAGTACGCTCGATGCGTTGGGCTTGAAGGTATATGTCAGCGGCACGAGCGGAAAGGTCGTTGAGCAGATGCCTGCAGCCGGTGAAGTGGTAAAAAAGGGCGAGACAATCGCCATCACCATCAAGACCAATGAGCAGATGGGCGCAGCCGAAATGGTGGAAGTACCGGATCTTTCCAACAAAACGGTCGCTGAATGCCAGGATATTCTAAACGGTCTGGGGCTGAACTTCTACGCGCATGGGAAGGGCAAGGCGATCTGGCAGAACATTAAGGCGGGCAACAAGGTGGCAAAGCGCACTGAGATTCGCGTCGAGTTTGCAGAATAGCGAGGTTACATCATGAAATTATCTGTACTGTTGAGCGGAATCGATTGTTTGCAGATACCGGATACCGATGTTGAAATAACCGGGTTGTGTTTTGATTCGCGCAAGGTAGAACCCGGGTATCTCTTTTGCTGTTTGGTTGGCACCCGCATGGATGGGCACGATTATGCGGAAGCCGCAGATGCAAAGGGCGCTGCGGTACTGTTGGTGCAAAGGCAGTTGCCGATATCGCTCCCTCAGGTCGTAGTGGAGGATACGCGTAAGGCGTTTGCGCTTTTGTGCGGAAACTGGTTCGGCCGTCCTGCGGACAGGCTTCATCTGTTCGGCGTAACAGGCACGAACGGCAAAACGACCACCGCTTTTATGATGCATACAATTCTTATGCATTTGAAACTGAAAACGGGGCTTATCGGCACCGTATGCATGAAGAGCGGGGATGTCATCATCGGAGAATCCATGACAACGCCCGAGCCAATGGAGCTTCAGGGACTCTTCAAGACGATGGCGGACGACGGATGCCAAAACGTCGTGATGGAAGTATCCTCCCATGCGCTTTCCCAATCACGCGTGGAAGGACTTTTGTTTGAAACGGCCATCTTCACCAATTTGACGCAGGATCACCTGGATTATCACGGAACACTCGAACAGTACGCCGCGGAGAAAAAGAAGCTGTTCTCCCATTGCAAGGTCGGCGTTTTCAACATCGATGATGCCCATGCGCCCATGATGATACAGGGGGCTCCCTGCAAATGCGTCACGTTCGGCATTGAGAATGAAGCGGATTACCGCGCAACAGAGATCGAATATTCCTCCAAAGGCGTCAGCTATACATTGCACGCCAACGGTCAATCAGCGCGCATTGAACTGGGTATTCCAGGCAGGTTTACAGTATATAATTCGTTAGGATGCGCAGCAGCCTGCCTTGCATACGGCTTGTCATTGGACGATGTAGCATCCGGGCTCCATGCCGTCAAGACCGTTCCCGGCCGCATTGAGGTTGTACCGACAGGGGATTTCCCGTTTACGGTAGTGCTGGACTATGCACATACGCCGGATGGCCTGGACAATATCCTTTCCGCAGTGAGGGGTTTTGCCAAACGGCGCGTCATCGTAGTGTTTGGATGCGGAGGAGACCGCGATCCCTCCAAGAGGCCGTTGATGGGGCATGCTGCCGGCAAGGGTGCCAATTATTGTATCGTGACCTCGGATAACCCACGGACGGAAGATCCGCAGAAGATCATCTATGCCATATTGCCTGGCGTCATTGAGACGGGCTGCCCGTACGAAGTGGTCGTCAACCGGGTCGAGGCGATTAGAAGGGCGCTAGCCATAGCGCAGCCGGACGACGTGATCGTGCTGGCAGGAAAAGGGCATGAACCCTATCAGGAGATCAACGGCGTGCGGTACCCGTTTGATGAAAAGGAAATCGTGACAAAAGCGCTTGTAGAGATCTCGCAAAGGCCATAGGGAGGACATTGCATGGAACAACTCATTTGGCCGCTGGTGCTGGCGTTTGTTTGCGCGCTTGCCTGCGGACCAGCCATGCTGCCGATACTTCGCAGGTTGAAGTTGGGCCAGAATATCCGTGACGACGGTCCTCAGGCGCACCTGAGCAAAGGAGGAACGCCCACCATGGGCGGCTTCATCTTCCTGTTGCCCGGTGTTGCCGTAACGCTGATGCTGTTTTCCAGTAGCATACAATGGGTTTTGTTTGCCGTCGTCATAACCGTGGGATTTGCCATTATCGGGTTTTTAGATGATATCATCAAAGTGCACCTGCATCGGTCGTTGGGACTCAAACCATATCAGAAGATAATAGGACAAATCGGCTTAGGCGTCGTAGTTGCGCTGTTTGCGGCGCACAACGCCGACATCGGCACAAAGCTGTTTATCCCTTTCATGGGATATATAGAATTCGGCTGGTTCTACATTCCGTTTACGGTCTTTATCGTTGTGGGCATGGTCAACAGCGTAAATCTGACGGACGGATTGGACGGGCTGGCAGGCGGCATGTCCGTGATCGTATGCGCCGGTTTTGCGATTGTTGCGTTTTTTCTCGCCTTACAGGCGAAGATGACCGGCGATATCCTGCGTTCGGTATCCCTGAAAAATATGGCTATCTTTGGAACAGCAATGGCAGGCGGCTGCCTAGGATTTTTACGCTTTAACGCTCATCCCGCACATGTGTTCATGGGAGATACGGGGTCGTTGGGGTTGGGCGCTGCAATCAGCGTCCTTGCAGTCGTAACACGGATGCAATACCTGTTGCCCATCATGGGCGGCATGTTCATTGCAAGTTCGGTAACTTCCATCATACAGACCGTCAGCTACAAGACCAGACACAAGCGTGTGTTTCGCATGGCTCCGCTGCATCATCATTTTGAATTGTCAGGGATGCATGAGACAAAGGTGGTTTCTATGTATTATGCGATCACGCTGGGGCTGTCTGTGATCGGGCTTCTCAGCCTGATGATTTGATCGGGGGAATACGGCGATGAACCGGACTGAAGATTACAAGGATAAAAATGTACTGATCGTTGGGATGGCGCGATCTGGCATCGCCGCGGCGCAGTGCATGGTACAATTGGGAGCGTACGTTACCATCAACGATCAAAAGACAAAGCAATCCTTCGGACAGGCGTTGGATTGTCTCAAGGGGCTTCCCATCCAATGGCGGCTGGGAGAAGCGCCGGATGATTTAATCAACGGTAAAGACCTCATCCTGTTCTCCAGCGGCGTTCCGTTCTGGAGCGGGTGGATCATACAGGCGAGAGCGCTGGGGATCCCCTGTTACAACGAGATGGAGATAGGCGCGCTTTTGTCCAAATCGCCGCTGGTTGGCGTTACGGGAACCAACGGAAAGACAACGACAACGACATTGATCCATGAGATCTTTTCCGCTGCGGGGAAGAGGAGTTTTGCCGTTGGAAATATCGGTGATCCACTTTTAAATCATGTCCTTGAAACCACGGAGGACGGCGTGATGGTGGTGGAAGCAGCGCCGTTCCAAATGATAAGCGCCCCGGATTTCCATCCGCGTGTCAGCCTCATCTTGAATATCACCGAGGATCACCTTAATTGGTTCAAGACGATGGAGAACTACATCGATAAAAAATGCCTGATCTTTGCACTGCAGCGCGGCGACGATGTGTGTGTTCTAAACGCCGACGATCCGATCGCCTCCACGTTGGGCGACCGCCCACAGTGCAGGGTGCTGTGGTTTTCTCATAAAAAGGAAGTCGAAGGCGCCTTTACCAGAGACGGAAAGGTGTATATCCACGTTGACGGGAAAGAAGTATATGTCATCGACGCGAAGGATATAAGGATACCAGGCTTACATAACCTAGAAAACGCGATGGCAGCTTCTCTTGCGGCGTATATGATGGGTGTTGGCATCGACGTGATTGCCAAAACACTTAAGGAATTCCCGGGCGTGGAGCATCGCATCGAGACCGTCCGCACGATCGGCGGCGTCACCTTTATCAATGACAGCAAAGCAACCAACCCCGATTCAACCATCAAGGCGATTGAAGCGATGGATAAGCCAACGATCTTGCTGTTGGGCGGTTCGGAGAAGAACAGCGATTACATGCCGATGTTTCAAGCATTTACACCGTTTATCGAGCGTATTGTGGTATTGGGCGTCACCGCGAATGCGATCGCAAAAACCGCACAGCGTGCCGGATTTACACAGGTATCGCAGGCGGATAGTTTTGAAAGTGCCATACGCATCGCGCACAGCTTTGCCAGGCCGGGCATGACTATCCTGTTGTCGCCCGCCTGCGCCAGCTATGACATGTTCGACAACTATGAACACAGAGGCCAAGAATTCAAGCGCATCGTCTGGGAGTTGGAAGAGTAATGGATAAGGAACAGCGGGGGAATATCGATTTTATCATACTGATCGTCGTGGTGATTCTCACGCTGTTCGGCTGTGTGATGGTATACAGCGCCAGTTACTACGGGGCATCCATCAAATACAACGGGGACGGCGCGTACTTCTTCAAAAAGCAACTGTTGGGTGCCGGATTGGGCCTTTTGTGTTTGATCTTCTTCATGCGATTCGACTACAGACGGCTGGAATCGATGAAGTGGATCATTCTTGCAGCCTCCGTAGTGCTTCTGTTGATGGTGTTCTTGCCGTCTCCCATCGGCATCAGCATAAACGGGAGTTCTCGATGGGTGAACATCGGCATCACGACACTGCAGCCGGCGGAAGTCGCCAAGTTTGGCCTTGTCATATACCTTGCATCCTATTTTGCACAGAACCGAAACAAGCTGCAGGGCTTTTTGCGCGGCGTAATGCCATCTCTTCTGGTGGTGGGTGCGATTGTAGCGCTGATATTCCTGCAGCCGAACTTCTCGATGATCATGTGTATAGGCATTCTGACGATCATCATGATGTTCGCAGGCGGTGTGCGCATACGGCATCTGCTCAATATGGGCGCGCTGGGAGTGGCTGGGGTGGTAGCGGCCATCATCACTGAACCCTACCGGCTCCAGCGCGTATTTGCTTTTCTGGATCCATGGTCGGATTCTGGCGATTCGGCCTATCAGCTGGTACAGTCCTTCTTTGCGTTCGGCTCGGGTGGTTTGTTCGGCAAAGGATTGGGAAGAAGCCAGCAGAAGCTGTTGTACCTTCCGTATGGAGAGAGCGACTTCATCGCATCGATCATCGCCGAAGAACTGGGATTTATCGGAATTGTACTGCTCTTGTCGCTGTATGTCCTTCTGATCTGGCGCGGCATACGCGTGGCTTTGACCTGTCCCAACCGCTTTGGAAGCTTGTTGGCCACGGGCATCACAGCGATGATCGCCGTGCAGGTTATCATCAATATCGCTGTTGTGACGGGGAGCATGCCGCCGACAGGGCAAACGCTTCCGTTCATCAGCTACGGGACGAGTTCGCTGATGATTTTCCTCTCCGCTATGGGTGTGTTATTGAATATATCTCGGTATACCGTCAAGACCTAGCCGTTGGGCAGCTCTCACGCTTTGCATGGTACTGCATACGATGGTAGTATCTTGCGAGTTTGACGGAGGTGTTGCGCATGTCCACCCTATGTGTTCACGGGGGCAACAGGCTGCAAGGAAAAATAGCGGTATATGGCGCAAAAAACGCGGTGCTGCCCATTATGGCGGCTAGCATCATGACCAAAGAACGCGTGATCCTGCGGGGTTGTCCGCGGTTGTCGGACGTGCATCATATGATTGAGATCCTTCGAAGTTTGGGTACGGATGTTGAAATGGATGGGGATCAAATCATCATCGATGCGAAACATGCCGACTCCCACGAGATGCCGGAGGAATTGTTCAAACAGATGCGTTCGAGCATCTTCCTGTTGGGTGCCCTTATCTCCCGGTTTAAGCGGGCGTGGGTAACGCAGCCGGGAGGATGCGATATCGGGCTTCGCCCAATTGACCTGCACCTCAAGGGGCTGCGGCAGTTGAATGTGGAAATCGTCGAAGCACATGGTGCCATTCAGTGTACCGGACTGCACACAAAAGGCGATGAAGTCAATCTGGACTATCCGAGTGTAGGCGCTACCGAGAACATTATGATGGCGGCTGTCACCGCCGAAGGAAAAACCGTTATCCACAATGCCGCGCGAGAGCCGGAGGTGGCGGACCTTGCGCAGTTCATCAACGCAATGGGCGGGCGCATATATGGCGCCGGAACGGATTGTGTGACGGTCTATGGTGTGGATCAACTGCATGGCACGACTTACGACATCATGCCGGACCGCATTGTGGCGGGCACCTATTTGGCTGCCGCCGCTATTACGGGCGGAGATGTCCTTCTGGAGAATATCGTTCCGATACACCTGCGCGCAGCGGCTGCCAAGCTGTATGAAGCGGGATGTGAGCTGGACTTTATGGAACGAAGCGTGCGGATACGGGCACCGAAGCGCCTTCGAGAGATGAAAAAGATCGAGACGCTGCCGTATCCCGGGTTCCCGACCGATCTGCAGGCGCAATGGATGGCAATTGCCTGTGTGGCGGATGGGACCAGTGTCATCACGGAAAACGTGTTTGAAAGCAGATATAAGCATGTGACGGAGCTTCTTCGCATGGGCGCAAACATCGATGTGAGGGATCGCGTTGCCATTATTCGGGGCGTGGAGCAATTGGAAAGCGCCAGGGTTGTTGCACAGGATTTGCGCGGAGGAGCGGCGCTGGTCATCGCGGGACTTGCAGCCAAAGGTGCCACCTATGTCAAGGGAGAGCAGTTTATCGACCGCGGATATGAGGATCTGGCCTATGAATTGAATGCAATAGGAGCGGATATCACAAGGGGAGAATAGTGTATTGGATCAAAAGATACAGCAAAAAAGACCGGCGCGCAAAGGCGTTCTGGGTGCAATCGTCGCTCTTTTGATACTCGCTTGTTTGACGTGCGCCGGCTTTTTGGGCTATTATGTATTCCAGGTTGAATCGATACAAATAAAGGGGAACCGTCTTTTTTCGGCCGACGAAATCATATTTCTAAGCGGCATCCGAAAAGGGGACAATCTGTTTGCGGTAAGCGTCGACAAAGTCAAAAGCGGGTTTGCGGAGCAGCCGTTCCTGTCGCTCGTCAGCCTGGAGCGTAAATGGCCTAGTACGATCGTGCTCAATGTAAGCGAACGCAAGGCCATAGCAGCCGTCACCTTTGATCAGAAATACATCCTGATCGCCGAGGACGGTACGGCACTGAAGATTCAGAACGAAGCGCAGGATTATCTGGTCGTGGAGGGGTTAGGCGTTACGGCGGCTGCTGTGGGGGCAAAAGTTCAGGGTGCAACGGACTATCAGCTGTACGTGATGAATCTGCTTTACACTCGTATTGCCAAGAGCACTTGCAAAGCTTCCATCGTCGGGATGAATATGCGTGACCCCGCGGCTGTGACGCTTAAAACGAGCAGCGGAATCACCATCCGCCTTGGGACGGAGGAAAATATGGAAACGAAATTTGCCTGGTTGGAAAACCTGCTTCCACGTCTGATGGATGAGGGCAAGCGATATGGGACGTTGGATGTAACAGGATCGACAGGAGCCAGCTATATCCCGTAAATGGACAAGCTCGACGTGTCTGCGGTACTTCATACAAATAGCCTGTATGGAATGCGGCATGCAGAAAATGCATTCTTTTGATTCGAATTCGGAAGATTGTGCTGCTTGAATTGGAAAAGAGTGCGTTTTCAATTCGGTAAGACTTGGATTGTGAAAACCCTTTAAGTTTTTATGAATATTTGATAAACTTATTAGAATAAAGGGTTTACATTTGGGGGGAAAGGATATGCAGGCAATCCTTGCCGTAACGGATATGAAAGTAATATGCCTGTATTCCTCCATTCAAAAAGACGGACATTATTCCGTAGATGCGTATATCGAAGAGGGCTTTATGCCGATTCGAAGGAACCGGCCGGTATCAGGGTATGGGATACGCAACGCTGTGGAACGTGCAATGAAGAAAGCGCACGATGCGGCGGGCAGGCGGGTAGCGGAAGTGTATGTCGGCGTACCAGGGGCGTTTTGTCAGACCCTTGTATTCAACGAAATGCAGGGAGAGCCGGAACAGGGAGGCCTGTACGGGGATCAGGACTATGAGCTGATCGAAAAGCTGACGCTGCGAAACCGCAATACGGCTATGATTCTGGGTCTACGATCCTACGTAGCCGAGATAGGAGCGGGACTTGGCGCTGTTCACATGAGACCGAAGGCGCTGTATTCCCAAACACAGGCGTTGGGAAAATACCTGATTCCGCGGAGCGCTCGAGAAAATGTTGCCATCTTGTTGGATATAGGATATTATCATTCCGATATCTGTGTTTTTACAGGAGATGGGCAGATTTTCTCAGCAGGGTTGTTTCTGGGCGGAGGGCATGTGACATCAGATCTGGCGCAGATACTGGAAATAGAAATGCCGTTTGCGGAACAGTTGAAGAGGCAGTGTGCGTTTGGCATCCGCATGGAAGAAGGTACAATGGACTATGTCCGACTTCCTGACGGCAAATTGCAGCCCTTTTCCCATGCGCAGGTCGAATCCATTATCACGGCGCGTTTGGAAGAGATCTGTGACTTAATTAGAGAGACACTGCGCGCGAGCCGCATACCGTTTACCGACAAAACGCGCATCTATCTTTTAGGCGAGGGAGTTCGCGGTATACAAGGCGTCAGGGACTTCATCGGAACGAAGCTGGGGTTTAGTGTAGAGGGATTGCCAATCGAAATTACAGATGGCATAACCCGCATGGAACCGGTCGCGATTTCGCTGTTGGAGCTCCTGATGGAGAAACCTGCAAACAAATCTTTCAGAAATCGTTTGCAGCCATTTAGCCGCTTTGCAAAACATAAGGAGGCATAAACATGCTGGAGTTTGATGTGGATCCGACGATGGCGTCCATCAAAGTGATCGGGGTGGGCGGAGCAGGCAACAATGCCGTAAACCGCATGGTGCAATACGGGCTTCGCGGCGTTGAGTTCATCGCCGTCAATACCGATAAACAGGCGCTATACCTTTCACAGGCGACGCAGCGTATTCAAATAGGAGAAAAATTGACGCGGGGGCTCGGCGCCGGCGCCAATCCGGAAATCGGACAACGTGCTGCAGAGGAAAGCCGGGATGATATCGCGGCTGCCATCAAGGGATCCGACATGGTGTTTGTAACGGCCGGCATGGGTGGCGGTACGGGAACCGGAGCAGCACCGGTGATCGCGGGTATTTCCCGAGAGCTTGGCATTTTGACGGTGGGTGTTGTGACCAGGCCATTTTCGTTTGAAGGAAAACAGAGGACCATCAACGCTGAACGGGGCATCTCGCAACTGCAGGGAAATGTGGACACGCTTGTCATCATCCCCAACGATAGGCTTTTGCTTGTGGTTGGAAAGGGGACGAGCATTCTAGATGCGTTTCGCATGTCCGACGATGTCCTTCGACAGGGCATACAGGGCATCAGCGATCTGATTGCGGTACCAAGTCTCATTAACCTCGATTTCGCAGACGTGAAAACGGTCATGCAAAACAGCGGCGTTGCACACATGGGTATAGGCCTTGGAACAGGGGAAAACCGCGCGATGGATGCGGCCAAGCAGGCGGTACACAGCCCGATGCTGGAGACGTCCATCGATGGCGCAACTGCCGTCTTGTTCAATATCACAGGCGGGCCCAACTTGAGTCTATTGGAAGTCACCGAAGCCGCCGAACTGGTTCAGCAATCCGCAGACCCGGAAGCGAATTTGATCTTTGGCGCTGGAATAGACGAATCGCTTGGCGATACCATTCGGATGACCGTCATCGCAACGGGATTCAGGGGCAAGGGCAAACAGCAGGTGCGTTCGGCGCAACGCCCCGGTTCGCATGTGCCACCGGTACAGAGCAGGCCGCCGGTTGAAGAGCCGGAGCCCGAGCAAACGCCCGCTGCAGAAGAGCCCGCCACCTGGACGGAGCCGCAGAGACCAAGACCGAGTACGCGCCCGCGTCCGTCGTTCTTCGATTCGGATGACGACGATCTTGAAATACCAACATGGCTTAGAAGAAACCGCTGAGCATACAGCGCTAGAAAATCCGGCATGCCGCCGGATTTTTTTATTCATAAACAAACGAAGCATTGACGTTACGTTTATATATGTTTGAACCCGCTTCAAAGCGGGTTCTTATGTATTTAATTGATATGCCATTGTCAACGGCGGATGTTTTTATTGAGCATGCGTTGCATACGCAAAACGCGACGCTAGTTTTTATAAACAATCATACTCCATTGTTTCGTTCTACAATTTTTACCATACGCGTATTCGTATAATAGCGGCATGGAGGGGATTGGGTTGGAGGTCTTTATTGAAGTTGTTATTTTGGATAACATGTTCTTCAATATCTGCCTTCTTCACTTGGTAACGATGTTGTGGCTGCCCCGGCCAAAACGTGCCCGCTTGCTGCTTGGAGCCGCTGTGGGAACAGCCTATGCCGTCATTGCGCCGCTGCGCGCCTTCTACTTTTTACAGCATATCGCTTTCAAGATACTCGTAAGCGCCGCTATGATCCTGGTTGTTTACGGGAAAATAGATGCCTTTGACTTCATCAAACGCCTTGTATCCTTCTACGCTATGGCTGCCTTGACAGCGGGTGCCCTCTATTTCATCGGCGGACTGTTCTTTACCGTTAGAGTAAGCGGAGGGCTTCTGTTTCTTTCCGGGCCTCCTCTGTGGCTGCTGTTGTTGTGCGGCGCCGCAATCGTAAAGGGAGCGGAGAGGGCATACCTTGCGCTCAAGCGAGGGGCGGGCGTACAGGCAAGCCAAGCCCGTATCAGCGTTCGCGTAGGCAGCCGGACGGTGGTCGTTCAAGCGCTCATCGACACTGGGAGCTCCCTTCACGATCCGGTGAGTGGCCTTCCTATCGTTCTGTTGCCAAATGAACACATGAAAAGGCTGTATCCGGAAGGATGCGGCGCGGTTTCAACCGGCGATATCCACTTTAAAACGGTAGCAGGCTCTGGGAGCGTCAGGGCTATGAAATCCGATGAAATCTTGCTGTACCAGGGAGCGAAGGTAAAGCGGTTGGAAGCGCTGATTGCCACAGCGGTGGATTTAGCGCAGCCGGTAGCCATCGTACCAGCAGATGCAACGCTTTCATTTTAGGGGGACAGAGAATGCAGACAATGAACATTCGGATCCGTGTATGGATCAACAGGCTTCGTGCAATGCTGTACCGGCTGATGCGCCCGGTGTGGGTGCATTATATCGGCGGAAGTGAGCCGCTTCCACCCCCGCTATCCATAGAGTCGGAAACCGACTTGGTAGAAAAGATGAGCCAGGGGGACGAGGAAGCGAAGGCGCATCTTATCGAGCACAACCTTAGACTTGTCGTATACATCGCCCGCAAGTTCGAAAACACGGGGATCGGCATCGAAGATCTGATTTCCACAGGAACGATCGGCCTTATCAAGGCTGTCAATACGTTTGACGGCACGAAGAAGATTAAGCTGGCGACGTATGCTTCCCGCTGCATTGAAAACGAGATACTCATGTTTTTACGGAAGACATCGCGTATTCGCTATGAGGTGAGCTTTGACGAGCCGCTTAACGTCGATTGGGATGGCAATGAATTGTTGCTGTCGGATATTTTGGGTACGGAGCATGACCTTGTCATGCGTCCATTCGAAGACCAAGCAGACCGTCATAGCCTATATGAAGCGGTACTACATCTGTCGGAACGGGAGCAGAAAATAGTACAGCTGCGATTTGGTCTGTTCGGCGGAGAAGAGAAGACGCAGAAACAGGTTGCCGATTTGATGGGGATATCGCAGTCCTATATCTCAAGACTTGAAAAGCGGATCATCAAGCGGCTGCGCAAAGACATCGCCCACAGTATATGACAATCTATTGGTTGCACTCAAAGTTACGGGCATTGAAAGGGTTCTGCAAGGAATCTAAATACAGCCTTTACAGCAGGCACAAAGGTGCGAGAAAAAACAGAAAAACCACAGGACAATACTAAATAATAGTATCAATAACAACATAAAAAGACTGCATAAATGTCAAGCACACTCTGGTATAAAATCCCGGCATCAGGCAAGGATACCATCGACGTCTTTTGTCGGGAGGATACCAATGGCCATCACCAAAGTGGAGATCTGTGGCGTGCAGACATCGCAGTTGGAAGTGCTGGATGAAAAGACCATGCAGTCGCTGTTACTGCAAATCAAGAAAGGTGATGAGAGCGCGCGGGAACGCTTTGTCAAAGCCAACCTTAGGTTGGTGCTCAGCGTTATTGGGCGCTTTAACAACCGTGGCGAGCCGGTGGACGATCTTTTTCAGATAGGATGCATCGGACTCATCAAAGCAATCGACAATTTTGATATGTCGCATGGAGTTAGGTTCTCAACTTATGCTGTACCGATGATCGCCGGCGAGATCCGTCGCTATCTGCGTGACAACAACGCGGTGCGCGTATCACGATCTTTGCGCGACACGGCGTACAAGGTACTTCAAACTCGCAATCAATTAGCCTCGGAAAACGGCAAGGAACCCACCATTGAGCAGATCGCCAAGGTGATGGAAAAACCCGTGGAAGAATTGGTATTTGCGCTTGACGCGATACAGGATCCCGTCTCGTTGTTTGAACCGGTATACAACGACGGCGGCGACGCCATCTATGTGATGGATCAGGTTAAGGATTCGCGCGTGGACCAAAATACATGGCTGCAGAATCTGGCATTGGGACAGGCGCTGGACCACTTGAGCGATCGGGAGCAGAATATTCTCTACAAACGTTTCTTCCTCGGCAGGACGCAGATGGAGATAGCAACCGAGATCGGCATATCCCAAGCCCAGGTATCCCGGCTGGAAAAAGCAGCGTTGCTGCATATGCGCAAACATTTTTAGGCTCCGCCTCTCATAGAAATTTGGCACCGCTTGCACATACGATGCAGGCGGTGCGCTATTATGTGCGGTTTTCTCTTTGAGCAGCCTAGTGTTATCGTCAGGCGCTTTTTATTGGCGCGTTGTACACAATTAAAGCGGCGCTCCGTCATATGATAAGCAAAGGAGGGGGAGCGATGGAGCGTTTTTGCGAGCTGAAGATGAAAGAAGTGGTCAACATATGCGATGGCAAATGCCTTGGATGCATTGACGACCTCTGCATCGATACGTGTACGGGACAGATCACCGCGATTATCATTCCGCAGTGCGGGAAGTTTGCCGCATTGCTCCGGCGCGGGGAAGATCTGCTTATCCCATGGTTTAAGATCATCAAGATCGGCGATGATGTGATACTCGTGGATTTGGACGACATCAGTGGATCTTCAAGCAAGCCGCGCAGATCAGGCAGCAGCGGATGAAAGATCGCCATATATGTGCTATACTGTTATTCAAATGAACATAGGCGGGGATTTCATGTGAAATGCATCTATTGTGATCATCCGGAGAGCAAAGTCATCGATTCGAGGCCCACGGAAGAAGGCAATGTCATACGGAGGCGGCGTGAATGCCTTTCTTGTGGGAAGCGGTTTACGACCTATGAAAAGGTCGAGCAAACTCCCATTCTGGTCATCAAGAAAGACGGACGTCGTGAGAGTTTCGACCCGCATAAGATTCGCGTCGGCATCCTCAAAGCGACGGAAAAGCGTCCGATCAGCATTGAGCAGGTGGACCAAATCATTGAGGGCATTGAGCGCTCCATCTACAATTCGCTGGAGCGGGAGGTTAGCAGCGATGCCATCGGCGAAATGGTGATGGAGGCGCTTAGGAATCTCGATCCCGTCGCCTATGTGCGGTTTGCGTCGGTCTACCGGCAGTTCACAGATATAGAGAATTTTCGAAACGAGTTGGAAAAACTTCTAAAGCCATAAGGAGTAGCAATGGTTGAGATCTGTCAGCCCGAGAAACGGTTTGCGCAATTCATGTTGCAAACCGTTTCAGGGCTTTGTTATGTGGAAATGGACGGCGTTCCGTATTGGCAATCGCCGATTCTGATAAAAAGTGGCCTTGTTCAGCACGGTTTCTCCACACGAAAAGGCGGTATAAGCACCGGGGCCTATGCGAGCATGAACCTTTCCGTTACGCGTATGGAAAATCTTGAGGAAGTGCAGAGAAATTACGAGATCGCTTTGCATGCGCTCGGGATCAACAAAGGCGATACTGTTCTGGTAGATGGCGTGCATGGCGTAGACATCAAGCGCGTCGATGCAAGGCACAAAGGCGATGGACTCGTCAGGCCGTATACATCGGACGAGGCTACCTTTGACGGAATGGTAACCGATACGCCCGGCATTGCGCTTATTACCATCCATGCGGACTGTACGCCGCTGTTTGTGCTGGATCCTAAGAAGAAGGCGATCGGGATGTGCCATGCCGGATGGCGTGGTACGGTGGATGGAATGGGATTTCAAATGATCGCCGCCATGCGAAAAGAATTCGGAAGCGATCCGGAAGATCTGTTGTGCATGATCGGCCCGCATATCGGCGCATGTTGTTTTGAAGTGCACGAAGACGTTGCACAACATTTCTCCGATGTGTTCACGGGCTTTGGCGGGGTACAAAAGGCGGAGACTCCCGAGAAGTACACAGTCGATTTGACGCTCGCGATGGCTTATCAGCTCTATTCTGGAGGGATTGTGCCAAGGAATGTGAACATCGCGCATCTGTGTACCTGCTGTAATCAGACGATGTTCCATTCCTACCGCAGGGATGGGTTGACCTGCGGTGCGATGGCGTCGTTTTTACAGTTGAAGCCCTAATATGGATAATTCAATCTGACAAAATTATGGCTCTGTTTACTAGTTGGTCGACCCATCCATTTCTGATGCCTTTTGGCGACATGTGCGTCAAAGGCAAATAGATGGAAGAACAGCGTAGAAAGAAGCGCACCGCCGATTGCACGGAGTGCAGGCGGTGTATAAGACTCGCTGACAAACCAGCGGTTTGTCAGCGACCTCAATGGGCATACTGGTGTCGAAAGGATGTTGCCCATGTTGCTTGCTCTCAATCTGCTGCTATGCCTGTTCCTTCTGTGCGTTTTCGGAGTGCTTGACGACCCGCTCAGGGAGTTGTCGATGCGCCCGGCGGCGGGTTCGCTTCTGTGCATGGTAACTGCAGGGCTATTGTTTCTTGAGGACGTGCCGTTCACCGATGCGCTGTATGCAAATATCGGCGGGTTCTTTGTGCCGGTAATGGGTGCTATTGCGCTTTGCGCTGCGGCAAAGAAGGGAACCAGGCGTTATCTTTTGATAATGTCCGCTTTCATCGGAATCGGTGCGTGGATGTTCAACCAGCTTACTTTCAGGGCACTGGAAGCCTTGCAGGAAAACACGGTCTTGTTACAGGGGTTGTTCTGCTTGATCTTTGCGAACCTGCTGGACAGCAGCGCAAAGCCGGTGTTGATGATGTCAATAGTGGGATTCCAGTTGTGTGACCTATTGGGTTATTTCACCGCAATCGTATCTGGCCAATCCGCATATGTGGTATTGGGAGACGGGTTGAAAGCGGTGGTAATGATAGCGTTTGTGGTTGGCTCCGTCGTTATTTGCCGGATTCGCGCAAAGGTCAGACTTGCGTTCATCAAATATGCCGGACACAGGACAACCAGGAACGCACAGCCGGAGTCGCCGTGAAACGCGGTACAAGCAAAATTGTGTTGCAAACTGGTGCTAAACAGGATAAAAGCCCGTCCATCACGGGCTTTTTTGTTGCCATAAAGCATGATATAATGATGCCATTCGTTGGGAATGTGGTGGAGATAAGTGCACAAACATCGCATCAGTGCCGTTGAACGCAACAGCATTGCACAAGAGCTGGGGATTGAAGCGGGAGACTATCTGGTGGAAATAGACGGCCTCCCGGTCCTGGATGTGCTGGATTATCGATATAGAACGGCCTGTCAAAGGCTCTCCGCCACGTTTGTATCGGAAAGCGGGCAGCAATTAACGGCGGACATAGAGAAGGATGCAGATGAGGACCTTGGCCTGGTATTTGAGGAACCTCTGCTGTCAAATAAAAGAAGCTGTGCCAACCGATGTGTTTTTTGCTTTGTGGATCAGTTGCCAGGCCATGTGAGGCAAGCACTGCGCTTTAAGGACGATGATTGGAGGCTTTCCTTCCTTCAGGGCAATTTCGTCACGCTGACCAATGTTTCCGATGCGGAGCTTTCCCGTATCATCAAGCAGCGCGTCTCGCCGCTGAACATCAGTGTACAGACGACCGATGAGGCGCTTCGATGCCGGATGATGCGAAACGAGCGTGCAGCCGGTATCGGCCGCCAGCTTGAACGGCTGTCGCAAGCAAAGATTGATTTTTATGCCCAAATCGTACTATGCCCGGGATGGAACGACGGAGAACAACTCACCCAAACGCTCACGGATCTTGCGGCTTACCGCCCGTACGCCAAAGGCGTCGCGATCGTTCCCGTAGGACTTACGGCATACAGGCAAGGGTTGGAACGAATGCGGGCTGTAACCAAGGAAGACGCGCTGGATGCCATTGAACGCGTGAATAACTTTGAACGGGAGCATGGCGAAGGTTTTGTCCATCTTGCGGATGAATTCTATTTGCTTTGCGAAAAGCCTATTCCACCGCGTGAAGCCTATGGGGATTTCGCTCAACTGGAAGACGGCGTTGGACTGCTCCGATGCTTTATGGATGACTTCTGCGATGCGCTTGCGGATGTCAAGGGAGGATCCTCACAAACGTTAAGCATCGCAACGGGAGAGGCATCGTACTCCGTGATACGCGCCTTATGCGATCAGGCGGAAAAGGAGCTTGGCAACACCATATACGTTTATCCTATCAGGAATAGTTTTTTTGGCGGTGGTGTCAGCGTCACGGGGTTATTAACGGGGAAATGTCTGCTTGAAGGCCTGGCGGGCAAGGAGCTTGGAGAACGGCTTCTGCTCTGCTCATCCATGACAAGGGATCGGGATGAAGTGTTTTTGGATGACATGACGGTGGATGAACTTTCGAAGAGACTGGATATCGATATTGAATTGGTGGAAAATAACGGTGCATCGCTGCTGGATGCATTGAACACGGAAAGGAAATAGCATGCCAAAACCGCTCATCGCTATTGTGGGGCGGCCGAATGTCGGCAAATCAACGTTTTTTAACCGCATTATCGGACACCGTGTCGCCATCGTGCAGGATGAACCTGGTGTGACACGGGATCGGATTTACCATGATGTAAGTTGGGATCGCCGTTCGTTTACGGTGGTAGATACCGGCGGCATCGATCCGTCCGAAGAGGATACCATGTTTGTGCGCATGCGCGAACAGGCGCAGATCGCCATCGACCTGGCGCAGGTCATCGTCTTCATTGTGGACGGAAGAGCGGGTGTTACACCGGACGACATCGATGTTGCCAACCTTCTGCGAAAATCCAAAAAGCCCATCGTGCTGGTTGTCAACAAGATGGATAACCCGGAAAAGCACGACGATGCATATCAGTTCTATGACCTTGGCATCGGCGATCCGATGCCCGTTTCGGCGACCCTTGGACTTGGCATCGGCGAAGTGCTGGATGCCATCACGCAGTATCTTCCCACCGAGGAAGATGCCCCCGAGGAAGAGGAAGGCCTGAAGATCGCAGTGGTGGGCAGGCCGAACGTAGGGAAAAGTTCACTTGTCAACAGGCTTCTGGGGCAAAACCGCGTCATCGTCGAGAACATGCCAGGCACAACGCGGGATGCCATCGATACGCCGTTTGAACGTGACGGGGAGAAATACGTCATCATAGACACGGCAGGATTGCGGCGTAAGCGCAGCATCGAGCTGGATACCGTAGAACGCTACGGCGTCATCCGCGCATTGGACGCAGTGCGAAGGTCGGACGTGGTGCTCATCGTCGTCGACGCCTCTGTCGGAATGACCGAACAGGACGTCAAGATCGCGGGCTATGCCCATGAAGCGGGCAAGGCCAGCATCATTATCGTGAACAAATGGGATCTGGTGGAGAAAGATACCTATACGATGGACCAGTTCAGAAAGGACATCCTCGAGGATCTGTCCTTTATGAGCTATGTTCCGCTGTTGTTCATATCGGCGTTGACGGGGCAGCGTGTAGAGCGTATATTTGCACTGATACAGCATGTCTATGGTCAAAGTGTGCTTCGCATCCAGACCGGATTGCTCAACGAAGCCATCAATCATGCGATCGCGACTGTGGAACCGCCGACCGATCACGGCCGGAGGCTGAAGCTGCTCTATACGACGCAGGTAGGGGTCAAGCCGCCAACCTTCGTGTTTTTTGTCAACGATCCGACGCTAATGCACTTTTCTTATCTTCGATATCTGGAGAACAAGCTCCGTTCAACATTCGGATTCGAAGGTACGCCGATACGATTAATTGTCCGCCGAAGAGAGGAGTAGGCCAATATGAACTATGTATGGGTATTTCTGATTGGATATCTGATGGGAGGAATCCCGTTTTCCGTAGTGATTTCCAAACTGTTGAAAAACGATGATATCAGAAGGCACGGCAGTGGCAACCCCGGTTCATCCAACATGGCCCGAACGTACGGCATCGGCATCGGCGCGATCGTACTTGTTTTGGATGTGCTCAAAGGCGTCTTTGCGTCGTTGATCGGCCTATGGATGTTAGGCGAAGCGGGCATGTATTACGGTGGACTGATGGCTGTGGTGGGTCACAACTGGCCTGTCTATCTCAAGTTCAGAGGCGGCAAGGGAGTAGCGGCAGGCTTTGGAATGATATTAGCCATCATGCCGTATTGCGCAATTGGCGCGGCGGTGGTTTTCCTAATCGTGTTTTTAATCTCAAGGTATGCGTCGCTGGGCTCTCTGTGCGGAACGCTCTTTGTATGGGCGATCGCCTTGATCTTCTATACCGCAAACACCGCATTGTTCCTTTCCGTTACACTGTTGACGGTGATGGTCTTCTGGAGGCACCGCAGCAATATCGACCGCCTGTTGAAGGGTACGGAGACCAAATTTAAGTTCTAAGCAAAGCAGAACCCTCATAAGGGATATAGCGAAAGGCAATAAAGCGTCTCGTGCATGATGGGGCGCTTTGTCATGTTCCCCGTTTTTCGCATATCGGGCTTTGTATGTGCATACATTTTATAAGCACATACAAGGAGGAGTTTCCATGTCTGACTTTAACGTATATAAAGATATATCCGAGCGTACGGGAGGCGAGATCTACATTGGCGTTGTTGGTCCCGTACGCACGGGGAAGAGCACTTTTATTAAGCGTTTGATCGATTTGATGGTATTGCCCAACGTGGAAAACCCGTTCCGGCGGGACCGCATCAACGATGAGGTGCCACAAAGCGGCGCGGGGCGGACCATTATGACAACTCAGCCCAATTTTGTGCCCAATGAGCCGATTGATCTGGATCTGCCGGATGGCGGAAAGGTCAAGCTCAGGCTGGTGGACTGCGTTGGTTACCTTGTCGACGGCGCTACGGGGCAGATGGACGGAACCGGGCCCCGGATGGTGCGCACGCCGTGGTTTGACTATGATATCCCGTTTGCGGAGGCGGCGGAGATCGGCACGGAACGCGTGATCAAAGAGCACAGCACCATCGGTATCGTGGTCACGACGGACGGCACCATCACTGAGATCCCGCGCACGTCGTATGTGAAGAGCGAGGAACGGGTCATCGCGGAATTGCAGTCGCTGGGCAAGCCGTTTGTCGTGCTGCTCAACAGCCGAGCCCCGGAATCCGGGGACGCAAGAGCTCTGCGGGATGCTATGGCACGCAAGTACGGAGTACCGGTCTTATTGGTAGATGTAATGCACATGAGCCTATCGGATATGGAGAACATGCTCTCCGAAATGCTCTACGAGTTTCCGATTAAAGAGGTTCGGTTGTCGATTCCGCAATGGATTCTGGCACTCTCGGACGATCACTGGCTTTTGTCGCATCTTACTTCGCATTTGATGGATGCCGCGATGTCCGTAAACAAACTAAAGGACTTCGCTGCGCTGGAAAATGCGATGCAGGGAAGCGAATACCTCGAATCGGTACAAATGGGACAGATCGCATTAGGGCAAGGGATTATCGAGATACAGGCGGAGCCACAGAAGGAGCTCTTCTACAAGATTCTCGGAGATGAATGCGGCTATCCGATTGAGGGCGATTACCATCTGGTGTCCATTATCAAAGAGCTTGTCGTTGCCAAACGAGAGTTTGACAAACTTTCTTCGGCACTGCAAAACGTACAGCGTACAGGTTACGGCGTCGTGCAGCCCTCGCTGGACGAACTTGACCTGGAAGAGCCAGAAATCGTACGCCAGGGGAACCGTTATGGCGTACGCCTGAAAGCCAGCGCGCCAAGTCTGCACATCATGCGCGTGGACATCGAGACAGAGGTTTCGCCGATCGTGGGAAGTGAAAAGCAGAGCGAGGAACTGTTGCAGTACCTTCTCAAGGAATTTGAGAACGACCCGAAGATGATCTGGAAAACGAATATCTTCGGCAAATCGCTTCACGAACTGGTAAAGGAAGGGC
>CAZHNN010000022.1:0-2089 GCA_964533965.1 uncultured Clostridia bacterium | reverse complement strand
TTTCCAACAAGTTGACGCGCATGCCGGAAGAAGCGCAGCATAAGATGCAGATGACGCTGCAGCGCATCATCAACGAAGGCCGGAACAATCTCATCTGCATCTTGTTCTAGGATCGATAACAAAAATCGTCAAAAGAGATGGCGAAAGCCTTCTCTTTTTTATATATTGTAGAACAACATAATATAAATAAAATAAATATAGTATATTACAAAAATGCGGAAAATAAAATCCGTTATTGGGAGAGCGTAGACAAAACGCGGAATTGTCGTTACAATTATACTGCTATAGATTTTCATAATTTACCATGTGCGAGGATTGGTGAGCCGCTTGTTTGACTTGGTGTCACGGCTGCTGATGTTGATCAACAGTACGGATAAGGATACACCGGAGTTTCATATTGCCAACAATCTGTTGAAGTGCTTGTGGTAAATCCCTCAACTGCGAATCGAAACGGCTGCAAAGCGTTGCCTGACTTCGCCGGCTACGTTGAGCAGGTTTTGCACCAGGCTTGGTTATTCAAACTATACCGTTTTCCGAAAAGCAGTTCAGCTTGAACTGGATGACATGAAGGCGGAGAATCAGAAGCAGAGCGATATCTGGGATTATCCTCTGTCTGTGCTTGCGCCAAGCGTATTGGACAGCTCTGTGTTAACGCTGCGAGCGTTTCGCTCGGTGCTGGATATCGAGCAGATCAAAAAAGGCGCCGCTGACTTGCTGCATGCAAGCGAGCTGATTATCATGGGTCCCGATGCCGTCCAGCCTGCTGTGCTGGATTTTCAGATGAAGATGTATTTATCCGGATATACCGTGCTCTATCAGAAGGGCACCAACCAGGCAAAGTTTGATCTGGAGCCTTTACCGGAATCTGCACTGTTGATTTATCTGTTCCCAATACGGCAGCTTCTAAGCAGCAACCTGAACTATGTCAAGCAGACAAGCACCGTCTTAAAAACAAAGTGCAAAAAGCTCTTCATCACCGTAACACCGGAATTACAGGTGTATCAGCCGGATGCGGCGTGCATTTTATTGCCAAACATGCCGGATCAATTCAATGCGCATGCCAACAGCATTTTAGCCCTTCAATGCGCGCTTGAAATGCTCTATTTGACATTCCGCCCAATGCTTCAGAATAAAGAATAACCCGTACCAAAAGGAAAACCTTTTGATATAGACTAGGAGGAATTGGGATGAAGTATCGACCGTATGGAAAAAAGACGAACCTAATCGCATCTGCGTTTGGCTACGGCTGCATGCGCATGCCGCAAAAGAAGAACGAGGATGGGATCCTTGTGCCGGATCAGGAACTGGCAAACAAGATGATTCGTTACGCCGTTGATAACGGTGTTAATTATTTCGATTCGGCAAACGGATATCTGGCAGGCTATTGCGATTCGATGCTCGGCGAAGCGTTATCCGGTGGCTATCGGGAGCGGGTCATCATCGCGACGAAGATTCATCCATCCCTTGTCAACAGCGAAGCAGACTTCTTTAGAATACTGGATGCGCAGCTTGCCAAGCTGAAGACCGATCATATCGATGTTCTTTTGGCGCATTCAATGCAGGAAAAATCCTATGCCCATGTGCTGGAAGTGGGCATGTTTGATATGATGGAAAAAGCCAGGGCGATGGGAAAAATCCATTACCTCGGTTTCTCGTTCCATGACAGCATGGAACTGTTTAAGAAGATCGTGGACAGGCATGACTTTGCCATGTGCAATGTGCAGATGAACCTGCTGGATCATGATTTTCAGGCAACGGTGGAGGGTATTGAGTACGCCCATGAAAAGGGTCTTGCCGTATGCGCCATGGAACCTCTGCGCGGCGGTGCGTTGGCTACGGCTCCCGAGGCGGTACAGAGAGTCTATGATGAGTTCCCAACAAAGCGCAGCAGCGTGGAGTGGGCATTCCGTGACGTGTACAACATGCCAGGTGTATCGGTGGTTCTAAGCGGCATCAATTCCATGGAGCAACTGTTGGACAACCTTCGCATCTTTGAAGAAGCAGAGCCGAATTGCATGGATCAAGCCGAATTGAATCTGATCAAGAAGGCAAAAGCTACCTACGACTCCCTGATGGCCGTACCCTGCAC
>CAZHNN010000021.1:0-39814 GCA_964533965.1 uncultured Clostridia bacterium | reverse complement strand
CGACGACGAGCATTTTTACAACATGCTCAGCGCGTTCTGCAAATCGCTGCGCGGCAGCGACGCGGACGCCGCGCTTGCGTGGTTTGCCCGCATGCTCTATGCGGGAGCGGATCCCCGCATCATAGCAAGGCGCATCATCGCGCACGCGAGCGAGGATGTCGGGCTTGCCAACCCGCAGGCGATGGTGCAGGCGGTGGCGGCAGCGCAGGCGTTGGAATTGATCGGCCTTCCCGAAGCGCGTCTGTCGCTTGCGCAGGCAATCATCTACGTCTGTGAAAGCCCCAAGAGCAATTCGGTGGTGATGGCAATCGGCTCCGCGATGGAGGATGTCAGGGATCACGCCGAGGAGCCTGTGCCCATTCATCTGCGCGACACGAGCTATAAGGGCGCAAAGGCGCTCGGGCATGGCGTTGGCTATAAGTATCCGCATGACTATCCGGGGCATTATACAAAGCAGGAGTACGGCCCGCCTTCCGTGAAAGGACGGCATTACTATATACCCGGCGAACTGGGTCAGGAAAAGAGCATCCGCGAGCAGATGATACGCCGCGGTCAGCTTCAGGAGGGTTCAGATGAATAAGGATTCGATGATGGCGGCTATCCAAGCTGCCATAGAACACGGGGGAGACTATGCCGAGGTGTTCTTTGAGGACACACGGCGCAGCAATGTCGTGTATCGCGACGACAAGGTAGAGACGGCGCTTTCGGGCTATGACTACGGCGCGGGGGTGCGCGTGATGAGTGGCACCAACTGCGCATACGCCTATACCTGCGATGTCTCGGAAAAAGCACTTGTGGAGGCTGCGGTCTCGGCTGCAAAATCGCTTAAAAGCGCAAAGGCAACTTGTCTTGATCTGGTGCTGCAGCCAAAACGCGTTTTGCAGATCCCGGATGCCGAAAAAACCGGATTGCAGCAATACGCCGAGGTGGCTCAACAGGCATACAGGGCAGCGCGCTCACACAGTCCGTTGATCGTTCAAGCGACCGGAGGCGTATCTAGCGTTGACCAGCATGTGATCGTCGCCAACAGTCTTGGTGTGCTTGCAGAAGATGTTCGCGCGCGAACGAGGCTTGTGATCCAGGCGGTGGCGGCGCGCGAGAATGAAATGCAAACCGGCATGGAAGGTCCGGGTGCCGGAAGAGGGTTTTCCTATGTGAAGGAGCTCGACATAGACAAGATCGCCAAAGACGCCGCGCAATGCGCGATTACGATGCTAGATGCGCCGTTTTGCCCCGCGGGCCAATTCCCTGTGGTGGTCGACGGCGGATTCGGCGGCGTCATTTTCCACGAGGCGTGCGGTCATTCGCTGGAGGCGACGAGCGTTTCAAAAGGCCACAGCGAGTTTGTCGGCAAACTTGGGCAGCGCATCGCAAGCGAGAAGGTGACCGCCATTGACGATGGCACCATTGAAGGCGCATGGGGCAGCATCGGTTATGACGACGAGGGCAACCCCTCGCAGAAGAACATACTGATCGAAAACGGCATCTTAAAAGGATACATGATCGACATACTGGGTGGCCGCCGCATGAACATGAAACCCACGGGCAACGGCAGGCGGCAGAATTACCGGTTTGCGCCCACATCCCGCATGACCAACACCTTTATCGCCGAAGGAAGTGACACGGGCTTGATCGAAGGTGTGGACAACGGACTGTACGCCAAGCGCATGGGCGGCGGAAGCGTGAACCCGCTGACAGGAGAATTCAATTTCGCCGTCATGGAAGGGTATTGGATCAAGGGCGGCAAGATCGACAGGCCGGTACGCGGCGCAACGCTGATCGGCAAAGGTAGTGAAGTCATCCTGCGCATCGACGCGGTGAGCGATCAAGTGGAATTGGGCCAGGGCATGTGCGGGTCCATTTCCGGCAGCGTCGCAACCAACGTAGGGCAGCCGATGATACGCGTAAGCCGCCTGCTGGTCGGCGGAAGGGAGGGCTAATTTATGCGTGATATATGCAAACAGCTGGTGGAGGATGCTCTCCAATACGGCGCGGACGCGGCGGATGCGATCTGCATCGAGCGCACCGGCATCGAGGCGAACGTTTTTGAGGGCGAGGTGGATTCCTTCGTCCGAAGCCTGTCCCGTGGCGCGGGTGTGCGTGCGATAGTGATGGGACGCGTGGGATATGCGTATACCGAAAAGCTTGATGAGATACAATCCGTGGCGAAGGCAGCGGTGGACAGCGCACGAATTTCTGATCCGCAGCCGGGAGCCGGCATCTATACGGGAAAGAGCGTCAGCGGATGCGAAGAAGAGCTGTCGCTGGACGATCCCCAGCTGGTGACGCAAAAAGCGCTCGAACTGTATGATGCTACGATGGCGCAGGGCGCAGCGAGCATGCAGGCCTGCCAGGCGGAGAGCGCGCTTACGAGAGTGTATTTTGCCAACAGCGCAGGGGTTAGCTGTGTTGATTGCCGCAAGATGGCGTCCATCTTTGTGGAGCCCGTCGCCAAGAAGGATTCGTATACCGACAGCAACTATGCCTTTGCCGTGGAGCCGGACATTCAGAAGCTGGACGTGCAGGACGTCGCAAAGCGTGGTTTTGAACGCGCGATGCAATACTATGGCGCATCGGGTGCCAAGGGCGGCTCTGTGCCTGTCCTATTCAAGGCGGACGCGCTGGCGGATATCCTTGGCGCCTTTGTCCCGATCTTCTCGGCGGAAAACGCGCAGAAGGGCCTTTCCTTATTAAAGGGCAAAGAAGGCACGCAGATAGCGAAGCAGAGCATCACGCTCATCGACAGCCCGAAACATCCGCAACTACCGCTCGAGTATGCCTTTGACGGCGAGGGCGTGCCCACAACCGAGAAGAACGTGATCGACAAAGGCGTACTCACAACGCTGCTGTACGACGTGGCATCGGCCAACCGGCAAGGCGTTGCGCCCACAGGCAACGCGCACCGCAACTACAGTTCGCCGGTTGCGATATCGCCGTTCCATTTCTATTTCAAGCCCGGCGACGCTTCGGTTGATCAGCTTTTGCAGGAAGCGAAGAATGGCGTTATCGTCGCGGAGGTTTCTGGCTTGCATGCGGGCGTGAACCCGACATCCGGCGATTTCTCGCTGCTCGCAAAGGGCTTTTCATTAAAAGACGGCAAACAGGATACCCCAATTGAACAGATGGTCGTCTCCGGCAGCTTTTACGCGCTGATGAAGGGCGTTCGGATGCTGGGCAACGATCTGACCTTCGGCATCCCCGGCGGTTCCTGCTTCGGCAGCCCTAGCATGCTGGTGGACGGGCTGACGGTTGCCGTAAATTGAATTTTTATGAGGGCTCCGCCCTCACACTACCGCTCACGGACATAATGTCCCTGAGAACCCCTGGGAGGAAGCGGCCACACGTGGCCGTTTTTAGGAATAGCTTTTGTCGCTTTTCTTTAAGAAAAGAACCGGAGCTGAGCGCTGCCAGTGGCAGATGAAGTGAGGCGAAGCTAAACGGCAGTGAAATTTGAGCCCGCGTTTTTTAGAATTTTTGCGGGGTACGGAGGCATAACCCTTGCATACACATATCTTTATTTACAAAATGTGTTTCATTGCCTATAATTGGGCGTGAATCGTATGATTCGGGAAACCTATGATGGGGACGTGCCGGATGCTTGGCAAAACTCAGCGAGTGCGGGACGGTGAAAGCCGCACGGAGCGGGCATTGGGACATCACCCCACAGGGAACCGTTGATTCATTGAATCAGGTGTTTCCAAGGGGCTGCGCCGACAGGTAGGCGCGGACGGAGTTGCCCGTTACGCAAAAGAGTGGGCGCGACAGCGCCAATTCGGGTGGTACCGCGGAAATGACCCTTCCGTCCCGTTGGGACGGAAGGGTTTTGTGTATAAAAGGTTTGGAGGACTTGGGATGTATAAAAAAGTTTCGACCGACATGAATTTTGAATCGCGCGAACAAGAGGTTCTGCAGTTCTGGAAAGAGAGCGGCATCGTGCAGAAATGCCTGGCTCCACGGCCAAACAGGGAACCGTTCTCGTTTTACGACGGCCCGCCGACGGCAAACGGAATGCCGCACATCGGCCATCTGATCACACGGAGTGTAAAGGATCTGTTCCCGCGCTATAAGCGCATGCGCGGCTATGACGTTCTTAGTAAAGCGGGCTGGGACACGCACGGCCTGCCCGTGGAGCTCGAGGTGGAAAAACAACTTGGGTTGGACGGCAAGGAACAGATCGAAGCGTACGGTGTGGAGCCGTTCATCCAGAAATGCAAGGAGAGCGTTTGGAAGTATAAGGGTGAATGGGAGTCCATGAGCAATCGGATCGCGTTCTGGGCCGACATGGAAAATCCCTATATCACCTATGAAAATTACTATATCGAGAGCGTATGGTGGTCCTTAAAGCAGATCTTCGACAAAGGGCTTTTGTACCGCGGGCATAAGGTGGTGCCGTACTGTCCGCGCTGCGGAACGGCTTTGTCTTCGCACGAGGTCGCGCAGGGATATCAGGATGTGACGGAAACCTCCATCTTTGTGCGCTTCCGGGTAACGGGAAAACCGAACACCTATCTTCTTGCCTGGACGACAACGCCGTGGACGCTGCCCAGCAACGTGGCGCTGTGTGTCAACCCGGAAGAGGAGTATGCAGAAATCAAAGCCGCCGACGGCAAGAACTATATCCTTGCCAAAGAGCTTGTGCCTTCGCTGTTCGGCGAGAGCGCAGAGATACTCAAAACAGTGAAAGGCGAACAGCTCGTAGGAACCTCCTACGACCCGCTGTTCGATTTCCAGAAAAAAGAGAGCAAGAATAGCTTCACCGTTACGGCGGACAACTATGTCACGCTGACCGACGGCAGCGGCATCGTGCACATCGCCCCCGCGTTCGGCGAGGACGACAGCCGCGTCGGAAGAGCATACGACCTGCCGTTTGTGCAGATGGTGGATGCCAAGGGCGAAATGATCGATGTGACACCCTGGGCAGGCGTGTTCTGCAAACAGGCAGACCCCTTGATAATGGACACCCTCGAACAGAGTGGCTTGCTGTTCAAAAAGCAGGAATACGCCCACAGCTATCCGTTCTGCTGGCGCTGCGACACGCCGCTTCTGTATTACGCGCGCAGCACCTGGTTCATCCGCATGACGGAAGTGCGCGATACGCTGATAGCCTCTAACCGCTCGGTCAATTGGCTGCCCGAGAACGTCAAGGAAGGGCGCATGGGTAACTTCGTCGAGAACGTCATCGATTGGGGTCTCTCCCGCGAACGGTACTGGGGCACGCCCTTGCCTATCTGGACATGCGAATGCAGCCACGTGGAAGCAATCGGCGGCGTCGAGGATTTAAAGCAGCACGGCGCGGATGTGCCGGACAATTTGGAACTACACAAGCCGTTCATCGACCGCATCACGTTCGTGTGCCCGAAGTGCGGCAAACAAATGCACCGCGTACCGGAGGTCATCGACTGCTGGTACGACAGCGGCAGCATGCCGTTTGCGCAGTTCCACTATCCGTTTGAAAACCAGGACCTGTTCAAGCGTTTCTTCCCCGCAAACTTCATCTCCGAAGCGGTGGATCAGACGCGCGGATGGTTCTATACGCTACTGGCGATCTCCACCTGCTTGTTCGAGAAATCCAGCTTTGAAAACTGCATCGTATTGGGCCACGTGCAGGATAAAGACGGCCAGAAGATGAGCAAGCACAAGGGCAACGTGATCAACCCCTGGGATGTTTTGAACCGCCAGGGCGCGGACGCCGTCCGCTGGTACTTCTACACAACCTCTGCCCCGTGGCTGCCTTCCCGCTTCTACCATGAGGCGGTGAATGAAGCGCAGCGCAAATTCATGGGTACGCTGTGGAACACCTATGCGTTCTATATCCTATACGCCGATATCGACAGCTATAGCCCGTTTGACAAGAGCTGGCCCGCGCCCGCATACACCGTGATGGACAAGTGGGTACTCAGTAAGCTCAACGCACTCGTCGATACCGTGACAAGCGAGCTCGACGGCTACCATGTGACCGAAGCCGCGCGCGCGCTAGGCGAATTTGTGGATGAACTTTCAAACTGGTACGTCCGCCGCTGCCGCGAGCGGTATTGGGCCGGAGACAAAACGCCAGACAAGTCCGCGGCGTATAAAACGCTCTATACGGTATTGGAAACGCTCACGCGTCTATGCGCGCCGTTTGTGCCGTTCTTGGCGGAGAGCATCTACCAAAACCTCGTTCGCAGCGTGGACAAAGATGCGCCCGAGAGCGTGCATCTTTGCGATTTCCCCACGGCCGACATCAGTCTGATAGACAGCGCTTTGGAAAAAGAGATGGACAATGCCGTGCGCATGGTGGTGCTGGGACGGGCCGCGCGAAACGCCGCCAAGATCAAAAACAGGCAGCCGCTGTCCCGCATGATGGTGCAGGGATCGGCGATCCCCAAGGGCGAGGTAGCAAGCATCGTCCTTGACGAATTGAACATCAAGCACATGGAAACGACGTCCGATGCACAGAGCTATGTGTCATACCAGATCAAGCCGCAGTTGAAGACGTTGGGGCCGAAATACGGCAAGCTGTTGCCCTTGATCTCGAACCACCTAAAGGAAGCGGACGGGGCAAAAATCGTGCAGGCGGTCAAAGATAGCGGAACATACGAGTTTGCCGTGGGCGGCCAGGATGTGGCGCTTGCCGAAGAGGATCTGTTGATCTCCTCCGTGCAGAAGGAAGGGTTCGCCGCGCAGAGCGATTTTGATCTAAGCGTTGTGCTGGATCTGACGCTAACCGATGAGCTGATCGCGGAAGGTCTTGTGCGCGAGTTCGTGTCCAAGGTGCAGAACCTGCGCAAGGAGATGGGATTTGAGGTCACGGATCACATCCGTATCCGGCTGTCCGCGCAGGACGGGAGCCTCGAGAAGGTGTTGCTGGACAACACAGCCGAAATACAATCGGATGTGCTTGGGGAGAGCATGGAAAAGGGAGAAGCGAAAACGCCGCTTGACATCAACGGCGCAGAAGTGCTTGTAAGCATAGAAAAGGCGTAAGATGTATCTTTCTAACCTCTGGAAAGACTATGAACTCTTGGACGCCGGCGATGGCATGAAGCTCGAGCGGTGGGCGGACGTTTTGTTGGCGCGCCCGGAGCCGCAGGCTGTATGGCCCAAGCAGGAGCCGCAGCTGTGGGATGAGGCGGATGCCATCTATCACCGCTCGCAGACGGGCGGCGGCAACTGGGAATTCAAACGAACGCTGCCGGATTCCTGGGAAGTACAGTACGCCGGGCTGCGCTTTGCCGTACGGCCGACGGGGTTCAAGCATACCGGCCTGTTCCCGGAACAGGCGGTTAATTGGGATTTCATGGTTGAACAGATCCAAAACGCAGGCAGGCCTGTCAAGGTACTGAATCTGTTCGCCTACACCGGCGGCGCAACGCTCGCATGCGCTTCTGCTGGCGCTCACGTCGTGCATGTGGACGCAGCCAAGGGCATGGTGCAGTGGGCGCAGGACAACGCGACGCTCAGCGGGCTGCGCAACGCGCCGATCCGCTATCTGGTGGACGACGCAATGAAGTTTGTATTAAGGGAAGGGCGTCGCGGCAATGTGTACGACGGCATTGTAATGGATCCGCCTTCGTACGGCCGAGGGCCGGATGGGGAGATGTTCAAGTTTGAACAGGACGTGTACCCTCTGGTCGAACAATGCGCCACCATTCTGTCCGATCAGCCGCTTTTCTTCGTGCTCAACAGCTATACGGCGGGCTTTGCCCCTCAGATAGCCGGGAATATGCTAAGGTGCGCCTTACAAGGCGGACAGGTCGAGGCGGACAACATCGCTCTTCCGATAAGAGCCGGCATGGTGCTGCCCTGCGGTGCCACAGCCAGGTGGACGCCATGACGCCCGATATTGTCTATGAAGACAACCACATAATCGTCTGCATCAAGCCGTTCAACGTTCCGTCACAGGCAGACAGCAGCGGCGATACCGATATGCTGACGATACTCAAAAGCTATATCAAAGAGGAAAAGCAGAAGCCGGGCAACGTCTATCTGGGACTCGTACACAGACTGGATAGGCCCGCGGGAGGTCTGATGGTCTTTGCGAAAACGAGCAAGGCAGCCAGCAGGCTTTTTTCGCAGATGCAAAGCGATGAATTTGAAAAGCGGTATCTGATTCGAACATTCCGCACGCCCGAAGTAAGCTCCGGCGAGTGGATGGATTATTTAAAAAAGGAAACGGGGAATTTTGTTCGCGTGGCGGAAGATGGGGAAGGCGATGCAAAGCATTCCAAGTTGCGGTATAGGGTTTTGCATACGGAAAATGACGGAACGGCACTGGTGGAGGTAACCCTCCTGACAGGCCGTTCGCATCAGATCCGGGTACAGTTTGCGTCGAGAGGATACCCTCTTATCGGCGATGCAAGATATGGGAAGGGCGGGACACAGCTTCGTTTGTGGTCGGCGCATCTGGGCTTCTCCCATCCCACCAGAGGGGAAAGACTGGCGTTTGATGCGCCGATTCCGCAGGGATTTTAGCGCTTTTCACAGTCCTCCCGCACACTGCTGTGCGCGGGAGGACTTTTATAAAAGGGCCGCGCGGCCTCCCGTTTACAGTATGCCAAATTGCACCGACGGTGAATGCTTGTGCGATGACTACGACAAATGGTATGATTTGTAAAGTACCTATGAATCCAAGCGATGTGGAGGATCGTTTTGCAAATCATTACAGGACCAAGGCGTCATCAAAAAAACTCCGCTGACGCGGAGCTTTTAATTTTAAGGGAGAAATGATCGCTGTCTTATATGGTTCCGGCCTTGAAATAGGTGATCCGGTTCAAAAGGGTCCCGATTTCCTCCGGCCAATAGATCTTAACATGCAGAATCATGCTCTTGGGCGCGCCCTCCTGTATGTCAAACGCGATCAAAAGCCGTTCCCCGTTCGCCTTCTGCAGCACGACGGGATAGTATTTGACGTTGTCGATCGTCAGCGTCTTTTCGGGTATCAAAATATCGGCGCCCCTGAAGGAGGACCAGGGGCCGGCTTTATTGCCATCCACCGTTGCGGCGCCCCCGATGCCTTGCTTGGAAAGGCTCTGCTCCAGATCCCCGTTTGACGTGCCTGCCTGATAGAGCGTGGTTGCGCCACGCTCAGCTACGAGAAGTACCTGGCGGTTGATGGTGTAATTATAAAAGACGATGCCAAAAACAGCCCAGACGATGGTGAGCGATCCCATCAGTACCAACAGCAGCGCCTTTTTTGTCTTGTCGGGTACCTGCCTGCGTTTTTTCAGGCTGTAATAGACCGTCGGTATTGTCAACAGTACGAAGAGAAGCAAATATACGTTGCGCGCATCTGCCATGTTACATTTCCTTTCTCAATCCGACGAGCGCATCTTCGCTTCGAGCTTTTCCGCGAAAATCGACAGGATGGTGGTTGTGTAGAAATAGACGACGGCAACGACGATAAACGGCGTAAACGGATCAAATGTCCGTGATCGCACGATATCGCCCGTCCGCGTGAGATCATCAAGCGCGATAAAGCCTGCGATGGCAGTTTCCTTTAAAACCTGTATCAGCTCATTGACAAGGGCGGGGAGAATGTACTTAATGGCCTGGGGAATGACGACACGCCACATGGTCTGAAAATTCGTCATGCCAAGTGAGCGGGCTGCTTCGGTTTGACCTTTGTCCACCGCCAAAATGCCTGCGCGTATCAACTCTGACACATACGCACCCGAGTTGATGGCAAATGCGGCGGAGGCGACCAGCACCTTGGACATGCTGACATCCGCCAGGATTGCATAATAGATGATGACCAGTTGTACCACCGCCGGCGTTCCGCGGATGACGCTGACATAGGCTTTGGCAACCTGTGACAGGATGCGAACGTTCCAGATCCGCAATACCGCGACAACGGTGCCGATGACGATGCCCATTAAAAAGGCGAACGCCGTTATCTGCAGCGTGACGCTCAAACCCTTGAAAAATAGCAGATAGCGACTTTCCCGTATGAGGTTGGAATAGATGACACCGCTTACGCTTTCCAACAATCCCATGGCATTTCCTCCCTTGCCACAACCCGTTCAAAGATACAATGCAAAGCCACTGCCATTGGCAGTGGCTTTGCAGTACGCAATCCAAAAGTTATTCCGTTGTGGAATAGAGCTTGAGCTTATCCGAAATGGTGCCCTTTTGGATCAGACCGTTCAATACTTCGTTGATCTTGGCCAACAGTTCCGCGTTGCCTTTATCCACCGCGAGGGCGTATTTTTCCTCGTCGTATTTGATGCCGCTCACGATCTTCAAGCCGGAGATCTGGCTCTGGATCATGGCGATGGGAAGGTTATCTCCGATGACGGCATCGATGCGGCCATTCTTCAGATCCTGGCAGGCAAGCGTCAGCGAATTGTAGTTGCTCATCTTAACGCCGGAGATCTCCTCGGCGATAAAGCTGCCGGTCGTGCCTGTCTGCACACCGATCTTCTTGTTCTTCAGATCGTCCTTACTCGCAATCTTCGAGCCATCTTTTACAATCACAACCTGAACGGCCGTGTAGTAATCAACGCTGAAGTCCATGCTCTTTGCGCGCTCGTCGGTCTTGGTGAAACCGGCTCCAATGAAGTCGATCTTGCCGCTGGCCAGTGCTGCGGGCAGGGAATCGAATTCCATGTCTTCCACGCGGAGCTCAACGCCCAACGAATCCGCAATCGCTTTGGCGATATCCGCATCCACGCCGGCGACTTTGCCGGTGCTGTCCTTGAATTCAAACGGCGGGAACGCAGCGTTGGTCCCCCATACGATGTAGCCCTTCTTCTTGATCGCGTCCAGCTTGGTCGTGGGCTTCGGCGAAGACGTCGCAGCAGGACTTTGGGCAGAGCATCCGATGACGGACAACAGCAGTGCCAGGCACATCAAAAACACAAAGATTTTACTCGTCTTTTTCATGATAACCTCCCCATGAGCATTTATTGCTTAGCCCATTATATCACA
The DNA here is from genome assembly GCA_964533965.1 of uncultured Clostridia bacterium. Classification (GTDB taxonomy): domain Bacteria; phylum Bacillota; class Clostridia; order Christensenellales; family QAND01; genus RGIG3178. Next base: position 28,906 of record CAZHNN010000021.1, on the reverse strand, counting down.
GGGGATTGCCCCGTCAAGGCATTCTGAGAAAATAATGGATAAAGATTCATAATATACATACCGGCATCCATTCAATTCGCGTTAAATAGCAGCTTGTACAACCCGGTACTGTATCTTGATGCAAGCTTGAGACTAGAAGTCCGATTCGCTACGGCACCGGAACGGACTATTCCGAAAGGCGAAGGTCAGGAAGACAGGGGTACGACAAAAAATAATAGGATGCATATATATACATATATACCCGTGGTTGACAGGCGTTCGGGATGATGTAAAATAAGGAGAAACGGTGAAAAAAGGAGCATTCGTATGCACCCAACGTTTGCAACTCGTATGAATTCGCTTTCAGGCAGTGCCATCCGCGAAATTTTGAAGATGACGGAAAATCCCGATATCATCTCTTTTGCCGGTGGGTTGCCAAGCGCCAAAAGCTTCCCTTCTCAGACGATCGCAGAGCTGTCCTCACGGCTCATACGGGAGCAGGGGGCTACGATCCTTCAATACGGCGTCACGGAGGGCTGGGCGCCGCTTCGCGAGTCCGTCATCACCGTAGCAAAGCCGCGTGACATCGCCTGTAGCGTTGAAAACGTGCTGATCTTGACAGGCTCCAGTCAGGGCATTGAATTGTTCACCAAGGTGATGATCAACCCGGGTGACGTGATCGTGTGCGAAAAGCCCACGTTTTTGGGTGCGCTGCAGATCTTTGCAAGCTATCAGGCCAATGTTATCGGCGTTGAGATGGACGAAGACGGCGTCAACATTGAAAAGCTCGAGCATGCGATGGCACAGTATAAGCCCAAATTCTTTTATACCGTCTCCACGTTCCAGAATCCAACGGGATGTACGATGAGCGCCGAAAAGCGCCAAAAGGTGGTTAAGCTTGCGAACCGGTACGACACGTATGTGCTTGAGGACGATCCCTACGGCAGCCTCCGCTATTATGGGCAGGCGCTGCCGGCCATTGCTTCGTTTGACACAGAGGGCCGTGTCGTACATCTTCTGAGTTTTTCCAAGACCGTTTCGCCGGGACTGCGCGTGGGCGCCGCGATCGCACGTCTGGACATATTGCGTGCGATGGCCGTCAACAAACAGGGTGCCGATACGCATACCAGCAACTTGAGCCAGGCGGTGGTGGATGCCTATATAAGGGAAGGCCATTACTTCTCGCATATTGAACAGATATTGCCGCCATACCGTGAACAGCTCAAAGCCATGATGGATGCGTTCCGGTATTTCCCCAAAGGTTCGAAGCATACCTCTCCCGACGGTGGTTTGTTCGTCTGGTGCGAGGTTCCAGACGGCATCGATACCAAGCAACTCGCCGTAAAGGCCGCCGAGCATAAGGTAGCCTATGTGCCAGGCACGTTCTTCTATCCCGAAGGCGGATATTCCAACACCATGCGTTTGAATTTCTCCGCCAGCGAACCGCAGCGCATTGAAGAGGGCATGCGGACTCTGGGCAAACTATTGCATGAACAGATATAGATATACTTGAGAATGGAAGGAGATGAAATCCGCTTGAACGCTTACGATGTGCTCATGCAGCGTGGATTCATCAAGCAGGTAAGTCACCCCGAGATTAAGGACGTGCTGTCCGAAAAAAAAGTTGCTTTTTATACCGGATATGATCCCACCGCGGATAGTCTGCATGTCGGTCATTTTTTACAGCTGATGGCAATGGGCCACATGCAAAGGGCAGGCCATTTGCCTGTCGTCGTGGTTGGCGGCGGCACAGCAACGGTTGGCGATCCGTCCGGACGCAACGATATCCGCACCATGATGACGCTGGATAGGATCAATCAGAACGCCGAAGCGTTTAAAGTCCAAATGGCCCGTTTTCTGGATTTTGCCGATGACAAGGCGCTGATGGTCAACAACGCGGATTGGCTTTTGAAGCTCAACTATGTCGATCTGCTGCGCGAGGTGGGCACCTGCTTTACCGTCAACCGCATGCTTGCGGCGGAGTGCTACAAAAGCCGCTATGAGGAAGGTCTGACGTTCCTTGAATTCAACTACATGATCATGCAAGCCTACGATTTCCTGCACTTGTACCGTACGAAAAACGTCATGCTGCAGCTGGGCGGAGACGATCAATGGAGCAATATACTGGCTGGTGTCGACCTGATCCGCAGGCTGGAAAAGGGCAACGCCTACGCGATGACATTTACGCTTTTGACCAACAGCGACGGCACCAAGATGGGCAAGACCGTCAAAGGCGCGCTGTGGCTGAACGCACAGAAGACGAGTCCCTATGATTTCTACCAATACTGGCGAAACGTAGAGGATGCGAAGGTCAAGGACTGCCTTCTGCTTCTGACGTTTTTAGACATTGACGAAATAGAGCGGATAAGCAGGCTTAATAACATCAACGACGCCAAAAAGCGGCTGGCCTTTGAGGTGACCAAACTGGTGCATGGGCAACTCGAGGCGGAAAAGGCGATAGAAGCCAGCGAGGCTCTGTTCGGCGGTGGCGGGGATATACTGAACATGCCGACCACGGTAGTCACGCCCACGCAGCTTGCGCAAAACCCCACCGTTGTGGATATGCTGGTTCTGTGCGGTCTTTGCAAGAGCAAGGGCGAGGCACGGCGGCTCATCGAAGGGGGCGGCATCAGCACGGACGATGCGCGTGTGAGCGATATCTTCCAGCCGATGGATGAACAGGCCCTCAAGAGCGGTGTGATCCTGAAAAAGGGCAAGAAGATATTCCATCGCATTGTGTTGGAAGGTTGAAAACCTATCGCACCATAGCCTTCGAATCCAAGGCGGATCTTGTCATCAAAAAGAGCCGTTTTCTCTCGTTCGCCTATCCGATAGAGTCTGCGGAACAGGCGCAAAATGCGCTGGACGCGCTTAGAAAAGCGCATTATACTGCAACACATCATTGCTATGCGTACATGCTGGGTGAAAACGCCGATCAGATGAAGTATTCCGACGACAACGAGCCGCAGGGCACAGCGGGGCTTCCGATATTGGACGTTCTGCAGAAAAAACAGCTCACGAACTTGCTAGTCGTGGTCGTGCGGTATTTCGGCGGCATACAGCTTGGCGCAAACGGCCTGGTAAGAGCATACGGCGCTGCTTGCGCAGCTGCCATAGATGCGGCAGGAATCTGCGAAATGGCCGTTGCCGATGCGCTGTTGATACAGTGCCCGTACGCCACGTATGCCAAGGTGGAGCGGTACATCAAGAGTTCCGGCCTGATAGTTGTGAAAAGCGATTTTGCAGATAGCGTACGCATTCATGCGATCTGCCAACAGGACAAAACCGAAGCCGTGTTGCGGGAAATTCGGGATATGTCATCCGGCAGCGCGACATGTAATATTCTGGAGCAAACACTGGTGAAACGGCCTGTTCTTGCGGCAAGTGTTTGACATTTGACCATGCGAACGGCTACAATACAAGCATCAATAGGGGGATTTAACGATGGATCTTATCATTGAGAAAACACAACATCCCAAAGCGAAGCCCACGGACGAGAGCAAGCTCGGTTTCGGCAAGAATTTCACCGACCATATGTTTGCCATGAACTACACCAAAGGGCGCGGCTGGCATGATGCACGCATTGTTCCGTATGCGCCGGTTTTGATGGAGCCTTCCGCGATGGTGTTGCACTACGGGCAGGCGATCTTTGAAGGCTTGAAAGCCTATCGCAAGCCGGACGGCTCGATCCAGCTGTTCCGCCCGATGGAAAACCTGCTTCGCTTCAACCGCAGCGCGGAGCGCCTTTGCATCCCCGCCATCGATGTCGATCAGGTATATGAATATTTGAAGGAGCTCATTCGCATCGAGGCCGATTGGGTGCCAAAGAGCGAAGGTACTTCGCTGTATATCCGTCCATTTGCCATAGCGCTGGATCCGGCGCTGGGCGTGCATGTGGCGGAGACCTACCTTTTCATGATCATCCTTTCGCCGGTAGGTGCGTATTATTCCGAAGGGCTCAAACCCGTGCGGATTCTCGTGGAGAACGAATACGTCCGTGCCGTCAGAGGCGGCATGGGCTTTGCAAAAGCCGCAGGCAACTATGCGGTCAGTCTGATCGCAGACCAGACCGCCAAAGAGAATGGCTGCGCACAGGTTCTGTGGCTGGACGGCGTTGAGCGCAAATATATTGAAGAAGTCGGTTCCATGAACATCTTTTTCAAGATAAACGGCAAGCTGATCACCCCGAAGCTGCAGGGCTCCATCCTGGGCGGCATCACGCGCAAGAGCGTGCTTGAACTGGCGCCCAAACTCGGCTTTGAAGTGGAGGAGCGCCCGCTATCCTTCGACGAAGTGTTGGAAGCGCATCAAAAGGGTACGCTTGAAGAGGTGTTCGGATGCCGTCATTTCACCCGTTGGATACCTTGTCTATCAAGGCCAAGACCTGCAGGTGGCGGACGGACAGATGGGCCCTTGTGCGGAGAGAATCTATAACACGCTGACCGGCATCCAATTCGGAGTACTTCCGGATGAAATGGGCTGGACGGTATCCCTATGACGCAAATCCTTTGCGTCTGAGGAGGAGAACATGAATCGCAAACGCTCGTTACGATCGCTTTGCATGGCGCTCTGCGCCGCCCTGTTGTTTGCATTTGGAGCTATCCCCAAAACCGTCGCCTTTGCGGCAGGCAATCTGGACGTAAACAACCTGACTGTGACGCCCGGCAGCCTCCCGTCATCTGGTGGCAAGGTAACCCTGACCGGAACGCTGCAGAACAACACAGGCGTTGACGTCACAAGCGTAACGCTGCAAGTGGACACGTATCGGCTGGATATAGAGAACACCATCGCTAAAGGCGGCTCCAAGGATTTTTCACTGCAAGTCACGATCGGCTCCAGCGACGTGGGTCGGGAAAAAATGCTCACCGTCGACTGGACGGGAACAGGCAGCACGGCGGGAACCAATACGGCGACGTTCACCGTTCCGCTGGAAGAGCCGACCGTCTCGCTATCGTTTACCAGGACCGCCAACAACACGAAAGTGCAGATGGGCGATACCGTCAAATTAACGTACAACTTCAAAAATACCGGTACCGCCACCATCACAAACCTGAAGCTGACCGACTCGTGCATAGACGGCACCATCATTTCCGGGTTGACCCTCAATGCTGGCGAGTCTTATCAGAAGGTATCCTCGGTCGTGGTCAATGCCGATATCTCCTCGGTGCCGAAGGTGGAATATACCGCGGCAGGCACGACCAGGACCAAGACGCTGGATGCGCTTAATATCACGCTTGCAAACGCGGACCTTTCGATTACGGCAACCGCCGACAAGACGCAGGTCAATTCCGGCGATACCGTGACCTTTTCCATCGTTATCACAAACAACAGCCCCGTCGCGGTATCGGGCATCAAGGTAACGGATGATCTGGGCAGCATCGTCAGGAGCGACGCAAACATCGCCGCGACCACGGGGACGACGCCAAAGACGCTGAACATCACGTATCCGACCGCGATGACGGCTGGGAGAGCGGTGTCCTTTACAATCACCTATCCGTCCGGCACGGGTTCGGCTACGAAGACATCCGATCCCATCACCGTTTCCGTGTTGCAGGCGGGCAGTCCGTTGACGCTGGACGTTTCCGCAAGCCCCGTCGCCATGACGACATTTCCGGGCGATGTGACGTTTACCGTCACGATCACGAACATCAGCGGCCTGACCATCAACAACATCAGCGTGAAGGAACCGACGCTCGGTGACATCGTATCCATCGTGTCGCTGGCTCCCGGCGGCCAATCGACGCAGAAAAAGATCTGCAAGCTCAACCAGGCCGGATCCTTTACGTTTACCGCAACCGGTAACGATCCCAGTGGCGCCCCGATCGCGATTGTCACCAAGCAAGTGTTGGTTACCAGCCAAGTCGGCTCTCCAACGCCGGAGGTAGTAAAGCCTTCCGGCACCGATACGCTGCATACGCTGTTCATCGTCATGGTGGTCATCGTGGCGTTGATCGTCATCGCAGGCATCGTGTTGGCAATCCTCATCATACAGGATAAGCGCAAGGGCGGCCGCGGAGGTGGCGGATCGAGGCAACGCAGGGAACAGGAAGAGTGGGACGAAGATTCGGAAGATGAGGATGATGATCTGATTGTCGATGCCCGCCCGACCCGATTGCCCCAAGGCGAACCCGTCAGAAGAATTCCATCCATGGAGCATACGCAGCCGATTCTTCGCAGCACGACAAAGCCTGCGGACAATGCGGGCTCTGCTGGAAGAAGGCGTACCTTTACGTTGGAAGGCGATAAGGATTCCTTCCAGGCACGTCAGAGTGTTGTGGAGGAAGAGGAAAGCAGGGTATATGGCCCCGTTGCCTTGACCGACACGCCAACGCAAGCGCAGGCGGAGGACGTCAAAAAGCAGGCGTTGAGGCGCCCGGAATTTACGGAAGACAAAAGGCCGCTTCGCAGGTCCAGGCTCGCCGACGAGGAGAGCAGCGAAAACCTCGATCAACTCTACGATGTCGACATGAACGTCACACAGAGGAGAAGAAGGCCGCCGCTGTCGGAGCAAACCGAAAAACCTCCTGTGCACCTGCAGTACGAGAACGAAGACGATGATCTGCCGCCATTACGGCCACGCAGAAGGAGATAACAACGGTCCCCACTTGTTGGGGACCTTTCCATTTATGCGGGGAAAGGCCAAGATTAGGCTTTCAAGCCAGGCGCATTTTGGTTATAATAAGGACATGGAATTCCACGGCTTTACACAACAAACATTTACTTTTTTTATGGAACTTGCCTTTCACAATACGCCGCAGACAATGAAACAAAAGCGAGATGTGTTTGAGGCGCATGTTTTGGAGCCTTTGCGCGCACTCTCACACGCATGCGAGCAGGTGCTGTTTGCGTTGGATCCCAGAATCGATTTTCGGCCTGTGATGGGAGGGACGATCTCGCGCATACGCAGGGATACACGTTTTTCCAACAACAAGCAGCCGTACAGGGACTATATGTGGCTGGATTTCCGCCGAAAGAACGAGGACTTTCACCTTGGATTTTGTTTTTCGATCTCCCCCCGTAGCTCGCTGGTCCTGATGGGCATGCACGAGGCGTCCACACAATCCCGAAACCGGATGCGGCAATATGCCGTTCAATACCAAACACAATTCATCGAATTGCACGAAGAACTGCTGGCAAAGGGGTATACTCTTAGCGGCGACGACTACGTCAGGCCGATGACGGCGGACGTTCCGCCGCAGGTCTATGCATTCGGGCAAAAACGATGGTTTTCATACAAAAAGCCGATTCCACTTACGGATACCATGCAAGAAGAGTTTGCTCAGGAACTGCAGGAATACATTCAAGACCTGTCCCCGATGTATGCGTTTCTGCGACGCGCTTTTGATTAGGAGGAATACCATGCAAGCCAAAGACAACCTTTGTATCAATGCCATCCGTGTTCTCGGAGCCGAAGCGGTGGATAAAGCCAATAGCGGTCATCCCGGGATCGTGCTGGGTGCGGCGCCAATGGCTTTTGCGCTTTTTGCCAAGCAGATGACACACGATCCGACCCATTCCCATTGGCAGAACCGCGACAGGTTCATCCTGTCCGCAGGGCATGGAAGCATGCTTTTGTATTCGCTGCTTCACCTGTTCGGCTACAATCTGCCTATGGATGAGATCAAGCGGTTCCGCCAATGGGGCAGCCTCACGCCCGGACATCCGGAATATGGCCTGACCGATGGCGTCGAAGCAACGACAGGTCCGTTGGGACAGGGCATAGCGATGGCCGTTGGCTTCGCCATGGCGGAAAAAAATCTGGCGGCGAAGTTCAATAAACCCGGCTATACCGTGGTGGATCACTACACCTACGCCCTTTCCGGCGACGGATGCCTGCAGGAGGGCGTTTCGGGGGAGGCGTGCTCACTTGCGGGTACGCTCAAGCTTAACAAGCTGATCGTGCTGTATGACCGCAACCAGATCACCATCGAAGGCGACATCAAGACCGCGTTTACGGAGGACGTTGGCGCACGGTACCGTGCGTATGGCTGGAATGTCGTCACAGATATCGACGGAGACGACGTCGACGCGATCGAACAAGCCATTGTGGGCTGCAAGTCGCAGGATAAACCCAGCCTTATCATCGTCAACACGAAGATAGCACGTTGCTCACCGCTGGAGGGAAACGAAAAATCGCATGGCGAACCGCTTGGGGAAGCCAACACATGCGCATTGCGCGAAACGGTGAAGTGGCCATACAGCGATCCGTTCACAATGCCCCAAGAGGTATACGACACATGCCGTGCGTATGTGGAAAAGGGAGCTAAGCTTCGTGTTGAATGGGAAGCGATGATGGAGGAATACGAAAAGGCGCATCCCGACCTTTTTGCAGCGTACCAGGCTGCGTTTGCAAAGGGGTTGCCTGAAAGCATAGACGCCGAAGCGCTTTTTAAAACCGCCAAAGCGGGAGCCACGCGGAATGCTTCCGGCGCGGTTCTCAACCAGCTAAAGGATATCGTGCCCAGCCTGTTCGGCGGCAGCGCCGACCTGGCTCCATCCAACAAATCGGTCCTTGAGGGCATACCGTATTTTGGCCCCGATTCATACGATGGCCGAAACGTTCATTTCGGTATCCGCGAATTCGCGATGGCAGCCATTGCCAACGGGCTATCGCTGCATGGCGGGATACGCCCATACGTCGCAACGTTTTTGGTCTTCTCGGACTATATGAAGCCAGCCATCCGCCTCTCTGCGCTGATGCACCAGAGCGTACTATATGTCTTCACGCACGACAGCATCGGCGTTGGCGAGGACGGCCCCACCCATGAGCCGATCGAGCATCTTGCTATGTTCCGCGCAATGCCAAACTGCCATACCTTCAGGCCCGCGGATGCGAAGGAAACGGTTGCTGCCTATCTGTATGCGCTTTCGCACAACGGCCCCACGCTGTTGGCGTTTACACGACAGAATGTGGCGCTGTTGGAGAACACGGGCCTTATGGCCAAACGCGGTGCGTATACGGTACTCGATTGCCAAGGCGAGCCGGATGTCATACTCATTGGTACCGGCAGCGAAGTGGAACTTTGCGTCAAGGCGGCAGGTGTGCTCAAAGAACAGAACAAGCGCGTGCGCGTCGTGAGCATGCCGTGCATGGAGCTCTTCTACGAGCAGGATGAGGCGTACCGCGAAGAGGTTCTGCCCAAGCGCATCAAGGCAAGGGTTGCCGTCGAAGCGGCTACGCCGTTCGGCTGGCACCGCGCCATTGGCGATTGCGGTGAGAGTGTATGCATCGACCATTTCGGCGCCAGCGCTCCGGGACCCAAGCTGTTCGAAGCGTTCGGGTTCACGGTGGACAACGTCGTGAATAAAGCGCTTGTGTCCATACAAAATGCATCACAAAAATAAAAGCGAAGACGATCGTACAGCAGGCTATTAAAATAACTGGAAGATCATATTTCGTAGATATTTGATACATCAGATCCCGATGCTTTTTGACAACCGCCAAAACAGAGTTTTGGCGGTTGCGTTAAAAGGCAAACGATAGTAATCAACGGCGTACAAAGAAGCGCACCGCCGACAGAACGAAGTGAAAGCGGTGCATATCGTTGACAAACCGTAAGTTTGTCAGCGAACTGATATGTTTTGGGGGCGAATTATGGATACCATTGTGGTGGGGCTTCTGGCTCTATCTGTTGCGCTGTTGGTCGTTCTGATCATTCTGCAATTGAGGCTTAGCGGTGCAAGAGGGCAGGTTGAACAGCGCGACAAGCAATTGATGGACGCCATCCTTTTGGTTCGAAAGGACAATGAGATGACTGTGCAGTCCAGCATGCGCACGCTGGGCGAGATCCTCAACAACGCCCAAAATCAGGCGGCCTCGGTGCAGGACAAGCGGCTGTTCGAATTGAGCCAAGGGTTGTCGCATCGTCAGGACAGCCTGCAGAAGAGCCTCTCTGAAAGCCTTCGTGCATTGGACCAGCGCAATGTGGAACAGTTGAAACTAACCGATACGCGCCTGTTGGAAATGCGCAATACCATGGAACAGCGCATCGGTGCCATGCAGGCCGACAACAACAAGCAGCTCGAACAGATGCGCATGACCGTGGACGAGAAGCTTCAAAAGACGTTGGAGGAGCGCATCGGCGCATCCTTCAAGCTGGTCAGCGAACGGCTGGAACAGGTATACAAGGGGCTTGGCGAAATGCAAACGCTCGCCGTCGGCGTGGGTGATCTAAAAAAAGTACTCTCCGGCGTAAAGACCCGCGGCATTTTGGGCGAAATTCAACTGGGCGCCATCCTCGAACAGATATTGACACAAGAACAATACGCTGCCAACGTCGTCACAAAGCCCGGCACAAACAATCCTGTGGAGTATGCCGTAAAGCTGCCGGGCGACGATGCGGCCGTATATTTACCAATCGACGCGAAATTCCCCGCAGATGCCTACAACGCGCTGTTGGAGGCGTACGACACCGCAGATGCTGCGCAGGTTCAGCCCGCCATCAAAAACCTCGAGCGAACCATCAAGACCTTTGCTAAGTCCATCCATGACAAATATGTCGAGCCGCCGCACACGACGGATTTTGCCATCATGTTTTTGCCGTTTGAGGGCCTGTACGCCGAGGTGGTACGCATAGGCCTTGTAGAAACGCTGCAGCGCGATTATCATGTGAACATTGCGGGACCGACCACCATGGCGGCCATATTGAACAGCCTGCAGATGGGTTTCCGTACGCTTGCGATCCAGAAGCACTCAAGCGAGGTATGGAACGTGCTGGGCGCGGTCAAGACGGAGTTCGACAAGTTCGCGGATGTGCTGGACGCCGCCAAAAAGCAGCTCGAGAACGCGCACAACCGAATCGAGGATCTTGTCGGCGTTCGCACGAGGCAGATCCAGCGCCGGCTGCGGACGGTGGGGCAGCTTCCTGAAGAACAGTCCAAACAGGTATTGGCACTGGGCGATTGGGAAGGCGACGAAGAGGGGGACACAAAAGGATGAAATTCAACTACGACCTGGTGGGGAAAATCGGGTCGATGGCGTTGATCCGAAAAGAGGACAACGACATCGATTACAATATCTTTTCGCGGGTATCGAGCGAATTAAAACCCGGCATGATCTGGGTATCCTCGGGCGCAACCGAAATAGGAAGGCTGGATTTCATCAAGCGCACAGGCTGCGAATTGCAGGGGAACCTCGATGACGTCAAGACAGATTACGCCGCACAGGGGCAGGCCATCCTGATGGAGAACTACAGGCGCTTTATCCACCCGTCGTATTCGGTACGGCAGCTGTTGGTCGAGCACCAGCACTTCAACGACCCCGAAAAACGGTCACATATCAAAAACCTGCTGATCCGCGCCAAGGACCAGAACGCGATCCCGATCGTCAATTACAACGACCCCGTTTCCATCACCGAAAACCGCAGGATGGAGCTGATGGAGCTCAAATCGAAGATGGATGAACCAGTGGTGGAATGCATCGACAACGACGAGACCGCAGCCGTCATCACCAGCATCGTTTCTGCACGGATACTCGTGATTTTAAGCAGCGTGGAAGGCATCTATATGGAGCCTTCGGATCCCAAAACCCTGATCCGTGAGATAAAAGGCGCTTCGCCGCAGGACATGGAAAAGCAGATCGAAAGGTATCAGGCCTTTTGCATCGGCGCAAGCCGGCAGGGCGCCAATGGGGCGCAGGCAAAGCTTGAATTCATCAAAAAGCCCGCGATGGAAGGTACGACCGTCATCATTGGCCACGCGCGCCACCGGTTGAGCGATCTGGTGCAGGGAAATGTGGCTTGCACCGTCATCGGCTTGGACATCTGACGGGTAAAGGAGAAACATTGTACACAGAATTGTTGGACTATCTTGGAAGGCGGCCGGCTTTGTATGAGAAGAGTACGGCCGCTTTTTGGAATGACCCGCATGTTTCTAAAGGTATGCTTAAGGCGCACCTCGATCCCCATTTCCAGGGCGCCACGCGAGAGCACGCGTTCGTAGACCGATCCGTCGAATGGATTCGAAAAGTGCATCCGCCAGAACGGTTCGGCAAGCTTCTCGATCTCGGCTGCGGCCCGGGGCTGTATGCAGAGCGCTTTTGCTCCTGCGGCTACGAGGTGACCGGCGTCGATATTTCCGAACGTTCCATCGCCTATGCCAGGCAAAGCGCCGAGAAGCAAAATCTTTTGATCGAATATCGCTTGCAGGATTATACAACGCTGCAAAACCGCGAGGACTCTGATATAGCGACACTGATCTATTGCGATTTCGGTGTTCTGCAGCCGGAAGACAGGCGGACTCTTCTGCGAAACGCCTTTTCCGCCCTAAAACCCGGCGGTGTCTTTGTTCTGGATGTGTTCACACCCAAGGAGTACAGAAACAAGCCGGAAAGCACGAGCATCAAATACTATCTGGAGGGGTTTTGGAGCGACGAGCCGCACGCGCTCATACAGTCGTTTTTCCGCTTCGACGATTCGAACGATTATTGCTATCGCTATATCGTGCTGACAAACGGTACTATGCGGTGCTATCACATTTGGAATCACGCATTTGGCATCGATGAATTGCGGGCGGATTTAACACAAGCCGGGTTCGCACGCATGGAATTTTTCAATGACGTTGCAGGCGTGCCGTATTCCAAAAGTAGCCGCACATTGTGTGTGGCGGCATATAAGAGTTTCTGACGAATTCATCCCACCTGTTATTTTCTAAAAAAGAGAGGGAGATTCTTCTGCTATATCAGCATAGAGCAGGATTTCCGATGATAGTTTCGAATCGGACAGAAAACTGATTTACAGGTCTTTTCTGTGATGCTAAAACTTATTATAATGGAATAAATAACGATAGAATAAATAGCGCACAGAGGATAATGACGCATAGCAGATACGTGTGGCGAAGTCGAAAGGGAGTTTTTTATGAAAAACATGTTTTCGGGCGGTTTTGGCGGGTTCGTAAAGGGCTTGAACAACCTGATGCCGCAGGACAGTTCGTCTGATTCCCCGAATTCCGGGTCCTTCACCGCGCAAAGCAGCACGTCTGATCCCGGATCCGGGTATTACAGTGAGCAGAACGCATCGAATGCCGGAACATACGGGTCTTACGGCGTGCAGCAAACTGTGCCGGAGGTCCATTCGAAATTGGATGATCTGCGCAAGAAGGAACTGGACGTGTATACACTGATTGGCAAAATGGCAGTGGAGCAGCAGGGCGTTGACGCGTTCGGTGAATTGTCCGAAACACTCAGGCAGGTGCAGGCTGACATTCAGGCGATTGAACAGAAGATCCGCGAGGAAGAACTGGCAAGACAACGGGAGGAAGAAGCCCGGCGGGAAGCGGAACTGGCAAGACAGCGGGAGGAGCAAGCCCGTCGTGAGGCGGAATTGGCAAGGCAGCAGCAGGAGGCAGCCATGCGCCAGGCAATGCCCGGCAACAGAGCCTGTACGCAATGCGGCGCTTTGGTTGCGACAGATCTGCGGTTCTGCCAGGAATGCGGCGCCAAGCTGCCGGAAGTCTCTATGAAGAAGTTCTGTACCCAGTGCGGATCGGAAAATCCCGCTGAGTCCAGGTTCTGCGGAAAATGCGGAACAAAGTTGGGAGCGTAAGAGATGGCGTTCTATAAACAACCCTGTATCCATTGCAATACACTCATCGACCGGGACGCGCGCTTTTGCCCGACCTGCGGAAGCCAAAGCCCTTTCGGATACCTTTGCCCGACCTGCCTTCGTGCGATACAAAAAAACCAGAAGGTCTGTGCAGGCTGCGGTCGTCCATTGTATGTGACTTGCCCGAAATGCGGCAAGCCGACCTTTGTGCAGGAGAATTGCGAACAATGCGGGCAAAGCCTTATGATACGGTGTGAGAACAGGCGCTGCCAGGCATTGCAGTTCTTTGAAAATACGAAATGTACCGCCTGCGGAAAACGACTAGTATAAAAAGGGGATAGACTATGCTTAAATCATTTACCAGGAACTATCAGGACAATTCGACGGAAGCAGGGTTCCAATTTACGTTTTATTGTGATATCTGCGAAGATGGATATAAGAGCTCGTTTATTGAGTCGGAAACGTACAAAAAGCGGCAAGGCCTTCGCGGCATAACAAGGGGCGCCTCGGTGATCGGCCATTTGTTTGGCGGCGTTGCCGGCAACCTGGGATATTCCATAGAACGCGGCGGCGATGTCCTGTCCGAGAGGTTTGAAGACCGCAGCCCGGAATGGCAAAAGGAACATGAAAGAGCGTTTGAAATGGCGCAAAACGAGGCGCAGCAGCACTTCCATCGCTGCCATAGCTGCCATAAATGGATTTGCGATTCGGATTACAATGAGGACGAGGGGCTGTGCGTTGAATGTGCGCCGCGCCAGGAGATCTATGTGGCGCGCGCCAGAAGCGAAGCGATGAAGCGCAACATCGACGAAAAATCGCAGACGGCCACGGTTTGGAACGGAGAACTCGAGAGCAAGACGACGGTATGCCCTGTCTGCGGAAAGCCAGCGGGTACCGGCAAGTTCTGCAACAACTGCGGCGCATCCATGGCCAGGAACGTTTGCCCGAATTGCGGGGCACAGATGGCACCGGGTGTTAAGTTCTGCAGCGAATGCGGCACATCGATGTCGGCGCCAGTACAACTCAGGTGTAAGAATTGCGGAGCGGAACTGTCAAGCGGTGCCAAATTCTGCGGGGAGTGTGGCGCACGCACATAAGAAACAGAGGTGGATCTCATGGCGATTTGCCCGGAATGCGGCTCTGTGGTCCCGGATGGGAAGAGATTTTGTTCAAACTGCGGCGCGAGAATTGACGCCGCTGTGGTCCGTGCCGCCCCGGAGCGAGCGACAAGGCCCCCATCGGATGGCGGTCATGCCGTTGGGCAGTCCACCCGGGCGCAAACGCAGGGGCGTAAGATCCAGCCGTTTGATGAGAAGAGACCTCTTCCGGACGAAAACGGGCAAAGCAAGCGTGCGAATGCACCGCAGGCGGAGTCGGAACGCTCCTCTCGCGATTGGCAGGCTCGCGTGATGGCATTTGACCAACGGCAAACCGCATGGGACAGTCCGGAAGAGCGGGAACAGCACGAAAAGCCCGGGCGGGAGATGCCGCCGATGTTTGATGACGACGAGTACTATGGCGTCAAAAAAGCTAAATCCGCTCGGAACGAGGAAGAGGTAAGACCCAAACCCCATCCTTCTCAGGTTCGGCCGATGCAAAAGCGGCCGGGGCCAATGCCGGTGCTCAAGCCGGGGGAATGTCTTCTCTGTATTCTGCTTGCCATCCTTCCCGTGATAGGACTTGCTGTGGGGATACTTTGGGCGAGAAGATCCAAAAATCCAAACAAGCGCAATCTGTCCATCGCAATGGTGGTATTCAACGCTGCGGAGATCATTCTGGGAGCAATTGCCTTCGTGCTGATAGCATGGGTTCTCTGAACCATTTGGGAAAAACCTTTCTTTGAAAAAGAAGCCCCGCAGGTTCTAAAGCGGGGCTTTGTGTTATTCCATTACAGAGCATTGTATGCCGATAATATGCCTGCACATAAAAGTACAAATACGATTGAGGAGCGAACATGGAACCGCATGTAAAAGCCATTTATGAAAAACTGAAGGAGCTTGGCATTGCCTATACGGAATCGGAACACATAGCCCTATACACCATCGAGGAGTTGGTTAGGGAAGGGCTTGGCAGCATCGGCGAAATTCCAAAGAACCTGTTTCTCAGGGATGCTGGCGGCAAACGGCACTACCTTATCGTACTGCAGAAGGACAAGCAGGCTGATCTTTTGGCAATACGCAAAGCCATCGGCTGTTCAAGGTTGAGCTTTGCCTCCGAACAGCGGCTAGAAAAGCATCTTGTCGTCTCCAAGGGATCCGTTACACCGCTTGCGGCGCTATTTGACGCCGAAAACGCGGTGCAGGTATATATGGACAGGGATCTTCTTTTATATTCCAAGCTTGGCGTCCATCCCGGCATCAATACCAGGACTCTCTGGCTAGAAACGAAGGATCTTTTGCGGTATTTGGATGCCGTGGGTCACGGGCCTATGTATCTCGATCTGTAAGAGGGACAATCAAAGCATTGCTTGAGAGCGTAGGACAGTTTTGATACAATGGGCCTGTAAGGGGTGGATGTATGAAAAAGGGGAATGCAAAGCGGCTGCGGCGTCCGAACCGCTTTTTATATGCGCTTGGAAAGGCCGTTTTGATACCGTATTTTAAACTACGGTACCGCTTTCGCGTCGTCCGGCATGATCTTCCGGAGTTAAAGCCGCCCTATGTCGTCGTGGCAAACCATGCGAGCAGCTTGGATTTTATGCTCATGATACTTGCCATGAAGGGGCTTGACATTCGCATCGTCACCGCTACGGTATTCTTCTATGACCCTCTTTTACGCATTGTTCTTCGGTGGATGGGCTGCATTTCCAAACTGCAGATGGTATCCGATCCGAGTTCGATCCGACAGATGCTCACAGCCGTCCGCGAAGACGGCGTTCTGGGGCTGTTCCCGCACGGTCAGGTTTGCCACAGCGGCTGTGATTTGCCGCTTCCACCGGGCACGGGCAAGCTGTTGCAGCGCATGCAGGTACCCGTTGTGAACATAAAGATCCATGGGGCAAGCCTGACAAAGCCGAAATGGGCGTACAGGCAGCGCAAAGGGCGCATCGAGGCCCATGTACAGATGCTCTTTACCCCCGAGCAGCTAAAATCGATGCCGACGGAACTGGTAGAAGAGACGATCCGGGAAGCGATACGGTTTGACGACTACGAATTCAACCGCACATGGTATGTTCCTTTTTCGAGCAAAGCTCCGGCAGAAGGATTGGAGCGCATCTTGTATCAATGCCCGCGCTGTAACTCGCTGTATACGATGCAATCAAAAGGGGACGCGATCTTCTGTTCCGCCTGCAGCAACGGCGCGCGGATGGACGAATACGGCCAGCTGCATCCGCTGCACGACGGCGATATCATCTTTGAAGATCCGGTGAAGTGGGCGGCATTTGAACGCGAGTTCGCGAAGCGAGAACTCAAAGACGGTTCTTTATGTCAAAAGGCGACGCTGTATGTGGGAGACGATAGGAATCCCCGCTTCATACGGTGCGGCGAAGGCATGGTGACGCTGACAAAGGACGAATTCCGCTTTGACGGGACAAAATATGGCGAGCCGTTTACGCATGTCATGTCCACCTGCCAGCTCGCAGGTCTGCCTGTTTCCATAAAGTCGACTTATTGGGAGATCCCCGGAGCCAAAGAATATTACCGCTTTGTGCCGGAATGCAAGCAGAGCCTGCTGCACATGGTCTTGGGCCTTGAAGCCGTGCATGAGATGCTGGGGGAAACAGGGCAAAGTTAACTTAGGATAATTCACGAAATTTCATTTATAAGATAAAAACTCGATGCCCTTTGACGACATGTGCGTCAAAGGGCAATTTGATAGTGGGCATGTGTACAAATAAACGCTCCACCAACCGTGCGCTAGCACAGATGGAGCGTTTTTCGAGGACAATCAAAAGATTGTTCTCGATTTTTACCAACATTCTATGAGATTGATATCAAATGGCGTCGATTGGTACACGTAGTAGTTCAGCCAGTTGGAGAACAGCAGGTTTGCATGGGCGCGCCAGCGAACAAGAGGCTGATTGGTGGGATCGTCATCCGGGAAGTAGTTCTTAGGGATCTTCACGTTTGGCATTCCCTTGTCCACATCGCGCCGGTATTCATACATCAACGTGTCGCTGTCGTACTCCCCGTGCCCCGTGACAAAAATTTGACGGCCGTTGCGCGTCATGACGATGCCAACCCCGGCATCCTTGGATTCACAGACGATATCGAGCTCATCTATATGCTGAATATCATCGCGCCGCACTTCGGTGTGCCGTGACTGCGGAAGATAGAACTCATCGTCGAACCCTCTAAAAAGCGGGATGTTTCGCCCATTTACCGAGTGCGGGAACACACCAAACATCTTTTCAAAGAGCGGGTATTTGGGAACGCCGTAGTGGTAATAAAGGCCTGCCTGTGCACCCCAGCAGATGTGGAAGGTCGAATAGACGTTGGTCTTAGACCATTCCATGATCTCCTGCAATTCGGACCAGTATTGTACCTCGTCGAATTCCAGCGTTTCTACGGGGGCTCCGGTGAGGATCATGCCGTCGAACTTGCGGTGTTTCACGTCTTTGAAATAGGAATAAAACGTATCCAGATGATCCGAAGACGTGTGCGAGCTGGTATAGGTCTGCGGGTGAAACAGCGTGATCTCCACCTGCAGCGGTGTATTGCTCAACATTCGCAAAAGCTGTGTCTCGGTGGATATCTTGGTCGGCATGATATTGAAGATCGCGATTTGCAGCGGACGGATGTCCTGCGAATGCGCGCGGGCTTCGTTCATGATAAAGATGTTCTCTCCGCTCAAAATGCTCGCCGATGGCAGTGCGTTTGGAATGCAGATTGGCATACACTCAACCCTTTCTATTCTTGGTTTTCCTATATATTCCTTGCAGATTACATCACAAGATGTATTCAGCAAGCCACATTATATCAAGCACTTTAGGGAGAGTCAATCAAACGCATGCTCGAAGAATAGGAAGACTATGCAATAAAGCCGTCAAACATAGGTTTGGCGGCTTTGTAATTATTGCCAATTCCGATTTAGAGTGTCACAAGATCGATCACATCAAGATCACGTGCTCCCTTGCCCATCTTAAGGCAGTGGATCAGTGCGTTTGCGGTGTCGATGGAGGTCAAACACGGGATGTTCATTTCCACCGATTTACGCCGTATCCTGAATCCGTCGCGTTCCGGCTTGTGCCCGCGTGTGGGTGTGTTGACGACCAGCCCGATGCTCTCATCCGAAAGGACATCCAGTACATTCGGATGGCCCTCGTCGATCTGGTGTACGACCGTGGACCCAATTTGATGCTGCGAGAGAAACGCTGCCGTACCCGACGTCGCAAATAAGCGGTACCCGTTTTGCGAGAAGTATGTTGCTATTGGCAGCATCTCCTGCTTATCGGTGTCGCGCACCGTAATGAGAACGCTCTGACCGGGCTTGGGCATCTTGATGTTGGTGGCGAGCATCGCCTTCAACAGCGCGTCGGGGAAGTTGTCCGCGATCCCCAACACCTCTCCGGTGGATTTCATTTCGGGGCCCAGGTTGGTGTCCACATTGTGCAGCTTTTCAAACGAGAACACCGGCGCTTTGACGGCATAATGTCCTTTGGAGGGGAACAATCCTATACCGTAACCCATGTCCCTGAGCTTTTCGCCGAACATCGTGCGCACCGCAAGCTCCACCATTGGAACACCGGTCACCTTGCTGATAAACGGCACGGTACGGGAACTTCTCGGGTTGACCTCGATCACGTACACCTGGCCTTGATAGAGGACGTACTGTATGTTGACAAGCCCGATGACATCCAGCGCCTTTGCCAATTGCTTCGTGTAGGACATCAGGGTTTCGATCACGCTGTCCGCCAGCGAGATGGCGGGATAAACGCTGAAGCTGTCGCCACTGTGCACGCCCGCACGTTCGATGTGCTCCATGATGCCGGGCACGAGGATGTCTTGGCCATCGCAGATCGCATCAACTTCGATCTCGGTGCCCATCAGGTATTTATCGACCAGTATCGGGTGCTCCTGCTCGTTGCGATTGATGATGGACATGAACTCCTTCACGTCCGTATCGGAATACGCGATTTCCATGCCCTGACCGCCCAGCACGTAGGACGGGCGCAGCAGCACGGGGTAGCCCAATTGGTTTGCGACCTTGATCGCTTCCTCGGTGGTGAATATCGTTGATCCCTTTGGGCGCGGGATGCCGCAGGCCTGCAGTATGTCGTCGAATTTCTTGCGGTCTTCCGCCGCGTCCACCGATTCTTCCTGACTGCCTAAGATTGGCATGCCCATGTCGACCAGCGGCTTTGTGAGCTTGATAGCGGTCTGCCCGCCCACCTGCACGATGGCGCCGATCGGGTTTTCCCGTTTTACGATGTTGTAGACGTCCTCTTCGGTAAGAGGCTCAAAGTAGAGCACGTCGGAGGTATCAAAGTCGGTGGAAACCGTCTCGGGGTTGTTGTTCGCAATCAGCGTTGTATAGCCGAGCTTCTTTAGCGCTCGCACCGCGTGCACGCTGCAGTAGTCAAACTCAATGCCCTGTCCGATGCGGATAGGCCCTGAGCCGATGACCAGCACCTTCTTGCCGTCTCGCGGCAAATCGTCGCCGGTCTTGTCGTATGTCGAGTAATAGTAAGGGCTGACGGCCTCGAATTCCGCAGCGCAGGTGTCCACCATCTTGAACACGGCGTTAACGCCGAGCGCTTCACGGTGCTTTCGCACTTCCTGCATCGTGGTGCCGATGTACTGCGCGATGACGCGGTCCGGGAATCCAAGCTGTTTGACGCGGCGCATGTCCTTGGGATCAAGGTCTTTTAGGTCCTTGGTCTTCAGCCATTGCTCGGTCTGCACCAGCCGCTGGATGCGCTGCAGGAACCACGGGTCGATCTTGGTGATCTCGTAGAGCTCCTCCAATTCCATGCCGCGCCGTATGGCCTCTGCGATGACGAAGATTCGCTCGTCGTTGATCAGATGCAGGCGCTGGGATAGCTCGCGCCCTTTCATCTGCGAGCAGAACGGCTGCTCCAGCGTGTACATGTTCAACTCGAGCGAGCGGATGGCCTTCATCAGCGCCCCTTCGAAATTGTTGCTGATTGCCATCACTTCGCCGGTAGCCTTCATCTGCGTGCCCAGCGTCCGCTCCGCACGCACGAACTTATCAAATGGCCATTTCGGTATCTTTACGATACAGTAGTCGAGCGTCGGTTCAAAGCAGGCGTAGGTCTTGCCGGTGACGGCGTTGACGATCTCGTCCAATCCATATCCAATGGCGATCTTGCTCGCGACCTTAGCGATCGGATAACCCGTGGCCTTACTGGCAAGCGCCGAGGAGCGGGACACGCGCGGGTTTACCTCGATGACGGCGTATTCCATGCTGTGGGGGTGCAATGCGAACTGAACGTTGCAGCCGCCCTCGATGCCCAAAGCCGATATAATGCGAAGCGCGGAGCTTCGAAGCATCTGGTATTCCTTGTCGGAGAGCGTCTGCGAAGGCGCCACGACGATGGAATCGCCTGTGTGCACGCCCACGGGGTCGATGTTCTCCATATTGCAGACGGTGATGACGTTACCCTTGTGGTCACGCATCACCTCGTATTCGATTTCTTTCCACCCAGCTATGCTCTTTTCGATCAGCGCCGAATGCACGCGGGACAGCCGCAGCCCGTGGCTGCCTATCTCGCGCAGTTCTTCGGGGTTGTTTGCGATTCCGCCGCCGGTGCCGCCCAATGTGTACGCGGGACGCACGATGACGGGGTAGCCCACCTCATCGGCGAACTTCAAAGCATCTTCGATCGTGCTGACCACGAGGCTTGCAATGCACGGTTCGCCCAGCTCCAGCATGGCATCCTTGAACGCCTGCCGGTCCTCTGCCTTTCGTATGGCGTCAGGCTTGGTGCCCAAAAGCTGCACGCCGTATTTGTCCAATACGCCGCTTTCATACAATTCCATCGCAAGGTTCAGCCCGGTCTGTCCGCCAAGGGTGGGCAACAGGCTGTCCGGCCGTTCCTTTTCGATGATCTTCTCCAATACGTCGGGATGCAGCGGTTCAATGTATACGGCGTCTGCCATATATTGGTCCGTCATGATGGTGGCGGGGTTGGAATTGACCAGCACCACCTTAAGCCCTTCGGCGCGCAGCGCCTGACAAGCCTGCGTTCCGGCATAGTCAAACTCTGCCGCCTGACCGATGATGATGGGGCCGGAGCCGATGACCATCACCTTTTTAATGTTCTTCTGCAGCGGCATTTAGCGTCCCCCCTTGCCCTTTTCCATCATATCGATGAACCTGTCAAACAGATACGCAGTATCCTGCGGCCCCGGAGAAGCTTCGGGGTGAAATTGCACGGTGAATGCGTTTTGATAGGGATATTCAACGCCCTCTGCCGTGTTGTCGTTCAGGTTTATATGGCTCAATTTCATCGTCTTTTCATCCAGCGTCTGTGCGAGCACAGCGTATCCGTGGTTCTGCGAAGTGATGTAGGTCTTGCCCAGCATCAGATCTTTTACAGGGTGATTGGCACCGCGATGTCCGTATTTCAATTTGCCGGTATCCGCCCCGTTTGCCAGCGCCACCAGCTGGTGGCCAAGGCAGATGCCGAACATCGGCTTCGTACCCATGACACCCTTTATGGTCTGTATCGCATAGGTGCAGTCCTTGGGGTCGCCGGGGCCGTTGGTCAGCATTATGCCGTCGGGGTCAAACGCTTTGATCACATCCGCACTCGTGTCCGCCGGGAACACCGTGACCTCGCAGCCACGCTTGACAAGTGAATCCACGATGTTGTGCTTGTAGCCGTAATCCAGCAATGCCACACGATACTTTGTCTCTTTGGGCTTGTAGACCTTGGTGTCCTTGACCGTCACATCCATGACGGGGTCTTGTATCTGGTACGAGAGTATTTGCGGCATGAGCTTTTGGATATCGCACGTATCGCCGATATGTATCATCCCTCGCATTGTGCCGAACTCCCGAAGCAGCCTTGTGAGCGCCCGTGTGTCGATGGAACAGATCGCAGGTATGCCGAAGCGCATTAAAAAACCGTCAATCGCTTCTTCACTGCGAAAATTTGACGGTTGCTTTTCGAATTCACGAACGATGAATCCCTTAACCTGCGGTCGGATCGATTCAAAGTCCTCTTTGTTCACTCCGTAGTTCCCGATGAGTGGATATGTCATGCAAACGATTTGCCCGGCATACGATGGATCGGTCAAAACCTCCTGGTAACCTGTCATGCCGGTGTTGAAAACAACTTCTCCCAGAATGTCTTTTTTGGCTCCGAAGGAGAACCCTTCAAAGACTTCGCCGTTCTCCAGGATCAGCCGTGCTTTGTCCATTTTCATCACCCCGCCTATTAAACCATACTTTATCCAAATTTCCAAGTGCGAAATCCCGGACAGAATATGATTTTTAATAGGTTATAGAATTATAGAAGAATTGTCAAGTGGGGAATTTATTGCAAACTATTTATGATTTATATGTGATGTGCAAATGCACTCAGGCCGGATACAGGTATAAAAATGCGGGTCGGAACCATTTGTTGGCGCCGTCCCGCATCACTTTTTGTCCGTTGGCCGCTTTTGCTCCTCCAACCGCTGCAGCACCTTTTGCGCCGCCTCGTAGAGCTTCATCCGTTCATCCATTGAGATGCGCTGCAGGTACGCGTGCGCCTGCGGTTCGGTCATACCATGCAGCTGCATCAATTTTTCCTTGGCCCGGCTTATCACATCACGCTGTTCGGTAAGCTTCATCTGATGTGTTGCCAGACGAAGCGCCCTGCCATATTCGCCCACTTCGTCAATCTTCCGAAGCAGTTCCGATGCGTTGACAGGCAAATACATCGTATTGATCCCTTCGGTGGCGGGATAATCCGCCTCACCGCGCTGGCAGAGCACAATGGCGGGCGTATGGCCCAAAAGCGCCTCCGCAGCCACAAACCCGGAACCATTGCTCAAGAATTGGTGCGTTACCAGCACGTCGGGATACAGGTTGTGGCAAAGGCGTATTGCCATATCATCGGTAAATGCCACGCCCAATACGGGGATGGCGTGCTGCTGCAGGATGCCGGACAGCTTCTGCAAAAACGGCTTGTTTGCAGCACAAAGACAAACGCCGCGGTTGCCCATAGAATTCACCGCCCGACATCAATATTTGTTCAAATAGGCATCGATCTCCCAGGCATGCACCTGCGATTGGTAACGATCCCACTCCAACTGTTTGGCGATAAGGAATTTTTCAAAGACATGATCGCCAAGGGTCTCGAGCATCAGATCGGAACCTTTCAACTGCTCAAGCGCATCGAAAAGCGTTGCGGGCAGGTTCTGGATGCCGCGGTGCTTTCTTTCCTCCTGCGACATCTGATAGATGTTGGTGTTGACCGCTTCCGGAAGCTCTATGTTCTTTCGTATCCCCTCAAGGCCTGCGCGCAGTACCACAGCAAGCGCCAGATAGGGATTACAGGACGGATCTGGGCTGCGAAGCTCGATCCGCGTGCTCTTGCCGCGCGAAGAAGGGATGCGGATCAGCGGGCTGCGGTTGTGCGACGACCATGCGACATATACCGGCGCTTCGTATCCCGATACGAGCCGCTTATAGGAGTTGACCAGCGGGTTGGTGATGGCGGTGAACTCCCGCGCATACGTGAGCACGCCTGCGATGAAGCGCTGCGCCACCTGGGAGAGCCCGTTGGCACTGTTCGGATCGTAGAACGCGTTCTGCCCGTCTTTAAACAGAGAAACGTTCATATGCATGCCG
This sequence comes from uncultured Clostridia bacterium, assembly GCA_964533965.1. Classification (GTDB taxonomy): domain Bacteria; phylum Bacillota; class Clostridia; order Christensenellales; family QAND01; genus RGIG3178. The sequence goes on along the minus strand of CAZHNN010000021.1, from coordinate 4,640 downwards.
TTGCCTGCGATGCCAAACACCGGCTTGGGCATGAACGTGGCGTGCAGACCGTGTTGTTTGGCGATGGTCTTGACCACGAGCTTGAACGTCATGATGAAGTCCGCGGCCATCAAAGCGGGTGCATATTTAAAATCGATCTCGTGTTGGCCGGGCGCGCATTCGTGATGGGAGGCCTCGATCTCAAAGCCCATGTCCTCCAACAGAAGGCACATGTCACGGCGTGCGGACTCGCCCAAGTCTACCGGTGCCAGATCGAAATAGGCCGCGTCGTCCTGTGTTTTCGTGGTAGGCTTGCCTTCTTCATCGGTCTGGAACAGGAAGAATTCCAGCTCAGGCCCAACCTGGAACGTATAGCCCATGTCCGACGCCTCTTTGACGGCACGAACCAAGACGTTGCGGGGATCGCCGGAAAACGGCGTGCCGTCCGGCCTGTGCACGTTGCAGATAAGCCGAGCAACCCGATTCTCCTGTGCGATCCAGGGGAAGATATCAAATGTATCAAGGTCCGGATACAGCCGCATGTCGGATTCTTCAATGCGCACAAACCCCTCTATGGAAGAGCCGTCGAACGTGCACTCGTTGTTCAGCGCTTTCTCCAGTTGTTTGTCCGTGATGGCGACGTTTTTTAGCGTGCCAAGGATGTCCGTGAACTGCAGCCGGATGAACTTGACATTGTTATCTTGTACCAGTTGCAAGATATCCTGCTTGCTGTATTTGGCCATGAAAGTTTCCCTCCAATATGAAAAAATCGTTGGGTTTGAACAGAGCACAATCCTGCCCGAACACCAACGTTCTTGCACGTATGGTATCACACGGTGCATGTTGTGTCAACGCACGGTAGGTTAAAAATGAAAGGACAGATAGGTCGGCTTCTTTATGAATACCTCGCTCAACGTCTGTTCGTTTCCATGAACTTCAACGCCGGTTTTGATCAATGCCTCTGCAAGCGTTGAGTAGCCCAACACGAGCTGGGTGAGCGTTCCGATGTCCAAACTCAGATCGGGTGCACGTTCGGGCTTCTTTTCGACCATGACATTGTCTGCATAGGTAACGGTATAGACGCCTTCGTTGTCCGGGATCATACCGTCGTGCACACAGAGGACATATTGCCCGCCAGACTTCGGATGCCGCATGGATAGGATCGCCGTTTCCACGTTCAATATGCGTGCCATGCCATACGAGCGCAGCATAAGGTCGGCATTTTTTGGTTCGGGCAGCAGCCTTAGAAAAGAGATATCCGAAGGCAGCTGGAACCGTATGTATTGATAGCGCGCCCGCAGGCGGTATAAAAAGCCCAGAGCGCACAGCAAAGCCTGGTCATCGACAAACTCCAGTTGCTCCACTTCGGCGGTGCAAACGCCGTCCGGACCTGCGTTGTCGGTATACAACAGATAGGCGCACGGTTTTTCCTGCCGGTACAGAATAAAGCGATAATTCCCGTGCAGCAAGGCATCCCCGCCCAGGGATTTTAGGAACTGGCGGTCGTTCAGATGCATACCCAGATTGTAGCGGGAGTTCATCGCGGACGAGATGGCCCGTATTTGTTCATACCCGTCTTCATCCTTGTGCATGCGGGCGGTGAAGGCAAGCCGCGCGTAACCGCTAAGATCCTCGGTCGGAATTCTTACCAACTGTTGCTCGGATGCGATCTCATACCCGAATCTGCGATAATAGGCGTGGGAGAACGGAAACAACGAATTGAACACGACACCGCGCTTGCGGTCCTGTTCAAACGCAAAACGGGCGATCGCGCGAACGTATCCCTGATTGCGGGTTTGCGGAAGAGAGGCGACGCCGGAGAGCCCTGTCATGGGAACCTGTTTGCCGTCAAAGGTGCATGTGTAATCGATGTTCCTGGCCCGGGCTGCCATATGCCCTTGCTCATCGAAGCAGCCTATGATGCTCTTGTATATGACATCGGGGTCATCCGCATCGTTCCGCGGCGTCATTGCTTTTCGGGCAAAGGCGATGGACTTGATCAATTCCGAATCGGTAAACTCGCTGCGCTCGATATATCTTACAGTCATGACGGGCTCCTTGTTTGTTTTCCTTTACTATAACACAGAACTTCCATGCTCAAAACACATATCAGGGCGTTGACAAACATAAAAAGCAGGGTTAATTGTCCCCTGCTCTTTGTGAATATATCGGCTTCGTCCGGATAGTATCCCGCTGTCTACGGTTAATCCTGTGATATTGGTCATAATCCTTTGCATCCCATCAAAAATAGGTCAGATCCGTAAAAAACGGAGTTCTTTACGGATGGAGCGCCGCGGCGAGATCTTTGAGCGAACCGAATTTGTACCCCTGGTCCTCCCACTGCGTCAGCAGCGCGTCGAGGATTTCGGAATTCGTCTTGGAGGTACAGTGTAGCAGGATGATTGCGCCGTTGTGGGTTCTAGGCAGCAGCTTAGAAAGCGCCACTTCGCGCGTGGGCTGGTTGTTGTTGTCCCAGTCAAGGTACGCGAGGCTCCAAAAGAATGTCGTATATCCGAACTGTTGCGCCGTCTTAAGGTTCTGCTCATTGAATTTGCCTTCGGGCGGGCGGTAGAATTTGGCCATCGCAACGCCCGTCGTTTCGTAAAAGAGGTCTTCGAGGTCCTTCAGTTCTTTTTTGAAGTCCTCAGGGTCGGATATTTTGTTGACGTTGTAATGGTGGAAGGTGTGGTTGCCTACGATGTGCCCTTCCTGTACCATGCGCTTTGTCAGCTCGGGGTTGCGCTGGACGAAATTGCCGACCAAAAAGAAAGTGGCCTTTACGTTGTGCTTTTTCAGCGTGTCGAGGATACTTGGGGTATACCCGTTTTCATAGCCTGCGTCGAAGGTCAGATACAGAACTTTGTTGGCGGCGGAGCCGACATACATCGCACCATACTGCGCGAGCGTTTGTGAATCGACGTTGCCGCGCGGCTGTACACCGGCATCCCCGAACGACACGCCCCAGTCGGTGACGGGCTTGAACGCGGTGATGAGGTTTTGCCCAAGCCAGTACAGCTGCCAGATGATCGCAAGTACGAGTGTGCAGCTCAAAATCAGATATACGTGGCGGCGCCGCAAATGGATGACGCGCATACAATCGCCCCCTTGCTGCATTGTATGGCTATGGAAAGCTCCGCTATGCCAATTCGCGCTTGCATCTGTTGCGCGTTTTCATCGGAGAAAGTATAATTTGTCTATTACCGACACTCCAAACGATACGGTTTGGCCATCTGTTTACTGCAAATAAGGGAGGCGTATATGAGGCAGCGCTATCGTAAGGCGGGCTCGCTTTTATGGCGATGCGGCTTATACATATTGCTGGGGCTTTGGATGCTGCTGTTTCCGGGGATGGTTGAACTTTTCGCGCAAACAGGCAGCCTTGTTGTGCTGTCCCTTTTGGCTTTCACCGAAGTGATTGAATGGATAGTCTTCACCCCCAAGGGAACGCGCGAGGGGCTGTACAAGTTTCTGATCGCATGTGCCTTCATCGGCTTATTCGTTTTGTGCTGGAAAGACCCCTATATGTATCTTGGGTTCTTCTCCATGACGTTCGGGTTGTATATGCTTCTCAACGGAACCGTACGGTCCGTCCAGTTCGTGCTCTATGAGAAGGACAAGGTGGAAGGCCGACTGGTAATGTTTCTGTTGGCGCTGTTTTCCTTGGGTCTGGGATTCTTTTTGATGGTGAAGCCGCAGCTGAACATCCATACGGTCATCTATATGAGCGGCATGTATTTTCTTGCGTTCGGCGTAACGCAGCTTGGAGATCTGTTCCGAACTTTGGGAATGACCAAAGACGACGGCAAGAAGCATAGGGGGTTCCGTATGACGCTTCCCATTGCTTTCGCCGCCTTGCTCCCCTACGGTATGATACGCAAGGTCAACGATCTGTTCGACGATGAGTCGCTTGCGGAAAAACGGATCAGGCGCAAAAAAGAGTTCCCGGATCAGGCCGGGGATCTGGACACAAAGCCGGACATGGAGGTCTTCGTGCATGTGGCGCCTTACGGCTACAGCCGCTTCGGTCATGTGGACGTATGGTTTGATGACATGGTGCTCACCTATGGAACCTATAACGAGCGCTCGCAGAGGCTCATGAGGGCTTTTGGCGACGGCAATCTGATCTTAACCGCCCAAAGGGACAAATACCTTGCTTTTTGCTGTTATGAGAACAAGAAGACCATCTACGCATTTGGGCTGAAGCTGACCAGTGAGCAAAAGGCGAATGTTCGAAAAGAGATAGCGTTGCTTTTCCCTCTGGTAGAACCGTTCTATCCCGATTCACAACTCGCGGATATGGGAAAACTTCCAAAGATGCCATACAAGGATTATGCCAGTCGCCTGTACCGCGTAACCGGTTCCCGGTTCTTCAAGTTCATAAGCGGCAAGTTTTCATCCTACTTCAGCTTGGGTACCAACTGCGTTATGCTGGCGGATACGCTGATAGGCGCGGCAGGAACGGACATCATCAGCATCACCGGTGTCGTCACGCCGGGCACCTACTTCGACTATCTGAATCGACAATTTCAGATCAAGAACAGCAATGTAATTTCCAGAAGGGTCTATACAGAGCACAACCAGCAGGAGCTCATCCAAAGCTTTGTGCATCTATTGGATTAGAACCCGGTTGTCAGGAGGCAATATGCAAAAGGACTATAAAT
>CAZHNN010000020.1:28551-41838 GCA_964533965.1 uncultured Clostridia bacterium | reverse complement strand
AGTTCACAAACTTCCCGGCCTTCATGGTTACGATGAACCCGACGAGCGGAAACGTTGCCATTTTAACCTCAGTTAAGGATATGTTTGCACAATATGGTATAAACTTCACGATCGACCAGCGTACCTGGAGCGTTGCGCAGACTGACCTTACAAACGGCAAGTTCACCGCTTCCCGCTTGGGCTGGATCGCTGACTACAACGACCCGATCAACTTCCTCGAGATCTATGTCTCCGATTCCGGGAACAACCATCCGGGTCTTGGCAAGAGCGGTATCATCGGCAGCGGCGCAAACTTTGGTCCGAAGAATGATCAGAAATGGTCGGTTTATGAGAATCTGATCAAGCAGATCAAGACCACCGCCGATCCGGCAGCTCGTGCTGCGCTCATGTATCAAGCGGAAGATATGATGAGGCTAACCTATACACTTCTCCCAATCTACAACTACACCAATCCCTACATGAAGAGCCCGAAGCTCAAGAACTTCGTTTACACTCCGCTGGGCGTTGTGTTGTTCAAGGGTGCCACACTTGAATAGTGTGAGACAAGATCAATAGTACCGATTCCAGGTACAATAAAGCTCTTGCTGCATAAAAACAGCAAGAGCTTTTCATTTGTGCGGACCAAAATATGAAAAGAACTTGTATTTTTATCCGTTATTGGATACGCTTAACACGAATGCTAAATTCTCTATATCTGCATGTTTAATTATATAAATCACGAAAATCGAGGCGAAACAGATAGATGAAATATAAAAAGATGAAACGATTGACCGCCGTAGTCCTTTTGATGCTCTTGATTCTTTCTGGGTTGTCGGGATGCAAACAAGCCGGTGGAAAGCAGATACAGAACGCTCAAACATCCCAGCAGGGAACTCCTAAATACATTTTTTTGTTTATTGGAGATGGTATGTCCAACGCGCAAGTCCAGGCAGCGGCGCTCTATCTCGGATCCAAGCAAAAAGGGATAACGACACAACATCTGAGCTTCATGGATTTCCCCACGATAGGAACAATCGAGACATATGATTCGTATTCCTATATCCCCGATTCGGCCTCCGCGGGAACGGCCATTGCGACGGGGAACAGCACCGAATCTTCCAAAATTGGCATGGACACATCCGGCAAGACGAAGTATGAAACAATAGCGGAAAGGTTGAAACAGGAAAAGGGATACAAGATCGGCATCGTCACGACGGTCTATCTCAACCATGCCACGCCGGCTGCGTTCTATGCTCATCAAACTTCACGGAACATGTACTATGAAATCGGGTTGGATATGATACAAAGCGGCTTTGATTATTTCGGAGGCGGCGGTTTATACAATACGACCAATGGAGGAAAGGCACAAAACCTCTACACTTTGGCGCAACAAGCAGGATACAAAGTAATTAACGATTCGGCATCCGCCAACAAGCTCAAAGCTGGGGACGGCAAGGTAATCGTCGTGCCGCCTGCGTCCGATGAGGAGCACGTCACCGTACCGTACAGGATGGATGCGACGGCAAATGATTGGAAGCTTTCCGATTATGTTAACAAAGGCATTGAGATGCTGGGTACAGACACAGGATTTTTCATGATGGTGGAGAGCGGCAAAATAGACTGGGCCTGCCATGCCAACGATTCCAATGCTGCGGTTTCCGAAGTACTTGCGTTGGACGACGCTGTTAAGACAGCGATGGAATTCTATCAAAAGCATCCGAATGAAACATTGATCCTTGTGACAGGCGATCACGAGACCGGCGGCATGAGTTTAGGCTATGCCAATATGGAATACACGCTGTATCCGCAGTACCTACAGAAGCAGACGATGTCATTTACCCATTTCAACGACACGTATATCGTAAACTATAAGGCGAACAAACCGTCCTTTGATTCCGTGCTCAAGGATATCCAGAAGGTATTCGGAATCATAGCGCCGCAGAATGAAACCGGCACATCGGATAAGAAACTGGTTATGACAAACGGTGAGCTGCAACGGCTTAAAACTGCTTACGACATGACGTTGAAGAGTCAATCGAATTCCAGCGATTACGGATCCTATGAGCCGCTGACGATCACGGCCAACGCAATCCTCAACCATCATATCGGGATTGGCTTCAGCACATACTTTCATACTGCTGCTCCATTGCCGCTCTATGCAGTGGGAGCGGGCGCACAAGGCTTTTCCGGCTTATATCGGAATAATGAGATTTGCCTGCGCCTTTATAAACTGTTGAGCTTGCCTCAATGAATAGAAAACGAAACCTACGATTCTATTTTGGCATATTGTGTGATTCAAACCGATTGATATGAGGGAGGTTTTTATATGGATCTAGGATTAAAAGGGAAGGTAGCCATTGTTACAGGCGGAGCGCGCGGCATAGGAGCCGGTATTTCGGATGTGTTGGCGGAAGAAGGAGTTAACCTTGTGATTGACTACCGTTCTGCTCCAGTGGAATGTGAGGCTTTCGCGGAGAACCTCGCCAAAACCCATGGCGTAAGGGCGATCGCCGTGCAAGCTGATATCAGCAAAGCCGAAGACGTGGAACGCCTGTATGAACGGGCCATCGAGGCATTTGGCGGCGTGGACCTCTTGGTCAACAATGCAGGCGTTATGGGGCGTTCGAAGATCGAGGAGATGCCGTTATCCGAATGGCAGCGTTTTTTGGATACCAACCTTACAGGCATGTTTCTGATGTGCCAAAAATTCATACAGCATTGCCTGAAAGAAAATAAGGGCGGCAGATGCGTAAACGTTCTGTCCAAATCCGCAGTCTCTACCAACAGTACAGCCAATACGCATTATGTCGCATCAAAGGGCGGCGCATTGGCGCTAACAAAAGGCCTGGCGAATGAGATGACACAGCATGGCATTTATTTCAATGCTATACTGCCGGGGTATGTAGCCTCTCACAGCGCCTGGAGCGGCCAGCTGTCACCCGAGGCCGAAAGAAAGCGCCAACTGATTCCGACCAAGACGATCGCGCAGCCGAAGGAGATGGGGTACATCACGGCATTTTTATTGTCCGATAAAGCGTCTCAAATGGCTGGCGCCATCGTGGACGTTACGGGCGGATTGCTTCTGTAATCGGAAATAAAAAACCCCTTCGTTGAAGAAGGGGTTTTTTATTTCCACACTAGTATACTCGCTTTGCCGATTTATAGTTGTCTACCCAATAGCTTGAGGAAAGATCGGCAATGACCACTTTGCCTTTGCTTGAGGAGCAATGGATCATCTTGCCGCCTCCAAGATAGATGCCCGTGTGACCCACGGAAGCGCTGCCGCGCAAGCCGAAGAACAGGATATCGCCTGCCTTAAGCTCGGATTTCTTGACGCTTGTCCATTCATCCACCTGGCTGAATCCCTTTGCGCTGAGTCTGCCGACATTCACACCGTTGTTCTTAAGGCAATAATACACAAATCCGGAGCAATCGAAGGAGTTGGGGCCTTCGTTGCCTGAAACATAGCGTTTGCCAAGCTGTGCCTGTGCAAAATCCAAAAATTTAGCGACACTCTTTGACCCGGCCGTTGTGGAAGGTGTGGAAGGCGTGGAAGAGCCGGTGGTTGTGGAGCTCGAGGATGTGGCCGCCTTTTTTGCCTTGCTCGAATAGAGCAGATCTCGCGTGTTTGACCCGGCCTTTCCATCTTCTTTCAAATCGTTGCGCTTTTGAAACGCCTTAAGCGCCTTCGTGGTGGAAGCCCCGAAATAGCCTGTAGCGGAGCCTGTGAAGTATTTCAATTCCTTGAGCCTGCGCTGCAACGTGGCCACGTCAGAGCCGCTATCACCTTGTTTAATGGTATATCTGGCGGCCTTGCTGGAGTAGATCAAATCAAGCGTCGATTCGCCCGCTATGCCATCAATGCTCAATCCATTTGTGCGCTGAAACAGTTTGATGGCTTGCGTTGTATCCGAGCCGTAATCTCCGTCTGCATTATCGCTGTCGTCAAAATAATCCAGGGCAGTCAAACGCTTTTGCAGTTTTTTGACATCCTCACCCGAGGATCCCGGACGCAGGGAAGTGGCGGCTGGCTTTTCGTCGGGTTTAGGCGTAGGAGCCGTGACTGTATCATCGGTTCCCGCTGTGTCTGTCTGCGTGTCGCCGCCGTTTTGGTCATCCACGACCGTACCATCGTTTGCAGTTTGGATCTCCTGCTCATCAGAAAATGCGACACTGTTGATGCTGGTGGTGACACTTTGGATTACAAGCGTCTGCATCGTGTTGGTCAAATTTGTAAAAGGCATGGCATGTGCGCGATAATCCGGCAGAAACATCGAAGAGAAGAGAAACACCGATGTCAAAGAGAAGGACAGTAGCTTTTTCGATGACCCTTGCAAGACATTCACTCTCACATCAACCCCTTTAATTATTACACATTATACATATAATCGTAATATATATCAAGTAATTTAGGAATTTATGGCAAATTACAAGCACAAAAAGAAATCGTCATCTTGCCGAATAAATAAAAAGGCTGCTGTGATATGCAGCCTTTGAATTATATCTGTTCAGTATGTATTGGTGCAGAAGCCATAATGGCAGAACTACCGTTCCTCCCGGAAATAGGTACTACCAAGACTTTGGGGTGCTCTATTTTCGGGTCGTTTTCGAAAAGAGATGAAAACGAGCGCCACGATCGTCATGGCATATGGTAACATGCTCAAAAACTGCGCTGAGATGGAAAAATGAAAACCAAAGAGCACGATTGTTGTATTCTGGATCTGGAAAGTCAAAGCGCGCAGAAAACCGAAGAAATAGGCGCCATAGATTGCCCGGATGGGACGCCAGGTGGAGAATATGACCAGAGCCACCGCAATCCAGCCGATGCCTGCCGTTATGTTTTCCTGCCACCGCGGTACGAAGACCAAGGAAAGATACGCACCGCCAAGGCCGCACAAAAAACCGCCGCACAGGACATTGATGTATTTGATGCGATTCACGTTGACGCCAGAAGCATCCGCAGCTGCCGGGTTTTCTCCAACGCTCCGGACGTTCAAGCCCATCTGCGTCTTGTAATAGAACAGATACAGAAGGATCGCAAAACCAAGGCCGAGATAGATGAACAGGCTCTGGTTGAACAACATTGGTCCCAGGACGGGGATATCGGAAAGAAAGGGGATCTTGATTGCCGATACTGCATTCGCAATGCTTCCGGGAAGGTTCAAGCCTGCCAGCGGTACGCCAAGGTATCCCGACAATCCTCCCCCGAATATGGTCAACGCCAGGCCCGTCACGACCTGATTGCCCCGCAGGGAGACGGTGATAAACGAATAGATGAGGCAGCCCAAACTGCCCGCCAAGCCCGCAGCCAACAATGCGATCCAAATGCTGCCCGTATAATAGGCGGTCGCAAAGCCTGCCGCGGCGCCAAGAAGCATCAAGCCCTCGATGCCAAGGTTCATGTTGCCAACCTTTTCACACATGATCCCGCCCAGCGTTGCCAATAGGATCGGTGTCCCCATCTGCACGGAAGTTTGCAAAAACGCGCTCCACATCGCGACATTCATGGATTGGCCACCTCCTGCGTTTTCTTTGTAAGGACGATGCGGTACTGCATGAAGAAATCACTGCCAAGAATGAAGAACAGCACCACGCCCTGGATCATCGCAGCGACGGTGGAAGATACCTGCAATGCTACCTGGATATAGCTGCCGCCCTGCAGGAGCATAGCGAACAGGAACGATACGAACACGGTTGCGGCGGGATTCAGCTTGGCGAGCCACGAAGTCATGATCGCGGTGAAACCCAGGCCGCCGGAGAACTGGTTGGAGATCGAATGCTCGATGGCGCTGGCCTGTATCATGCCGGTGAGCCCGCAGAGGCCGCCGCTGAGCAGCACAGTATAGATCATGATCCGCTTGATGTTCATGCCGGCGTAACGGGCTGTCATCTCGCTTTCCCCTAGCACGGAGATCTCATAGCCCAGCTTGCTTCGGTTCATTAAGATATACATGACGACGACAAGAACGAGCGCGATGATCCATCCCACATGCACGCCGAATAGTTTAGGCATAGCCGCATTGTCTGAAAACTGGGCTATCCGGGGCATTCCGGTGCCCGCCGGGTCACGCCACGGGCCGGTCTGCAGATACGTGATCCATTCGATGGCGATATAGTTCATCATCAGGGTGGTCAGCGATTCGCTCGCGCCGAACCTGCTTTTCAATAAAGCCGGGATGAACGCCCAGAATGCGCCGAATAGAATCGCGCACAGCGCCATCAGGCATAAGAGCATGGGTAGGGGCAAATTGGGATACTTGAATGCAACGAACGCCGCACCGAACCCTCCCATGATTAGCTGACCTTCGGCGCCGATATTCCAGAATTTCATACGAAACGCTACGGAGATACCCAGTGACAAAATAATCAGCGGTATCGTCTTGTTGATGGTCTGGATGATGCGGTATTCGGAACCCAGCGAGCCTTCGATGAGCTTGACGAACATGTTGAGGGGGTCCTGACCCAACAGGGCTACCATCACGCCGGAAGCTAACAGGGCACATACGATGGCCATAAACATATACAACGTCTGTCTGTATGGGGAAAGGGAAGTGCGTTTTTCGATTTTAAACATGCTGCACCTCCGCACAATCTTCCGCTTGCAGTTCCTCGAGGCTGCGCCCGAGCATCATCAAGCCTACCATCTCCTTGGTCGTTTCCTTCGGGTCTACGATCCCCATTATCGTGCCGTTGCTTAAAACCAAAAGCCTATCCGAGAGCTCCAGCAACACGTCCAGGTCTTCGCCGACGAAGAGTATGCCGACGCCTTCCTGTTTCTTTTGGTTCAGGATATCGTAGATGTGATAGGAAGTACCGATATCGAGCCCTCGTACAGGATATGCGGTGATCAACACTTCCGGGTTTAATGCGATCTCGCGCCCCAACAGCACCTTTTGTATATTTCCGCCGGAGAGTTTGCTGACGATGTGCTGGACATTTGGCGTATCAACAGAAAAGTCATCAACGATCTTTTCTGCAATCTCGCGCCCTTGATTGCGGTTCACCAGCAGCCCGGGCGTATTCTGATAGCTTTTTAATAGTACGTTGTTGATAAGGTCCATCCCCGCCACAAGGCCCATGCCGAGCCTGTCCTCCGGTACAAAACTCATGCTGATGCCAAGCCGTATGATCTGACGGGGTGATTTTCCCAAGATGTCTTCGCCTTTGAATCGGACGCTGCCGCTGCTCGCCTTCTGCAATCCTGCGATGATCTCGCACAGTTCCTTCTGGCCGCTGCCCGCGATGCCCGCGATGCCCAGGATCTCTCCACTGTTCAGCGTAAAATGAAGGTGCGAGAGAGACCTGTTGTCACTCGAAGTGTCAAGGCACAGGTCATCCACTTCCATCAGCGGATGCACCTTGCTTTCGTCCACTGCAACCCGCTCGATGTCGAGGCTGATGCGTCGGCCAACCATCATCTCGGTCAATTCCTGCGCGGTCGTGTCACGGGTCAGCACCGTGCCTATGCTTTTTCCTTTGCGAAGGACCGTCACGCGGTCGCTTATCTCCAGCACTTCGTTAAGCTTGTGCGTAATGATGACGATGGAACAGCCTTCGTTTTTCATATTGCGCAGGATGCGGAATAGGTTTTCGATCTCCTGCGGCGTTAAAACGGCAGTCGGCTCATCCAGTATCAGAAAGCTGCTGCCGCGGTATAGCACTTTTAAGATTTCCACGGTTTGCTTTTCACCGACCGACATATTGTAGACTGGCTTTTCCAGATCCACGCGCAAACCGTAGCGCAGACTGATCTGCTCGATGGCCTTAGCCTGCTTGGCCTTATGAATGAAAAAAGAGCCTTTCTGGCCTGCGACGATGTTCTCGCGGGCTTTTAGGACTTCAATGAGCTTGAAATGCTGATGCACCATGCCAATGCCGGCGTCGATGGCATCCTTGGGCGAATGAAAACGAACCTCTTTGCCGTCTATGAGGATGGAACCGCTGTCCGGGCGGTAAATCCCGGACAGCATGTTCACAAGGGTGCTCTTGCCGGAGCCGTTCTCCCCGAGCAATGCATGGATCTCGCCTTTTCTGACGTCAAAATTGACATTGTTGTTGGCTACAACGCTGCCGAAGGTCTTGGTGATGTTTTTGAGTTGGATGTACGGATCCATGCATGCCCTCTTTATCACAAAGTTACTTTTGAATCGTGCCGATGACGTTTTGTACGAACCAATCCATGCTCAGCAAATCAGCGTCTTTCAAAGCTTCGCCGGCTTTGACTTTCACGGTGCCTTTCTGGTCTTTGATCTCGCCGGTAAAGACGTCCCAGGTGCCGCTCATCAGCTTGGTGGTATACTGATCCACCAGAGCTTGCGTTCCCGGTGCACAGACTGCGGTCAGCTTGTCAAGAGAAACCATGCCTTGCTTCATGGATCCCCAGTAGCTCTCGCCTGCCTTATACGTGCCATTGAGCATCCTGCCCACAACGTCAATATAGTACGTTCCCCAATGCATCAGAGGGGCGGTCAAATATGCCTTGTCCGCAACGCCGACAGCGGTAACGTTATTGCCGGTGGCCCATACGCCCTTTTTCTCGGCAGCTACGATCGGCGTGGTCATGTCCATATGGTATCCAACCACATCGCAGCCTTTGTTCAGAAGGCTCTCCGCGGCGGCGCGCTCCAGGGAAGCGTCTGTCCAGGAACCGGTCCATTTGACTTCTACAGTTGCATTGGGATTGGCGATCTTGGCGCCAAGGGCATAGGCGTTGATTCCGCGAACGACTTCCGGAATGCCGAATGCCGCCACATAACCGATCTTACCATTCTTGGTGCGCATGCCCGCAGCAAGTCCCGCCAAGAAACGCGCCTGATACAGGCGGCCGTTGTATTGGCTCAGATTGGTCGAAGTCATCCATCCGGTTGCATGGAAGAATTGGACTTTCGGGAATTCCTTCGCCATTTTTACCGTGTAATCCTGATAGCCGAAGCTTGTGGTGAAGATAACGTTGCAGCCTTGGTCGATCATCGAGCGGATCGTCTGCTCGCACTCGGAAGTTTCCGGAACGTTTTCCTTGATCATCGTCTGGATTCCGGGATACTTCGCGATGAGCGCCTGGCGGCCTTCTTCATGTGCCTGTGACCAGCCGCCGTCGTTCTTCGGCCCGATGTAGACGAAACCGATCTTCAGCTTGTCAAGCGTCATTGCGGAAGAAGAAGCAGTCGGCGACGCCGAAGGCGAAGCCGAAGGTGTAGCCGTGCTACATCCCGCGAACGCCAACACGGTTGCCAGTGCCATTAAAATGGCAAGTACGCGTTTTTTCATTCTGGTGTGCCCTCCAAAAATGATTTTTAAATAAATCCCGAAAGGGATCTATTCCGCCTTCAGGACGACCCGATCGCCGTCAAATGCCTCGATGGTAGCCAAAGCCTTCACATCGACTCCGTTTTCACGTAAAGCGCGGCCGCCGCTCTGGAATCCCTTTTCTATTGCGACGCCTGCTCCTACTAATGTTGCCCCCGCCTGGTGTACAATATCAATAAGCCCGTTCAGGGCTTGTCCGTTTGCAAGAAAATCGTCAATGATAAGTACTTTATCATCGGAATGAAGGTATTGTTTGGAAACGGTGATGGTATATCCGGTTCGATAGGTATAAGAATGTACATGACTTGTATATACAGAGGAATCGATGTTGTCGGATTTAGCTTTTTTGGCAAACACAAAGGGAACATTAAATGCCTTGGCTGCGGCGAATGCAAGAGGGATACCGCTGGCCTCTATGGTTAGAATTTTCGTAACAGCTTTACCTGAAAAAAGACGGTGGAACTCCTCTCCCACGGCTTCCATCAACGAAACATCCACCTGGTGGTTTAAAAATCCGTCCACTTTGAGAATGTTGCCAGGGAGAACCCTTCCTTGTGTCAGTATCCGTTTCTTCAGTTCTTCCAAACCGGCACCGTCCCATCGCTTTGTGCATTTCATAAATGATACCAAATTATAGCCCAAATTCGATAAAAAAACAATCGGAACACTACAGATATTGTCAATCTTTGCGGACATAATACAAAATGTGGGGTTTGACAACCACTGCAAGGGCAGCCGAAAGGGTGCTTTACTGCTTTTATCGGAGTATAGAGCCATTTTCGGTATGAACCTGCTTGATAATGCCATTTTGAGAAGCCAAAGAGTATAAACTGAAAAGAAAAGGGCGGACATCGTCCGCCCCTGTTTCGCTTCTTTTATCTCAGCGCCTTGACAGCTTGTAGGATATCCGAAACCCGATCCAGTTTTTCCCAGCTCACATTCAGATCCTCTCGTCCCATATGTCCGTACGCCGCAACGTTTCGATAGACGGGCTTCCTCAGGTCCAGGGTACGGATGATGGCGTTTGGCCGAAGATCAAACAGCTGCGTGACGATGCTCGCTATGTCATCATCAGGCAAGGTACCGGTTCCAAACGTATCCACCATAACGGAAACGGGCTTGGCGACCCCGATGGCGTAGGAGATCTGTATTTCACAGCGTTTGGCAAGCCCCGCGGCAACGATGTTCTTGGCGATGTGCCTGGCGGCATAGGAGGCGCTGCGGTCCACTTTTGTCGGGTCCTTGCCAGAGAATGCGCCGCCTCCATGACGCGAATAGCCGCCATAGGTATCCACGATGATTTTACGGCCTGTAAGCCCACTGTCACCCTGCGGCCCGCCCACGACAAAGCGCCCTGTCGGGTTGATATGGATTTTGGTGTTGTCATCCAGCCCTCGGCCTTGCAATACGGGGAAGATGACGTTGTCTGTGATCGCATGCCTGAGTTCACCCATTTCTACACCGTCGTGATGCTGTGTGGACAGAACGACTGTATCGATGCGAACCGGCTGCTTATCATGATATTCCACCGTCACCTGGGTCTTGCCATCCGGATACAGGAACGGAACGATGCCTTCCTTGCGAACATACGCCAGTCGTTTGGAAAGGGCATGCGCAAGGGATATCGGCAGCGGCATATACTCCGGCGTTTCATCACAGGCATACCCGAACATCATGCCCTGGTCTCCGGCGCCAACGGAATCGTCCAAATCCGCAGAACCGTTGCGGCTCTCAAAAGCGGTGTTGACACCCATCGCGATATCTGCCGATTGTTCGTCAAGACACGTGATGACGCTGCAGGAGTTGCCGTTAAAGCTAAGCTCCGGCTTGTTATAGCCGATCTCGCAGATGACCTCTCGCGCTATCTTTGCTATTTCCACATAGCATTCGGTTGTTATCTCGCCCATGATCATCACAAGGCCGGTCGTGCAGCACGTTTCACAAGCGACGCGTGCGTAAGGATCCTTTTCAAGTATACGGTCCAGAATCGTATCCGAAATTTGATCACATATCTTATCGGGATGCCCCTCGGTTACGGATTCGGAAGTAAACAGCATCTTTGTCATATATGTCTCCTTTATAAAGCGTCATTGATTGAATCGAGCCTATTTAGTATCTGCATTATAGCAAAAACATCCGCATTATAACACTCAAAAAATGGGTTTACAACGAGCCCAAATCGCTGCAATACGGTATGATGCGCTCATACGCTTTGAGCAGGGCTTCATAGGTGTAAAAGCGGCAGTTTGCAGGGCTGGTGGAGGGAAGAAGAATGGCTTCCATTTTTGATGCAGGATAGACAAGCTGTCTGTACAGGTCGTATGCCTTTCGTCCGGTGGTAAACACAGCCTGGACGGGCACTATTTTCAACAACTCCGCTATAGGCTGGGCGGTGGCGTTTCGAATGCTCCCGTCGTCCGCGCCTTTGATATCGCAGCTTTTTAGCACATCCCAAAGCGCAATGTGGTGACAATGGCAAAAGGTTATGCGTTCGTCGTTTGTACGCGGGGTACTTTGGGAAAACAAATCACCCATGATGCGCCAAAAGCGGTTTTGCGGATGGCCATAATAGAAACCGGCCTTCCTAGAGGCCGGCGATGCCATCGTGCCCAGTATCAAGACCCTGCTGTTTTCATCATAAACAGGATCAAACGGATGGATGATGTGTTCCATCATACCTGTTTTCGGATAATCCGCGGGGGTGCCGGCAGGGAGTGTTTTAGCCATCAATACCCTAATTCCTTTAAAATGGCGCTCAACCGGACCAGCCGCTCGCTTAAGAGCTCCTCGTCCTTGTGTAAAGAGCCCTCGAACAGGCGGATATCCTCATCTATCATCGGATTCTCGGTGCAAACGGCAACATTCATGGCGCCGCCTTGCATAGCGATCCTGTCGATCTGTGGGTTCTTGGGATCATAGAGCTTCTCAAATCGATACGCTTCCCGAAAATGCAGAACAGCCCGGCAGATCAAAATGGCCAGATCGAGCACGCGGTGCAATGGCATCTCTTCGGATTGCCGCGACCACTTTTGCCCGGTATATCGCCAGATTTTCGCGGAGATATCCAGCTTCCCGCGCTCGTTCCATTGTGCCAGACCAACGGAAAGCCCCTTGGTATCCGAAGGTATGTCCCGACCGTCAATCAGATCATACTCCTCGGAAACGATGACCGGTTTGTGTTTGAGATAGGTTGGTACTCTCATGCGTACTCCTTACTGATTAACACATTTACTAATTTACTAATAGTATACTCTGTTTTTTATCAATTTCAACCCAGTAATGGGATGCAAGGAAGCAACCTGCTGTATGGATACTAATTGCGCGACAATTCCTCTCTTATCAACGCATATACATATGCATCCTGCAGCTTCCCATTTTTATAGATGCGTGAACGGAGCGTGCCCTCCTTATAAAAACCAGCCTTTTCCAACACTCTCTGAGATGCCAGGTTTTCTGCAAAGGGTTCCGCTTGAATACGCACAATGTCGAACAGATCGAACGCCTTTTTACACACTAGCCTGATAGCTCGGGTCATGATGCCATGTCCCCAATAGGGCTCCCCAAGCCAATATGCGATATCGGCCGTTTTGCAATAGACATCGTCCTGCACAAAAATCCCTATGGATCCGACCGCGCGGTCGTCAACGCAGATCGCGCGGGCCAACACACGATCAGACGATGCCTGTGTCAATAGTCTGATCAGTGCCAATGAGTCCTTCAGAGTAAAAGGGAATGGGAATCCGTTGCGCATATATTGAGCAATGGAGTTGTTATTGGCATAACATTGGATACTGCTCACATCCTCCATGCGAAACGGACGAAGCGTGAAATCCATCTTTTTCACCTCTACGATTCCCAGTCTTTACAGACATCCACCCAATCATTTGCCCGGCTTGTTGTATACAGTTCGTTGCATGTCAATTCCACAGCCGAATTGCCGCTGCCTGCGGCAGGGTATATGGTAGAAAACCGTTTGAGCGAAACATCCAAATACACATCGAC
>CAZHNN010000020.1:16673-28541 GCA_964533965.1 uncultured Clostridia bacterium | reverse complement strand
CAATGGCAAACGGACAGACGCCGCCGATCTGATGCCCCGTGAATCGAACGACCTGATCAACATCCAGCATCTTCGCTTTATACCCGAACTGTTGCTTGAATTTCGTGTTGTCCACGCGGGTGTCCCCGGCGGCAACAATCAATAGGCATTTGTCCCCATCTTTTTGTAAAAAAGAAAGCGTTTTGGCAATACGCGCAGGCTCCACACCGACAGCCTCGGCCGCCAGTTCTACGGTAGCGCTTGAAACAGAGAACTCCTTTACCCTTGAATCCAATTGAAAGTTCTTCAAATATTCCCTTACATCCGAAACCGACATAGTATTCCTCCATACCAATCATAAAAAGGATTGAATCCGATGGGATCCGTCACTGTTCTTGAGAATACTGTTTTAGGAAAGCTTCGTCAAGAAGACGGAAAAGAGAAGCTATGAATAATGTGGTATACATAAGTGACGGGATGTGACAATTGACAAGTTCATGCAGGACACAATAGAATGACAGGGAACACACACTCAGCTTTAGCTATAGATGCACGAAAGCGGGGCTAGCCATTTCCATACTAAGCCGCTGTGGGCAGCAACAAAGCATTGTAAACTTTCGGCAATCCGCAAAGGGGGAAGAATGGCATGCATCAGCATATTGAAAAATACGTTTATGATGTCATCCGCAGGTTGCCTAAAAACGACCGCGATCGGGCAAAAGCCGATCTGTACGCAAAGATAAACGCGATGCTGCCAAACGAGCCGTCAGACGACGATGTGGCCAGGGTGCTAAATTCCCTCGGATCCACAGTGGAAATGGCGGAGCAGTACCGTTCAAGAAAACGGTTTTTGATTTCGCCGGCGTTGTTCGATGATTATCTGCGAGCGATGAAGATCGCGGGCCTCATACTGTTTTCCATCATTCTTACGGTAAGCCTTGTAACGGATATCCTATCAATTGTACAAAATCCGTCGATATCCACCCTGTTGGCAGTGATATTCCTTTCCTTTATTAAGAGCCTGGGTATCGCTGCAGTGGCGTCCTTTACCTGCGTTACAGTCATATTTGCGCTGATCGATTACATCAACCATGCAAGACACGACAAGTCCTGGTCGATCCGCGATTTGCCTGATATACCGCGCCAGGTACGGAGGATCCCGCGCAGAGCGGTTGCGGTTTCCATGATTACTTCCATTCTGCTCAATGTCGTTTGGGTGATCGTGATGATACGCTATCCCCAATACATCGCATGGTATGAAAAGGGAAGGCCTGTCGTGGCGTTGTTTCATTCCAACGTCCTTGTCACCATGGTGCCCTTTGTCATAGCGGTGGCTGTGGGATCGCTGATGGTCTCCATCGGAAAGTTGATTTACGGGTATTGGAACTTTCCGCTCGCGGCGCTAAACCTTCTGTACAACATCGGCAGCGCAGCATACTTTGTCTATTTCTTTCATTCCGGCGTGTTCAATGAGGCGTTTATCACAAAGGTTGCCACGACCTTATCCGTAGCTAAGGACGTTGCGATTTCCGGCTTTGAAAAAGGTGTCTTCATACTTAGTGCCATCTTCATCATCGCGATGATCTGGGATGCAGGGGATTGTTTCTTTCGCGCTTTTAGAAACCGAAACGCCAGAATGGAATCGATCCAATAGCATAAATAAAAGGCGACAGGCCATCAATATAGGGCGCAACAATAATATAGAGTCAATTAAAAATCCGGGAGGAATTGAAATATGGATCAGGGATGCAGCGGGAACTGCGAATCCTGCAACTTGGAAGGCAATGACAAAGACATGGATCAGGGATGCAGCGGAAACTGTGGGTCGTGCAGCCTGGAATGCGGTGACAGGCAGGAGGATTTTCGCGTTTTGCCGCATGAATACAGCAGCATCAAGCACATCATCGGCATTGTGAGCGGTAAGGGAGGCGTCGGCAAATCGCTGACAACATCGCTTTTAGCGGTTGCCATGAATCGGCTCGGATACCGCAGCGCCATCATGGACGCGGACATCACAGGGCCGTCCATCCCCAAAGCCTTCGGTATCAAAGAGCGGGCTACAGGCGACGAAAACGCGATCTATCCCGTCAAGAGCAAGACCGGGGTTGAGATCATGTCCATGAACTTGCTGCTGGAGAACAATACCGATCCGGTTGTATGGCGCGGTCCGGTATTGGCCGGCACGGTCAAGCAATTCTATACAGACGTGGTTTGGAACAATGTCGACTATATGTTCATCGATATGCCACCGGGAACGGGCGATGTGCCGTTGACGATCTTCCAGTCCATCCCGATGGATGGCATCATTATCGTGACATCCCCGCAGGAGCTCGTATCGATGATCGTGCAGAAGGCAGTTAAAATGGCGGCGATGCTGGAGATCCCGGTGTTGGCGCTGGTGGAGAACATGTCCTACTTCGAATGCCCGGACTGCCATGAAAAACATCGTATCTTCGGACAAAGCCATGTGGAAGAAATCGCAAAAGAGTATGGCATCGATACGATAGCGCAGATACCGATTCTACCTGAAATGGCAAGCCTGGTGGATCACGGCAATATTGAGCAATACAAGGGCGATTTCCTAAAGCCCGTGACGGATATGCTCTCCAAACTGGAATAGAGAAAAAGAGCGCCGGCGTATGCCGGCGCTCTTTCTTATCAAAGCTTCAATCGGACCCTATATTTTTCCATCCAGTAATTCAGTTGTAGAAAATATGCTATTGTCTGTGGCGTTGTCATCAGCTGGCCATACCATGGCTCCTGTGCATTTGTGTGCATCAGCCCTTTGACATTTTCTTTGTTTAGCAGCTGCCAGATGGGCGCGTCATCACGTGATAGAATATTCTCTAATTCGTGGCATACGGCAGACATATACGCAGGATCGTGAGTTTTGGGATAGGGACTTTTTTTACGCGTGAGGATGCTCTCCGGCAATAGTCCTTTGACCGCATGCCGCAAAAGACCCTTTTCTACGCCTTGATAGTCCTTCATCTCCCAAGGGACGCTATACATGTATTGCACGATACGGTGGTCGCAGAAGGGAACGCGCACTTCGAGGCCGCTGTACATGCTCATCCTGTCCTTGCGGTCCAGAAGCGTCTGCATGAACCAGTACATGTTGAGATGCACCATTTCACGCATTCGTGATTCAAGAGGGTTCAAATCCTGTTGCTTGTCGACTTCCAAAAGCGTTTCCCGATATCGGCGATCCACTTGTTCGAATCCGTCTATGCGGTTTTTAAGTGTCTGCGAGAGAAAGGTGTTCCGATATCCGGTCGTCTGGGCCCAGGGGAAGCCGTATGCGGAGCGGATTCTTTCATCACGGTACCAAGGATATCCTCCGAAAATTTCATCCGCGCACTCGCCGGATAGCGCAACCGTCACATGCTTTTTGATATCCTCGCAGAACAGCAGCAGAGAAGAGTCCACATCGGCCCAACCGGGAAGATCTCTTGCATCTACGGAGCTATAGAGTGCCTGAACCAGCTCGGGGATTTGGATGACAAAAAGATGGTGATCCGAACCCAGAAAATCTACCATTGTTTGAATATAGTCGTCGTCGCTGTTGGGCTGGAAGCGATTGGCTTTAAAATATTTCTCGTTGTCACGATAGGTTACGGAGAATGTCTGCAGCTTTTCACCGCGATCTTTTAGCACTTTGTTTGCAACGGCGGAGATGATGCTCGAATCCAGCCCACCGGACAAAAACGTACCGATGGGAACATCGCTGACAAGCTGCCGTTCGATTGCGTCGAAAACCAGATCCCGCACATGAGATGTAGTCGTTTCCATATCCTCCGAGTGCGGGTGATCTTCCAATTTGAAATAGGGATGGATGCTCAGACCTCTTCTGGTGAATGTCCCGCACCAGCCGGGACGCAACTCGAAGATATCTCGAAATACACCACAACCCGGTGTCCTGCCGGGGCCGATGAACAGAATTTCCGCAATGCCTTTTTCATCTAGTATGGGTTCCACATAAGGATGCTTTAGGATTGTCTTTATTTCCGACGCAAACAGAAACGCGCCCTTTGGCCTTGCAAAAAAGAAGGGCTTAACACCCATCCTGTCCCTGGCGATGAACAACTCCTGTTTTTGCGAATCCCAGATGCCAAACGCATAAATGCCATTAAACTTGTACAGGCAATCCTCTCCCCAATGAGCGTATGCCTTCAACAGCACTTCCGTGTCGCTGTGACCTGTAAACGTTTCGCCTTCACGCAAAAGATCACGGCGGACTTCTTCGGTGTTGTATAGTTCGCCGTTGTATACAACGGTGAATTCACAGCCTCGATGGGCACAGGTCATCGGTTGTTTGCCGTGTTCGATGTCCACTACCGCCAGTCTCGCGTGCAGAAGAGTGGCATAATCCACGATGTATTCGCCCTCGTCATCCGGCCCTCTTCTTCTCATGCTGTCCAGCATAGCCCGCGTGGTTGCTTTGTTCGGCCGGTTTCCACTGTAATCGATCATTCCTGCAATTCCACACATGATAATCACCCCAAAGCAAAGGGCGCACTCTTTGGCTAGAAGCCTGCGGTGAACGCCCTTGTTCTGCTCTACCATATGCGATTGTCTTCCATGTGTGCGGGTCGTGAGAAGGGTACGATGGCTATTGGATGTATCCTGTGGAACCTGAGGCGGAAATCTGCCGGATCACCTCGTTGATATCGGATACTGGTGCGGAGCATGCCTTGTTTTGGCACAGATAAAACTGCAAGCCCTCGTAGGGGATCGGATACTCATATGTCCACGGTGAGCAAACACCCAACACATTTGCGTTCTTATACGTTTTTAACAAAGTGGTGAAATTGGGATCCCTGCTGACCTTTACAAGCTGCGCCGTTGGGATGACCGCGTCCTTTGCGCCCACGCAGACAAGCTCTTTGGAAGGATACAGCGCTTCGGACATCGCCAGCAACGCAAAGCTGTGTCCAACGGGATAATCCTGCACATTTGCAGCCAGATAGCGCAATTGCTTTTCGTGTGCATCCTGCCAAATCGCCTGGCCGGTGAGTTTGCTCAGCCTGCCAAGAACCAGCGCCGCCATCGAATTTCCGGATGGGATCGCTCCGTCATATACCTCTTTGGGGCGAACAATGAGCTGTTCGGCATCCTTGGCATACAGATAAAATCCGCCGTTCCTATCGTCAAAGAAAAGATCCAGCATGATCTCTGCGGTTTTGATTGCACGTGCAAGGTAGCTGGGATCAAATGTTGTCCTGTATAGCGTCAAAAGCGCGAAAGCATAGAAGGCGTAATCGTCGATGTGGCCTTCAAACTTAGCTTCGCCCTCCCGCCAGCGGATCCGCAGCTTGCCGTCGTCCCGCATGAGATGAGTGTGGATGAATTCTTCCGCCAGCTTTGCCGCTTCCAGATAGACGTCATCCTCCAATGATACGGCGGCATTGCACAGGGCAGCAATCATCAGCGCATTCCAGGACGTCAGAACCTTGTCGTCCCTGTGCAACGACACACGCTGTTTTCTGTAGCGATACAGCTTATTCAGTAATACCTTGGATTCGTCATACGCGTTTTCATAGGATGGATTTCTGAGCAGATTGGCTATGCTGGCTCCTTCAAAATTGCCCACTTCCGTAATGTCATACATACGGTTGAACCAGGGTCCATCCACATCGCCCAATACGGAGATGATCTCTGTTGGGGTAAAGACGTAATACCTGCCTTCTGCGCCTTCGCTGTCTGCATCTTGCGCGCAGCAGAAGCCGCCCTCTTCGGAGGAAAGCTCACGCAATACATATCGCAGCGTACGCTCGAGTGTCTGCCTAAAAAAAGGTGATTTGTTTATGCCATACGCTTCGGAATATGCCATAGACAGCATCGCGTTGTCGTAGAGCATTTTTTCAAAATGCGGAACGAGCCATTTCTGATCGGTTGAATAGCGTGAGAACCCGCCGCCGATGTGGTCAAAAATGCCGCCACGCGCCATCTGTGTAAGTGTTTGCATCGCCATCGAAAGGGCACGCTCGTCCTTTTCCAGTTTTCCATAACGCATCAGAAACAAAAGGTTGTGCGGGGCGGGGAACTTTGGCGCCGCGCCGAATCCGCCGTTTTTGCCGTCGAACATGCGTGTAAACAGAGAAGCGGCGTTTTTCAGGATATCCTTGGTGGGCTCCACAGCGCGCTTTTGTTCGGATGCCTCCAACAGATGAGCAAGTTCTGCACCCGTTTCCAAAAGCCGTTTCTTGTCGCTGCGCCATTGACGGGCAATGGAGATCAACAAATCAACAAGCCCCGCTTGCCCGAACCTCGAATGTTTGGGGAAATAAGTGCCGATGAAAAACGGCTTTTGATCAGCGCCCATGAGAACGGTCAAAGGCCATCCACCACTGCCTGTCATGGCCTGGCAGGCAGACATATACACCGAATCGACATCCGGCCTTTCTTCCTTATCCACCTTGATGCAAACATAATGCTGGTTCAATACTGCGGCAACTTCCTCGTCCTCAAACGACTCGTGCGCCATGACATGGCACCAGTGACACGTGGAGTATCCGATGCTCAAGAATATGGGCTTATCCTCGCGCCGAGCCTTCTCAAAAGCGGCATCGCACCAAGGATACCAGTATACGGGGTTGTATGCATGTTGCTGCAGGTACGGAGAGTTTTCGCTGATTAGCCTGTTTGCCATCCGTTTGGACTCTTCCACACCATCACCTCCTATTGGATAACAGTAAAAAAGTAACGTAGATGGGAAGATTTTGCAGGTAATTGCCTTGATAGCCTCTCCTTTTTTTCTTTGATTATACTTTTTTTGAAGCTTTTGTCAGGTATGTATTGCCTTTCAAAACAGAATCAAAGCACTTCATATGCTCCACACCCCCTGCTAAATAAAAAAAGACTCGGTCCCTAGGTTAGGTCCGAGCCCGAAAATATTCAATAGCGATTTGATACGGATGTCTTTGTGGTACGAGCCAAAAAACAAACTATATGGTCCATCAGCTATGATCATGTTATACATGGGCAATCCTCTGCTTCTTTTGTATGCTTCGAAGCACACAAGAGATGGAGAAATTAATGGCGAAGTAGATCACGAACGCCATACCACACAGAACGAACACGTCGCTGACGTTTTGGGTGGCCTGATGGGTATACATGGGAGCCAGTTGGATCATTCGGAATACGCGACCCAAAAACTCGATGTAGGCGATATTGGCCACATAGGACGTATCCTTGATGGTCGTGATGACCTGACTGAGCATGGTGGGAATGATGGCCCGATATGCCTGGGGTAGGATGATGTAAACGAGCACCTGCACAAACGTGAATCCCTGAGAATAGCCTGCCTCAAATTGTCCCTTGTCCACGGCATTCAATCCGCCGCGTATGATCTCCGCCATTACGGATGAGGTGAACAACACCAGCGCCGCCACGGCCTTGAGCAGCAGCTGAATTTCAGAACTGCTCAATCCTAACATTTGGGCAAAGGAATAGGAGACGGAAGGCACCGGGAAGCTTACCAGGCAGATAAACATCCACAACATCAGCGGAGTGTTGCGAAAAAGCTCGATGTAAGCAGTGGATAGCCACCGAAAAACGCGCTTTGCACCGGTGGTGCAGTAGTTGCGGGCGAGAGATAGCACGGAGCCGAAGAAAAAACCGATCACAATCGAAATGAACGCAATGACCACGGTAAATGCAACGCCCTTGAAAAAGAACCCCATCAAGCCGCCGTTGCTGAGCATGGATAAGCTGGCGCTCAACTCTCCCATTACCGATCTCCTCCTTCCGGCTTGGCATGTGACGTGGGCGATGAACTCTTTACCGTAGTTTCAAGGATGATTTGATCCAATTCCGCGTCGGATACGTTGTCCAGCGCATGCTTTGCTTCCACAGTGCTACTCTGTTGATCGCGTTGCTTGATCCGCTGCTCCCAACGACTGGCCAGCGAGGATAGTGGAAAGCAGATCGCAAAGAATAACAAGCCGCTGAAAACATACGCCGTCGCAGCATTCGTGGCCGTGCTCATGCCTACCGCATAGGCATTGGTCACCGAAATCAGATCAACCGCTCCGCCAACGAGCAGCATGCAGGAAGTGTTCTTGATCAATGCCACCACCTGATTGACCATCGGCGGCAGAATGATCTTGATGATCTGCGGCACGATGATGTACCGCATGCTCTGAAGATAGGTAAAGCCCTGGGAATAAGCAGCTTCAAACTGGCCTTTGGGAATGGCTTCGATGCCGGCGCGGATGACCTCGGAAAAATACGCACCGTGGTATACGCCCAAGGCTATCATACCGGCTGCCAATGGCGTGAAGCTGTGATTGCCGGAAAAGGTCACCGCATAAAACAGGAAGAGTGCCTGCAGCATCAATGGCGTGTTCTGGAAAAACTCCACGTAGATACGGTTTAGTAGCCTCAAAGGTTTTTTGCCGCATGTCGCGAACAGAACGAATATCACACCTAAGAAAAAGGCAATCACAAAACCGACCAAAGCCATTTCGACGGTGGCCAGCAAGCCATTGACAAAGACCTGGCGGTCTCGAAACACGGCGGCCCAGGATTCAGCCTTGAACATCGACAAAACTCCTTTGGTGAAAATACTCTGTCAGCACAGCGCTTTGACGCTGTGCTGACAGCCATTGCAACAAAACAAACCTAAGATTACTGGAGATTGTATTTGGTGATCAGGCCCGATATCGTGCCGTCCTTGAGCCAACCGGAGATCAGGGGCGCGATCTGGGAGGAAAGCGTGGAACCCTTTTTGGTGGCTACACCGTAATTCTGCGGGGAGAACTTCTCGGTAATGTATTGACGGTCACTGTTCAAATAGGTAGCGAGTATGGATTTGTCGACGCAGAAGGCATCCACAGTTCCGGCTTTCAGGGCGCTGGAGATGGAGGGATAATCGGTAAACTCAACGAATTTTACGCCCTTGAAGGCAGTTGGAACGAAGGTGGCGGTGGTGTCAAAGGAGTCGACCAGTCCGGCAGTCGCCATAGCGGTGGCAAGAGCTTTGGCGGATGTGGATCCGGTGGATACACCCACGGTCTTTCCCTTCAGGTCAGCAAGCTTGGTAAGTCCAGACTTCTTTTCCACCAGCACCGTTACGGCGTCGGTATAGTACGGGTCGGAGAAATCCCAAGATTTTTTGCGCTCGTCGGTGATGGTAAAGGTAGCCAAGACGCAATCGATGGTGCCGGCATCCAATAGTTGAGTACGGGTTGCTGCGGTCACGGCGGTGAATTCCACGCCGTCATATCCCAGCTTCTCGGCGATCATTTTGGCCAGCTCGATCTCCATGCCCTTGTACTCGTTGGACACGGGATCCTGATAGCCAAAGCCGATCACGTTGTTCTTCACGCCCACCTTTAATTTCCCCTTGCTCTGCTTTGCGCTGCCGCAAGCGGACAGGACGAGCATTCCGGAGAGCATCATCAGACAGGCCAGCGTCAGGGTAAGAATCCTTTTCATTTTCCTCATCTTCATTTCCTCCTTTAAGAATTAATATGCAAATTATATGGGGCTGCATTTGCATCTTGCTTACTGTTCCCAACTATCCATGGGCGACAAAATGATCCATCACCGCAAAATCTTGCTGAGAAACGCCTTGCATCGCTCGTTTTGCGGGTTTGTGAAGAAGTGCTCGGGCGAGCCTTCTTCGAGTATCACGCCGCCATCCAAAAAGATCACCCTGTCGGCAACCTGCCGGGCAAAGCCCATCTCGTGGGTGACCACCACCATGGTGTAGTTCTTTTCCTTGGAAAGTTCTATCATAACGTCCAGCACCTCCTGGACCATTTCGGGATCCAGGGAAGAGGTTGGTTCGTCGAAAAAAAGGACGCGGTTTTGCATGGTCAGCGCTCTTGCTATGGCTATACGCTGCTGCTGACCGCCGGAAAGTGTGGAAGGGTAAACGTGCGCCTTATGTTCCAGTCCAACGCGTTTGAGATAATGCATTGCCAACTCTTCGGCATCTTTCTTGGAGACCTTCTTGAGTTTTCGAGGTGCAAGCGTAAGATTGTCAAGCACGCTCAGGTGCGGATAGAGATTAAACTGCTGGAATACCATGGAGGAATGGATCTTGTTGATAAACGCTCTTCGCTTGTGGCTCATCAGATGGGTATGGACATATACCTCGCCGGAGGTGGGCTCCTCTAAGTAATTCATCAGTCGAATCAGCGTGCTTTTGCCCGAACCACTTGGTCCGATGATGACCAACTTCTCGCCCTCCTCGACAAAAAGGTTAATGCCTTTGAGCACTTCTTGATTTCCGAAGCTCTTGTGAACGTTAACCAATCTGATCATAGGAGTTCCCCCAATACAAAAAGGCGCTTTGTATACAACAAAGCGCCAATGCTTAGTGAATAGTATAACAGAAGTACAAATGTTGTCAACATTGCTACACAAATTCCACAAGATTCGTACGCCTTGCGCTTACCCAAATTGTATGTAAGAGTAACAGTAGAAAGAATTCCCAAACGCAAGATGTCCGGGAATATTTTATACTTTGACAATGCTGCGATATGGATTCTGTTTTGAGGGTTGTGTTTTCTCTGGATAAGACTTTACTCAGGGTTATCAGGCGAGATGGAGAAAGTTTCAAGGTCCTCCTGTGCCGGATTGTTTAGAAGATGCCCCTTCGCATCAAAACGGGAACCGTGACAAGGGCAGTCCCAAGACTTTTCGTCCGGGTTCCAGGAAAGTTCGCATCCTAAATGCGGGCAATGTACGGAAACGGCATAACAAAGGCCGTCCTCATCTTTATAGACACCCACCTTGTCGCCTTCGTATGTGATGATGCCGCCATGCCCGATGGGAATCTCATCAAGCGTCGTGCGGGGAATGCCTAGCCAACTCTTGGTCAATCCTTTGGCAGCAGTGGCACCCAGCTTGATGAATTCGCTAGCGGAGGCTTTGGGTTCAAAGCGCTGGGGAGAAAAGACTTCCGCATAAGGATTTTGTTTTCCCTCGATTAGGTCGGATAGGATCATTGCACTCACCATCGAGCTGGTCATTCCCCACTTGCGGAACCCCGTCGCGACATACCAGTTCGGCGTGGTGGACGAATAGGGGCCTATGTAGGGAACATTGTCCAGTGTCATACAATCCTGAGCCGACCAATAGGCTGTTTCACGGCTTTGGGGCCAGAATTTGGCGGCGGCGGTGCGAAGTTGTTCGTATTTTCCTCCGTTCGCGTTGTCACCCGTCTTGTGCCCGGGGCCGCCGAAAACGAGATACTCTTGTTGGTTACGCAAAGACCAGCTTTCGTTCTGGTCGATGCCAAGGTACATGCCGTCGAGCTTCTGTGCGTTTTCCAGCGCGATGACGTAGGAGCGTTCCTGATACATGCGCAAAAAATAATATCCGGGAAAATTGATGAACGGGAAATGCGTGGCAAAGATGATGGAGTCCGCAAGCACTGTACCGCGGTTCGTAAGGATGCGCTGATCTTCCACCTTTTGCACCGACGTATTCTCAAAGATCCGGAGTCCTTGTGCGATGGCGTTCATATATTTCAATGGATGAAACATCGATTGATCTTCAAACCGAAGCACCGATTTTACGGGAAAGGGAAGATCGGCTGTATCCGAAACGGAAGCATCGATGCCAAGACGCCTCGCGGCTGCTGCTTCCTCTTCGAGAACATCGGATTCGACATTGGAATACAAGTGCGCGGGTAGTGTTTTAAGATCACAGTCGATGTGGTTCTCCCCGATGATGGTTCTGTATGCATCAATCGCCTTCTCGTTGGCCTTGGCATACTGAAGGGCACGCTCTTCACCTAAATCGCGTACGAGCGGCGCATACATCAGACCGTGCTGCGATGTGATCTTGGCAGTCGTGTTACGCGTCTGCCCACTGCCGATTCGGTTTGCTTCCAGAATGATGACATCCACGCCACGGCGATTCAACTCATAA
>CAZHNN010000020.1:0-16663 GCA_964533965.1 uncultured Clostridia bacterium | reverse complement strand
AGCGATATTGATTCCCGCCAGTCCCCCGCCGATGATCGCTACCTGTGTGGTAAGGTCGCCGGAAAGCTGCGGGAATTCCTGCATTTGTACGGTTTTGCTCCAGATCGATTCCATAGGATCACCTCGCGCGTAGTATGCGTGAGAGCAGACACCTTTATCCAATCGTTTTGGATTTTGGAAAAAGAAAAGGAGCCGACCTAAAACGGCTCCGACATCTTAAGTGTTATAGTATCAGCCGTTTACCCCAAACCTTCGCGGACAGGCAAGCCGGCAATTGTTGCAGTTGAACAGTGAAAACCCCCTGTCGTTGATCACGGACGTATACGGCCTGCAGCGCGATTGATCTACCGTTGTTCCATCCAAAGCCTGCTGCGGACAACCCTGTATGCAATGGTGGCAGTACGGAAGGCAGAATTCCTCGCATAGCGGGTCACTTGTCAGATTCAAATTGGTAAGAACCGCTCCAATATTCACCATATTGCCAAAATCACGATGGACCAAAAGCGTATTCCTGCCAAGGCTGCCCAATCCTGCGAATTTTGCTGCATGCCGCATGGACAAAATGCCTCTGCCCGTCAGCGTCGCTTCATCCCAGCTGTCGTACGGATCATCGGAAGGCAAGGGAATTGCCATCCCTCCAAGCTTCTCTATGCCGACAGCTGCAGCAAAGGCGATACGGTCAAGCTCTGAAACGCTGACGCTTGTCGCGTGCGTATAGCAGATCCGCGGGTTCACTTGAAGTAACCCCTTGGGCAAACGCTTGACGAATACGATCGCGGACTGGCAATCCGAATAGATGTCCTTTGGATGGAACCCTGCGGGCGCTTCCTCAAAACGATCCACGTTTGCTATGCCGCAATCGTCTGCACCAAGGTCCATCACCAGGTTCTTTATGACGCTTTCCATACCCTGACCTCCATACGGATTAAAAATTCCAGTGACACCCTCTTCATGGTTTCGTTCCAATAATAAGCATCCACCGGTGCGCAAATTTGATCTGTCCGTTTTCCTCCGCAAACGGGGAAAAGCCGGTCTTCTCGCCGCCGTTAAGCTCCGTTCTGATTGCGTGGCGTATGATTTCCCGATTGTGCTCGGGCGTGGCGGTCATCTTCATCCAGGATTCGAGGTCGTTGACGACATGGCGGAAATAGGCTTTAATGTTCTGAAAGCCGGATCGCTCAAACAGGAAAGTGAATTCTGCAGATGTAAGCGCTGTGGTATGAGAATCATCCCGCAGACGTTCCAAGTTGTTATAGCGCTCCGACACCGCGGCGTCGTCCGGAGAGAGCAAATCACAGATGACAACTGTGCCGCCGGATTTCACGGCGCCGGTCATCTGTTCCATAACGGCATTTGGGTCCAGCAGGTGATGGAAAGCCAGACGGCTCATCGCGATGTC
The DNA here is from genome assembly GCA_964533965.1 of uncultured Clostridia bacterium. Classification (GTDB taxonomy): domain Bacteria; phylum Bacillota; class Clostridia; order Christensenellales; family QAND01; genus RGIG3178. The sequence continues at coordinate 15,264 of CAZHNN010000020.1, read as the reverse complement.
GTATTGCTCGGCATAGTCAATGTGATAGGCATCTCCTATGCGGAAATCCAAGTTTTGAATCCCCTGATGCTCAGCTTCCTTCCTTCCTTCTTGTAACATCGCATCGGTGATGTCCATCGCTATAACGGATCGAACATGAGGGCTTACGGCAAGCGAAAGAAGCCCTGTTCCGGCAGCGACATCCAAAACGCGCGCCTCGGGAAAGAGCGGCATGCGTTGTATAGCCCAGTCGATATATTCTTTGCTGGAAAGCGAATACTCCGGTGAATGAAACAACTTGGCTTGTGCTGTGAACTGAACGATGACCTTATCGTTCTGCAAAGTATCTTCCTGCACGTGCATCCCCCCAAAGAGAGAAATTTCCATACTATGGATACTGTGGATAGTATATCAGAAACATGTCATAGGAAATAAAAAAAAGTAAATATCCTCGGTTTTCGTACAAAAATACCCGATGACTTGAGCGGCAGAGCACATATGCCATCCAGCAGCCATCGGGCTTGTTTTGCATAGATATTTACGTAATTATTCTACGTCTGGGAATTCCTTCGCCGTTTCATACTCGGAAATCAGGGATTCCACCACTTCCCGTACGGAAGTGATTTTGGTGGCCCGGAATGCGTTTTGTCCTGCAAATGCAAAGCCATTCTTCAAATTGCCCTTCTTGGCGTTGGTCAATGCCATCGCGATGCAGTAGGGGCTGTTCTTATAATCGCAGGTGACGATGCAATGATAGGGACAACCAAACGGTTTACGCTCACCGGCCTTGCTTTTTAGGATGAAATCGTTGACGATTGCTCTGCCGGGCATCCCGACCGGGCTTTGGATGATTACGATGTCGTCCTCTGTGGCGTCAATGTAGCACTGCTTGAAAGCTTCCGCAGCATCGCATTCGTGGGTCGTGACAAACCTCGTTGCCATCTGGACACCGGAAGCGCCCAAATCCAAAAAACGCTTGATATCCGCCCCCGTATAGATGCCGCCCCCGGCGATCACGGGTATCTCTTTTTCTCCAAGTTGCTCGAAAGCCTTGACTTCCTGCAACACTTCACGGGTGATGTTCTCCAGTTGATACTTGGGATCGTTGATTTGATCGGGCTTAAAGCCAAGATGTCCGCCTGCTTTGGGACCTTCTACGACAAATGCGTCGGGGAGCCTGTTAAACTGCTGCAGCCACCTCTGGCACAGAACCCTGACCGCTTTGCCGGAGGATACGATGGGAACCAACTTCGTCTTTTTCGCTTCATCGCCGTAGGCTGGCAAATTCAGCGGAAGGCCGGCACCAGAGAAGATGACGTCGATGCCTTCTTCAATTGCCGCCCTTGCCAACTCCGCGAAATTGGAAAGCGCAACCATGATGTTCACGCCCAGAATTCCGGTTGTCTTTTTCTTGGCAAGCCGGATCTGTTCCCGAAGCGCCCGAAGATTGGCCTGCAGAAAATTCGTGGAGAAATCAGGCTCAGTCATGCCGATGCCGGCGGCGGCGATGACACCTATTCCGCCTTGATTGGCAACGGCAGAGGCAAGCCCCGACAGCGATATGCCAACGCCCATGCCGCCCTGAATGATGGGAAGCCGTGCTACCAGATTATCGATTCGCAGTTCTTTCATGTTCCAATTCTCCCAATATTAGTTAGCAAATCTAATGATTAATGTTAGCATGCTTTCCCTTCACAGTCAACCTGAACGCAAGAGCCTCATACATTATCGAAAGTTCTTCGTGACGCTGTGGGGATATCACTAAAGCAATAACCTGAACCATTTTTCACCGGAACTAAATCGAATCAATTTCGGTATGTGCTATAATGAAATAAAACCGATTTTGAAAAGTAGTGAAAAATGGATAACACATTGCAGCAGATCATCGATCAAAGCAAAAACATCGTCTTTTTTGGAGGCGCCGGCGTTTCCACAGAGAGCGGCATCCCGGATTTTCGAAGCGTCGACGGGCTGTATAACCAAAAATACGAATATCCTCCCGAAACGATCATCAGCCACACTTTTTTTATCGCAAATACGGAAGACTTCTTCGAATTCTACAGGGACAAGTTGCTTTATTTGGATGCGAAGCCAAATGCCGCACATACAAAACTCGCCGAGCTGGAGCGGGCAGGGAAAGTAAGAGCGATCATCACGCAGAACATAGACGGATTGCACCAGATGGCAGGCAGCCGTAATGTACTGGAACTGCATGGTTCGGTGCACCGTAACTATTGCATGCAATGTCGCAAGCAGTACGACGTTCAAACCGTGCTGCAGTGTAGAGGCATACCCCGGTGTACTTGTGGCGGCATCATCAAGCCGGATGTGGTCTTGTACGAAGAGCCACTCAATAGTGATGTGGTGCGTTCCGCAAAGCGGTATATCGCAGAGGCAGACATGCTCATCATAGGCGGGACCTCGCTTGCCGTCTATCCCGCGGCAGGGCTTATTAACTACTATCGCGGGAACAAGCTTATTCTCATCAACAAAACGCGCACGCCCTATGACAGCCGGGCCGATCTCGTAATCAGCGAAAACATCGGCGAAGTGCTGGGCGGGGTAAGGGCCTAGCAGGAAACTTATCTATAATATGTTTTTCCAGATGAATTGAATTGTGCAGGAGAATGTTATAGGCACTAGGGCAGGGATTAGAAAGTATTCCGTTAGGTCTTAATCAAAGACAGCCCTAACACTGCTCAACGGTGTTCTTTCCATTGGCCTTGGCCCTCAGCAAAGCCTTGTCAACGCGGGTGATAAGCTGATCGGACGTTTCGTGCAAAGCAAAGGCGCCAACGCCCAAGCTTATCGTGGCGCTTTTGCCTTCAATATTGAATTTATACGTTTGGATTGTGTTTCTTATCCGTTGTGTTACCTTATATGCGCCCTTTAAATCGATATCCGGGAAGAGAACAATAAACTCATCACCGCCCCATCGAAACAGCTTATCCGTTGCCCGAAGGGTGAGTTTGATCAATGTGGTGATATCCTGCAACACGAGGTCACCCTTATCATGTCCGTTCACGTCGTTGATCTGTTTAAAATTATCAATGTCAAACATGCTGATGGAAAATGGGCTGCCGTATTTTTCCGCTTTCTCCATTTCTTGATCGATGAAATGGTCAAATTTCCTTCTGTTATATGCGCCGGTGAGTATATCGAATGTCACCATATCTTCGAGCTTTTCATTGATTTGCTTCTGGTTTTCAAGCATTTCCTGCAACTTATTTTCGTACATTTTCTTTTCGGAAATATCGCGGGATGTTCCGATATAGCAAATCAGGTTGTTATCTTTAAAAATCGGTTTGACACTGACTTGGCACCAAATTGTGTGACCGTCTTTGCAGACGAATTCCACATCATACAAATAGGAACTGTTCGAATTGGCGGTTGCCTTTTCATTGGCGGGCTTGTTTAATTCGCTCAACATGAATTGACAGGAATCCTCGGTAAAGAAATCCAACATACACCGCCCGATCATTTCCTTTGCATCATATCCTGCCATTCCCTTGATCGTTGGACTGATAAACGTGAATACGGCGTTTGTATCAACTTCCCAAATCACATCTTTTATATTGTCCACAACATATTTATATCGGGCGTATTCATCCATAAATTCTGTATTATCCAATGATCGCACAATTCCTTTGCTAAACTGTTAATAACACACCAATTAGAATATGAACTATTACTTCTTACACACAACTCATTTCGCAATTATACACTTGGATTATTGAGAACTCATTTCCAGCAACACTACCGTCTCCACATGGCTTGTCTGGCAGAACATATCCACCCCCTCGATTCGCTTTAATAGATACCCTGCTTTTGTCAATATGGCCACGTCACGCGCAAGCGTTGCAGGGTCGCAGGACACATAGACGATCCGCTTGATCTTTGCCTTGATCGCTGCCTGAAGCACCGCTTCGTCGCAGCCTTTGCGCGGCGGGTCTAGCAGCAGGACGTCGATTTTTACGCTGCTATGAATAAGGTCAGGCAGCGCGTTTTCGGCATACGCGCACTCAAAGGATACGTTATGCATGTCGTTAAGACCGGCATTTTGTTTTGCATCTTCGATCGCAGTTGGCACACACTCAATACCGTACACATGTTTCGCATGCTTTGCGAACAGCAGCGTCATGGTGCCTACGCCGCAATATGCATCCGCGACGACCTCATCGCCGGATAACCCTGCAAAGCGAAGAGCGAGCGAATAAAGAACTTCGGTCTGGACAGGATTGACCTGCATGAACGAAAGGATGGACACGGAGAATTTAAGCCCCATCAAATCCTCTTCGATACGCCGCTTGCCGTATAGAAGCCGTTCCTCGGAGGATAAGATCACGTTGTCAGGCCGCTTGTTGATGTTGAGAACAACCCCTTCAATCGTTGGGCCGGACGACAACAGGCTTTGGATCAGTTCGTTTGTATGTGGCAATGCTCCTATGCTGACCAGGCAAACAAGATAGCCGCCACTGGACTTGCGTGTGACAACGTGCCGGAGAAGACCCTTATGCGTAAGCTCATCATAAGGCTCGATCGCATGTGCTTGCATCCAGCTGCGGATCGTTTTGATGATATCCGCGTGGTCCTCGTGCTGCAAAAGGCAATCGTCGACATCGACGATCCGATGGGTACGCCTTGCATACAAACCGATCTGCGGACTTTCGTCCTTGGCAACAGGGAAAGACGCTTTGTTGCGGTACCGGAAAGGGTCCTGCATACCATGGACGACAGGCGGAGTATCCAGCGCGATATGCCCGATTCGTGAAAAACAATCTGCAATGCGCCGGGATTTAAGAGAAAGCTGCTCTTCATAGTCCATGTGCTGCAATGCACAGCCCCCGCAACGTTCGTACACGGGGCAGGAAGGCTCCTTGCGCAATGGGCTTGGAACGAGGATGTCCAAGAGCTTGGCAACGGCATATTGCTTGGTCACCTTGATGATCTGAACCGACACGGTTTCGCCGACTACGGTGTCCGGCACAAAAATGACCACACCGTCTGTGCGGCCGACTCCGGCGCCTTCCGTATTGTAGGCATCTATGGAAAGGGTCAAACGCTGGTTCTTTTGAACGGATAACATGGACATCACCTGTGCTCTAGTATACCAGAAAGGATGCTTCTTAACAGCCAGAATGTCATTTTCAGGCGTTCTGTCTACGGATTCTTATATTACTTTGTGTACATTCAAAAGGAGGAATACTATACGGGATATCTTCTGAAGGACCCATGCATACTTTGATTGTATAGTTGGAATTTTTAAAACAATCCGCTTTACTTGTAAGAAAGGAAGTGGTATAAATATAAGGAGCAGGCGCAAGAAGGAAACGGGTCAGGCTTAGTTTTCTGATTGGTTTGATTTAAAAGCATTGACAATATACTTGTCGCCAAAAAATGTATATGGAGGAATTGCCCATGGCACAACTAGCACTTGTTCGCATTGATGCTCGCCTTATTCATGGTCAGGTAGTTACGCAATGGATCAAGAGAAGCGCTGCAAAACTGATTATCATTGTCGATAATCAAATCGCAACTGATCCTTTTATGGCTCAGATCTTTACGATGGCGGCGCCGCCGGGAACCAAACTGGAAAATATGACAACCGAACAAGCAGCGGCAGCTTGGAAGAAGGATCAGTTTGGTCCTCTTGGCCCGGTACTCGTTCTGTTCCGTAACGTTCCGATGACCTATGAAGCATTTACGAAGGGATTCGATTTCAAAGATCTCCTCGTTGGCGGCATTGGCGGTGCGCCCGGACGCATCAACGTCCATGGACCGATCACGCTCAACGAAGCCGATGCGAAAATGCTCAAAGAGATCACGGAAAAAGGCTGTGATATTACATTCCAGTCTACCTTGGATGAACCGAAGGGCAATTGGGCGAACATCAAGGCGAAGTACTATCCGAACGTGTAAGCATGAATGACGAAAGGCCGGGCAACCGGTCTTTCTTTTATTTAAATCAAAACCACCAGCTTAGCTGGCGGTTTTAATTAGAAGGAAATTGGAATGAACCTGATCCTACAACCTGTTCAAATCCGTCATGCGCCAGCCCTTTTTAAGCTGTTTCGCGATCCGCTGGTGACAAAATATCTTCCTTGCTATGAAGCGGATATAGAAACCTATGAACTTTCCAATTTAGTCGGTTTTTGTGAAAGCGCCATAATGGAAAACGAGAACGGCATGGGCATGCACCGCGTTATCCTGATGGACCGTTCCGTTGTCGGTTATATAGGGATTCGGCTGAAATGCAATGCGCATTGGGGCGCTGCGGATTTGGAATATTGGTTGGGAAGCGCGTATTTCGGACAGGGAATCATGCCGCAAGCCATACGAATGCTCACAACTCAGGCTTTTGATGCACATCCACATCTGCAGCGCATTCAATGCAGCATTCCAGCTGCAAACGGTGCATCGCGCCGCGCAGCCGAAAAAGCCGGTTTTTTTCATGAAGCGACACTTAAAAAGAATATATATCTTCACGATGTTATGACCGATGAATGTGTTTTTGCCCTTCTCAGACAATGTGAAAGAGATGCGGAATAGCTTGCAAAGGATATATACGGGTTGTATACTAAACGAACACGCCTTGAATGAGGAGGAGCTGCGTTGAGGCCTGTCATACTCATTCCTTCATTGAATCCCGATCAACGCTTGGTCGATTTGGTGGATGATTTGATACAGTCCGACTTTACGGACATCATTGTTGTAAACGACGGAAGCAGACAAAACTGCTTGCCGATTTTTGATGTATTGGCTGAAAAGGGATGTAAAGTCTTTACCCATGCGATCAATCTTGGTAAAGGCCGCGCCTTGAAGAGCGGTATGAACGCTTTTTTAAATGTTTATCCGGACAGGCTTGGCGTGATCACGGCAGATGCAGACGGCCAGCATTCCGTATCGGATATTAAGCGTTTGGCACAGGCGATGGAAAGGATGCCCGATGCGCTGGTGTTGGGTGTGCGAGACTTTGACAAGGAAAACGTCCCTTTTAAATCAAGGGCGGGGAACAAGATCACGCGCACGCTGTTCGGGTATCTGTCCGGACTGAAGCTCACGGATACGCAGACCGGTCTTCGCGGTATACCAAAGTCCTCTATGCCCTGGATGATGGAAATGAAGGGCGAGCGATTCGAATATGAGATGAACATGCTCATTGAATGCAAGCGCCACAACATGGATATCCTCGAGGTACCGATCAAGACGATTTACATTGATGAGAACGCATCCTCGCATTTCAACCCGCTTTTGGATGCTATTCGCATCTATTCGCTTCTTGGAAAATTCGCATTTTCTTCGATTGGTTCGTCACTTCTGGACATCACGCTGTTCGCCATCGTTACAAAGCTGATCCTGCCGAATTTCGCTGAAAGCATCGCAGTGGGAACGGTCGTGGCACGCGTTTGCTCGTCGTTGTTTAACTATACCCTCAACAAGAAAGTCGTTTTCGGCGGTGTTCATCGAAACGGAACCATTTTTCGCTACTATACCCTCGCCATCGTTCAAATGCTGACCTCATTGTTTTCGGTACGTGCGCTTACACCGCTATTGGGCTGGGATGCAATCTTCGTGAAATTCCCGGTGGATTTCGTCCTGTTCCTGATCAGCTTCAAGGTCCAGCAGAAATGGGTGTTCCATAACAAGAGCGGAAAAGTGCATAAGTATTCAGAATAAACCCGAGGAATAAATAAAAAGAGCAGGCTTGGCGGCCTGCTCTTTTTTTGCTTCTATTGTATGTTACACGCCGTGCTTTGCCTTCAGGTAAGCATCCATCGACGCTGCGGCGGTCTTGCCGGCGCCCATTGCGAGGATGACGGTGGCAGCGCCCGTAACGGTATCGCCGCCGGCATAGATGCCTTCGATGTTGGTAGCGCCGGTCTCTTCGTCAATGACGATGCCGCCCCATTTTTGCGTGTTGAGATTCGGCGTCGTCGATTTGATCAGCGGATTCGGGGATGTGCCGATCGCTATGACAACGGTTTGCACGTCCAGAATCGTCTCGCTGCCCGGTATAATGACCGGCCTTCTGCGCCCGGAAGCATCCGGCTCTCCAAGCTCCATCCGTATCACTTCCAAGCCTGTCACGTTGCCGTTTTCATCTCCGACAATGCGCGTCGGGTTAGTCAACAGCATGAACTCGATGCCTTCCTCCTCGGCGTGATGCACTTCTTCGATGCGTGCAGGCATCTCTTGAAGGCTTCGACGATAGACAATACTGACATGCTCCGCGCCCATTCTAAGCGCACATCGTGCGGCGTCCATAGCGACATTGCCGCCACCGACCACCGCAACGTTTTTCTTCACCTTAATCGGTGTCGCAGCTTCGGGGAAGCGATACGCCGCCATCAGGTTAACGCGCGTCAGGAATTCGTTTGCGGAATAGACATCGTTGAGGTTTTCGCCCGGTATGTGTAGGAACTGGGGGAGTCCTGCGCCCGAGCCGATAAACACTGCCTCGAAGCCCATTTCCTCCATCAGTTCCTGTATATAGAAGGTCCGTCCGATGATGATGTTGGTCGCGATCTTGACACCGAGCCTCTCCAGGGAAGCAATTTCATCGCGCACCAGCGCCTTGGGCAAGCGGAATTCGGGTATGCCGTAGACCAACACGCCGCCCGGTGTGTGCAATGCTTCAAAAATCGTGACGTCATAACCCAGTTTGGCAAGATCGCCTGCACAGGTCAATCCCGCCGGGCCGCTTCCTATCACCGCGACCTTGATGCCGTTCTGTGAAGGCATATCCGCAATCAGATGCCGTCCTTTTTGCATTGCTTGGTCCGCGGCAAAACGCTCCAGACGTCCAATGCCTACCGGTTCGTTTCGAATGCCCCGTATGCATTTCTGTTCGCACTGCGATTCCTGCGGGCATACCCGACCGCAGACAGCCGGCAGGGAATTGGTGGTTTTGAGTATGTCATAAGCGGAGTTGTAATCGCCCGAAGCAATTTGGGCGATGAATTCCGGGATGCGAACCTGTACTGGACAGCCTGAAACACACAGGGGGTTTTTGCATTGCAGGCATCGCTGCGCTTCTTCCTGCGCCATCTGCTCATTATACCCCTGCGATACTTCCGAGAAGTTTTTGGCGCGCTCCTTGGGATCCTGCTCAATGGCGGGAGTCTTTTTGGGATTCATGTTAGCCACGGTTTTCACCTCCCAGAAGGCGGCACTGATGCCGTTCGATGCTTTGCATTTCCTGTTCGCGGTACACGCGGCTGCGTCGTATTGCCTCGTCGAAATCCACCTGGTGGCCGTCAAAATCCGGGCCATCCACACAGCCGAACTTCGTTTCACCGTTTACCGTAAGCCGGCAGCTGCCACACATGCCGGTGCCATCTACCATGACGGGATTCATACTCACGATCGTCTTGATGCCATATGGCTTTGTAAGGTTGCATACGGCACGCATCATGGGAAGCGGTCCTATGGCTATGACCGCATCGTATTGAACGCCACTCTGGATCTGTCGTTCGAGCCCGGTTGTGACAAATCCCTTGTCCCCGTTGCTTCCGTCGTCCGTAAGCACGATCAGATCGGTACAGGCTTTGCGCATCTCTTCTTCCATTATAATCAAGCCGACGTTACGGAAACCGACGATAAGATCCACATGAACACCATTGTCGTGCAGTGCCTTGGCTTGCGGGTACGCGATCGCAACGCCCAATCCTCCGCCCAAAATGGCAACGCGCCCGAAGCCATCCAATTCGCTTGGATGCCCCAAGGGACCCGCAAAATCAACAAGTCTGTCTCCTTCGTTCATTGCTGCCAGTTGCATCGTTGTGGCGCCTACCGATTGAAAAATGATGGTGACGGTACCCAATTCGCGGTCAAATCCACCGATGGTCAACGGTATCCGCTCTCCATCCGCATCTACCCGCAAGATGATGAATTGTCCGGGGCGCGCATGTTTGGCTACCATCGGCGCATAAACATCCATCCATGTGGTCAATTCGTTTAGAACACGCTTTTTTACGATTTCGTACAAAGATGCACCTGCTTTCGGAAAAGTTTCAAAATCCTCGTCAATATTCTACCTTGCTGTTGATAAATATTCAATTTGAATACTTTTTTCACAATATTGATATCACAATGCTGCATTGCATGCCTTGTTGGAGGTTGCGCAGGTCGAAATCGGGTTTGATTTTCATTCAATATTCGTTATAATAAGCTTTATAGTATTTAGACTTATGCACGGGAAGACGGTGGCACGGTAGAACGGATTTTGCCCGCCTTTCCCAATGGGGAGAGTGAATACATTGATTTGGAACCCTGCGATGGAAACAGCGGATCGCAAGACAATGCAGGATATCCAGCTTCAAAGGCTCAAAGAAACGGTGAAACATGTATATGAAAACGTGCCGTTTTACAAGGAACGGCTGGATGAAGCGAGATTGAATGCAGATTCCATTGAGTCTCTGGATGATCTTCAAAAAATACCTTTTACGGTTAAACAGGACATGCGCGACCATTATCCCTACGGGCTTTTGGCGGTGGCGATGCGGGACATCATCCGCATCCATGCCTCTTCGGGGACGACAGGCAACGCGACGGTGGTGGCATATACCAAAGAAGACGTGCAGCAATGGGCGGAATGCGTATCCCGCCTCGTATGCATGGCGGGCGCCACAGCCGATGACATCGCGCAGATATCCTTTGGTTATGGCATGTTCACAGGCGCTTTGGGCTTGCATTATGGGCTTGAGAACATCGGCGCCTCGGTCATTCCCATTTCAAGCGGCAACACAAAACGCCAGATACAGCTTCTTGAGGATTTTGGCACGACGTTGATCATCAGTACGCCTTCCTATGCCCTTTATTTGAGCGAAGCGGCGGAGGAAATGGGCGTTGATTTGACAAAGCTGCCGGTTCGCATCGGCTTGTTTGGCGGCGAAGGGCACACGGAGCAGATGCGCACTGAGCTGGAGAAGCGTTGGGGTATCCTCGTGACGGAGAACTATGGTCTGTCCGAAGTAATGGGACCCGGAGTAGCCGGCGAATGCGTATATAAGAATGGCATGCATATAGCAGAAGACCATTTCATTTTTGAGATCATCGACCCCAAGACCGGCAAGGTTTTGCCGGAGGGCGAAGAGGGCGAAGTCGTTATCACCACCATACATAAGAAAGCGCAGCCCTTGCTTCGGTATCGCACACGGGATATCGCCAGCCTTACAAGCGTACCTTGCGAATGCGGGCGTACCAGCATGCGGCTTAGCAAGATCAAGGGCAGAAGCGATGATATGCTCGTGATCCGCGGCGTCAATGTGTTCCCAAGCCAGATCGAACAGGTGCTGTTGCAGACGGCTGGCGTCGGTCCCAACTACGAGATCGTAGTCACCAGGGAGCATTTCATGGATCGTGTCGAAGTGAAGGTCGAGGTATCGGATGCCGGACTATTGGAGCGTTACAGTGAACTTGAATCGCTGTCAGGACGCATCCGTCAGGCGATGCAGACCGAATTGCTCATTGACGTGAAGGTCACGCTGGTCAACCCGATGTCGCTCAGGCGCTTTGAGGGCAAAGCACAGCGCGTGACGGATTTAAGGCAGTGAGGGACGCGCCCATGAAAGAATTGTTGTTGGGAAACGAAGCAGTAGCATATGGTGCGTTGGATGCCGGTGTTGCGGTATTATCCGCCTATCCCGGCACGCCGAGTACAGAGATTGCAGAAACGGCTTCGAAGTTTGAAGATATGAATGCCCAGTGGGCTGCCAACGAGAAGGTGGCGGCAGAGGTGGCAATGGGCGCGAGCATTGCCGGTGTGCGTGCGATGTGCTGTATGAAGCACGTCGGATTAAACGTTGCCTCGGAGGTGCTGTTCACCGGAGCCTACACGGGCGTCAATGGCGCCCTAATATTTGTCGTTGCGGACGATCCCGGCATGCACAGCAGCCAGAACGAACAGGATACCCGCATGATCGCACAAGCAGCGCATGTACCGGTGCTGGAACCCTCGGATTGCCAACAGGCGTATGATTTTATGGCGACGGCCGTTCAGATGAGCGAGACATTCGACATCCCCGTTATCGTGAGGCTTACCACGCGCGTCGCGCATTCCCGCGGGTTCGTGCAGCGGGGCGAACAGAACAAAGCGGAACCGAAATCGTATCAGAAAGCCGCGAACAAATACGTGATGATGCCCGCCAATGCCATCGAGCGCAAGAAGAGTCTCTTGGCAAGGCTGGAGCAGCTTACTGCCTATGCCGAAACGGCGCCTGTCAACATCGTTGAACCGGTCGCTTGCAGCGAACCGGTCGCTTGCAGCGACCAGGGCGATTCGAGCATCGGCGTCATCTGCTCGGGCATGTGCTATCAATACGTGAAGGAAGCGTTGCCGCAGGCGGATATATTCCATTTTGGCCTCGTATACCCACTGCCCAAAAAAGCGATTGCAGAGTTTGCGAAAACCGTTAAAACGCTCTATGTGGTCGAAGAGCTGGAAAGTCATATGGAGCAACAGATAAAGAGCTGGGGAATCCCTTGTGTCGGAAGCGAGCTCTTCTCCAAAATGGGCGAACTTTCGGCTAGCGCGATACGAAAGGCAGTGCTTGGCGAGACCATAGATCTTAAGGTCGAACAGGGCTTGCCACCCCGCCCTCCGGTATTGTGTGCGGGCTGTCCGCACCGCGCCGTATTCCATTTGTTGAAAAAGCTCAAGGCGACGGTGTTTGGGGACATAGGATGCTATACGCTTGGCGCCGTGGCGCCGCTGAATGCGATGGATACCACCATCTGCATGGGCGCCAGCATCGGCATGGCACAGGGAGCTGAGTTAGCCTTGGGGCGAGAATTTGCGAGGCACAGCGTCGCGGTCATCGGGGACAGCACGTTCTTTCACAGCGGTCTTAGTCCGCTTGCAAGCGCGGCGTACAACAAGGCAAATATCACTGTGTTGATTTTGGATAACTCGATCACGGGTATGACCGGTCACCAGGATAATCCAGGGACCGGAAAGATGCTAAAGGGGCAGCAGGGAACGCAGCTGTCCATCGAAAAGACCTGCGAGGCATTGGGAGCGTCCTGTGTTGCCGTCGTCGATCCCGTCGACCAGAAGGCGATGGAAGGTGCCATTCGGGATGCCTGGCAAAAGGACGGTGTCAAGGTCATCGTGGCAAGACGGCCTTGCGTTTTGATCACAAGGCCGGGCAAGGCTTTTACGGTACATATGGAGAACTGCATCGGTTGCGGGATCTGCGTGAGCACGGGTTGTCCGTCTTTGCGCATCGCAGATAAGAAAGCGATTGTCGATCCATTGAGCTGCAACGGCTGTGGCCTTTGTGCCAATGTCTGCCCGAAGGGCTGTCTGGGGGTGTGAGCATGCAGACCGGCATATTGATCGTAGGTGTAGGCGGGCAGGGAACGCTGCTCACGGGTAAAATATTGGGCGAATACGCTAGGTTGTGCGGGCTTGACGCCAAGGTCAGCGAAGTGCACGGAATGGCGCAGCGTGGAGGCTGTGTCGTAACGCATGTTAAAATTGCACAAAAAGTCCATTCTCCATTGATCGAAACTTCCCAGGCGGACGCGCTTTTGTCGTTCGAGCCCGTGGAAGCGCTTCGATGGATCCATATGCTCAAGCCGGACGGTCTGCTTGTCTGTTCCTCTGAGACGGTACAGCCGCTTTCGGTGACGATGGGAAACGCATCCTATCCCGAGGACATTGAGTCTCGGGCACAGGAACGCGCGGGCCGTGTTCGATTTACCGGGGCCGGGAAACTGGCCCAAATCGCAGGTTCGGCGCGCGCAGCAAACGTAGTGCTGCTGGGCGTTTTGACACATATGATGTGCCTTGACGAACAGAGGATGCGTCAAGCCATCGAATCGAGCGTAAAGCCCGAGTATGTTGCCATCAACGAAAAAGCCTTTGCACTTGGCTTGCAGGCGGCTCGGGAGAAGGATTAGAATGGAGATGCCATTATGTGGAATATGCAAATTGAAACAATGCCCAGGCAACGCCTGGAAGAGTTGCAAGTATACCGGCTTCAGCAGACCATAGCGAGATGTTATAACAAGAGTCCGTTTTATAAGAGAAAGTTCGACGAAGCCGGCGTAAAGCCGGAGGATATCAGGACGCTTGCGGACTTGCGAAGGTTGCCGTTCACACTGAAAACAGACCTTCGGGACAATTATCCCTTCGGCATGTTTGCGGCAGGGATGGATGAGATCATCCGCGTGCACGCATCCTCAGGCACGACCGGCAAGCCGACAACGGTCGGGTATACGAAGAACGATATCGACAATTGGAGCGAATGCGTGGCGAGATCCCTGGCATGCGCGGGTACGACAAGGCACGACGTCGTGCAGATCTCTTACGGCTACGGCCTGTTCACAGGGGGACTGGGTCTGCATTACGGCGCGGAATGGTTGGGTGCCATAGCGGTTCCGACGTCTTCTGGCAACACACAGCGGCAGATCATGCTGATGCAGGATTTCGGAACCAACATCCTGTGCTGCACGCCTAGCTATGCGCTGATGCTGGCGGAAACGATCCGCGACATGCAACTGGATCTAAAAAAGCTAAAGCTGCGGGCCGGCATCTTCGGCGCGGAGCCCTGGACGGAAGGCATGCGGCGGCAGATCGAGGAACTGATGCACATCGACGCTCTGGACATCTATGGATTGTCCGAGACGATGGGCCCGGGCGTTGCGATGGAATGCAGGGAAGCCAAGCATGGTCTGCACGTTTGGGAGGATCAATTCCTCATCGAGATCCTTGATCCGAATACCGAGGAGCCCGTCAAACCGGGTGAGATCGGTGAATTGGTCATCACCACGATCACCAAAGAGGGCATTCCCACCATACGGTACAAGACGCACGATTTGACGTATATCATCGAGGAACCGTGCCTGTGCGGACGAACGCACCGGCGCATCGGAAGGCTGAAGGGAAGAACGGATGACATGCTGATCATAAGAGGCGTCAACGTATTCCCAAGCCAGGTCGAGACGGTGCTGACAGGGTTTCCGGGAATTACGCCGAATTACCGCATGGTGGTGGAGCGTGTTCACAACCTGGATACGATGGAAGTACAGGTGGAACTGCATCCCGATGCCATCGGAGATACCATCAGCAGCATCGAGAAGCTGCGTGAACAACTGCGGCGCGAATTGAACAGCGCACTGAATATTTCCGTGGAGGTTCGCCTGCTTGCTCCCAAGGAGATAGAGCGCAGTGAAGGCAAAGCCAAACGGGTGGATGACAGGCGGAAGCTGGATGCATAATCAAGACGGGAGGAACGACCTATGATGCTCAAGCAAATTTCGGTTTTTCTGGAAAACAAA
>CAZHNN010000019.1:28012-48291 GCA_964533965.1 uncultured Clostridia bacterium | reverse complement strand
GAAGAAAAGCTTTTTCTTTGTGAGAAGATCGGCATTCATTTTGCAGTGTCAAAAGCGTTTACACCGGAATACAAGCACATGTCACCTGAGTCATTCGTTGATCTTTTGGTTCGAAACGGCCGTGTAAGTGCGCTTTTTTGCGGAATGGATTATCGGTTTGGCTATAAGGGTTCCGGTGACGCCGCTCTCTTACAAAAACTCGGACAAGAAGCGGGAATTGAAGTCATCTGTGTAGAGGACGTACTGCAGCGAGGGAGTCCCATTTCAAGCTCACGTATTAGAGCAGCGCTGTTAAAAGGTGATTGCGAAAGCGCATCTGACCTTCTTGGGCGGCCATACTCCGTTTTTGCGTGCTTTGAAAATGCAAGAAGCGCGTGGCCGATGGACAAAGCGCGAATTGCACTTGGAGAGTACATCTGCAGCTTTGATGGCAATTCGTTAAGAGTATCGGTATCGGAGGATGGCACGATACACACATCGACGGCAATGACAGAAAATCGCAAAGGCGAACTGCAATTTTTACAGCAAAGCGGGCATCATTATAACAGTAGGTAATCTATTCAGTAAGCAAAAATTCCATGCTTTACAAAGAAGTTGGATAATGTTAGAATAACACGCAACCATATGCTAAGGCGCACGTTGCTCCGACGGCGAGCTTGGGATATGGGGATATTATTAAAAAGGGAGAAAAAACATGACACCGGAACGTAAAAAGGAAATCATTACGCAATTTGCCACCTGTGAAAACGATACTGGCTCGCCTGAAGTACAGGTAGCACTGCTGACAGAACGCATCAACCACCTCAACGAGCATCTGCAGTCGAACAAGAAAGACCATCATTCGCGCCGTGGGTTGCTGCAGATGGTTGGACGCCGCCGTGGATTGCTCAACTACCTCAGAGAAAAAGACATCGAACGGTATCGGTCCCTGGTAGCTCGTTTGGGATTGCGCCATTAAGCAAAGTAATAGAGCGGGGATTCTCTCGCTCTATCTTTTTTATATGCTTTGAAAGGAAGAGAAGGAGAGTAGAATGGAGAGAGTATTTACAACAGAATTTGCCGGAAAGACTTTGACGGTTAATACCGGCAAATACGCACAGCAGGCAGGAGGATCCTGTATCGTCCGCTGCGGGGATACGGCGTTGTTGGTTTGCGCCACTGCATCGGATAAACCCAGGGAAGGGATCGATTTCTTCCCGCTAAGCTGCGAATATGAAGAGAGAATGTATTCCGTTGGAAAGATCCCCGGCGGTTTCATAAAGCGTGAGGGTAGGCCTACGGAAAAGGCGATATTGACCTGCCGCCTGATGGACAGGCCGCTTCGGCCGCTGTTTCCCAAGAGTTATCATAATGACGTTCAGGTCGTGGCAACGGTGTTGTCCGTGGATCAGAACATCCCGCCGGACATCCTGGCAATGGTTGGAAGCTCGATTGCGCTGTCTATCAGCAGCATCCCGTTCCAAGGACCGATAGGAGCCGTTACGGTTGGATTGATCAACGGAAAGTACATCCTGAACCCCGACATCAAACAGCGTGAAGAGTCGCTGATGCACCTTACGGTGGCAGGGACCTCCGAAGCCGTACTAATGGTGGAAGCGGGCGCCAAGGAAGTGTCCGAGAATCAGATGCTGGAAGCCATCCTTTACGGCCATGAAGAGATTAAAAAGCTGGTAGCGTTCATACAGGGCATCGCGGATGAGATCGGTGAAGAGAAGCAATATCCTGAAGCCATTGTCACGGATACCTCTTTTGACGAGCTTGTAAAAGCATACGCAGCGGAGAAAGTCGTATGGTCGCTGGAAGAGTACGACCGCTATGAGATTCGCGCGCGGGAGGACCAGGTCAAACAGGAAGTCAAAGCGCACTTTGCCGAGGAGTACCCCGATTCCGCAAAGCGGATCGACAGCATCCTCTACGATATGACCAAGGCCGTGGTACGCCGTAAGATCGTCATGGATGGCATACGTCCGGACGGTAGGGCGCTCACGCAGATCCGCCCGATCTGGAGCGAGGTTGGCCTTTTGAAGCGCCCGCATGGCAGCGGTGTGTTTACCCGCGGTCAGACGCAGGTGCTCTCTGTGTTGACGCTTGGATCCATGAGCCAGGCACAGGAGCTGGATGGCCTTTCGGAAGAAGAAAACAAGCGCTACATGCATCAATACAACATGCCGCCGTACTCCGTCGGTGAAACGCGCCCGATGCGTGGGCCGGGCCGTCGTGAAGTTGGTCACGGCGCCTTGGCAGAACGTGCTCTGGTGCCGTTGCTGCCCGGTGAAGAGGAATTCCCGTATGCAATCCGCATCGTAAGCGAAGTGATAAGCTCTAACGGCAGCACGTCGATGGCGAGTGTCTGCGCCTCCACGTTGGCGCTGATGGATGGCGGTGTACCGATCAAATCTCCGGTTGCCGGCGTTGCCATGGGGCTCATAAAAGATGAAACAAACGACAAGATCGCCGTTTTGACGGATATCCAGGGCATGGAAGATTTCCTTGGTGACATGGATTTCAAGGTCGCGGGTACCAAAAAGGGTATCACGGCAATCCAGATGGACATCAAAATCAAGGGAATCAATCGCGAAGTATTGGAACGGGCGCTTGCGCAAGCGCTTGACGGACGTCTTTTCATCCTTGATAAAATGATGGAGACGATTTCCGCGCCGCGCGAACAGCTCAGCGAATACGCGCCGAAGATCATCTGCTTTACCATCAATCCCGAAAAGATCGGCGAAGTGGTCGGACCCCGCGGCAAGACGATCAACAAGATCATCGCAGAAACCGGCGTGACGATCGACATCGAGGACGACGGCAAGGTTTACATCTGCACACCGGATGCGGACGCTGCCAACCGGGCCAGAAAGTACATTGAAGGCATCGTCAAGGAGATCGAAGTCGGCGAAGTCTATTTGGGCAAAGTCGTCCGCATCATCCCAATCGGCGCTTTTGTGGAATTGCTTCCCGGCAAGGAAGGCATGGTGCATATCACAAAACTCGATCGTGGATTTGTGGAGAAGGTGGAAGATGTTGTCAGCGTCGGCGATGAGATCCTTGTTAAGGTGACCGAGATCGACGAGAAGGGACGCATCAACTTGAACCGTAAAGACTTACTGCCGCCGGACCCCGAAAAGGAGCGCGAAGCTGCGGAGCGTAAGCAACAGCAGCGGAGTGAACGGCCAGACAGGCCGGATCGCGATCATCGGCCACCCAGAAGGGACAGATAACCATCAGGCGACGGCAAACTAAAATGCCGTCGCCTTTTCTTTGAAAGTCAACGATCCCGTAAGCAGCCTTTGGCAGGCAATTAACATTTTTCCAGTCAGATATTGTTATGTGAATATATATAACAAATGGGAATATAATGCAGCAAAGAAAAGCGGCTTTCAAGCCATAATAAACGCCTGCAAACGCAAAAAATGAGTTGACATTGAGGCGGGTATCCTGTATATTAACATGTGTCGCGTGCGGAGCGGGATAATTTCGGGGTGTGGCGCAGTTTGGTAGCGCGCATGCTTTGGGAGCATGAAGCCGGGGGTTCAAATCCCTTCGCCCCGACCAAAACTCAACGTGGCCCCTTGGTCAAGCGGTTAAGACATCGCCCTTTCACGGCGGTAACAGGAGTTCGAGTCTCCTAGGGGTCACCACTCTATTTTTGTCTGGGCCCTTAGCTCAGTTGGTCAGAGCGGTCGGCTCATAACCGATTGGTCCGGGGTTCAAGTCCCTGAGGGCCCACCATACACGGCCCGGTAGTTCAGTTGGTTAGAATGCCAGCCTGTCACGCTGGAGGTCGAGGGTTCGAGCCCCTTCCGGGTCGCCAACAAAAATATCCGCTGGTGTAGCTCAACGGCAGAGCAGCTGATTTGTAATCAGCAGGTTGCGAGTTCGAATCTCATCACCAGCTCCAACATGATAATCTTGGATGGGTTCCCGAGTGGCCAAAGGGATCAGACTGTAAATCTGACGTCGCAGACTTCGATGGTTCGAATCCATCCCCATCCACCAACATGCGAGAATGGCGGAATTGGCAGACGCGCTAGATTCAGGTTCTAGTGATCGCAAGGTCATGCAGGTTCAAGTCCTGTTTCTCGCACCAGAAGAAGCCCGCTTCCAAAGCGGGTTTCTTCCTTTTGTGCTAGATCTTTACCAATGTGCTCTAATATCTGAAAAACATGCCGACAAAAGATCTCATAAACATATTCTTAATTTTTATAGCTTCGTCTGAAAACGCCTCTCTACCTTTTTTGCCCAGCAATTCTTCCTTATGATGAAGAATGTGTCCAAGCGGCTTTTTTTCGCAAAATGCTTGCAAGGGTATATAGACGCCCTTATCCCAGCTAAAGCCATATTCCCGCAAGCGGCTGACGATATCTACCAGTTCATCACGAGATATGTTTATTCCATCCGCCGCGCGTTGATAGAGTTTGGAAGAGATTAATGCTTTATGAAAATCACTGAGGAGCGCGCCCTCATCGCCCTCTACTTTTTTGCTGACGACAAGGGTTGCCTTATTCAAGGCTTTAGCGAGAATTGTTTTAGTCTTATCTGGCATAAACAACACCTCTATTAGTTTGTCAAGTAATATTATATCGGAATATCAATAATTATGCAAATTGCCTCTAAATAGCGCTGAATTAATCTTTTAAGACGGAATGGGGCGTATCATCCCAGGTGCCTTCTTGCCTTTTTGAGTTGGAAAATGGCCTTGTCTATCGCTGGGCGCTGCCGTGCTTATCCATTGAAGAAGTGTGCGGTTTCATCCAAAAAAGGATCAAGGACAACAGAAGCAGTCCACAGCAGGTTAACTCTTCCGCCGATGAAATATTGAAGTTTAAGCAGCTTTTGGATGCAGGGATTATTACGCAGGATGAGTATGAATTGAAAAAGAAACAACTACTGAATCTGTAGGCTGTAAAATGGCAGGTAAGAACAGGCGCCTTGAGGCGTGGCTGGTATCGGAGCCTTAAAGCGCATATGAAGAACCCCAGGCTATGCCCGCGGGTTTCTGTTTTATGTGATATTTCGTACCATAGTTCAAGCAATTCCGTGCATTTGATGAAAGAAAGTCTCATTCCTTCTTTTCTTATTCTCAGAGAGCTTTCTATCCTTTATACTTGAATTGCAGCATGAGATGATCAACGCAGTCTGATGGGAACAATAGCAGCTAGGGGTTGGTCTTTGAACAAGGACAAGCTCTTCAAAAATGAATGTTAAGGAACGTATGGCAGAATCTATATGAAATTGATTTCAAGGCTGGTGCGTGCAGAGATCGCACTTCTAAATCCGCTGTTGCGGCGAATGGACCTCAAAACGCAACGAAAATTGCAGGACGCCCTGGGCAATCTTGGCGCGAAGACAATGGCCAAGGATGTGCACTTTGAAGCGGAGCCGGATCTGAACGCCGAATGGGCGCATCATCATTTCTCCGAGTCGAACGAAGCGATCCTTTATCTGCACGGAGGCGCCTATACTGCAGGTTCACTGACATATGCCAGAGCCTTTGGTGGAGTACTGACGGAGCATATGGGGTATTCAACATTGATCCTGGGCTACCGGTTGGCACCCGAAAATCCGTGGCCCGCGGCGCTGGAGGATGCCTTACAAGCATACAAGCGCATGCTCGAGAAGTATCCGCCTCAAAACATCGCGTTTGTCGGCGAATCTGCAGGCGGAGGCCTTTGCTGGTGCTTGGCCTTGAAGTGCAGGGAGCTGAAACTGCCAATGCCTGCATGCATCGTGGCTATTTCCCCTTGGGTGGACCTTACCATGCCGGGTAAATCTCGTAAAAAAGACCCGACCCTGCACAGGGAAACATTGCGGGATTGCGCGCGCATGTACGCGGGAGATAATTTGAAAAACCCGTTGGTTTCTCCAATTTATGGCGACTTGGAAGGCCTTCCCGATTCACTCATCTTTGTCGGGGATCGGGAGATACTGGAAAGTGATTCCGTACGAATGGCGAATCACTTGGCCAAAGCAGGCTGCACAACTGAACTTCACATCGTCAAAGGAATGTGGCACGTATACGTGCTCTATGGCATCCCGGAAGCAAAAAAGACGCTGTCCCGCATCAAAGAATACCTTTTTGAGGTAATGGCACATGCAGAATGATCATTCTACGCCTAGCTGGTTGAAGCTGGACAATGCTGCCAAGATTTACCCGCCTGCGATGTCCCGCAGATGGGCGGCTATGTTCCGCCTGTCAGTCACGCTTTCGGAACCCGTCGACGTTGAAATACTCAAAAAGGCGCAGGAATCGGCTCTAAATCGTATACCCACTTTTACCTACAAACTCCGGCACGGCGTATTCTGGCATTATCTGGACCGTATCGGAGGGGCGCCGGATATTCAGCAGGATGTGGGAAACCCGCTTGTGCGGATCGATCTGCATGAAAACAAGGATTTCATGTTTCGTGTGCGAACCCACGACTGCCGCATCGCATTGGAAATTTTCCATGCCCTCACGGACGGGATGGGCGGATTGACGTTTCTTTTGACAATGACAGCCGAGTATTTGAGATTAAAATACGGCGAAAGCATCCCGTTTACAGATATGATTCTGGATTGCACGGACAAGCCCAAGCCTCAGGAGATGGAAGACAGCTTTTTGCGCAATGCCCGCGATGTGATTAAAAGCCGCAGCGAAACGTCCGCCTATCATATCATCGGCACCGCAGCGCAGGAGGATTTTTTGCATATCATCACCGGGATCATGCCGGTAAAAGCCGTTTGGGAGATTGCAAAGGCACGGGGATGCAGCATAACGGTACTGCTTGTGTCATTGCTTGTGCTATCTATTCAGGATATCCAGAGCAACGAAGTTTCCCATTCCCGACGACTCAAACCAGTAAAGGTTTCTGTGCCGGTAAATCTACGCAAATTCTATCCGACAAAAACGCTGCGTAATTTTTCGTCGTATATCAACGTGGGTATCGACAGTTCTTTGGGCGAACACACGCTCGATGAGATCATCAACCAGGTTAGGCATACCATGGGTCGTGAGATTACCGAAAAGAATCTAAACGCGCGGTTTTCCGCAAATGTAAAGGCCGAAAAAAACGCAGCTATCCGAGCAATGCCTCTGCCGGTCAAGGTACCGGTAATGAAAGCGGTGCATTTGCTCCAGGGGGATCGGTATTGTTCGACGACTCTTTCCAATCTGGGGGATATTGAACTGCCAAAGGAAATGGCAAAATGGGTCACACGGATAGATTTTATGCTGGGTGCATCCAAGGGCAACGCACAGTCCTGTGCATGCATCAGCTATGCAGGAAATCTCTATTTTACCTGCACGCGTGTCATAGAAGAAACGGATCTCGAGCGCAACTTCTTTACTTCACTTATTAAACTGGGCATTCCGGTAAAAATCGAAAGCAATCAGAGGTGGTAGCATTGCCATATTGTGTCAAATGCGGCGTAGAGCTGGCTCCTTCCGAGCCCAAATGCCCGCTCTGCAATACGCAGGTCATGCATCCTGACGAGCCCTGGCAGAAACCGGGACAGCGCCCGTATCCGGAACATTTGGAAGTACGGCATGTCAACCGCCAATATGGAGCGCATTTGGCATCCATCGTGTTGCTGGTGCCGGTTCTGGTTTGTTTACTGTGCGATTTTCTGATTAGCATGCGCTTATCATGGTCACTGTATGTGCTGGGGGCAGGGGGCTTTCTTTTCTGCTGCGCTTTGCTTCCGTTCTATACAAAGGAGCAAACACCCTATCTTTCTTTGCTGCTGGACACGCTGGCAGCTCTTATGTATCTGTACCTGATTGCCGTCATGTCCGGTAACACCGATTGGTTTTGGCGCCTTGCGCTTCCGCTGACCGTCCTTTTGGGTGCGACAATCATTGCTTGTGTATGGATATTCCGCCGCAAAAACAGTCTGTTTCTGATCAATTTATCTTATACGCTCATCCTGTGTTCAATGCTGTTGATCGCATATGAACGTGCGATCGATCTATTTGTCTTAGGCATCTTCAAGCCGCTCTGGTCTTTTTTCGCAATGGTGCCACTGCTGGCTCTGGCAGTGATATTCCGCATCGTCAACAGAAAACGGCGACTTTTGGAAGACATACGCAAGCGATTGTATATATGAATTCACATGCTGAATTAGGCTTCTTTTCATTTGCGCATTTACCGTAGGGCTTTACAAATCTCGTCAGATTCCCTAGATCAAGAAGAAATCGCAATATTAATATACATTTCCAGACGGATAGAATTGAATTGGATTTTGCAACTCATTTCGAAAGGATATACCTCATGAAAATATCTGAAGTAATCAAACGTCTGGAAGACAACCATGCTTTTGTGGATCCAATCCCACACCAATGACATGGTGCATTACGGGAACCCGGACAAGGAGTGCACGGGCATCGTCGTCACCTGCTTTGCGGCGGTGGATGTAATCTGCAAGGCTGCAGAATTGGGAGCAAACCTGATCATTGTTCATGAATTATTCAAGGCGAATCGAACATTCAATTGCTCTGCTATTCAATCATTGAAAATTATACCTTAGTCTTAGTTGCAGTGTAAGTATCGTTGCCTTCTATCGTATTTTATCATCTTAAGGTTGTTTACTTCCTGCTTTCCGTTTTCCCGAGATTGTGCACAACGGCTGTTCATCTGCTATAATGACTTATATGCAATTTGAAGGGTTGGATCCTATGGCTTTACAACAGGAGACCTATTTTATCCATACATTCGGATGCCAAATGAACGTACGAGAAAGCGAAGTCGCAGAGGGCGTGCTGCAGGAATTGGGATACCAGAAGGCGTCCTCGATCGAAGATGCGAATGTGATATTGTTCAATACCTGCTGCATACGTGACCTTGCGGAAAAAAAGGCTTGGGGAGCCATTGGGGCAACAAAATCCAAAAAGCAGCACAACCCGGAGGTAATCGTAGGCGTTTTCGGCTGCCTCATTGCGCAAAAAGGGATGGCCGAAGAGCTTAAGAGCCGTTTTCCATTTGTGGATTTTTGCTTTGGCACCAACTCCATCCACCAGCTTCCGATGATGCTGCAGCTTGCCAAAAAAGGCGACAGGTATTACCAATCCGACATTGGCGACGCCGGGTGCGAATTTGATATTCCCGTTCACCATCAGCAGCCGCCGTTGGCGTACGTAAATATCATACACGGATGCAACAACTTCTGCACCTATTGCATCGTTCCCCATGTCAGGGGCAGGGAGCAATCGAGGGCAGCCGATGACATTGTCCGCGAGGTGGACAGCCTTGTGGAACAGGGCTATAAAGAAGTGATGTTGCTGGGCCAAAACGTCAACAGCTACGGGAAGGACAATCAATCCATTGGGTTTGCGGGGTTGCTGAGGCGACTTGACGAAACCGGTATATCCCGCATCCGATTCATGACCTCGCATCCCAAGGATCTCTCAGACGATCTAATCGCTGCCATGGCAGATTGCAAGTCCGTCTGCGATCAGATCCATCTGCCGGTGCAGAGTGGAAGCGACGGAATATTGTCTCGTATGAATAGAATATATTCTAATATCCAATATCGCATGCTGATCCAAAGGCTTCGCCAGGCGATGCCCGACTGCGGCATCACAACGGACCTGATTGCCGGTTTCCCGGGCGAGACACAGGAGGATCACAACGCGTCAATTGCTCTTGTACAAGATATGCACTTTGACGCAGCCTTTGTATTCGCGTTTTCCCCGAGGAAAGGCACACCCGCAGCTTCAATGCCTGACCAAATCGTTTCCGATGTCAAAAAGCAACGACTTTCTGAACTTCTATCCCTTCAGGCGGAGAACACGATGAACCTGCATAAGTCGCTTGTCGGCAGTAATCAGATCGTACTGGTCGAAGGAACAAGCAAAAAGGACGCTTTGCATGTCAGCGGCAGAATGGAGCGGGGAAGGACCGTTAATTTCGCCGGCGACAGCTCGCTTGTGGGGGAATTGGTACCGGTTAAAATCACAAAAGCAAAAGTGAATTCGCTGTTTGCCGAAAGGCTTTAGGGGGATCGTATGAGTTCCGTGACGCCGATGATCAAGCAATACCTGCTGACCAAGGAGCAGTATCCTGATTGTATTCTTCTGTACCGCCTTGGCGATTTCTATGAGATGTTCTTTGAGGACGCAAAGCTTGCGTCCAGGGAACTCGATATCATGCTCACCGGAAGAGACTGCGGCATGGCCGAACGCGCACCGATGTGCGGCGTGCCATACCACAGCGTCGACGGCTATATCAAAAAGCTGATCGAGAAGGGTTATAAGGTCGCCATCTGCGAGCAGTTGTCCGATCCGGCGCTCAGCAAAGGCTTGGTAGACCGCGATGTCATACGGGTCGTTACGCCGGGTACTGTCATCGAGGAGAACATCATCGAAGCCGAGTCAAATCGGTATATCCTCTGCGTCACCGTTGACGGCAACACAGTCGGGCTGGCATGGTGCGACGTTTCCACCGGCGAATTCTTCGTGGATTCCATCACATCAAAGCAGATCGCAATAGACATCCTCTCGCAGATAAACCGCATCGCCCCAGCGGAGATATTGACCTGTGAAACCACGCTCAAGCTGTATGGCGATCAGCTCAGAAGCGCCAAGGTGTTGATCAGCACGCTGGGCAATTGGGCATTTACGCAGAATACGGCGCTGGAAGCACTTTTGAGCCACTTTCGGGTACAGACGACAGCTGGATTCGGCATATCGGAAAAGAGTCATGAGATACGCGCTGCAGGGGCGCTGATGCAGTATCTGCACCAGACGCAGAAGAATATGCTCAACCATATCAACGCCATTCGCCTGGCGACGCGAAGCGAGATTATGGAGCTGGACACTGCTACGCGGCGCAACTTGGAGTTGACCGCTCCCATCATGGGCGGCGGGAAAAAGAATACGCTGTTGGGTGTTCTGGATCGTACCAAGACCGCACAGGGCAGCAGGCTACTAAAGCAGTGGATCGAGCATCCGCTTCAACAGAAGGATGCTATCGAGCAGAGGCTTTCTGCAGTTCAGGAGCTTACGGACCGCTTTGCACAGAGAAATACGCTCACGGAACTTCTGAACAATGTATACGATCTTGAACGTCTCTGCGGCAAGATCGCCTACGGCACGCTGCACGCACGAGATGCGCTGGCCATCGCGAAGACATTGAAGCAGATTCCGCAGGTCCGCGAAGCATTGACGTCATTTTCAGCCCAGATGCTTTGTGGATTATCGCAATCACTACCATACCTTGACGAGCTGGCGCAGGAGATAGACTCTGCCATCATCGAGGATCCGCCTCTGTCCATCAAGGAAGGCGGCATCATCAAACCCGTCTACAACGAGCGGGTGGACGAGCTTCGGAAGGCTTCGACCAACGGCAGGCAATGGCTGATGACGCTGGAAGAGAAAGAAAGGGAGTCTACCGGCATACGCAACCTGAAAGTCGGTTACAACCGTGTGTTCGGATTCTACATCGAAGTGACCAAGAGTCAGCTGAACCAGGTACCGTACCGTTATGTGCGCCGTCAGACGCTTGCCAACGGGGAACGATTTATCACCGAAGAGCTCAAGGAACTCGAAGAGAACATCCTCGGTGCGGACGAGAAGCGCATACGCCTTGAACAGATGCTCTTTTTGGAGCTTCGCGATAAGATAAACACGCACATCGATGAGCTGCAGGCAGCATCCAGGGCCATTGCAACCCTCGATGTGCTGTTGTCGTTATCCAATGCCGCCTATGAGCATAACTACATCAAGCCTTCCTTCAATGAAGACGGCGAGATACGGATCAAGGACGGTCGGCATCCGATCGTAGAGATGTCGGTATCCGG
This sequence comes from uncultured Clostridia bacterium, assembly GCA_964533965.1. Taxonomy (GTDB): domain Bacteria; phylum Bacillota; class Clostridia; order Christensenellales; family QAND01; genus RGIG3178. The sequence continues at coordinate 36,516 of CAZHNN010000019.1, read as the reverse complement.
TTTCGTACCAAACGACGTGTTCCTGAACAAGACGGACAGCCAATTTCATCTGATCACGGGGCCCAACATGTCGGGCAAATCCACGTTCATGCGGCAGGTCGCCACCATCGTACTGATGGCCCACATTGGCTCATTCGTCCCCGCCAAATCGGCGGAGATCTGCCTTGTGGACCGCATTTTCACGCGCGTAGGCGCCTCTGATGACCTTGCAAGCGGGCGTAGCACGTTCATGGTGGAAATGGTCGAGCTCGCCAATATATTAAACCACGCAACGGATAAGAGCCTGATCATACTAGATGAGATTGGCCGCGGCACGAGCACCTATGATGGGCTGTGTATTGCCTGGGCCGCTTCTGAGTATATCTGCGAGAAACTCAAGGGCGCGAAGACATTGTTTGCCACGCATTATCACGAGCTGGTAGAACTGCAGGAGAAAGCGCAGGGTGTCAAGAACTTCTGCGTATTGGCACATGAGACAGACAATGACATTATCTTTTTGCACCGCGTCATCAGCGGCGGAACGGACAAAAGCTTCGGTGTTGCGGTGGCACAAATGGCAGGTGTTCCCAAGGCTGTGATCGATCGTGCCAAAGAATTGATGGTTCAATTGCAAAAGCAAAAGGAAGAGCTTCCATTTAACAGGGCAAGCAACGGCTATGCGGCGATGCCGCTTTTCCAGGACGCTGAAATTTATCCTCTTTTACAGGAGATTGCTTCGCTGGAGATCGGGCAGATGACACCGCTCGAAGCGTTGAACCATCTGAACCTCTATAAGAACAGGGCCGGAAAACTGCTATGAGAATTCACAAGCTTGACATAGAAACCAGCAACCGGATCGCGGCCGGCGAAGTGGTGGACAGACCGGCTTCCGTTATCAAGGAGCTCTTAGAGAATGCCTTGGATGCCGGTTCCACTGCCATCACCGTGGAGATTGAAAACGGCGGATTGAGCTTGATGCGCGTCGTGGATAACGGCGGCGGCATAGAAGCGGAAGACGTGGAGTTGGCGTTTGAGCGGCATGCGACGAGCAAGATTCAAAGCGGCGATTCTCTGATGGGCATTGAGACGCTGGGCTTTCGTGGCGAAGCGTTGAGTTCCATCGCATCCGTATCACAGGTCGTGATGATAACAAGAACAAAGACAGCTCAGACGGGAAGGCGGATCGAGATCAACGGCGGACAGGTCATCGTCAATCTGCCCAGCGGTTGCCCGGAAGGTACTTCGATCACGGTGAGCAATCTGTTTTTCAATACGCCAGCAAGGTTGAAATTCACCAAAAGTGCAATTGCCGAAACCGCGCAGATAAGCGATGTCATGCTGCGCATTATGTTGGCAAACCCCGATGTGGCAATCCGTTTTATCAACCAGAAAAAAGTAGTCATGCAAACACCCGGCACCGGTCTTTCCGATGCGATCCTTGCTGTCTATGGCGCAGAGGTTGCGGGTCAACTGATCCCAGTTGAAGCAGGAGAAGATCTTTGCCTGAGTGGCTTCATAGGAATGCCCGAATTGTCACGTCAGACACGTGCAGCACAGACATTGATATTGAACGGGCGTTTCATACGGAACAATGTGCTATCTGACGCTGTGGCTCTGGGATACGGGCCAAGGTTGATGACAGGACGGTTCCCATTTTTCGTACTCCACCTGCATATGCCCTTTGCCGTGGTGGACGTTAACGTGCATCCGCAAAAGCTACAGGTACGGTTTACAGACGAACAGGAGCTCGCAAAGCTCATCACAAAACGGGTACAGGAATCATGGAGGCAGTATCAGCAGCCTGCGGTTATGAATGAAACGCGTTCGGAGTCCAACGCCCCCGAAGCCTATGACACACAACCTGTGAAGCAGAACATGCATTTGAAAGAAAAGCAGGAAGAAACCACTTTGCAGGATGTGCTTGAGAAAATGATCTCCACGGATCCCTTCCTGAAAATCGGCAATGCTTCGGTGCTGAAGGAGCCCGTCGGTATAGACTTACCATTATCTGTCAATGATAAAGTCGAAGAAGTGCAACAGCTTCGGTGGGAAGCCGAATATAAAGCGTTGGGCAGGGAATCGAAGACCATCGGGCAGCTGTTTGGCACGTATCTTCTTGTCGAGAGCAGCGACAGCCTGCTCATCATAGACCAACATGCCGCGCACGAAAGGCTGCAATACGATACACTGTGTAGCGCGTACGAAAAAGGATCGATTGTTACCCAGATGCTGCTTCGACCGGTATTTGTCGAACTGACATACCGAGAAATCGCAGTCTTTGGTCAAATGAAGGATTCGTTTGCGGCGTTGGGATTCGACATAGAGGAATTTGGGGAGCGGGGTCTGGTTGTGCGCTCATTGCCGGTATTGATGGAAGAGAAAGCCATCCGTACGATGCTCAGCAACGCTTTGGATCTGGCCGAAACAGGTTCACTTGTCAATTCGCTTTCCCTGCAGCGCGAGCGCATCATTCGCTACGCATGCAGACATAGCGTAAAGGCGGGCGATTCTCTGACACAAATGGAAATCGAATCCATTACAAAGCGCCTTTCGGAAAACGAAAATCTCACCTGTCCGCACGGACGCCCGGTCGCCATACGCATACGGCAAAAGGATTTGGAGAAAGGGTTTAAACGAATCGTATGAGCGAGATACCGTACATCGTAGTCGTGGGACCTACTGCATCCGGCAAATCCCAATTGGCTGTGGCGTTGGCGCAAGCGGTTTCGGGAGAGGTTATCAATGCTGACGCGATGCAGGTTTATAAAGAGCTCAATATCGGTGCTGCAAAGCTGACCAAGGACGAGATGTGCGGTATCCCGCATCACCTGATGGATGTCGTGTCGGTAGGTGAAAGCTTCAGCGTGGCCGAATATCGTACGCTTGCAATCGAATGCATGCAGCAGATCGGGCTAAGCAAACATGTACTCATTGTATGCGGCGGAACTGGGCTGTACATCAATGCTCTGACAGGCAAATTGGATTTTACGGCAGTACAAGGAGACCCGGGATTGCGTGCGGAATTAATGATCTTCTCCAAAACGGAGGGGACGCAAGCCCTGTTCGACAGGCTCAAGGTTATCGATTCCGTTTCCGCATCAAGGCTGCATCCGAACGATCAGAAGCGCGTAATCCGCGCAATCGAAGTCACATTACTAACCGGACGTCCCTATTCTGAACAGGCGCAATCGTTTACGCAAAACGCCTACGCAAACATTCCGGTATTGATGGTAGGGCTTCGGTGGCAGCGTGAGGAGCTCGAGCAGCGCATCCGTGAGCGCGTGGACCGCATGATGGACAAAGGGCTTCTGGAGGAAGCGCGCATGCTCTATTCAAAGGGAATACCTCTGGATCATCCGTCCATGATGGGGTTGGGTTACAGGCAACTGTTTTCGTATTTTACCGGAGATTACACGCTTGAGCAAGCAATCGAGCAAATCAAAATCGAAACGCGGCGCTTTGCGAAGCGCCAAATGACATGGTTTTCACGCGATCTGCGGATTCACTGGTTTGACATGAATGCTCAAACGGATCCACAGACGCTGATTGGCACAATATGTGGTTTGTATGAAACGACCAAGGAGGATACACAACGTGAGTAATAAGCCCTTTATTCTGCAAGATGTCTTTTTGAATTCGGCACGGCGCGAACGCATTCCCGTTTATGTCCGCATGCTTGACGGGCTGCAACTGTCCGGCGTCGTAAGGGGATTCGACAACTTTACCCTGATCATTGACGGCAACGATGGCAAGCAAAGCATGCTCTACAAGCACGCAATCGCATGCGTTATGCCGCAGAGCGGTCAGGCACTGCGCCAGCAGGCATAATTTATTTGGTTGGTGATTGTTTGTGAAGGGGTATGAGGCATTTTCATTTTCAGATAGTGCGATCAGGTGCGTAGAGAAGGCGGAGCAGGCAGTGTCGCCGGTTTTTTCCGGCATCATGCAGACGGTCTATCAGAACCAGGCCAAGGTCCTTCGCGCCTTTCAGGAAAATGGCGTAACCGCGGGACATATGCAGCCGTCCAGCGGTTACGGCTACAACGACATCGCACGGGATACGCTCGATTGTCTCTTTGCGTCCTCGCTCGGTGCGCAGGACGCTTTGGTGCGCCCGCAGATTGTTTCCGGCACACATGCTTTGAGCATAGGTCTCTTTGGGCTTCTCAAAAGCGGCCAGACGCTTCTTTGTGCCACGGGGAAGCCGTATGACACCTTGGAGCGCGTAATCGGCCTGGAACCAAACCCGGGATCCTTGGCGGAGCGCGGCGTGCGCTTTTGCCAAGTCGATCTCTTGGAGAACGGCATCGATTTCAACGCCTTGGAGGAAAAGCTGTATTCAGACAAAAGCATCGCGGTTGTCAGCATACAGCGTTCCAGCGGCTACGCGTGGCGAAGATCGCTAAGCTTGGAACAGATTTCGCAAGCGTCAGCACTGGTACATCGCATAAAGCCAGATTGCTTTGTATATGTGGACAACTGCTACGGTGAATTTACAACTATTGATGAACCGACGTCAGTCGGCGCCGACCTTATGGCCGGATCGCTCATCAAAAATCCAGGCGGCGGATTGGCCCCGACAGGCGGCTACCTTTGCGGCACGCAGGAGGCCATACAAAGAGTGGAATCCGCGCTCACCGCACCCGGCATCGGGCGTGCCTGCGGCTCGTATGAGGCAAGCTATCGTCCTTTCTTTCAGGGGTTGTTCATAGCGCCCTCGGTCGTGGGGGAAGCCATGAAGACGGCGGTGCTTTTTTCGCAGGCGTTTTCCTCTCTGGGATATCCAGTGCTTCCCAGCGCAATGGATGCACGAAGCGATATCATACAGGCGATACGGTTTGGCAACAGGGAAGATCTATTGGCATTCTGCCATGCGATTCAACAAGCGGCGCCGATCGATTCGATGGCAAGGCCGGAGCCATGGGCGATGCCGGGCTATACCCACGAGGTTGTAATGGCTGCGGGAGCGTTTGTACAGGGTTCCTCGATCGAACTTTCCGCGGATGCGCCGCTGTGCGAGCCATACATCGGCTATCTGCAGGGCGGGTTGACCTATGCGCACGGAAGGCTGGCATGCCTATTTGCCGTGGATGCCATGATGAGACAAAGAAAATGATAGTTCTATAAGCTACAATGATAGAAATGATATTAGAAAAGGCATCGAAACCCGATGCCTTGTTTTTTCAGATTGCGGTGACTTTGTATCAGTATTTACGAAGAAGACCAACGACTTTACCCAGGATTGATACATCCCGCACGATGATGGGATCCATCGCATCGTTTTCCGGCTGCAGACGGATGTGGTCACTCTCACGGAAATAGCGTTTGCAGGTGGCGTCATCCCCGACAAGAGCCACGACAATCTCGCCATTGTGCGCAGACTGTGTTCGCTCGACCACGATGTGGTCGCCGTCGAGAATGCCTGCGTTGATCATGCTTTGTCCGTGAATGCGTAATACGAACGTATCGTCTTCGCCCAGACGAAAGAAATCGATCGGGAGGCGAACATAATCTTCGATATGCTCCTGTGCGAACAGAGGTTCGCCGGCTGCGACCTGGCCGATAATTGGAATGGATATGGAATCGCGCATTGTTTCCCGATCTTCCAAAAGCTCTATGGCACGGGGTCTGGACGGATCGCGCCGTATGAAGCCTTTTCGCTCTAGTCGCTCCAGATAGCCGTGCGCTGTAGAGGTGGATTTCAGGTTAAGACCTACACAGATTTCTCTGACAGATGGAGGATACCCTTGTTCCCGATTGTAATGCCGGATAAAATCCAACACTTTTTGCTGTTTATTGCTTAAATTCATTGGTAAATCCTCCTTCGATGGCCTTATTCTACCATACGAACAAGCGTTCTGCAATAATAAATCTGTTCATTTTATGTCTACGGGTATATACTCTCTAAAGGAGGGAAGGGTTATGGCCGATTGTGTTTTGTTTGAAAGGAAATGTATCGACTGCGGCGCGTGCGAACGCTGCCCGATTTACGATAGAATCTGCATCAACTGCTTTGAATGTCTGGAACAGGATATAAAGGACGCGGACTATGCGGAAATTGAAATCACGAGCATTGAGATGAACCAAGAGAAGATTAAGAAAGATTGAATCATTCGTCGCGCAATTTGATGATACGCGCAGCATCGCGCCGCCGTTGATCATCAATGGCGGCATAGTGCCTTCGTGTCGTGTTGACATCTTTGTTGCCCAATACGTCGGCGACAAGATAGATATCTCCGGTCTGCGCATTTAGCATGGTGCCAAACGTCGAACGGAACTTATGAGGGGATATGTGCTTTAATGGCGTCACGATGGATGCATATTTATCGACCAGCTTTTGAATCGCGCGCTGCGTAATGCGCCGCATTTGCAGAGATAGGAACAGCGCCTGTTCATGGCCACTTTGTACGTTCATCTGCTCGCGTTCCCGCAGATAATCCGATAGCGCCTTTTTAACCTCCTCACCAAAATAGAGCACGACGCGTGCGCCGCCTTTTCTGGTTACGAGGAAGCTGTTCGCAGAAAAATCTATGTTGTTCATATCCAGGCCCACAAGCTCTGATATCCGTATGCCTGTTCCCAGAAGTAAGGTGAGGATCGCTATATCGCGCTTTCGGGTCTTGTTGTGAAACAATCCCTGTGTTTTTGTCAGTTTGTCGCCGCTATCCACGGTATCCAACAGGTTCGCCACTTCGTCCGCTTCCAAACGAATGATCTCTTTTTCACGAATTTTCGGCATTTCGATCTTATCTAGCACGTTTTCCGGAACACGGCTCGTTCGATACAGGTATTTATAAAATGACTTCAACGATGACACCTTGCGAGCTTTGCCCGCGTTGCCGTTTTCATGTATGCGGCCATCTTCATCCTTGAAATAATTTAAATACTCCAAATAGCGCTCGATGTCCAGAACAGTCAGTGCGGACAGCGCTTGGTCCGACCAATCCTTGAGAGGCGCCGAAAAACGGTCGCCGGCATTCGAATGCAGATAGTTGAAAAACAACCGCAGATCATGCGCGTAATTCAGGCGCGTCAGAACACCAGTTGTGGGTTCCATGGCACGAAAAAAATCCTCGCACGCAGACGGAAGCTCATCGGATATCGTCCGGAGCTTGTCCATGCGCTTGCGGTTCATTTCTGCATAATAAGACTTTCTGTCAGCCATGTTTGCCTCTGTTCCCCAATTACTATTCGTAAAACTTGTCTTTTACGAATAGTTATATCTAGTTCCCCATTGACTTATGTAAATCTGAGTAGCTCATTACGATGAGGATTGGACCTGCGCCATCGATTGGTTTTTCAACAGCTTGATCTGCTCTGTTGCCAGATGATCCGCCCGATTGTTCCATTCGTTGTCGCTGTGGCCCTTCACCTTAAAAAAAGTCACATGGTGCTTGGCGACCAATCCGTCGAGCGCCTGCCAAAGCTCCGAATTTTCCACAGGCTTTTTGTCTGCTTTGCGCCAGCCGTTCCGCTTCCACGAAACAAGCCAATTCTTGAGAAACGCATTGGATACATATGCGCTGTCTGTATAGACAGACACCTCACAGGGCTGTTTGAGCGCTTTTAATGCCTCAATGCACGCAATCAATTCCATGCGGTTGTTCGTCGTGCTCTCGGCAAAGCCGGCAATCTCCTTTTTGGAATCCCTATACATCAGGATGGCTCCCCATCCACCGGGACCGGGATTGCCGCTGCATGCACCATCACAATAGATTATCACTTGCTTCAACTGTTGTAGCATATAACACAACTCATCTATCTATAATATAGCCAATAATGTAACAATAATGCATCTTTATGTTAAATAACTATTACAATTAGTAGAATGACATGATACATATAATTTAAATATATGTTATATATCAATGCGTAATAATCGCAATAATTAACGTATGTATTTACTTAGCGTTAATGTTTTATGACAGTTTATAGAACTTTTCCGTGCAGCGGTCGATCGCATCGATGACTGTGGCACGGAATCTGCCCTGCTCCAGTGCGTAGACCGCTTCGATTGTCGTTCCACCGGGGGAGCAGACAGCGTCCTTTAACTCTCCCGGGTGCTTGCCTGTCTGCAGCACCATTTGACCAGAGCCGATGCATGTCTGCGCCGCCATCTCATAGGCTATGTTCCTGGGCAAGCCAAGTTTGCATGCTGCATCCGCCATAGCCTCGATAAAGATATAGACGTAGGCGGGGCCGGAACCGGCAACACTGGCAAACGCCGCGATCTGCGATTCGTGCAGCACCATTGTCCTTCCCATGCCGGAAAAGACCGATTGAACAAAATCAAATTCCTCTTTTGTAAGATCGTTCTCATGGCAAAGGCAGCTCATGCCGCAACCGACCAAAAGCGGCGTGTTTGGCATCACGCGCAACAGGCGACAGTTTTGTCCAAGAACGCTTTTCAACTTATCATTACCCCAGCCGGCGATGATGGATACGAATACCTGTTCCTTGCGTATATGGGAGCGAATCTCCTCGGCCACATTGTTGAGATATTGTGGCTTGACGGCAAGAAACAC
>CAZHNN010000019.1:0-28002 GCA_964533965.1 uncultured Clostridia bacterium | reverse complement strand
CGATATCGCTTTGATTCACAACGTCGATGTTGGATTTTGCTGCCCCGCATCCCACGCTCTCGGCCGTCTTTTTCAGCTTGTCCTCATCGATATCAAAGAGGATGATATCCGAAGCTTTTGCCAGATTGTTCGCCAAAATGCCCGTATAGATGGCGGTCGCCATGTTGCCGGCGCCGATGAATCCGATGGTTTTCATAAGGTTTTCCTCCAAATTGAATTAGCACCATTATAAGCAATAACGCAGCAATGAGCAAGGTAAACCGAATGAAATTAGGCAGTGCGGGCTTGTGCCCGCATGAATGCATACATGCTTTTAGAGCCGATTTTGCCGTATGAGTCATGAATGAAGACCTTCATTCACGATTTGAATGCGAGGCATTTGTATGCAAGCTCGTTTTATCTAGATAGTCCAAAATCCCTCTGTTGCTCTTAGAGGGGCGTTTTTGGACTCATTTGCGGATTGACTTATCTTCCCCGGAATGGTAATATAACAAAGCGCACATAGGGGTATAGTGTAACGGTAGCACTAAGGTCTCCAAAACCTTCTGCGAGGGTTCGAATCCTTCTACCCCTGCCATTAGAATCCCAAAACGGGGTATTGTTTTACCCTAACGGTATTCTCGTTTTGGAATTCCTTGTATGAAAAAAGGCCCATGATGGGCCTTTTCTTGTACGGGTTATTGGGCGTCACGTTGCTCGATAAACCGTTGCCGTCGGCGGCGATCCAGACTTCGTCATGGCATCATTCATGCCAAAACCAGAATGCAAAAGTACATGAATGCAGATTCATCTATATAAAGAAATGCCTTTAGCGCTGCCGCTCGCCCGTATCCCGGCAGGCCGTTCTTTGTCATTCTGAGTGCAGCGAAAGTCTTTATGGATTGTGCTCTAGCACAAAGTACGATACACTTTACTAATACAGAATCTCACATCTAGGGGGAAAGTGTCATGATCATCAAGTCAAACAGAATCTACTTGGAAGACGGCTGCAAATCGGGCTATTTGGTAATCGAGGGCAGCGTCATCAAACAATTCTTGCCGGAGGGCAGCCCTGTAACCGCGGACGTGGACTATGGCAACAACCGGATTATTCCCGGCATCTTTGACACTCATAACCACGGTGGTTTCGGCGTGAAATTCGATGCCAACTGCACGGAAGCAGATGCAAAGCGCTATCTTAAGGGTCTGGCCTCAACAGGCGTCACGGCGGTGTTCCCCACCACCACGATTCTCGAGGGCATGCGGCTCGTCAGCCGCATGGCCGACGAGGAGCAGGACGGCGCCAGGATCCTGGGCATCCACTGCGAAGGCCCCTGGGGCTCACGCGTGGGCGAAAAGGGCATCAACCTGGGCTATCCCGTGGTGGATATGGCGCATGCACAGGCGATTTGGGATGCATGCAACGGCAAGCTCAAGCTGATCGCCATCGCGCCCGAGGTGGAAGGCGCGTTTGAGGCCGCCGACTTTTTTGTTAAAAAGGGCGTCACCGTGGCGGAATTCCACACCAGCGCAAACTATGAACAGGCCATCGCGGGCTATGATCATGGCTTTTCCGTGGCCACGCACTTGGGCAACGTCATGACGGGCATGCATCACCGCGACGTCGGCGTGATGGGCGCGAGCCTGCTGCGCGACGATGTCGACTGCGAACTGATCTGCGACGGTCTGCACGTCTGCCTGCCGATGGTGCAGATCGTCCTCAAGCTCAAGGATCACGACAAGATCATGATGATCTCGGACAGTGGCTCCTATCTGGGCGCTCCCCAAGGCACCTATCGCGGTTCTTTCGGCGTAAGCAGCGATTCAGATCGCGCCAAGATCCATGTTACGAAAGAGGGTTTTGTCCTTAGCGATACCGGCCGTCTTTCCGGCAGCAGCAAGCCCGTGATCTTCGGCATGCGTAATCTTGTCGAAAAGCTCGGCATGCCGTTGGGAGAAGTCATCCGCATGAGCAGCTACAACCCCAGCCGCAAATATGGTTTCGGCCAAAAGGGCAGCTTGGTTGCAGGCAAAGATGCCGACATCGTTGTTATCGGCGATGATTTTGGCGTGCTCTATACCTATTCCGAGGGCTGTCTGGTCTTTGATCACGAAGTGGACACGGATCTTTTCAATAAAAAGTTCGTTGACGAATTCAAGATCGACTAAAATTCTGAGCGACAAGATGCAAAATCGGGAACATCGTTACGGCTAAAGTAAACGGCATGAACGCCCCGGAATTGAAAGATAAAATGAACGAACTGCAGACTCAGAAGTCCGTATTGCAGGAACAGCTTTACGCGGCACAATGTATGCCCGGGGCAAAAGGAAAATCGCTCACGGAGATCATCAACGAATTCACGCAGGTGGCAGCCTGCTCAACTTGTCGCCGGTTCATCAGCGAACCGTCATAGACAAGCTCGTTAAAAAGATATTTGTCTACGATATTGACCATGAACCGAAGCACCGGATTCGCATCGTTATTGCAAAGGATAACCCCACGGAGGATCTCCAAAATATTTGGGATACTCGGGGCAGTAGTCTACCCCTGCCAACGTAAAGACGCGCTCCATGACAATGGAGCGCGTCTTTTATATTGCATCCGTTATTGCGATTTGGCCTTAACTTTTACGATTTGGCATTAATCAGCATATGTCAGCTATTTATTCCGGCAAGACTTGAGACAGATAACGCTGCAGGTTCCGACAGCAGATCTTTTCAATCAGAGATGCCTTAATGCCCGTTCGCTCCAGTGCTTGCGCAATGATTGGAAAATCCTGCGCTCCACCGATCCCTTCCGGCGTACAAAGAATGCCGTCAAAATCGGAGCCGAATCCGAGGATATCTTCCCCGCCCAAATCGAGTATGTGTATAGCGTGCCGTACGATATCGTCCACAGTACACACATCGTTTTGAGTCAGAAACATGGGATAGAAATTTAGGCCGATAAACCCATTCGATTTTATCAGAGCCTTAATCTGCTCATCATCCAGGTTTCGCGGATGGGGACAAAGTGCCTGTACATTGCTGTGCGATGCCATAACGGGCTTTGAGGAGCGCTCCATTACATCCCAAAAGCCTGCCTTGTTCAAGTGTGACACATCGACGGCAACTCCTTTTCTGTTCAGATATTCAATGCATTCCCTGCCAAAAGGCTTCAGCTTTTTTTGTGCCGACTCCAATTCTACAGCGGGATATCCTATCTCGTTCTCTTTATTCCAGAGCAGCGTTACAATGCGCACTCCCAATAGATGCAGTATGTCCAGCACAAAATAGCTGCCCGCAACTGCTTCCCCGCCCTCTATGGACAAGACCGAACGCACACAGGGCTGCTCTTCCAACCTATCGAGATCCCGCTTTATTCCAACAGGCACAATATCTTCTCCCCAGGCATCCAGCATGCACAGGTACCATCGGATCTGCTCTATTGCCTGCATAAGCGGATTTCCCAGAGCGGAATCGCCCGCAAACGCGGCAAACACCTGAAGGCGTACATTTCCAAGCCGCAGAGATGGCAAGCTCACATGCCGCTGCGATAGCATATCAGCGTTTAGCGCTGTATGTTTCAGACGAAGGTTCATCAAATAATCTGTATGCGCATCCGCGATCGGCCACATTATATAACCCCTCCCAACACAAAAGGACTCGCTATATGCGAGTCCTTTGCGTATCCTATGCCTATGTAGAAAGGATTATTACTTTGCGTAATCAGTGGCGCGTGTTTCGCGTATCACGTTTACCTTGATCTGTCCCGGATAATCGAGTTCCTGTTCGATCTTGGCCACGATGTCACGCGCGATCAGCGTGATGCCATCGTCCGTAACATCTTCCGGCTTGACCATGATGCGAATTTCCCTGCCGGCCTGGATCGCGTAGCAGCGTTCCACGCCCTCAAATGAATTGGCGATCTCTTCGAGCCTCTCCAGCCGCTTGATGTAGTTTTCCAATGACTCACGGCGTGCGCCTGGCCTTGCGGCGCTGATGGCATCTGCAGCTTGTACCAGAACGGCTTCCAGCGTCGTTGGATCCACATCGTTGTGGTGCGCAGCGATACAATGGATAACCTCGTTGCTCTCCCGATAGCGCTTGGCCAGATCCACACCGATCTGCACGTGCGGTCCGTCAATTTCATGGTCGGCCGCTTTGCCAAGGTCATGCAGTAAGCCGCCGCGCTTGGCAAGCGTCACATCGCAGCCCAATTCTGCTGCCATCAGTCCCGCGATGAGCGAAACTTCAATGCTGTGCTTGAGAACGTTCTGTCCGTAACTGGTACGGTAGCGAAGACGTCCCAAAAGTTTTAGGACTTCCGGATGTACTCCGTGCACGCCCGTTTCAAACAGCGCTTGTTCTCCCGCTTCGCGGATCTGCTGTTCCACTTCCTTTTTCGCTTTTTCCACCATCTCTTCGATGCGGGCCGGATGAATGCGCCCGTCCTGGATCAGCCGCTCCAGTGCAATACGGGCTACTTCTCGTCTTACAGGGTCGAACCCGGAGAGAATGACCGCTTCGGGTGTATCGTCAATGATCAGATCGATGCCGGTCGCGGTTTCCAGTGCGCGGATGTTGCGCCCTTCGCGTCCGATGATCCGGCCTTTCATATCATCGCTTGGCAGATGTACTACGGAAACCGTCGTCTCAGCCACATGATCGGCAGCGCAGCGTTGAATGGCAAGGCCAATGATGTTGCGCGCTCGTTTTTCCCCTTCGTCCTTCGCTTCCTGTTCAATGTTCCGAACCAGCAGCGCAGCATCATGCCGCGCATCGCGTTCAATGGATTCGATGAGTATGTTCTTTGCTTCGTCCTTTGTCAATCCGGAGATGCGCTCCAGATCCTCGATTTGTTTCTTTCGCAGTGCCTCGAGCTCGTCGTGCTTATGCTGCAGGTCCCGCTGGCGGTTGTTCAGACTCTGTTCTTTTTGTTCCGCCACTTCCAGTTTTTTGTCCAGTGATTCTTCCTTCTGAATGAGCCGTCTTTCGTTGCGTTGTAATTCGGATCGCCTTTCACGCAGCTCCTTTTCAAGATCCAGCCGCATGTTGTATACTTCGTCTTTGGCTTCCAAAAGGGTTTCCTTTTTTAGCGCTTCAGCCCTTCTTTGGGCCTCTTCGATCATCTTGCGTACGGCATCTTCCGTTTGCCCCAGCTTGGCTTCCGCAACGCGGTGCCGGTAATTATACCCTGCTACAGAGCCTACGACAGCTGCCAGCAACACAAGAGGGATAATAATGTAAATAGGCAAGTAATGGCTGCACCTCCCATATATAGTAAACTCCAGTTACTTTCGAAAGAATCAATCCACAAAGATGGATAACGAAAGCTAAGAGCCCACTAAATATTGTACGAATTTCTAACTTCTTTGTCAAGGAAAGGAATTTGCACAATAGCTGTTATGCAAATCACAAACAACTTATTGTTGTCTGTTGTTGCTGAATGTATCTCGAACCTTCTGTTCAATTTCTATGCAAAGAGCCGGATTGTCCTTCAAGAACTGGCGAGCGTTCTCCCTGCCCTGGCCAATGCGCATGTCGTTGTAGGAGAACCAGGATCCGCTTTTCACGATGATGCCTCGTTCGGCAGCCATGTCCAAAACGGAACCTTCCCTAGAAATCCCTTCGCCGTAGATGATGTCGAACTCGGCCGTTTTGAACGGTGGCGCGATCTTGTTCTTGACTACGCGCACTTTCGTCCTGTTTCCGATCACTTCCTGACCGCTGCTTTTGAGCTGGTCGCCGCGCCTTATGTCAAGGCGGACTGTGGCGTAGAACTTAAGCGCCCTGCCGCCCGTGGTTGTTTCGGGGTTGCCGAACATTACACCGACCTTTTCGCGCAGCTGGTTGATGAAGATGACGACGGTGTTGGACTTGCTGATCACACCTGCCAGTTTCCGAAGCGCCTGGCTCATCAATCGCGCCTGAAGGCCCACATGGCTGTCACCCATATCGCCTTCGATCTCGGCTTTGGGTACCAGTGCCGCCACAGAGTCGATGACGATGATGTCGATCGCACCGCTTCGCACAAGCGCTTCGCAGATATCCAGCGCTTGTTCCCCTGTATCCGGCTGGGAAACGTAGAGATTGTCGATCTGCACACCCAGCGCCTGCGCATACACTGGATCCAACGCATGCTCGGCGTCGATGAACGCGGCGGTTCCGCCCATCTTCTGCGCTTCGGCGATGGCATGAAGCGCCACGGTCGTTTTGCCCGAAGATTCCGGTCCATAGATCTCGATGATGCGTCCGCGCGGCAACCCGCCGATGCCAAGGGCTAAATCCAGTTCAAGGCAACCGGTGGATACGACCGAAATGCCTTGATTCATAGGAGATTCGCCCAACTTCATGACGGCGCCTTTCCCGAATTGCTTTTCAATTTGGCTGAGCGCCATTTCCAGTGCTTTCTGCTTTTCCATCCAATTGCCCCCCAATAGTATTCTTTTGTTAGATTACAGTTCTCCTAAAATTCGTAAGCGCAACATGTTCAGCACGTTGGTGATGGTGCGCGCTCGCACGCGCGTACGGTCCGTATTGAATGTCAAATGCCGCACAACGACGCCGTCCTTGTCCGCCACGGCGACGAAAACGGTACCGACCGGCTTCTCCGGTGTCCCTCCGTCCGGACCTGCAATTCCTGTCGTAGAAATGCCGTAATCCGTTCCGGCAAGCCGCCTGGCATTGGCCGCCATCTCTTTTGCAACTTCACAGCTTACCGCGCCGTACATGGCAAGCATACCCTCCGGCACTTCCAAAAGGCGCGCCTTGGATTCATTGCTGTACGCTACGATGCCTTCCTTTAAAAAGGCGGATGCGCCGGGTTTATGCACAAACACGGAGGTCAGCCAGCCACCTGTGCAGCTCTCCGCTATTGCAAGCGTCTTATTGCGGTCAATGAGCATCTGCCCTACAACGTCCTGCAATTCGGCTTCCCCGACTTCATAGACGGCAGAGCCAAGGCGTTTGAGCACTTCCTGTTCAACGGGGGCGATGATTGCCTCCGGATCCTCTCCCTTTTTGCACTTGGCTGTGATGCGCACCAGCACATCGCTGTTGCTGATGTAGGTTGCAAGTGTCGGGTTCGTGGAGTTGTTGATCAAATCCTCAATCATCGTTGCGACCACGCTTTCGCCCAGGCCCAAGACATGCACAAAATGCGAAGCCATCACGTCGTCGGTCTTAGACTGCAAAAACGGTTTCGCGTAATTCTCGAACATGTGCGTCATTTCAAACGGTGGGCCGGGCATGACGATGGCGATCTTGCCGTTCTTTTCCATGATGCATCCCGGGGCGGTACCTTTCGGGTTGGGCATCACGATTGCGCCTTCCGGGATCATCGCCTGCTTTTTGTTATTCTCAGTCATCGGCGCATTGCGGTTATAACGGTGCATGCGTTCTTGGAGCGTTTTCAGGCACTCCTCGTTCATATAAAGCGGCAGGCCCATCAATTCTGCCACGGTTTCTTTCGTGATGTCATCCGGTGTTGGGCCAAGGCCACCTGTGGTGATCAGCACGTCGCTGCGGGACAGCGCCTGTGCAAATGCTTCTTTCATCCTTCCGGGATTGTCTCCCACGGTGGATTTATAGAATACGTCGATGCCCATATTGGAAAGCTGTTTGGAAAGGTATGCCGAATTGGTGTCGACGGTCATTCCCATCAACAGTTCGGTCCCTACGGAGATCAATTCAGCAATCATACGGTAATATTTCCTCCTATTGTACGCGGGAAGCTTTCTTATTCGACTGCAATCCGACATCCGCAAGGCACCAAAGGACGGCGGCGCAGCTTACGAGAAGCAACACAAACCCCAGACCCGAAGACCAGGTGCATCCAAACAGCAGGGATATCATGAATGCGGATGTGGCCACAAAGCAAAACATTTCACTCGCCCGATTTGGGATGCTGTTGCCAGATGCGGAAGACATCGCCTTGATCCCGCTGATAATATTGTCCTTGCCCATGATCAACATTGCAATAAGCTCCGGCATCCTGCCCATATATAGAAGGATGAACAGAAGGCAGGCCGTGAAAAGCTTATCGATAAAGGATATCACAAAGGGTACAAAGAGTTTTCCGGCAAAGACATGACGGTTCGCATACAGGTAATCAAACAAACTCCACATTGTCGTGAGCACCCCGCCGGCCAGCAATATGTGCCCAAGAAGGTCCAGATTGAAAAAGTACGCGCCATATGCCAACAGCTGCAGAACGGTTTTGATCTTGCCGCTGTTTCGCGCTGCCACAACAAGGCTGTGGTCTGCTGCCAAAACGCGCATCGCGCTCACCATGATGTCCCTTGCGACCAACAAGATTCCGACGATCGGTAGCATCTTATGCCAGGCGATCAGCACGATCATTGAAGCGCTGGTCAGAAGTTTATCGGCGATGGGATCGATGAGCTTTCCAAAATCCGATATCTGGTTGTACCGTCGGGCGATTTGCCCGTCTATGGTGTCGGTAACAGATGCAATAATGAAGACAACCGCTGCATAGATGTTCCAGTTCGGGAATCCGATTGTGGCTATGACAACGATCAACGGCGAAAAGATGATTCGCAGCATCGTAAATTTGCTAGCAAGTGTCATACCAAGAGTTCTCCTTCAAGGTCATAGGCATCCGCACTTAAAATGCGACATTGCAGAAGTTTGCCGGCTAGGGAGAGATCGCAATGCTCTACGCGCACGATGCCGTCCACTTCCGGAGCCTGCCAGAACGTCCTGCCGCATCCCCGTCCATCCTCATCGATCGTCTCTATGATCACATTGGCGATTTGGCCTATCCGATTGCGGTTTGCTTTGAGCGAAACGGAGCGCTGGGTGCGCATAAGCGTCTGTGCGCGCTTTTCCTTTACCGCATCATCCAATTGGCCGTCCATTGCAGCAGCCGGCGTGCCCTCTTCCCGGGAGTAGGCAAACACGCCAACATGGTCGAACCACCCTTGAGAAACAAACGCGCGAAGCTCTTCGAACTGTTCTTCGCTTTCGCCAGGAAATCCAGTGATAAATGTGGTCCGAAGCGTGAAATTCTTGCTTATCTTTCGTATGCGCTCCAGCAATGCTTCAACGCCTTCATGCGTCATAGGGCGTCCCATCTTTTTAAGGATGGTGCTGTTGACATGCTGCAGCGGCATATCCAGATATGGCAGCAGATTGGGATTGCTTTCAATCACATTCAACAGCCTGTCGTCAATGCGTTCCGGATAGGTATACATCAGCCGTACCCACGGGATGCCGATGGTGCTGATGCCTTCGAGCAGCTCCGGGAGGCGAAAAGCCCCATACAGATCCCTGCCGTAGTAGGAGGTATCCTGTGCGATCAGCACGATTTCGGACACACCTTGCTCGAACAGCCATCTGCATTCCAAGAGGATGTCCTCCATCTTCCGGCTCTTATAGCGACCTCTGATCGCGGGGATCACACAATAGCTGCATCGGTGGTCACAGCCTTCAGCGATGCGTACATAGGCCATGTGGGACTGCGTCGTGAGAACCCGCGGCATCGTCGGGGAGGATATGGCATCGTATTCCTCCTGATGACTACCCTCATATACGGCGCGCGCTATTTGTGCGATCATGCCGTATTGATTGACGCCGATCCATCCGTCGACCTCGGGTATCTCCTTACTCAGTTCTTTTCTGTATCGCTCCGGAAGGCATCCGGTCACAATGATTTTGAGAGTCGGGTTTTGCTTTTTCCGTTCGGTGAATTCGAGAATGGTGTCGATGGACTCCTCTTTGGCGGATTGTATAAACGCGCAGGTGTTGATGACGATGATCTGTGCCTTGTCCACATCCGGCGTAAAAATAAACCCGTCGTCGCGCAGAACGCCCAAAAGCAGCTCCGTATCCACACGGTTCTTGCTGCAGCCGAGGGAGACTACGCCGATTGGAATTTTATCATTCAAAATTGTCTTCCGTCCTTCCCAAGGACTGACGCTCGAATTCCGCCCTCGATATCAAAACCTTGCGCGGGCGCGGCCCGTCCGGAGGCCCGATGATGCCCATGCCCTCCATCTCGTCCAACAGCCTTGCTGCGCGTCCATATCCGATGCGAAGCCTTCGCTGCAGAAGCGATGTGGATCCCTGCCCCGCTTCGATGAATACCTCAATCGCACGGTTGAGCAAATCCTCTTCCTCATCCGCAGGCGCACTCTTGCCGTTGTCCTTTTCCGGTGCAACGCTCTGGTTTATATGCTCCAACACGTCGTTGTCGTACTGTCCCTGGTCGTTCTGCGCCTTGAGGAAGTTCGCGACGGCTTCCACTTCCGGATCGGTGATCAGCGTTCCCTGGATGCGTACCGGTTTGGGTGTTGCGGGAGACTGGAACAGCATGTCGCCATAGCCCGAAAGCCGTTCCGCGCCGGCCTGGTTCAGAATTGTCCGTGAATCCGTGGAACTGGATACCGTCAACGCAATTCTCGATGGGAAATTGGCCTTGATGAGGCCTGTGATAACGTCCACGCTCGGGCGCTGCGTTGCGACGACGAGATGGATGCCTGCGGCGCGGCCCATTTGGGCGATGCGGCAGATGGCGTCCTCCACTTCCCTGGGAGCTGCCATCATCAGGTCGGCCAACTCATCGATGAAGATGACCACATAGGGCAAGGGCTGTTCCCCCATCATGGTCATGACGTCGTTGTAACGACGGATCTCCTTGGCGCCTTTTTCCGCAAATGCATTGTAACGCCTTAACATCTCCTTGACGCCCCATTGCAACGCGCCAGCGGCCTTTTTAACGTCGGTGACGACGGGCACCATCATATGCGGAATGCCGTTGTAGGCTGTGAACTCGACCACTTTGGGGTCTATCATGATCATCTTGACCTCTTCCGGGGTAGCGCGGAAGAGAATGCTTGCGATCATTGAATTCACGCATACGCTTTTGCCGCTGCCGGTTGTACCTGCCACAAGCAGATGCGGCATACGGGACAAGTCTATAACGATATGGTTTCCGGTGATATCCTTGCCCAATACCACGGCAAGCTTGCTTTTGTTGTTCTTAAAGGCTTCCCCATCGAGAATCTCGCGGAGCATGACGGGAAGCCGTTCCTTGTTCGGCACTTCAATGCCGATTGCGTTCTTGCCGGGAATCGGTGCCTCGATGCGCACCGCGGATGCGGCCAGAGCGAGCGCGATGTCGTCCTGCAGGTTCGAGATCCGATTGACGCGAACGCCTGCGGCGGGCTGCACTTCAAAACGCGTGATGGAGGGCCCGACGCTGACATTGATAACACGCGCTGAGATGTCGAAATTCTCAAACGTCCGCTCCAACAGCGCGATGTTTGCATTGGTTTCTGCTTGTGTGTTGCGCGTATTGCGGCTTGTCTGTGCGGTGGGCGCAGGAAGCATCGAGATCGGAGGCACGCGGTATGGCACTTCTGGTTTCTGCGCGGTTTGCTTGATGGTCTCTTCCGTTTCCTGCACCACCTGTTTGGTCTCTTCCTCACTCATGGACGGCTTGACAGTTCTGGCAGGTGTTACAGGTGCTGTGGACGTTGGGGCTTCCGTCACATGATCCTCTTCCTTGTCTTCGTGCAGCAAAAATGGCTTGGGTTCCGGACGGCGGCTTATTCTTCCGCTCTGCGGCGCAGAGGCCATATTGTGATCCTTTGTATTCGACAATCCTGGAATAAAGGTCAAGTCCCTGTCTATGTCCCTTAAAGGCTTGTCCTCATAGCCACCGGCATCATGAACGGTAAAGACATGCAGGCCCCCCTTGGTCTGCCCTTCCCCTTGACGGTCAATCTCACGGTGATTGCGTATCTCCTGCTTTTTCTCGCGCCGTTCCGTCGTGCTTTCACGTATGGTATGGATTTTTTCGCTCGTTTGCTGGTGAACGTTGCGGAAGGAAAAATTCGTGGTAAGAAGAACGCAGATCAGTATGATCGCCACATCCACGATATAGGCGCCGACGATGCCGAAAAGTGCCTGAATGGGAAACGTGACAAGCGCACCCAAAGCACCGCCGCCTGCGTGTTCATTTAAGCCAAGTTCAAAAGATCTGTTGAGATAGGATATAAAATCCGTCGCTGTTATACGATGGGTTATGGTCAGATGCAGTATTCCAATGGCGCTCAACACGAGAAGTGTCCAGCATATCGTTTTGCCGACGGGCAGTTTTCGTTCGGTATAGATCAACAGATAAACACCCAACACGAACAGAAATCCCGGCAGAACATACGCGGTAAGTCCAAGCGTGCCAAGGCTGATTCGCCTTAACGCCACACCGAATGCACCGCTTCCGCTTGCATACACCCCCATCGCAATTAAAATCGCCAATGCGACCATCACGACGCCGGCGATTTCTTCCGACAGCAACCTCTTTTTCTTCTTTCGTACCGCCATACCTATCCCCTTTTATGATGCCTGTATCAAAATCGTACACGACTGAGTGAATAACACGATCGTTGTCTATTGCCCTACATTCGCCATATCGTGATTAATCTTGCTAATACATACTCTGATGATGGAATACAGTAGTGCTGTTTCCCATTCAGAGCTGCGCAATTATACCATATTATACACAATTTTTTCGGTACACACAAATAAATACGGGCATGTGTTCGCAATTTCTCATGCTCAGATGAGAATCATGCAAGCATTTTTACATGCCCGTATGCGCCTAGAGAAGACATTCACCGGCAGGCAACAAAAGAGGCTGCAACTGCTGGCCACAAAGTGCACTGCATGCTGCCTGAGGTATCAGCGCAAATCGCGATTGGAGCGAATTGGCTTTGACCGAATAGTTATCCTGCCCATACGGCACAAAGTAGACATTCTTCGAATTCAACAGCAGCCCAATGTTCTTGGCATTGCTTCCCAGCCCGTCGTTTGTAGCAATTGCGAGCAGCACAGGCCGCGCGTTTCGAAGATGGGATTTGGCTGCCATCAATGCCGGGCTGTCCGTGATCGCATTGGCGAGCTTGGCAAGCGTGTTGCCCGTACAAGGGGCAATGATGACCAGATCCAATAGTTTTTCAGGGCCGATGGGTTCCACCTGGACGATCTCATACAACGGCTCACGCCCGCATAGTTCTTTTAGCTTTTTGTGCAGCTCTTCAGCGGCACCAAATCGCGTATCGGTGGAATGTACCCGCTCGGAGACGATGGGTGTCACGATTGCTCCGGCATGAATCAGCTCTTCTATAAAAGGCAGTACCTGATCCACCGTACAGTGAGATCCTGTGATGGCAAGCCCTATTCTCTTTCCTTTCAGTATTTCCATGGATACTCCTTCCAGCTCCTTTCAATGGATTGCAGCATGGCTTGTGCGGCGCTCATAGGCGAAACGCGGCCGGGCAATCCGGATTCCAAACGATAGATCATATGAGGAGGCAATTCTTCTCTGCAGATGCCATAAGGTGCGGATGCGAGCTCCATATAGCCGCAGTCCGCCGATGTCCCCAACAGCCAGTTTTGCTGCAAGCATGGGTTCGGAACCGTATTGAATACCCAATTGGCTCCCTCCAGTGCCAGCGGGGCAGTTGAGAGATCTACGGCATGGATCCCTTGCCAGTGCAAGCGCTCAATAACAACTTGATTGCGTGCGCATATCGATACAAACGGTGTAAATGCGCGAAGCAAGGGATACAGCGCCTGAGCGATGCGGCCTGAACCGATAATCACACATTGGGCTTGAAAAAGGCTCGATTCACTGCATTCGATGCAGCGCATCAGCGCGCCTTCCGCAGTCAGCTGCGCGTTGACATAGACATACATCTCATCTTCCAAAAAGGAGAACGTGCGGATATCCTTGTCCGCAGCAAGTGCTTTGATTTTCTCATCCGCCTGGCCACAGAACAGAAGGCTGCCGGCCGGCATATCCTTCAGAACGGCTTCCGCAAGTATATGATGATGTTTTCCCGCAACGATGCCGCCCAGGAAGTTGGCTGGCAGGACGACAAAACGCGATTGATGTATAATCTGACTGTCATAATCGTAGCTGTCCGTATTGAGAAGGTGGATTACATCAGTCCATCTGTCTGTCAATAACTCTTTAATGCATTGGCTGCGTTTATCTCCACCCAAAATGACTCCGTCCATTCGTACCCCTCCCTCACGCAGTATCTTATGCCGCAAGGGTAGGTTGGGTTCGTTGGACGTGGCTTTTCTAGAAGGATGAATAGCTCACATTGCGGCATAAAAAAAGAGCCTTACGGCTCTTGTAATGGATATTTCACTATTTGTTTTCTGCCACGGTATATCCGTCCTTATCGGACTTGCCGTGCTGGCGATCGAAGTTCACCTTGTTCTTAGAAAGATATAGCCTGTGCAGCTCGTTTGCATCCATGCCCGACTTGACGCACATGCTTACGAAGAAATGAAGCACATCCACCAATTCCTCTTTTACGGCATCCATGTTTACTTCCTTCGGGTTCTTCCACCACTTGAAGTTGGTTTCCCGAAGCATTTCGCACAATTCCGATACGATTGCCAACGTCTCCTTCTGCATCCAATCGTCAAACCCGATGTGCTCCAGATGCCTCTTTTCATGCAATTCGCGGTCAAACGCAGTTTGCAGGTAAAATATCTCGTCCAGCTTGTCCATACATAACCCCCCGATTGCCTGTTACTCAGCGGTTCCGTCGAATACCGCCTGGATTGCCTTCGAATCGATCTTGCCGGCGGCGCTCACCGATGTCTTCTCGCGATCGAATACATAGGGCAACAGCGCATGCACATCGTCAATGGTAACTTTTTCAATCTTCTCAATATTTTTTTCCGCTGTCGTTATCTCATTGATGAGCGTCATCGATTTGCCGATCGCGTTCATTCTTGAGGACGTGGATTCAAGGCCCAAAACGTAATTGCCTTTCAACTGATCTTTGGCGCGCTTGAATTCCTCTTTGGTGACGCCATCTTTGGCAATTTTCTGCATCTCTTCAAAGATCAGCTTCAACACCTCGGCGGCATACTGCGAATTGACGCCGGTATACACCGAAAAGCTCCCGCAGTTCCTGTAGGAGGCCGGATGGGAATAGATATCGTAGGCCAAGCCACGCTGCTCGCGTATAAGCTGGAACAACCTTGACGACATGCTGCCGCCGAAGATGTTGTTCAACACCGTCATTGGGAAAATGCGGTCATCGCCCAATGAATACCCAGGCATCGCAAGGCATAGATGCGCTTGCTCGACAGGTTTTTCCCGCATGCTTAGCTTGCCCTTTCCGGCTTCAAACGTCGGATACAACTCAGAGTTGGTTTCGTTTGGAATGATATTGCCAAGCGTCTTGTCCACCAGTTCGCACAGAAACTCAAAATCCAGACCACCTGCGGCAGACACCACCAAAGCGGAAGGCGTGTAGCGGCGTCGTATATATTCAATGAGCCCATCGCGCGTAAAGCCAGATACGCTTTCCTTGTTGCCCAGGATCGGCAATGCAAGCGGATGCTCCTTGAAATATGCCGAAGACAAAAGGTCGTGCGCAAGGTCTTCAGGCGTGTCCTCAGACATGTTGATCTCCTCAATGACGACGCCTTTTTCCTTTTCCATCTCGTCCGGATCCAACGACGGATACATTACCAAGTCCGAGAGTATATCAAAAGCATCCCGGAGCTTGTCCTCCGCCACCCTAGCATGATAACAGGTGCATTCCTTGGAGGTAAAGGCGTTGAGCATTCCACCCATACCGTCGAATTCCTGCGCTATCTGCTGTGCCGTGCGGTGCTTTGTTCCCTTGAAAAGCATGTGTTCGATGAAATGTGTGATGCCGCGCTCGCCTTCATGGATCTCGTTTGCGGAACCCGTGTGCGCCCAGATGCCGACGCTGACGGACTGGAAGCCCTCTATGCGCTGACCCACAATGCGGACGCCGTTTTGCAGTGTTCTGTTGTAGTACATGGAATTCCTCCCTGTTTATGCCATTGATTGTATCAGCTATCGTTTGGATAATCAATCGAAAAGAATCTTGCTGACAGTACTCAACGTGAGTTTCCTCTCCGAAAAGTATTTAGCGATGGAGGAAAAATCAGTTGTGCCGTCCAAGGCCATATAGATGAAATCCCCTTTCTCCGCCCTATTCGCCAACGCCTGCGCAAAGGATTTCGTGGATGTTGCAGGATACGTCCGAGAATCCTTGCAATACAACAGATATTGCAATCCGTAGCGGGCACAAAAGCGGGATGCTTCCTTGGTATATTGCCCCAAATACGGCACGTACAACACATCGGTTGCTCCCGTAACCGATTTGAATTTCAAAAGTGCCTCATAGCTGCGCTGCATCCACTGTTCGCTCGTCTCATTTGTCTTTTGAGAATATCCGCTAAGCGCCAAGCAATGCCCCATCGCTTGAAGCCCTTTGGCTTCTTCCGGGGAGGAAACGAACGTATCCGGCGTAACCGCTATCGTCAGTGCTACGCCGCCTGACGCTGCCTTTGTTGCAATTTGTTTTAGCGCCGCCACGTCACCCTCATAGATCGAGATTAGGCAAACCTCATCTCGGTTTGACCGGTATATCGGCATCGAAGCGGAGCGCGATATGACATCCTGCACCTGCGGTATATTTGTTAGTAGATATGCCAGTGCAATCAGCATGAAGATGCAGGCTGTGATCATGCCGTACCATTTCCTGTTGACTTTCATGATTTCCCCTCCTACGCCAAATATATGCATGTGGGAGGTTGGACTTGCCATATGAAAAAAAAGGCCCCTGAACTATCAGGGGCAAATCAAAGGGGGTTATTGTGAGGTCACTCACAGTATTACCGTTTTAGTTCTCTTTATACCCATCCGGGAAAAAATCTGCTAAAGAAACTTTTGCTTCTTCCACAGGTGGGATTTCGTATTTGTTCATGTCGTCCGCGTCGCTTTCGCTCTCCACATAGACGCGCTGCGGGCGGTCTTGTTGCAGCACGGCACGGCGGCTCAGGCTGATGCGTTTGGCTGCCGGGTCGACTTCCATCACCTTCACGGTGATGACATCCCCAACGCGCAGTTCGTCTTCGACCTTTTCAATCCTTCTGGTCGCAACCTGTGAGATATGCACAAGGCCGAACAAGCCGGGTTCAAGCTCGACAAACGCGCCGAACGGAGCAATACGATCCACCGTACCTTCGACGATATCGCCCACAAGGTACCGTTCCGCTGCATGATCCCAGGGTTTGGGCTGCAGCTGTTTATATCCCAAAGCGATGCGCTCTGCTTCAGGATTGATGGAGAGAACCACCACTTCGACTTCATCGCCAACCTTTACGACGTCGGAAGGATGTTTCACGCGGCCCCAGGAAAGGTCCGTGACGTGAATCAAACCATCTACACCGCCAATATCTGTGAACGCGCCGAAGTCCGTAATGCGGCGGACAACGCCCGTGAGCTTCTGTCCGACCTCGAACTGGTTGTACTTCTCCTTACGAGCCATGACAGCTTGTTCTTTGACAACCTGGCGATGGCTTGCCACAACCCGACGGCGGGATTTGTCGACTTCGATCGCTTTGACAAGAATCTTTTTGCCGATGAATTCATCCAGGTTTTCCACATATCGGTCAGCCAGTTGGGAAGCGGGAATGAAGACCCTTGCGCCGCGGAATTCGGTCAAAACGCCGCTCTTGACCGCTTGACGAATGGTCACTTCGAAGAAACGTCCGTCCGCAAGATCTGCGATGGCTTGACGGTCTGCATTGCGACGGTCAACAGCCTTCTTGGACAACAACACGTTTCCTTCCCCGTCATTTACCTTAATGATCTCCACATTGACCTCGTCGCCGACTTTGAGGATATCAGCTGCCGATGTTTTGGGGTCGATTGAAAGCTCGCTTTGGGGAATTACGCCGTCCGCCTTATAGCCGATGTTGACAAAAACGTCATCGCCAACAATTTGTACAACTGTGCCCTTCTTCACTTGGCCCGGGCGAATACGCACCAAGGATTTTTCCAAATCGCGCTCGAAACTCTCTTCGGGTGTCAGTTCGCGTTTGGATTCAGCCGGTTCCTGCGAAACCTGCTCAGCGTTGTCTTCCGTTACGGCTTCCTGTTCCACAACGGCATCTTCTACGGGCGCATCGGATTCTTGTACGGCTGGGGGCGTGTTTGCGTCGAGCTCTTCTACGACGACGGTGTTGAGATCTTGTTCATTCATTCTGGTAATTACCTCCCTGATTGACCATTGCGGTGTGGATGCACCCGCAACAACTCCTATTATACCATTTAACGGCAGGTTTTCAATCGAAACATCGGTAGCAGATTCAACTATTATGGAAAAATTACAGTTATTTCTGCATATTTGCCATAATTCCCGGGTGTTGCTGCTGTGTTTACCGCCTACGACGATCATCGCGTCGCATTTTTTGGACAATTCTTCCACTTCCTGCTGGCGTTGTACCGTCGCCTGGCAGATGGAATCCATTGCCTCAAAGTTGATGTTCTTGTTGATCAGCTCCCGTTGAATATCTTCATACGCTTTGGGGACAAAGGTTGTCTGGGCGACAAGGAACAGCGGCGACTGCACGTCAAGATTTTCCAACTCTTGCGCGCTTCCCACGATAACCGCTGTATTCTCACAATAGCCGTTGATCCCCACGACTTCCGGGTGATCCGCTTTTCCGGCAATCATGATGGCTTTCCCCTGGTCATACGCCTGCGCTACCGCCTGCTGTATGCGTGCCACGAACGGACAGGTGGCGTCGATGACATGGCAATCCCTTTCGACTAATTCATGCTTGACCGATGGTGGAACGCCGTGGCTTCGTATCACGACGGTTGCTCCCATGGGCACCTCCGCCGGCGTATCCACCGTAATGGTGCCAAGAGCCCTCAGCCGTTCCACCTCCGCTGTGTTATGGATGACCGGACCAAGCGTATAGACGGGTTTGGACGATTTTAGCGCGCGTTCCACGGCTGAAACGGCCGATTGGACGCCAAAACAGAATCCGTTGTGTTTACCGGTGATGATCTTCATGATTGCTTTGCCAACCTTGCGAGCTCCTCTATACGGTCATGCAGGAGCTGGTTCACATGCTGTATATCGTCAGAATCGACACGTCGCTGCCTGTATTCGGAAAGATCGATCTCCTGCCCTACCACGACCCTCGTCTTAACGAACAGCCGGTGCGTCGAATAGAGCCCTACCGGGATCAATTTGGCCTGGGAGCGCAGAGCAAACATCGCAGCACCCGGATGAAACTCGTGTATCGTTCCGTCCGTATAGCGGTGTCCCTCGGGGAAAATGCCGATGATCTTTCCCTCTTTGAGAAGCTTGAGAGTATGCCGCATCGCGGGAACGTCATTCCCTGTCCGATCGACGGGATAAGCGCCCATATTGCGGAGATACCACGCTGTAAGGTCCTTTTTTACCGTCAGTTCCTTTTTGGCCATGTAGTGGACCTGGCGCTTGGTTATCAGCGCTAAGTCGACACAGTCCAATGCATGCATGTGGTTGGCGCATAACACCAGCGGGCCTTCGGGCAGAGGAGCCAACCAGATCACTTTAAAACGCCAGAAAATTTTATAAAATGGCAACGATATAAGTTGGGTCAGGCGATATATCCATGTCATTTCGTCTTACCCTCAATCGCTTTGAGCATTGTAGCCAGGACTTCCTGCGCGTTCATGTTCGTCGAATCGATGACAGTGGCATCGTCGGCGCATTTGAGGGGCGCTATCGCCCTATTTGAGTCCGTCTTGTCACGCTGTATTATCTCCTGCAGCACCTGTTCGAAGTTTCCTGCGATATTCGCTTCCTGTTGTTCTTTCATGCGGCGGTTAGCCCGTTCTTCGGGGGAAGCCGTCAGGAAGAACTTCACTGTTGCGTTGGGCAGCATCGCGGTTCCGACGTCACGACCGTCTGCTACGAGGGAGGTCGTCTCCGCAATACGTCGAACCTGCTGCGTAAGTATCTGTCGTACGGATGCGTTTGTGCCGATCGTCGATGCGCCCTGGGAAATAATAGGGGTACGGATGAGCTCGGATACGTCTTGTCCATTTATAAGCGTTCGCTGCTGGCTCCCGTTGATCTGGATGTCCAGCCTGACATCGCGCAGTGCCTCATTCGCAGCCTCTTCATCGCCGGGCGAGATACCTTTTTGGATGACATACCATGCAAAGGCACGGAACAGCGCGCCCGTATCCAGCATGTGGATATGGAGCTCTTTTGCCAATTGCTTAGCGGCCGTGCTCTTACCTGCGCCGGCCGGTCCGTCGATGGCAATGACCAGATGTTCGCTCATACTTCCTCCCTATGTTCAGGCTCTCTGAAAAGATCGTTTGCAATTTGTTCGGTGACGCTTATAAAACGCGGTGTGCCAGCCCTACGGTCACTTCGTTGAGGTGCAGAAGGCCTACGCCAAAGAAGACGCATACCGTCAGGTGTTCATCTTTTCGGGCTATGCCGATCTTTCCGCCGATGGAAAGTCCCATGGCGCGGGATGCGATCTGCTGCATGGCTTCATGCGCTGCGCCCGCTACGCAACCGACTTCATTGTGCCTGTCGGCGATAATGCCTTCACGCTTAGCCGCGACGACAGCGCGCTCGATCACTCGGCTGATGCTGGTGTTGTAGTCGCCGCCAAAATCCACGGCACAGCCCAGAATACCCGATTCAAGGTATTCGGCTTTCACTTTCCTCTCTTCATCACGGCTGACGGTCGAGGATAGCTTGAGCGCGGCACGCGCTACTTCAAAGCTCTGAGGGCGCTCTTCAGGGGTTTCCAAGAATTATCCCTCCCGTATCGGCAACCAGGGCAGTACTTTCTGTATCGCTTTGTCCCAATAGATCCAATCGTGTACACCTGGCTCCTCATCGTATGTCATGTCAACGCCAAACTCGCGGCATTTGTCGCGGAACATCGTGTTGTGTTTATACAGCGAATCCTCTGTGCCGCAGGAAACGAACAGCTTAGGCAGCGTAACGCCGGTTGACACGCGTTTTTCCAACAGCTCCACAACGTCATTTTCTCGTCTTCTGGCTTCTTCGAGATCCCTTCCCATTGCATCCTGCAGATGTGGCCTAAACGCATTGCCTTCATAGGTGATCTGCGCGATCAAGCCGCCCGACAGCGATGCTGCCGCTGCATACAGATCCGGTCTGCCCAGCGCTGCTCGCATGGCGCCGTATGCGCC
The DNA here is from genome assembly GCA_964533965.1 of uncultured Clostridia bacterium. Classification (GTDB taxonomy): domain Bacteria; phylum Bacillota; class Clostridia; order Christensenellales; family QAND01; genus RGIG3178. Next base: position 6,986 of record CAZHNN010000019.1, on the reverse strand, counting down.
CATCGAAAGCCCGGCGATAAAAGTATCTTCCCTCTTGGCGGAAATGTTGAAAAAGTGCTTTGTCTTCTGGGGCAGCTCTTCGGTGATGAAGGTGAAATACCTGTATCCCGTCTCGGGGCTGTCCACATATCGTCCATGGTTGCCCCTTGGCATGACCACGGCGAGCGGGTATTTGCCAACATACCGTTCGATCGCGGTGTAGCGGTACCAAGCGGACTCGTCTCCGTTATAGCCGTGCAGCAGATACAGTACCGGGAAATCCTTTTCGATCGGGTTACTGTCCATGCTAGTGCAGCTTTGTATGTATTCCGGCAGGATCACGTTGATCTCCGTGGCCTGAGCCAGCACCTCCGAATAGAAATTGCATCGAATGAATGCCATTTTTATCGCCTAGCCCTTCTTCGAATTCACCGCTTAATCGGAAGCCACGCCAAAACGTCCTGAATGGTGCGGTCCCAGTAGATCCAATCGTGTATGCCGTGCTGCTCGTCAAAGGTCAGCGGAACACCTAAGTGCTCACAGGCTGCCTTGAAATTCAGGTTTTGTTGGAACAAGCGGTCTTCCGTACCGCAGGTGAGGTAAAGTTTGGGCAACGATGCTCCTTCGGCTACGCGCTTTTCCAACAGCAGGATCAGATCGTTTTTCCGTTCCTGCGCCGTTGTCAAATCCGCTCCCAGAGACCGTACTGAATGGTCCCGCATGGTGCCTGTCTGATAGGCCAGCGCGGGATCGACGAACCCGGAAAGAGATGCCGCGGCTGCGTATAGATCGGGGCGTCCCAATGCTGCCCGCAGCGTGCCGTATCCACCCATCGAAAGTCCTGCGATGAATGTGTCCTCGCGTCGTTTGGATACGGGGAAAAAGTGCTGTACCTTCTTGGGCAATTCTTCGGTGATGAATGTGAAATAATCATAGCTTGTCTCGGGGCTGTCGGTATAGAAGCTATGGTTGCCGCGCGGCATCACGATGGCCAGAGGATATTTGCCGGCATACCGTTCAATGGCTGAATAGCGGAACCATACCGATTCGTCTCCGTTATAGCCATGAAGCAGGTAAAGGACCGGAAAATCCTTCTGTATGAAATTGCTGTCCATACTGGTGCAGCTCTGTATGCCTTCGGGAAGGATCACGTTCATTTCGGTAGCCTGTGCCAAAACATCTGAATAGAAATTGACATGTAAAAAGGCCATATGGACCCACCTCACTTGTATTCAATGTATTATCTCACAAAAATTTCCCGCTGAATAGCCTGTCGAAAAGGCAATCTGCAGATTGAAACCACCCGTGTATCCGTCAATGTCCAGGATTTCTCCGGCAAAATACAGGTTGCGGATGAGCTTACTCTGCATCGTCTTCGGATTGATTTCGTCCAGCGATATGCCGCCGCGCGTGACGACTGCCGCTTCGATGGGGCCGATCGACTTTACATCCAGCGTCAGCTTTTTTATCCATTGCAGCAACGCAGCTCGCTGGGTCTTTGTCACCTGATGACAGGGCAGCATCGGATCGACATCCCAAAGCTCCAGCATGACCGGACAAAGGGATTGCGGGAACAGATGCGGCAGTATGTTCTTGACGGCTTTGTTGGAGTTCTCCGTCAATTCACGCTGCAATCTCGAATCAAGCTCCTGATCGTTCAGTGCGGGCTTCAGATCGATGATCATCTGACAACCTTCGGGATTCTGCATCAATGCGCTGGCAGACAACACGAGTGGGCCCGATACGCCGTCATGGGTGAAGAGCATTTCGCCCTGCTTGTCGAAGATCTTCTTCTCGTTTTCCAACACGCTCAATGCGATATTGCGAAGCGACAGGCCTTGCAACTGCGCCACCCAGGTCTGCTTTGTCTGAACCGGCGCCAGAGATGGCAAAAGAGATGTATGGGCATGCCCGGCGGCGGTTGCAAAGCGGTATCCGTCCCCAGTCGACCCGGTAATGGGATAGCTTAACCCTCCCGTGGCGATGATCAGCGCCCCGCAGTGTATGCCTTCATCGTGTTCGGTTACAACGCCAATCACTTCCCCGTCCTGTATCACGACGGATTTTACCGGTGTCTTTAGCCTGATCTCTACACCCATCTTCGTAACAGCCTTGATGAGGGCATCGGCTATGGTATGTGCATTATCATCCAATGGAAACACGCGCTGGCCTCGTTCCGTCTTTAAGGGAACCCCCCAGCCTTCAAACTGTTCCATCAAGGCGAAATTGTCGAACAATGAAAACGCGCTACGGAAGAAGCGGCTTCCATGCGCGATATTGGTCAAAAACGCTTCTTTGTCCAGCGCATTGGTCAGATTGCACCTGCCCTTGCCGGATATGCGTAGCTTGTTGAGCAATCTCGGCGTGGATTCAAGCAAAAGCACGGGAAGCCCGCGCTGCGCGGCGCGATACGCCGCCATCAATCCGGCAGGCCCGCCGCCTAGTACGATGACCTTTTCGTGTTGGGCAACCTGAGTTGGTTTTTGCATGCTCTTCCTTTCCGGCAGATCAGAATTTCGTCATGTCGAAGGATCCGTTTTGACGGCTATCTACCTGTGTATATACCTGATAGTGGCTCCAAATTTTCTCCAGTTCTGCGAAATGCGCTTCAAGATCGGTCTTCTTGCGCTGCCCGCAGATGACAATGATGGCATTGATGATGCTCATCGGAGCCACGACGGAATCCACGAAAGTTGCCATGCTGCTTTGTGCATAGAGCCTGTAGTCTGCAATTTTGGCGATGGGCGCCTGCGCGTTGTCTGTTATGGCGCAGACAGCGGCGCCTTTTTCCTTTGCGATCTGCGCCACCTCCGCAGTGCGCATCGAATACCGTGGAAAGGAGATCGCTATCAGCGTATCCTGGGAGCCTATTCTCGTAAGCCTGTCATAGTAATCCTTGGCACCTGTCGTGATCAGGTATACACGGGAAAAAACATAGCTGAGGTAGTATTCCAAGAACTGCGCCAGCATGGAGGAGCTGCGGTGCCCGCAGATATATATACCGTCGCTCGCCACAAGGCGGTCGATCAGCCGTGTGATCTCATGGGGCTCGATCATCATCATAGAATTGCGCAGGTTGTTGACATCCTCTTTTAGCACATTGAGGAATGTTTGGTGTTCGTCTGAACCGCCTACCAGTTGAATGCGCTGCTGGCTTGTAAGCCGGTTGCGGACAAGCTCCTGCAGTGCCGCCTGCAATTTTGGAAACCCGTCATACCCCAGTTCTGAAGCAAAGCGCACCACGGTGCTCTCGCTTACATTGACGGCTTCTCCCAACGCGAGCGCCGTCATAAACGCCGCCTTGTCATAATGCTCACGAATATAGGTGGCGATCCGTTTCTGACCTTTGCTCAGCGTATTGTAATGCTGCGAAATGGTGTACAACACATCTGATGTCTGCACGCGATTACCTCCCCTGTATAAAGGCCTGCTGCGCCTTTTCATGGTTGATGCGCAGGATTTCTCCGGGCTTCAGATCTCCCAGCGTCAGTTGTCCTATGCGCGTGCGTTTGAGAAGAAGCACTTCGTAACCCAATACCTCCAACATGCGTCGTACTTCCCTGTTGCGCCCCTGGGAAAGCGTGATGTCCAGAACGCTTCTGCCGTCTTGTCTGGGTTGAAAGTTGACCTTTGAGGCTTTTGCGGGCGTCTTTTCCCCGATGTCAATTCCAGAGGTTAGCGACTGTGCATGGATGGATGAAAACAGCTTGTCTACCGTTACACGATATTCCTTCTCCACCTCGTACCTGGGATGCATCACTCTGTTCGCGTACTCACCGTCATCGGTCACAAGCAAAAGGCCTTCCGAATCCATGTCCAGACGGCCAACCGGATACAATCGTTTTTGGTATTGCTTAAAAAAGTCCGCGATGCATTTTCGTCCGTTTTCGTCCGAAAGCGTACAGACGACGCCCCGCGGTTTGTAGAAAAGATAATAGGCGTATTTGGCTTCGCTCTTTACAAGATGGCCATCAACCGAAATACGGTCGCGTTGAGGATCGACCTGAACGCCCATCTCCGTGACGATTTGGCCGTTCACCTTGACCCTTCCGTCACGAATCATGATCTCGCTGGCGCGCCTGGACGCGACGCCGCTATCGGCGAGGTATTTCTGCAAGCGCATGGTCTTCCTCCAACATGATAGTGCAATAAGGAGTTTTTTAATTATATCCCAATGTGCAACACATGGTCAAGGTGAATACCCGCCCCAAATATGCATAAGCCGATTCAACTGATAGAGAAACGTGTTTTCCAACACATCGCGGTCGGCAATAACATCCGCTTCGCACAAAGTCATGCCATCCAGAGAAACCGTCACACGCCCTATCAGATCCCCTTTTTGTATAGGTGCCTTAACCGTTTTGGGCAACTCGATTTTTGTCACCAAGCGAGGTTGCTCCTGTTCCGTTACGTTTACGATGATGTCGGTTTTGAGAATGCCCTGTATCTGAGATTTTAGCCCGTTGGCAACAGCAACCGTTCCCATCACATCACCGGTCTGTTTGAACGTGATCCATTGAAGGCTTTTGAGTGTCGTATCCATAAGATTGCATGTATCATCCCACATGTCGGGAGCATTGAGCACCACTGCCACGACCTGCTTTCCGTCCCGCTTGGCGGATCCGACCAGACAGCGTCCGGCAGCTTTGGTAAAGCCGGTTTTAACGCCGCAAGCGCCTTCGAATTCCCAAAGCAGTCTATTATGGTTCTGCAGTGTACGGCGCGTGCCTTCCGTTTGGGGCTGTATGATGATGCTCTTGGTGTTGACGATCTCTGAGAATACCGGGTTTCTAAGCGCTGTCGCCGCAATCAACGCCAGGTCGTAAGCAGTGGTATAATGCTGCGTGCTCGGAAGTCCATGCGGATTGACGAAGTGCGTGTTCTTTGCACCCAATTCTTTGGCACGTGCGTTCATGCGTTCCGCGAATTCGGTAATGCTGCCTGCGGCATCGATGGCAAGCGCAACGGCGACGTCGTTTCCCGATTCCAGCATCAGCGCATACAAAAGGCTTTTTCTGGTGAATTGTTCGCCTTTTTTAAGGTAGATGCTGGAGCCTGAGACACCCACGGCCTGCTCGGATATAGTCACGACCTTGTCTAGATTGCCGCTTTCGATGACCATCAGCGCGGTCATGATTTTCGTCGTACTGGCCATCGGCAGACGCTCATTTTCATTTTGGGAATAGAGTACCCGTCCGGTAGTAACTTCCAATACGCAAGACGCTTTTGCGGACACTTCGGGCGCAGCGTACGCGTTCATGCCGGTGGAACAGATCAACAGACAACATAGCAACAGAAAAAGGATTCTTTTTTTCACATCAAAGCCTCCTTCCTATGTTGTGTATGAAAACGTTTGAGCGATTATGCAAAAGGAGCGGCAGACCGCTCCTTTTGCTGTTCGTATGTTATCAGTTTTTGCTTTATTGCAGTGTTTCGGTTTCCGTTTTCATCACGGAAGAAACATACGATGGCTGTTTTTTCGTTTCCTCGTCATGGCCTTTTTGTCGCAGGCAATCCTTGAGAAACTGAAATAACTGCGGCACCATGTCGGCAATATGATCCGCAAAACATGTAGCCTGAACAGGTAAAAGTCGAATATTATCTCCGCTTACAACGACAAATCCTACCGGTTGGAGGCTGATGCCTGCGCCGCTGCCGCCTGCGAACGGATTTTCCGTCAAATCCTTGCTGGTTTCCCGGATGCTGCCGCCCTGACCGTATTCGCCGCCGCCGGAAACAAATCCAAACGATACTTTGGATACAGGCAGGATTACCGCGCCGTCCGGCGTGTGCACCGCGTCGCCGATGATGGTATTCACATCCACCATTTCGCGAATTTGCTCCATCGAGCTCTTCATCATATTTTCAATCGGATGCATCATGCTCTTTTCTCCTATCCTTTTCTTTTCGCCACCTCAACGCAGCAAGGATAATTTGCGCCGTGCGAATTCGAATTATACCATGAATCTGCGCTTCCAAAGCCTTCGAATCAAACGCTGGTGTCGTTCGCAAAAGCCATCCGCGGCCTTTTTTTCCCTTTGGAAGCAGCACGCTTGCAATCGCGTTAAACGTCGCGTCCACAATGCCACAGCAAATCGCCGTAAAGGCGGCATCTCCCACACCAAGCAACACGTATGCATCCACTTGCCAAAAACTGGAACTTCGCAAGAGGTGTTGCGTCAACTCCATCGCTCGTTCTCGCCCGCGTAGATTGACCTGTTTTTCGATGGTATCTTTTGGAAAAAAATCATATTCCTTGTGAAAAGCATTCTTGAGGAGGCTAATCTGCCACCGAAACGATTTTTCTTTCGGACCGAAGACAAACCGAAGCCGGACCGTCAGCTTCAACATGAGCGCTGAGATCGCGAGCAAAATCAATATGCCCAACACAATAAAAAAAGCAAGCATCCCTTTGTCCTCCGAAGAGAAGTTTGCCCTTTATATCCATAGTTATCCAAGTCAAACGGTTAATATTAACCGTTAAACGGTTTATGAATAAACCGTTTACACCGTTATTTCCTCCTCCGCTACCTCCGGCAAGGCGGGAAGCTCAGAAAGCGAGGATATGCCGAAATAACGCATAAAGCTTTCGGTCGTTCCGTACAACGAAGGCCGTCCCACGGTATCCTTGCGCCCGATTACATCGATCAGACCCCGTTCGGTCAATATCTTGATGGAATAATCCGCAGATACGCCCTTGTATTGTTCAATCTCCGTGCGTGTGATGGGCTGCTTATAAGCGATGATAGAAAGTGTTTCAAGGATGGACTGGGACAATGTCCGCATGCTCATGGGTTGCAACGCAGCCTGTACCTGTTCGGAATAGCTGTTGTTGGTGCGCAGTTGAACCTTGTCTCCAAACCGGAACAGCTCTATGCCACGCTGTTTTTGTTCGATCTCAAGCTGCATGTTCGATAGCAGGCTTTCGAGTTCCAGCATCGTAACGGACAGGGCATTTGCCAGATCCTCCGTCGATACTGCTTCCCCCGCCACAAAGAGTATGGCCT